>CANQKD010000007.1 GCA_947624375.1 uncultured Clostridia bacterium | reverse complement strand
CCACAGTACCCAATTTCTATTATACCACATTTTGATGAAAGGAGAGTATGATTTAGGGATAACTATATCATACAAGAGATACATATGAAATTTACACCAAACGGCTGCGACCACCTTCTTTTGGGAAGAAGCCTGGCGCACACACTTTCACCGCAGATACACGCCCAGCTTTTTGAAATTACGGGCAAAAAAGGCTCTTACGGCATATGCGAATGTGAACCGCAGGAGCTTGGCGATGTATACAAAACGCTCCGCACGCTTGTGGGGTACAATGTTACTATCCCCTACAAGTGCGATATAATACCTTTTCTTGATGGTCTTGACGAAACTGCGCAGGTGTGCGGCGCGGTAAACTGCGTTGCAAACACCGAAAAAGGCGCGATAGGCTACAATACCGATATGACCGGTTTTGAATATGCTTTGAAAGCTAACGGGCTCTCGCTTAACGGAAAGGTGCTGCTTCTGGGCTTTGGCGGCGCAGGAAAGATGATGGCTGCCGCGGCTTTAAGGGCAGGCGCGCAGCTCACCGTTGCAGACCTTACCGTTCCCGACATAAACGAGCTTTGCCTGCGGCTTTACAAGAGCGCACAGGCTTGCACTATTGACAGCATAAAAGGCGAATATGACCTTTGCATAAACGCCACGCCTGTGGGAATGTACCCCAAAGTAAAGGGCTGCCCTATAACAGATGAAGTGATAGACAAATGCGGCTCTTTCTTTGATGCGATATACAACCCCGAAAAGACGGTGCTCATACAAAAGGCGGAGGCGCAGGGCAAACGTTGCGCCAGCGGAATGGAGATGCTTGTGGTGCAGGCGGCGCAGTCGCACACGCTGTGGTACGGCGCAAAGTTTACAGATGAGCAGATAGCGCGCGTTACAAAACGAACAAGGGAGATACTGAATGGATAAGACTATATTTCTTTGCGGCTTTATGGGCTGCGGCAAAACCACCGTTGGCAAAATACTTGCCGAAAAGTCGAATCGCAGCTTTTTTGACCTTGACGACCTTATCGTTGAGACCGATGGGCGCACAATACCCGAAATATTCGCCCAGAACGGCGAGGAATACTTTCGCGGCGTTGAAAGCAGGCTTATAACCGAGCTTGGCGGCGATACCGTTGTTGCGCTGGGCGGCGGCGCGGTTTTGAGAAAAGAAAACACCGCGGCGGCTAAGCACAGCGGCGTTATAGTGTTTATAGATACTGATTTTGATACTTGCTACTCACGCATCTGCGGCGACAGCAACCGACCCCTTGCCTCAAATGCCGACCGCACCGAGCTTTTGCAGCGTTTTGAGAGCCGCTACCCTATATACCGCGCGGCAGGCGATATCGTGGTAAGCGGCAGCGGCACGCCCGAAGATATCGCCGACAAAATACTTGCCTCTATCAGCTGATACCCTCGATAACGAATATCACATACCCCGGTTCGTATTTCTTTACGATGTCGGGGTTTTTGTCTGCCTGTGCAAAAATTTTCTTTGAAAGCTTTTGTGCAACATCTGCAATATCTTTCACTGCCCTTGTCTGCAAAACGGGGCACACCGGCGAGAGCGCTATAACTCTTCTGCCGTCAAGCTGCATTACTCGCAGCGGCCATATGCTGCACTCAAACGGCTTTTTATCGCCAAGCACGCAGCCTGCGTTTTTATCAAGAAGTGTGCAGCAATAAAGCTCCTCGCCGCCTATCACTTCTTTTGGCATTTTAAGTATTCGCTTGCCGTTTTCAAGATACTCAAACTGTGTATCTTTAAGACTTTCAGCAAGCTCGTCCGTCATTACGGGCGCTTCCCAAAGATCTGTGTCATCAAAGCAGCAGCATATTCTGCACTTTGCACATTCTTCTCTCGATAATATCCCACTTAACATATATGTACGGCGCACGCCATAAGCAGCGCCATTCCCTCCCATACTGTTATACTATGGTAGACAGCCAGTAAATTAGCCCGTAGACCACCGATGCAAGCGTACCGTAAAGTATTACAGGTCCGCTTATTATGAATATCTTCGCTCCAAGACCAAGAACAAAGCCCTCTGCCTTGAATTCGACCGCCGGCGCTACCACCGAATTTGCAAAGCCCGTTATCGGTACGAGCGTTCCTGCGCCTGCGTGTTTGGCAAGCTTGCTGTAAAGCCCCAGCCCCGTAAGCAGCGCCGATATGAACACCAGCGTTACCGATGCCGCCGCCGCGCTGAGTTTTTCATCAAGCCCCAAACCACCATAAAGCGTTATCAGGTACTCGCCAAGCATACATATCAAACCGCCTATCACAAAGGCTTTCGGCACGTTTATATACGCCTTTGAACCCTCGCTTGCCTCTTTATACATCTCGTTATACTGCGATCTGCTAAGCTGCATAATATCTCTCCTCTAAAATAGTTTCAAAGATATTATGCCGATATAGCGGCGGTTTATTCAGCCTCGCTCTTTTCGCTGTCGGTATTTTCTTTATCTTTTTCCTTGTCCTTTTTCTTATCTTCTTTTTCCTTTTCCTTTTGTGCCTTATCGGCATCTTCTTTTTCTATCTCTTTGGCAAGCTCCTCAAAATCGGGGAGCTCATCGCGGCATATAACTATATTATTTGAATAAAGCTCCGTCATCTCCTCGGCAGGTATAACTTCAGCCGAATAATTGCCGTATTCATCTATAACATAACTGCCGCCCCATATGCCGAAGCAGCACCACAGTGTTTTTTCGTTCGCAAGCATCTGAACATCGGGCGCATTTCCGCACTCGCTGAGGGCAAGCATTTTATTTTCGGAAATTCTGTGCAGCGACAAAAACGCACTGAGCTGGCTTGCACCTCCGTCGTCATAAATATCGGCCGAGATAATATCGCAGTATTTGTCACCCACATACCAGTCGGGGTGCTGACCGTTCCATACCCATATTATGTTATTAAGCCCGTGAAGCTCCGTCATTCTTCTGTACATAAGCTTCCACAGCCACATATACGCATCTTTGTCCTTGCCCCACCAGAACCAGCCGCCGCCTGCCTCGTTGAGCGGTCTGAACAGCACTGTAACGCCGTTTTCCTGCAAATGACTGAATTGCACCGCTATCGTGTCTATGTCTTTTACTATCGCAAGGCACTGCGCAGTTATGCCGCCCTCGCTGCACATAACTTCAAGGTCTTCTATAGGTATTTTTGCTATGTCTATCTCTGTTACCGCCTGCGTTATGTCAAAATCGGTAGTCATTTCTTCGGGTACATCGGCAGTGCCTTTTGTATAGTAACCGCCGCCGCCCATCGGGTCTGCCCAGTGCCACACATAGCCCACCAGACCGCCGTTTTCAGCCCATTCTATGGCGTTTTCAACATCATCCGCATATGAATCACTTTCGGTATACTGATTAAGATCGCCAAACCTTATCGCAGGGTAATGCCCCGTAAGAGCATAAATAGCATCGGTCTCGGCAGTGGTATTTACCGTGTCATACTGACCGCTGAGCATATTCTTTCCGTAACACTGTGCAAGATAATTATACACCGCTCTTGTTTTTGCGGTAGCCTTTTTGTTTGAAAGCGCAGGCATCTTCTTATAGGTAAGATCCATTTTTGCAACGGTATCGCTGGCTGTTATTATAACGTAATCAAGCCCCACCTCGCTGTCGTCTACGAAAATTCCTATGGTGCTCACGCCTTTTTCAAGACGAATATTGTCAAAACCTATCGCCTCAAACTTGCCGCTGCCGTTGGTGGTGAAAGAGCTGTACTCGCTGCCGTTTATCCAGAAGGATATATCGCTTTTCTGCTTTTTAGGGGAATTAACCACCAGCACTATGTTGTAATACTGCGTGGCAGGAATTTCTGCATCGTAAGACCAGCCCTCATTTAATCCTATAAGATACTTTCCGCCGCTTGCGGTATCATCTTCTTTTTCCGCGATGTTGTCCGAATACAGACCCTCCTGCGCCTCGATATTCTGCGTAAACTTGACGTATTTCGCCACATTTGCTTCTATCTCTTTCTCGGCAGATGTTGTCACCTGCACGGGCGCTTCTTCCTCGGGCGCACTGGTAACGATCTCGCTTTCCTCAGGCGCGGTGGTGGTAGTCACAGCGCCGGTCGTAACTTCCGCCGAGGTTTCCTCTGTTGAAGAACTGCTGTCTTTGCCTGCGCACGAAGCAAGCGATGCGCCTATAGCAGCCGCCGTAAATACGCTAATTATCTTTTTTAATCCTGTAAAATGTATGCACTCTGTTTTTATCCGCATACTCAAAAGCTCCTCTCCTTGTTTGCAAAGGGGTCACGCCCCCGTAATTATATATTCGTTGCCTTTCTTTGCTGTAAATGATGTTACTTCGCCGTCAAAAGCGGCATCTTCTGCGTTTACATTTACTTTGCCTGTTATCTTGCATATGCCGTCATAGTCGGCTGATATTTTCGCCTGCTTTAGCTTTCCTTTTTCCCAGCTTGCGCTTACTTTATATCCGCCTCTTGCTTTAAGACATTCAAAACTGCCGCTCTCCCACTGCTCTGGCAGCGCAGGCAGAAGCGTTATCTCGCCGCCCGTGCTTTGCAAAAGAGCCTCAACTATTCCTGCCGCACCGCCGAAGTTTCCGTCTATCTGAAAAGGCGGGTGGCTGTCAAGCATATTTTTGTTTGTAGAGCGCGAGAGCAGCGCGGTTATGTTGTCATAGACCTGCTGCGGCTGCCACAGCCTTGCCCACATATTTATAAGCCATGCCCTGCTCCAGCCGGTGTGACCGCCGCCGTATTTCAGTCTGCGCTCCAGTGTTGCTTTTGCTGCATCGGCAAGAACGGGCGTTTTGCGAATTGTTATCTGCTCTGAGGGGTACAGCGCGAACAGCTGCGATACGTGCCTGTGACCCGGTTCTGCCTCGTCGTAGTCCTCAGCCCATTCCATTATCTGTCCGTACTTGCCCACCTGCGGCTTTGGCAGCTTATCTCTCAATTGTTTGAATCTTTCAGCGCCGTCTTTGCCCAGTATCTCAGCCGCGGTAATAACAGCCGTAAAAAGGTCGTATATTATCTGGCTGTCCATAGAAGGTCCTGCGCATACCGAGCCTTTTACGCCCTCTTTCGTGATATATGTATTTTCGGGCGATACCGAAGGGCAGGTAACCAGCTGACCCTTGCCGTTGTCTATAAGAAAATCTTCATAAAACTGCGCCGCTTCAAGCATAGTGCCATACTTTTCTTCAAGAAAGCTTCTGTCAAGCGTGAACCTGTAATGCTCCCACAAATGCAGGCACAGCCAAGCCGCACCCATAGGCCACTGCGTACCGGGTGTCCACAAGTCCTGCGGCGCGCAATCGCCCCAAAGATCGGTGTTGTGGTGGCATACAAAGCCTTTGCAGCCATACATAAGCCGAGCCGTTTGCCTGCCCTGAGGGCGCATTTTTTCTATAAGGTCAAAAAGCGGCTCATGCAGCTCGGAAAGATCGCAGCTTTCAGCACACCAGTAGTTCATCTCGGTGTTTATGTTTATCGTGAATTTGCAGCCCCACGCAGGCCACATATCCTTGTTCCATATCCCCTGCAAATTCGCAGGCAGCGTGCCCTTTCTGCTTGAAGATATAAGCAGATACCTGCCAAAGTTGAAGTACATCTCCGCCAGCTTGTTGTCGGGTGCATCTTTTATATTTTCAAGCCGCTTGTCTGTCGGCAGGCTGCTTTCGCCGTTATCGCAAAGAGTAATGCTGCACCTGTCAAACAGCTCTTTGTAGTCTTTTAAATGGTCTTTAAGAATATCATCAAAGCCCTTTGCCGCCGCTTTTTCGCAGGTATCTATACTTGCCGCGCGGTAGTTCTCACAGCCGTGGTAATAGCTTGTTTCGCAGGCAAAGTAAATAGTCGCCTCGCTTGCGCCGTCAACGCATATATTCATGCCTTCCGCATACGGCTTCACATCGGCTTTCACCTTAATGCAGCAGGCAAAGTTTATGCCGTTCATGCCGCCCGCGCCGCCGCTGTACATAAGTGTATCATCGCTTGCAGGGCGGTTTTCGTCTATGTAGTCGTCTCTGCCGTCTAATCGAATCGAAAAAGATACAAACGGCTGCGTGCATTTTATGTTCACCGCAATAACGCTGTCGGGGTGAGATGCTATGACAGTTCTTGTGTACCTTGCACCCGTTTTTTCGTCTGTAAACACTGTTACCGCCACCGCGCTTGAAATGTCAAGGCTTCTGCGGTAATTTATAACATCGCCCTCAAAAGGCATATCTATATACATAGAACCAAGAGTCTGGTAATGAGGCTGATTTACAGGCGTTCCGCTGAAGCACTCATTTACTATCTTCTCCGCCTCGGGGATATTGCCTTCCAGCAGCAGGCTGCGCACCTTGTCAAGGTTTTTAAGAGCAGAGGGGTTGTTGCGCTCTCTTCTGCCGCCCGACCACACCGAATCTTCATTCAGCTGTATCTCCTCGCACTTTGCCCTGCCGAACACCATTGCGCCAAGTCTGCCGTTTCCCACAGGCAGAGCTTCGTTCCAATCTGCTGCCTCGCTCTCATAAAAAAGCAGCTGCGAACGCTTATCCATTGCCTCACCCCCAAGTCTAAAAAATGCAAATATATATTTAGTATAGCACATTTACGCCCAAATTGCAAGCCCCCGGATGCCGAAAAAAGGCGCCCGCCAAAGCGAACGCCGATATATTCTTTTTATATTACGGTAAGTTTTTAACAAGCTCTCGCTCTTTTACCGTTTTGTATATAGCATCTGCAATTGCTTTTGCGTATGCATCGCAGTTGTCGTCAAAAAGCTTGTTGTCCTGCTCGTCCTGCATAAAGCCAAGCTCCACAAGGCAAGAGGGCATATTGGTTTCCCTGTTCACCTGATAATTCACATACTCGTTGCCGCGGTAGCCGAAGTTCACGCCTCTGTCCTGCGTAATGCCAACGCCCTTCAGCCCGTCAAGAATATTCTGCGCCAGCGCGGTGTCGGTCTCGGGCTTTTCGTTGTGCACCCACACTTCAACGCCCTGCGCCTCTTCGTCAAAATAATTTCTGTGCAGAGAAACAAACACCACGGCATTTGATTCATTCGCTATCTTGCAGCGGTCGTCCAGCGTTACATACACATCTTCGCTTCTCGTCATAATAACTTTTACGTTCATATCTTTAAGATGCTTTTCAACAAGCTTTGCCACTCTCAGGCAGTCTTCCTTTTCATAGCGCACGCCGTCAAAATCTGTTGAACCTACGTCCTCTCCGCCGTGACCTGCATCTATAACTACCGTAAACAGCGTGCCGTCATCGGGCTGCACAACGCTCTCGGGCACTTCCTGCTGAGAAGACACCACCGGAGCCTGAACTTTCACCGCCGATGAACTGTCATCTTTTTTAAGCGCTCCTTTTATCGCTCCCACCAGCGCGCTTATCAGCATAACTATGCCCACTATCACCGCTATAAGAGCCACCAGAGCAACTATTACCCTGTCCCACAGTATCTTGTATTTTTTCTTTCTTCTGCTGCGGACAGGCTGCCCCCTCTGCGGCTGCACGTTTCTTTCCTCGTCCATTTTAAATTGTCTCCCTTCCTGTTTTTTGTTCTACAATGTTTTTTCTATCTCTGTTGTTTCGTCACAATATTCGCAGACGGCTTGTCCGTCCTTGATAACAAAATAATGCGGCAGATATTTTTCTGTATTTGTAATGCATTTGTCGTTGCAGCATTTTATATCACTGCGTATCTCACCTTTGAAAAGCGGCGCAGGTTTCAGGCTTTTTTCAAGTATCAGCAGAATGAGCGCCATTCTTACATACATACCGCAGTTTGCCTGCTTGAAGTACATCGCTCTGGGGTCGTCGTCAACGCCTATGGTTATCTCGTCAACTCTCGGCAGTGGGTGCAGAACGACCAGGTCTTTCCTTGCCTTTTTCATCTTTTCTTCGTCAAGAACATACACATCTTTCTGCTGCTCATACTGCTGCTGCGATGCGAATCGCTCTCTCTGTATCCTCGTCATATAAAGCACGTCAAGGTCGGCTATCGCATCTTCAAGCCGCTCAGCCTCGCGATACTCCGCGTGGTGCTCGTCTAATATATTCTTTATGTACCTTGGCAGTTCCAGCTCTTTTGTAGATATAAGCACGAACCTGTTATCCGGCATACAGCTCATCGCCTTTATAAGCGAGTGCACCGTTCTTCCGTTTTTAAGATCGCCGCACATACCTATCGTCAGACCGCTCAGCTTTCCCTTCGTTTCATAAAGAGTTAGAAGATCTGTAAGTGTCTGTGTCGGGTGAAGATGACCGCCGTCACCTGCGTTTATAACAGGGCACTCTGCCGATATCGCAGCCGCCTTTACAGCGCCGGGACTTGGGTGGCGCATTACAAGGATATCGCCGTAAGTGCTGACTATTTTTGTTGTATCTTTAAGATTTTCGCCCTTTGCGACCGATGAAGTTGACGGGTTGTCAAAACCTATCAGCGAACCGCCCAGCCTTAGCATTGCCGCCTGAAACGACATCTGCGTTCTCGTTGACGGCTCATAAAACAGCGTTGCCATTATCTTGCCTGCACACCTTTGGGTGTACCTTTCGGGGTGCTGCATTATCTCATGCGCAAGCACTACTATATCTTCCCACCAAACGGTCGAATAATCGCTCAGATCTATAAGATCTATATATTCATCGCGCATACCGCTCGCTCCATTCGCTGTAATATTACTTTTAATTATAACACAACGCCGCAAGTTTTTCAAGTACCTTTTAACGACGTTATCAGCCCTTTGTATTCCTCTGCCGACATCATTGAATTTACTATATCCAATAGCGCCTTTGATGATACGCACGGCACATTAAGCTTTTTGCACATTTCTTCGCGCAAACTGCGGCTGTTTCTGCCGCCCGATATGCCGTCTTCTATAAACTGCTGCATAGTCACTCTATCGCCGCTTCTTTCGCCGCTAAACTGCACGCCGCACCTTTGCAGTGCCTCGCAAATGAGCTGCGGCTCAATGCCCTCAACGCCCAGCTTGCCCTCTTTTGAAGGCGCAGTTTTTCTCTTTTCCTTGCCAAAAACTTCGGGCACATACGCGTTATATATCTTCGCGTCCTCGCCTGCAGCGCTCTTTATCCTGCCGCGAATCATATTGCCGGCGCTGTCGCTGTCCGTCATTATGATAATGCCCGTAGTCTTGGCAAAGTGCCTTATCAGCGCCTGAATATCCTTGTCTTTGTATATGCCGAAACCATTGGTGACAATTATCACCGCATCAACTATCTGCGAGAGATGTATCTTATCATACTTGCCCTCGACTATTATCGCCTGTTCAATATGCAGCATGGCTATTTCTCCAGCATTTCTGTAATGCAGCGCTCCAGCAGTATCCTGTCATCTGTCCTCATCTGCTTTGACTGCATATCAGCCTTGGCTATCGAAGTAATGCACCTGCGTATGCGCTGTTCACTTACACCGCGACAGTCGTTGAAAGCATGCCTTATAACGAACGTGCGGTTCTTGGCGTACTCAAAATCTTTAGCGATATCTTCCGCGCCCTTGCCGGCAGGCATTGCAGCCTTTGCCCTGTATATATCAAGAAAAGAGCGCGCGAGAGTTGCAATAATTATCTGCGTTGATGTCTGCATATCGTAAAGGTCGCTGACCATATTGAATGCCGCATCGGCGTTTCGCTTCAGTATAAGCCCTGCCAGTTTGAAAACGTCAGCCTCCAGTCTGCGCGCGCACAAAAGGTCTATGTCGTCTTTCGTTATCTCTCTGCCGTCTGCATATGCCGTAAGCTTGCTTATCTCCGAATTTACAGCCGCCTGTTCGCAAAGACATTTTTCTGCAAGATACGCAGAATTTTCGCCGTTTATAACGCCGCCCAGTTTCTTCACTCTTGACACAATGACTTTAGAAAGCTCCTCGGGCGTTTTATAGGCAAATTCATAAACATCGCCCACCTTGCCGCAGGCGTTTTTCAGCTCGTTGTTCGCGGCGGTGATGTTGTTTCTGCCTTTGTATATATCAATGCCTGTAACATAAAAAATAAGCACTGTGCTTTCGGGCAGGTCGCCTATCGTTTCTTTAAGATACGCCATATCATCTTTTGAGAGGCTGTCGCAGTCGGGGTCGTTTACGGTAACTACCACCTTTTCAGAAAAGCACGGCAGCATATTGCAGCACTCCCACAGCTCTCTCACCGAAAGTTTTCTGCCGTCCAGCTTGTAAAGGTCAAGGCTTGTTTCGTCTTTGCCTGCAAGCTTAGTTACCAGCCTTTCGGTAAAAGACTGCACCGCGGCTGTATCTTTGCCGTAAAAGTAATACACTTTTTCTATATTGCCTGCGCGTATCTTTTTTGCAAGTTCTGCTTCACTCGTCTGAAAAGCCATCACTCAGCCTCCTGTATACCGTTTCTCCGTCTTCATAAATATATATGACATATGCGCCGCTATCAAGCGCTATGCCGTCTTTGCCTATTGTAAATGTTTGTGTGCCGCTGCCAAAGGTAACGCTCTCTCCGCCCGTCTGCACATCTATATCTTCATTGCCAAAATACTTTGCAAACTGCGGATATGCGGTCGTTGTGTCTTCCAGATCGTAAAAGCCCACAGCTTCTCTTATGCCCTTGCTGCCACATAGCCTTTCAGCGCTCTGTGTAAGTTCTCCCTCGCCCGAGATATTCACAACGGCACACTCGCCGCCCAGAACTACGACAGCCATTTCGCTGCCTTTGTATTTTATAGAGTATATCCGCAAAACATCTTTAAGCATTATGTTATTTACAGCGCACGCCAGCACAAAGCACACAAACGACATTGCCGATATTGCCACTGACTGTTTGTCTATTTTCTTTCTGAAAATCATGAACAACGCCGCTGCGGTCCAGCACAACAAAGCAGCGGTTTTAACGCTTTTGTAGCCTATTCCTACAGATGAAAACGGCAGCGATGCCAAGCCGCGTGATATGCCGATAAGCACTTTTGCCGCCGCTCCTGCAACATACAGCGGAAAGGTTATTATACCGCCCGTAAACATTACAGCCGCCGCAAGGGTAAGTGACAGTGTAAACAGCGGTGCGAGCAGCATATTCGTTACCGCCGCGACAAGCGATACTTCGTCAAAAAACATTATGTTCAGCGGCAGTGTCACCACAGATACAGCTGCCGCAAACATAAAGCTTTTTGCAAGCGCAGAAAACGCTCCGAATTTGTATGTCTTTACCGCTCTCACAGCCTTTGGCGCAGCCACGCCGAACGAAAACGCTCCTCCTGCTGAGAGCAGCAGCGAAGCGCTTTTGATTGCATACGGCTTAGCGGCTGTCATTATCATAACGCTTATAAGTATTGCAGTAAGGCAGTCGTAACGCCTGTTGAATATTTTCGCTGTGTTCATTATGCTCATCATCAGCGCGGCGCGTATTACAGAGACCGAGCCGCCCGCGAACACCACGAACATTACAATTACCGCCTGCGTAAGCGCAAACTTCACGCGGCTGCCAAGCCTCATAACATCAAGCAGCCACATCACGGCAAAGGTTATAACAACAAGGTGCATACCCGAAACGCTGAAAATATGTCCTATCCCAGCGCGGTATAGATCAGTCTGCAAGCTGCCCTCCAGCTGCGACTTATCACCGCACAGCATTGCAGCTAAAAACGCACCCTCGTCGCCGGGCAAAGTTTCGGTAATTATATCAAACACCCTGTCGCGGTAGGCAAGTATAACTTTTGCAAGAGAAAAACCGCCGCCGCTGACTTTCAGCACCTTAGCATATCCGCCCTGCAAAAGCTCACCTTTAGGCGCAGAATACTTTTCTGACTGATACTTCACGCTGTCTGTAATGCGCGATACTTTCGCCTGCAAAGTCACCGTGTCGCCATAATGCGCGTCAATATCCCCCGTATAGAAAGATATGTCGGTAGCATAGCCGCCGACATCTCCCCGAAGCGTGAGCGAATACATACTGTCACCCAGATCATCTGCCTCACGCACTTTGCCTGTAAAAACTATCTCACTGCCGTCATAAGCCGTTATGGTCCTGTACTCACTTACAAGATACGAAGCATACAGCCCCGATGCGAAAACGAACGCCGCGGTTATAACAAAGCAGTATCTCTCATCAAAGAAATGTGCCGCAGCAAAGCCTATGGCAGCAGCCGCGAACATTATCACGCAGCACTGTGACGCGCTCGCCCATGATGATATGAACAGTCCGCTGACATACGCCGCCCCGACAATGGCAGTTTTGCGTATCATCGGTCTGTTTGCCGTCGTCATGCCGCACATCTCCCAAATAAGACGCTCTGCCCTGCTTTACTGCTCTTTCCAGCCAAGCTTCCTTCCTGCAATAAGATGAAAATGAATGTGGAACACAGTCTGTCCTGCATCTTCTCCGCAGTTTGAAGCTATCCTGAATCCGCCCGTCAGACCAAGCTCCTTTGAAAGCTTTGCAGCCACCTCGTATATGTGCGATATCACCGCGCTGTTGCTCTCGTCAATGTCCTCCAGCTTTGCAATATGCTGTTTTGGTATTATCAGTATATGCACGGGGGCTATCGGGTCTATGTCTTTGAAAGCATACACCGTGTCGTCCTCGTAAACTTTGGTCGAGGGTATCTCGCCTTTGATTATCTTACAGAAAATGCAGTCGCTCATTTTTATCTCTCCTTATCCGTTTATTATGTTTGTCAGTATTCTGTCAAACGCGTGCAGCGCTTCGTCTATCTTGTTTTTGTCGCCAATGCCTGCCATAGCCATGTCGGGTCTTCCGCCGCCCTTACCGCCTGTTACAGCGGCAGCCTCTCTTACAAGCTTGCCTGCGTTCGCGCCCATTTCTATAGCCTTTTTCGAGCACGCGCACATAAACTTCGGCTTTTCATCGGCAGTGCCTGCCATAAGCAGCACGAACGGTTCATCTATCGTCTTTACGCCCTCGGCAAGATTTTCATACATATCAGAGCCAACGTTTGTCATCATGTTCGCCATAACTTTTATACCGCAAATCTCGCGGCAGTTCTTTATCATATCGGCAAAAATGCCGTCGGCTATCTTCTTTTTAAGGCTCTCTGCAACCTTTTCAAGGCTCTTGTTTTCTTCCAGAACGCCCATTATCCTGTCTGCAAGGTGATTTGGGTCGCTCAGTTTGAGAATTGTTGCAGCCTCTTTCACTCTGCCGTTTATCTCATCGAATATCTTCAGAACGCCCATTCCTGTAACGCCCTCTATACGTCTTACCCCGGCAGCTACAGAGCTTTCTGAAACTATCTTGAAAAGACCTGCCCTTGCGGTGTTGTCAAGGTGCGTGCCGCCGCAGAATTCGGTAGAAAAGCCGTCTTCAACGCTTACAACTCTTACCACCTTGCCGTACTTCTCACCAAACAGAGCTATTGCACCCTTTTCTCTCGCTTCTTCGATAGGCAGCTCCTGCGTTTTTACCTGCGCGCCTTTAAGTATCTCCTCATTTACGAGCCTTTCAACTTCCGCCAGTTCATCGGGCGTTACCGCACTGAAATGCGAGAAGTCGAACCTGCATCTGTAAGGGTCAACATAAGAACCTGCCTGGTGAACGTGATCGCCCAGAACCTTTCTCAGCGCCGCTTGCAGCAGGTGACAGCAGGTGTGGTTTCTCTCTGTGGCAAGCCTGAGCTCCTCATCTACCTGAGCCAGCACCTCATCGCCTGCGAAAAAGCTGCCGCTCTCAACAATGCACTCGCTGACAAACTGACCCGTTGTAGCTTTCTTTGTATCGAGCACCCTCATAACGCTGTCGCCCGACTTTATAACGCCCTTGTCGCCTACCTGACCGCCCATTTCCGCATAGAACGGTGTTTCCTCTATAACAACAAGCACGCTGTCGCCCTCGTTCACAGCAGAGATGCTCTCGCCGTCTTTCAAAAGTGCAAGCAGCTTTGTCTTGTGCGAAAGCGTATCATAACCCACAAATTTTGTGGTGTAGCCCGATACCGCATTCATAGAAGCTTCGTCCCAGCCTCCCTTGAACGCCTGATTTGCCCTCGCGGTCTGCTTTTGTATCAGCATAAGCTCCTTGAAGCGCTCCTCATCGAGCGAGAGGTTCTTTTCTTCAAGTATCTCTTTCGTAAGGTCAAGCGGGAAGCCGTAAGTGTCGTGCAGCTTGAAAGCGTCATCGCCGCTTAGTATTCCGTCATTGCCTATGCCCTCTATAAGCTCTGCCAGCAGCGCAGTGCCTTTTTCAATGGTCTTGTTGAAGCTCTCCTCCTCAGTGGAGATGACCTTCTTTATATACTCTCTCTTTTCTTCAAGCTCAGGGTAGGCGTTTTTGTTCTCGTCTATAACCTGATCAACAACTTGTGCGAAAAACGGCTTTGTGTTGCCCAGCAGTCTGCCGTGGCGTGCCGCCCTCCTTATAAGTCTGCGAAGAACATAACCCCTGCCCTCATTTGAAGGTCTTACGCCGTCGCCGACCATGAATGTCGCAGCCCTTGCGTGGTCGGTAATAACGCGTATAGAAATATCATCGTTTGCATTCTCACCGTACTTTTTGCCGCAGACTTCGCTTATCCTCTTGATAATGTTCTGTATGGTGTCGACCTCGAACATATTGTCAACGCCCTGCATAACGCAGGCAAGCCTTTCAAGACCCATGCCCGTGTCGATGTTCTTGTTTTTAAGCTGAGAATAGTTGCCGTTGCCGTCGTTGTCAAACTGCGTGAAAACAAGGTTCCATATCTCTATTATCCTGTCGCAGTCACCTGCCTGTTCAAAGCTCTCAAACGGGCCGTACTTCTCGCCCCTGTCAAAATGAATCTCAGAGCACGGACCGCACGGACCGCTGCCATGCTCCCAGAAGTTGTCCTTTTTGCCCAGTTTAATTATCCTGTCACGCGGCACGCCGATCTCGTTCGCCCAGATGTCGCCTGCCTCGTCGTCCTGCTCGTAGATAGTCACCCACAGCCTGTCCTCGGGTATCTCAAGCACCTTTGTCAGGTACTCCCACGCCCAAGCGGTCGCCTCGTGCTTGAAATAATCGCCGAACGAAAAGTTGCCCAGCATTTCAAAGTAAGTGCCGTGCCGTGCCGTCTTGCCGACGTTTTCGATATCGGGGGTTCTAATGCATTTCTGGCAGGTAGTAACCCTTTTGCGCGGCGGCGTTTCAATGCCCTGAAAATACTTTTTCAGCGGTGTCATGCCGGCGTTTATCAGCAGCACCGAGTTGTCGTCCTGCGGCACCAACGGCGCAGAATCCATCCGCAGATGCTCCTTGCTCTCAAAAAATTTCAGATAGCTTTCTCTTAGTTCGTTAAGTCCGATCCACTTCATAATATTGCTCCTTGATATAAAATTCTATTTTCGCAAAAGCTTTAAGTCATGTCAAGAAAGGAAAAGTTTTCGATCGACCCTTTTTCAAAAGGGTCGTCAGGGTCGAGGGGTGAAACCCCCGTCGCCGTCCGCAGACGGCGAAATCCCCATACGGCAGGCGCTCCGCAAAGGATGAATTGAAAAACAATCCGGTGGATTGTTTTTCAAGAGGGAACGCCCTGCAAGAGAGGGCGTTCCCTAACTGTAGCGCATCGCTCTCTTTCCGCGTTCCATTATGGAACGCCGTACAATGTGAAAAATTCCAAACAATTAAACGCACAAAAGTTTTAGCGTACTCAAAATGAGAAGATAACCAAATTACAGTAGGGCATTGAACGCGCTCCTGCGCCGCGCGTAAGCGCAACAATTTACCTTATTACAAACAAAAACAGTTCCGCCCTTGATATGGGACGAAGCTGCTCCGTGGTACCACCCAAATTGCAGAGAATACTCTGCCGCTCTTTTTCTTTAACGCAGAAGATACGGCGCGGTTTGCCGCGCAGGCTCGGGAGCAGCCACCGAACCGTCTTACAGGGGCTTGCACCTACCGCCCTTTCTCTGAATAAGACATCTTTCGGATAATTCCGTCATCGCCCAAAAATCTATATGTATATTATACTACCGTATCAGCCTTTTGTCAAGGATTTTTTCTTTTTGCCGCCGCTGAGCCAAAGCCGTATGCCAGCGGTATGCCTACAGCGAACACTACAAGGAAGAACGGATACGCCCCAAGCCCCGTTTTATCGGATAGCAGACCGAAAACAGGCGGCATTAGCATACTGCCCAGATACGCGCTTGCCATTTGCAGACCTATCACCCCTTGCGAGTTCTCTCTGCCAAAGTTGTCGGGCGTGGCGTGGGTTATCGCAGGGTACACCGGTGCGCAGCCCAGCCCCGTTATAACAAGCCCCGATAGCGCGAAAATATCCGTCGGCAGCGGCAGCATTATCATAACTATGCCTGCCGCCATTACCGCACTGCCGGTGAAGATCATCTTTGTGTCGCCAAGTTTTGCTGATACAAATCCGCTAACAAACCGACCGACTGTTATGCCTATATAGAAAAGCGATGCGAACATTGCCGCGGTCTCGGCGTTTATGCCCCTGTGGTCGGTAAGATAGGTGCTTGCCCACAGCCCTGCCGATGTCTCGGCGGCGCAGTAGCAGAAAAACGAGATAAGTACAAGCGACACGCCCTTTATCTTCAGCATTGAAAATATACCGCCGCGCGAGGTTTTTTGTGTATTCTCTTTGCCCTCTCTGCCCTTCCACAGCGGCAGACTTATCAGCAGCAGCGCTGTCAGAATTATCTGCAAAACACAAACGCTTCTGTAGCCGCTCCTCCAGCCCATACCGCGCGACAGGCAAAAACTCATTATATAAGGCGCAACGCTCGTGCCTACGCCCCAGAAGCAGTGCAGCCAGTTCATATGCCGCGAAGAATAATGCAGCGCGACGTAGTTGTTGAGCGCGGCATCAACAGCCCCTGCGCCCAGCCCGTAAGGCACTGCCATTACGCACAGCATAGCAATATTTTGCGATACAGAAAACCCGAACAGCGCCGCTGCGGTAAGAGCAACGCTGAACGCAGTTACTTTTCCTGCGCCGAGCTTTTTTGTGAGCCTGTCTGACATCAGGCTGGAAACTATAGTTCCTGCCGAGATTATCATATAAAGCGTTCCTGCGAACGATGTGGGCGCGTTTATATCCAGCCGCATGGTCGGCCACGCCGCGCCGAGTATCGAATCGGGCAGACCCAGGCTTATAAACGACATATATATTACAGCCAGCAAAAATGAGAACATAGGCTTCTTCCTTTACTTTTTTCGTACTTAAAGATTATATAATATTGCATACGTTTTGTCAAGCCTGCATTGACATAAAAGCGGCGGTATGGTATACTTGTTTTGGTGATGATAATGAACGATATAAATTCTGAAATACTTACTCTGCTGTTTGAAAGCGCCGACGAAAGCTACCGCAAATTACAAGTATCTATTGTTCCCAACATTTCAAAAGAAAACATAATAGGCGTGCGCTTTCCGAAAATACGCGCTCTTGCAAAAGAGCTAAGTTCACGCAGCGATATCGATATTTTTCTCAAAAGCACGCCGCACAGATACTACGATGAAAATAACCTGCACGCTGCTGTTATAGCGCTTACCAAAGACTTTGACAAGTGCGTTTTGCAGGTGGAGGAATTTTTGCCGTACATAGACAACTGGGCGACCTGCGATACGCTCTCGCCGAAAATGTTCGCAAAGCAGCCGCAAAAGCTTTTGCCATACATTGACAAGTGGCTGCTGTCCGATAAAGTGTACACAATACGCTTTGGGGTAAATATGCTTATGAAGCACTTTCTGGGTGAGCGTTTTGAAAGCGTGTACACCGACAAAGTTTCTGCCATACGCCATGACGATTACTATGTAAAAATGTCGGTCGCGTGGTATTTTGCAACGGCTCTTACCAAGCAGTATGACACCGCTGTAGCATACATAGAAAACCGTGCGCTCGATACATGGACTCACAACAAGGCTATACAAAAAGCCACGGAGAGCCGTCTGATAGATGACAGTAAAAAGGCGTATCTTCGCAGCCTTAAAATACCACGTCGGTCATGACTGCGTGGCTATAAGGGCGTAGTTTTCTATGATATCTTTTTCTTCTATTTTTATCTCGCTGCCATCATCTGCAACAGCCGTTATCTCGCGCCTGCCGTCTACAACTCTGCCAATATCTGTTATGGTATACTTTTTAGGAGCTATTCTGCGCATAATGCGGTCGCCGTTTCGGTAAAGCGTTGAGCGGTCATCGCTGTAGCAAAGTCTTCGTATATCCACAAAATACTTTTTCAGATCTGTAGTATCTGTGAATTCTACACCCATGCCCTCGCATATTTTCATCACCATGTCATAGTCCATGTTTCTGCCAAGCGAATATATCAGCTTTGTTTCCATGCAGAACATATAGATCAGCATCATTAAAACGCGGCTGTCATCTGCCTTTGGGTGGTTGACCAGATTTGCGTCAAAATACAGCGTTCTCCTGCCGTTTTCCTGCTGCGGCGGCTTAGGGGCGTCTGAAAGTGCGACCGTAAATTCAGCCGCTTTGCCTGTGAGATTTTCAAGCCTTTCAATTTCCTGTGCCAGTCTCTGCTCGTTCCACTGTGTTTTCATAGTGCTCCTCCTTCATAATATAAGCAACGGCTGACACAGCCCATCTGTGCCAACCGTTTTTTACTGTTTGTTTTTCTGCGCTTTTATGACTTTGAGCCGCGAAAACTCCTCGCGCTCTTTTTCCTCCAGCGAGTCGGCAATAAACTTCACCGTGTGCTCGCTGTCGGGGATAATTATATTTTTCAGCGCGTTCGCCCTGCGCTGTGTCTTCTTTATGGCGATCGCCAGCCTGTATACGCTGTTTTCGATCTGTGCAAGCGTGGCGGTTATCTCTTTTACCTTGCAAAACGCTATATAAGCCTTGTCAAGCTGCGAATTTGTATACGAAAGGCTGTAAGACATCTGCGGCTGAGGCTGTGCTATCTCAACGCACGGCAGCTGAACGCCCATAACGTTTTTATAGCTTATCTGAAAGCTGTTGTCAACGGGCATTCTTTCGGCAACGGGAGATACAACACCCATGGTTATGTTCGCAAGCTGCAAAGCCTCATAGGCATCGCCGTATACCTGCTCTATCGTTCCGCGAAGCCTCTCCGCGCTGTCAATAAGCGACATAAGTTCGCGTATAAGTATGTTGCGCTTTCTGTCCAAAAGCTCATAGCCGAGCTTTGCAAGTGAAAGCGTTTTTTTGGTGTTTATAAGGTTGCCCTTAGTGGCAAACACCTGCCCTGCCATAAGCCTTTCCTCCTATCATTTAAAAGTATACGCCATTATAAGCCATATGCCTGCCCATACAAGCGCCGCTACAGCTGCTATTACAAGCCAGAAGACTGTTACCTTTTTGCGCAGCTTTTCGCTCTCCTCGTTTTTCTGTACTTTTTTACTAACGCCGCGTATCTTGCAAAGCAGCATATTCAGAAGTATTATGCCTGCTATCGGTATTATGAGATACAGATACTTCATGACTGCTCTCCGAACGCTTCTTTAGCCTTTTCGGGTGAGTAGTATTTCTTTATATGCTCATCGTCAACACGCTCGAGCTCCGATTTCGGCAATGTAGAAAGCAGCAGCCATCCGAGGTCTAACGTCTGATCTATAGTGCGGTCTTCGTCAAACGACTGCGACAAAAAATGCTTCTCAAAAAGCTTGCCGAAGCCCAGGTAATCCTTGTCCGTCTGTGAAAGCTCTTCCTCGCCTATTACAGATGCCAGCGCCCTTGCGTCCTGCACTTTTGCATACGATGCGAACAGCTGGTTTGAAAGCATCGAGTGATCTTCTCTTGTAAAGCCCTCGCCTATGCCGTCTTTCATAAGTCTTGAAAGCGATGGCAGCACCGAGACCGGCGGATACACACCCGTCTGGTCAAGTCCTCTGTCTAAAACTATCTGACCCTCTGTTATATATCCAGTAAGGTCGGGCACGGGGTGAGTTATATCATCGTTGGGCATGGTAAGTATGGGTATCTGCGTTACAGAACCTTCCGCGCCTTTTATTATGCCTGCTCTTTCGTAAAGCGATGCAAAGTCTGAATACAGATAACCAGGGAAGCCCTTTCTGCCGGGAATCTCGCCTTTTGATGACGAAAACTCTCTGACCGCTTCGGCGTATGATGTCATATCGGTAAGTATAACAAGTATGTGCATATTGTGCTCAAACGCAAGATATTCGGCAGCTGTAAGAGCGCAGCGAGGGGTGAGTATCCTCTCTATTATCGGGTCGTTTGAAAGGTTTAAAAACATGACCGTTCTCTGCAACGCGCCAGATTCTTCAAAACTGCGCTTGAAGTAGTCGGCAACATCGTTTTTAACGCCCATTGCGCCAAACACCACGGCAAAGTCCTTGCCGCTCTCATCAGCAATTTTAGCCTGCTTTACTATCTGCACCGCAAGCTTGTTGTGTGAAAGTCCCGAGCCGGAGAATATCGGCAGCTTCTGACCTCTTATCAATGTCGCCAGGGCATCTATAGAAGAAATGCCCGTGTTTATATAGTTTCTCGGGTATGTTCTGTATACGGGGTTCAAAGGCTTGCCGTTTATGTCCGCATATTTTTCGGCAAGAATGTTTCCCAGCCCGTCAATAGGCTTGCCTGCGCCGCTGAATATCCTGCCGAGCATCTCGGTAGACAGCGCAAGTTCCATCGGCTTGCCCTCAAACTGTGTTTCGGTATTTTCAAGAGAAAGTCCGCTAGTGCCCTCAAACACCTGCAAAACAGCCTTGTCCTCGCTTACCTCTACCACTCTGGCAAGTCTTTGCGTGCCGTCATCGAGCTTTATTTTCGCCATTTCGTCATAGCCTATGCCCGAAACGCCCTCCAGCGCCACGAGCGGCCCGTTTATCTGACTCAGACCTATATATTTTACAGTCATTGTAAACGCTCCTTTCGGCTGTCAGACAGAAGTTCTCAGCCTGTCAAAGGTCTGCACCATATCTCTCTGATATTCATCGAACATCTCCGGTTTGTCGTTTGGTATATCGTACTTGACCTTTATAAGCTTTTCAAACCAGCCTGTGGCAGTAATATCCGCAACGCTTATGCCGCTTGCAACAGCCTCTTTCGCAAGCTGGTACAGCAGAAGAATGGTCTTCATCATAAGGTACTGCTTTTTCAGCGGCACAAAGGTATCATCGGGGTGGTATGCGTTCTGCTGCAAAAAGCCTACCCTTACAACTCTCGCCGTTTCTATAAGCACTTTCTGGTCGTCCGGCAGGATATCCGAACCCATCAGTTTTACTATCTCCATAAGGTTGGTCTCTTCTACCAGAATATTTGAAAGCTGCTGACGTGCGCTCATAAAGTCGGGCGCGATGTTAGTGTTGTAATAATCTGCAAGGTCGTCGGAGTATTCCGAATAGCTCAGATTCCAGTTTATAGCAGGGTAATGCCTTGCATACGCCAGCGACTTGTCAAGCGCCCAGAAGCAGCGCACAAATCTTTTGGTGTTCTGCGTTACAGGCTCGGAAAAGTCAGAACCCTGCGGAGATACCGCGCCTATTACAGTTACCGAGCCCTCTTTTCCGCAAAGAGCCTTTACATAGCCTGCCCTCTCGTAAAACTGTGAAAGCCTTGACGGCAGATACGCAGGGAAACCCTCCTCGGCAGGCATTTCTTCAAGTCTGCCCGAAATTTCTCTCAGCGCCTCCGCCCAGCGCGAGGTAGAATCAGCCATTATCGCTGTGTGGTAGCCCATATCTCTGTAGTATTCCGCAAGCGTTATACCCGTGTATATAGATGCCTCTCTTGCCGCAACAGGCATATTCGAGGTGTTCGCTATGTGTATGGTCCTTTCTGTAAGAGGTCTGTTGGTCTTCGGGTCGATAAGCTCCGAAAACTCCTCCAGCACCTGTGTCATCTCGTTGCCGCGCTCGCCGCAGCCGATGTATACGATTATGTCCGCATCACACCATTTCGCCAGCTGATGCTGTGTCATCGTCTTTCCCGTGCCGAAGCCCCCGGGTATCGCAGCCGCGCCGCCCTTTGCAACAGGCACTACGGTATCTATTATCCTCTGACCTGTTATAAGCGGTTTGTCAGCAGGAAGCCTTTCTGAAACGGGTCTTGCAACTCTTATAGGCCACTTCTGGCACAGCGTAAGAGCCGTTTCTTTGCCGCCTATATCTATCCTTACCACTATATCATTTACCTTATACTTACCGCTCGGGGCAGCATAAGTCACTTTGCCCTCTTTTATATTTGGTGTAAGCATACACTTGTGGGTTATAAGCGGCGTTTCGGGGCAGGTGGCATATATCTCGCCTGCGTGCAGCATATCGCCCACTTTTACACACACCGTTACATCGTATTCCTTTTCGGTATCTATCGGTGCGACCGCAATGCCGTCTTCTATGAAAGCTCCCTTTCCGCCGGCTCCCATAGCTGCAAGAGGTCTTTGTATACCGTCAAATATGTTTGATATTATCCCCGGTCCGAGTACGACCTCCATAGGCGCGCCGGTGCTTTCTACCGGTTCACCCGGCATAAGTCCGCCCGTGCCCTCATACACCTGTATCGTTGTAAAATCGGCGCTAACGCCTATTACCTCACCGATAAGGCGCTTTTTTCCCACATACACCATTTCCATCATCTGAAAGTCCTTTGTGTCTTTGACTTTCACAACAGGCCCGTTGACGGAATATATACTGTTCGTTTTTACATCTGCGTTTACAGTGTTCAACGTTTTCACTCCCATCGGCTATACTTTCAGACTGCTGTCTGCAATATCGGAAAAATTATCCGACTGTTTTATAAGCGCCGCATCAAGCGTGCCGTCGCATATGACACCCACATTTGCAGGCTTTATTTTAACTCCGCCCAGAGCTATGGTATCATCACAGGTTATCTTCACGCTTTTGGGCAGACCCTCAAACAGCTCTGTCCTTTGCATATCGGCAGCAGATACGCGCACTTCGGCGTTTTCAATGTCGTAGCTTTTTTTATACTCGCTTATGCATCTGCTGATATACTCTTTGTATTCTTTTGTATCGCGAAACTGCAACAGCTTTTCTCTCACGCCGTCAAACAGCTTTTGTGTAAGCATATTTCTGTACATCAGAATATCTTTCTGCACCTGAGAGCGCAGTGCGGCAGTCTGCTTTGCATACTTTGCTGCTATCGCAGCCTTTTCGCTTTCTATTGTTTTTTCGGCATCTGCATAGTATTTATCGCTTGCCTCTAAAACTATCCTGCTGCTTTCATTTTCAGCATCGCTTACCAGCTTGTCGGCTTTCTGCTTTGTTTCGCTTAGTATAGACTCACGCATCATAGCGAGCTTTTCTTCAGCATTTATCATATTATCACTCCCGGAAACGTTACAGCCTTATACCCACCGCATCTGCAACATATTTTGATATTGTGCCCGATATGTTCGCCGAGGCGTGCCTGTCGGGTATCTCAACTATAAGCGGATATGCACATCTGAGCTTTGTTTCATACACATCGTCGCGGCAAAGGTCAATAATTTTTGTGGTCATAAGCACAACCGCCACCGAAGTGTCTTCCATAGCCTTTTCAAGCTCTTTTTTTACGTCCTGCGCAGTGTGCACCACAACGCCCTCTATACCGGCAAGGCGCATACCCATCTGCGTATCCGTGTTGTCGCTTATAAGATAGGCTCTCATAGCTTTTCCTCCTGCAAAAAAATCAGCCCAGACCATTTATTATAAGTATCGAGATAAGCAATCCGTACAGCGCGATACCTTCACCAAGAACAACGAAAATCAGCGACTTTACGAACGATTTAGGGTCTTCTGCAACTGCGCCTATGGCAGCCGATGCGCCCGAACCTACCGCAATGCCTGCACCCACGCAGGAAAGACCTGTTGCAAGTCCTGCGCCGAGATAGCCTACGCCTGCTCCCAGCGAAATTACAGCGTTTACTGCCTCTCCCACTGCCGTTTCAGCCTCTGCGGCGTAAACGAACTGACCGAACGGGAATATAACAGCCAGCAGCATAACGCCAAAAAACGTGCAGAGATTTGCAATAAATGCACCCTTAGGGCTCTTGCCGTTTTTTACCTTGACGACCGCCGGTACTACGGGCGCGCATATAAGCAAAACACAAACAAGCGGTAAAATAAGTATCATCATAATAAAACCTCCAAAAAGCTATATATTTTTAACTTTGATCATTCACTTTCGGTCGAGAGCGTTACCCCTACGGGCTCAAACGGTATGCCGTCGCCCTCATAAAAACGTGAGAACACCTCATAAAATTCCAGACGGATAAGCTGTATAGCAACTATCATGCCTTCCATAGCCATAACGAACGCGTTGCCCACAACAAGCACTATCGGCTGTGCGGCGGCTGAAAAACTGTTCATAAGCGTCATTACAACGAGCATCATGCCTGCGTGACAAAGAACAAATCCGCCTACCCTTAAAAACGACAGCGTGTTTGAAACGTAGCTGAGCAAAAACTCAAACATCTCAAAAAAGTTCTCAACAATAAAGTTGCCTACGCCGCCCTCCTCGGGGTCTTCCGAAAGCTGCCAGCGTTTGTATTTCGCCGCTATTGAGAAAGGCACGCGGCAGAATATGCAAACCAGCGGTACAACTATCAGAAAGATTATATACATCGGCGTTGTAAGCGAAAAGCCTGCCAGCTTGCCTACCACCGCCGCACCAACAGACGAGTAGAAAACAATTCCCGCAATGCCGTTGCACCCGAATATCGCTTTTTCATAGTCGTGCTGTTTAAAGCCGGTTATTATGTTAAGTATCATAGACAGCAGTATTATAGCAGCGCCTATGCCTACCGCGGTTATCAGTATGAATGTCGTCTGGTCGAATACCTCCAGCGGTTTTTTGCCCCAGCCTATCGCCTCGTAAACGGGGTCGAGAAAATCTTCAAACCCGAAGAACGACCCGTACATAAACCCGAAGAACATACTTGAAAGTCCGCACCTTGAAAGCAGACCGCCGTATTTGTTTTTTAGCTTGAAGCTCATGAACAGCCCTGCCAGAAATACCACAAAACCTTGTCCCAGGTCGCCGAACATTATGCCGAACAGCAGCGTAAAACTCAGCGCCACGAAAAGCGTGGGGTTTATGCCGTTGTATACCGGCACGCCGTACATCTCTACCACCGATATATACGGTCTTGAGAACCAGCCGTTTTTCAGCTTTGTAGGCGGCGTCAGGTCGGGCTCTGAGTCGGCAGGAAGAATAGTTACCGAAACGCTCCTTATCTTTCCTACCTTCTTTTTGAACTCCTGCGATGCGCTCTTCGGCACGAACCCTTTCAGAAAGAACTTTCCGCTCAGCTCTGCGGCATTTTTCCTGAGTCCGAATATGTTCTCCCTCATCGCCAGCTGATCGTAGACTTTCTGCATTTCATCACGCCGCTCTTTTGCCAGCGAAGCCAGCTCCTCGTCTATCTGCTCAGCACGCAGCGATCGGCGGTTTACGGCATCGTTGAGCTCTTCAAGAGCCTTTTCGGGCGTGCCCTGAATATACGGCGATACCTTTACAGGCTCAAAATAAAGCGACTGGAATATCTCATCTATAATAGCCTTGTCCTTGTTCGCGCAGAAGTACATTCCCCAGTAAAACTGCTTATCCTTGTCAAACGGTATAAAGAAGAACACCTCATCGTAATATTCCAGCTTGCTGTAGCTGTCAATAGGCAGCTTGCCAAGTTTAAGATGAATATACTCGCAGCTGAACACCTGCTCAAAGTTGGCGTTCATGCCTTTTAAGTGGTTGAGCTGTTTTATAGCCGCTCCCTTTTCGGATATTTCTTTGTAACATTCGCGCTTTTCGTCTATCAGTGAGCCAAACTGCTTTTCTAAGCCGGAGACATATCGCTCAAAGTCGTAAAGCGTTTTGTAGTCTGATTCAGAGTAGTCTGCCTCAAGCTTTGATGCCGCATCGATATTCAGCTTCCTGCAAAGCTCTGCGAATCTCCTCAAAGTGTTTGTATAAGGGTTTTCCTCCGAGAGCAGTTTAAGCTCTGTTCTGCCCTCCGCGCCCCTTGTAACGGCAGGTTCTATGTGAAAGCAGCCGCTCTCACAGCACTTTGTAAGCGTGCTGTCCAGCTGCGACATATCGCCGACAATGTTCACAAGGGTCATCTTTTCTATTCCCATATACCTATCACTCCCTTTCAGGTTTTCAGTTTTTCAGTATATTTTATTATCTTAATATGCTATAAGCGCCTCTATCCTGTCAGGCTCCAGCCCATACCTTATCCCCTCTATTATGTGGATAATGTTAGAGGTCTCTATATCACACAGCTGCAAAAACGCAAAGTACACCGCCGGCATAGACTGCGTTCTCATCAGCTTGCGCGCGTAGTTGAGTTTTACCTGCGTCATAGCAGTTTCAAGAAATTTGCTGTTTTCCTTTTCAATGCCCTTTGTTCCGCGCAGACGGCAAAACAGATCCATCATCTCCTGCTCGCTGTCGCACTCAAATATCCTGCTCAGCCCGTTGCTGCCCCCTGCTCCGCGCACCGTTACCATTTTCTTGCTTATCTCCTCGGGCGGCGCATTGAAGTATGCTTTCATGCGGTATGCGTTTACAAAATTTCTTATGTGCACGCCTGCTTTCACGGGCTCCATAATAAGCTTGGCATCGCTTTTTGAAAGATCTTTCTCTATGCTGTCCAGAAGTCTTTTGTAATAAAGCCGCGCAAAGGCGTTTTCAACTTCGGTCATGTCGCTTTGTTTGCTTTCTCTTACTATTATATCGCACAGCGGCGCATATTTTGTATGCTCCAGCTTTCTTGCAAGTTCCTCTACGCTCTTGCACGCCGCAAGCTCGTAAAGGTCAAGAGAGCTGCTCTTTGCGGCATATGTCGGCAGAAAATTCAAAAACGAATTTTTCTCACCGCTGTTAAGTGACCTTATAAGTATCAGCAGAAGCTCGTTTTCATATCTCTCGCTCACAAGGTCGTAAAACTGTATTTTGCCAAGGTGCTGAAAATCCCTCAGCTTTAAAAACATCTCAAAACTGCGTTTTTTCAGAAGCTCTTCTATATATCCTCTGTGAACGGTGTTGACGTCTATATCGGCAAAAGTATCTTTAAAGCCCTCGCGGTTCTTTAAATACTGCGCCACCTCTGTAACACTGCCCTTTGAGGAAAGTATCCTGTAGTCCTCGCCCGTCAGCATACGGCCGTGCATAGCCCTTATTTTAGTTATGGTAGCGTTTAACGACGCCTTGTTCAAAACGTTTCACCGCCCTTGCCAAAAGCCTAACAAGCTTAAATTCAGCCGTTTACTATGCTTTCAAAAATGCGCTTTTGCCACGCCTCGCTGTTTTCTGCAAATGCCTTGTCAAGCCGCTCTTTTGCCGCATCTCGCTCGTCCAGCAGCTTTTTCTGCTCTTTCTCGGCGTTTGCTTTCTCTGTCTTTTCATATTCGGCTGACTTTTTCTCAGCCGCCGCAGCAATATCGCTCTGTATGCTCTTAACGCTCTCTCTTGCCTCGCTCATAAGGCTGTCGCGCTTTTCTTCGGCGCTTTTCATCATCTCTTTAGCGGTGTTGTCCGTTTCCAGAATAGCCGATATAACGTCCATCAAGTCAGACCTCCCTCACTCATCTATAATATACTATACTTATACTATACTCTTTAAATTTATTTTGTCAATAGAAATAAGAATATTATTGTATCTTTGCACAGTTTTTATGTTGAATACGCCAACATTTCAGGCAATATATCAGTTATTTTCCCTGCCGCGCCGCCGATGTGCCCTTTTGAGCGTATGCGACAAAACATTTGTTTAGTTTTCATAATATACTATTGACGTATCGCCCAAAAAGAGGTAAAATATATCTGAGGGCATTTTCCCTTACTACAATTTAAGAAAGGAGGATGTGTATACGGCATGAATATTCTCTTTTTGCTAAAGCCCAAGCAAGAGGTCGCGCACCTTGTCAGCGACTGCACTGTAAGACAGGCGCTTGAAAAAATGCGCTCATCGGGCTACACCGCAATACCCATAATAAACAGAGAGGGAGAGTATATAGCTACCGTTACCGAGGGCGACTTTTTGTGGCTTGTGCTCGGCTGCGGCACAGATATACTGAAAAAGACGGAGCATATGCCGCTTCAGTCTGTAAAACTGCGGACTGTAAACAAAGCGGTAAGTGTGAACGCAAAGCTGGAAGATCTGCTGCTGATGACGATGAATCAGAACTTTGTACCCGTTGTGGACGACAGGAATATGTTCATCGGCATAATAACAAGGCGCGATGTTCTGCAATATTTCTACAACAAGCTGCAAAATGAAAAGTCCGCTGAGAACAAGATATCCCAGCAGGCTTAACAAGGTTATATAAAAAACATGGACTGCATTTTATATGCAGTCCTTTTTTATCACAGTATCAGGCAGATGAGCCCCGAACAGCCCTCGTTTATCATGCGCTCTACCGTTTCGGCAAGCTTGCCGCGAGCTTCTTCGGGCATTTTTGAAAGCTTGTTGTGCAGCCCCTCGCCCACCAACTCGTGCAGCGATTTGCCAAAAATGTTGCTGTCCCATATCTTTTCGGGAGATTCTTCAAAATCGTTCAGCATATAAAGCACCAGTTCCTCCGACTGCTTTTCGCTGCCGACTATCGGGCATACCTCGGCTTCTATGTTCGCTTTCAACAGATGTATAGACGGCGCGGTGGCTTTCAGGCGAACGCCGTATTTGCCGCCCTGCTTGATTATCTCGGGCTCGTCAAGGGTCAGCTCCTCGATAGACGGCATAACTATGCCGTAGCCGGTCTCTTCAAGCTGCTCCAGCGCCTGTGAGAATTTCTCAAACTTGTTGCGTATCTTCACAAGCTCCAGTATCTGCGGCATAAGGTCGCTCTCGCCCGTTATCTCCAGCCCCGTTGCCTCGCCGATTATCTTGAAGAACAGATCTTTGTTCGTGGTAACTTCAATCACCGCGCTGCCCGTTCCCATATCTATAGAGGCAATCTTAGAATTGACTATATGCTCGCATTCCGTCAGCTTTTCGGCAAAGTGTTTTATGTCTTTTATAGCCGCAACACTTTCGGCGCAGCTTTTTATCGTGCTGAAAATATCCTCTTTCAGCCAGTGACCCTTATCGAGCGCCGCTATCCACCTGGGCAGATCTATGTTTATCTCTTTAACGGGGAACGCGTTTAGCACCTGCGAAAGTATGCTCTTTATGTCGTCTTCCCCGAGTTCTAAACAGTTTACCGCTATAACGCACGCTCCATACTTTTCCGAAAGCCTCTCGCACAGCGCCTTTGCCTCTTTGGAATTTGGCGTGGTAGTGTTCATAAGCACCACAAACGGCTTGCCTATCTCTTTAAGCTCGTTTATAATGCGTTCTTCACATTCTTCATACTCATCACGCGGCAGGTCTGTAATAGAACCGTCGGTAGTTATCACAAGCCCTATAGTTGAATGCTCGGTAATGACCTTTTGCGTGCCTACCTCTGCCGCCATGTTGAACGGCACAGGGTCGTCGAACCACGGCGTGCGCACCATGCGCGGCGCTTCGTTCTCAATGTAGCCTATCGCGCTGGGTATTATGTAGCCTACGCAGTCTATCAACCTCACATTGAAGCGGATGTTGTCATCAATGCATATCTCTACCGCCTCTTCGGGTATGAATTTCGGCTCGGTGGTCATTATCGTCTTTCCGCCCGATGACTGCGGCAGTTCGTCTACCGCCCTTTCTCTGCGAAAGTCGCTTTCAATGTTGGGTATAACAAGGCTCTCCATAAACTGCTTTATGAATGTCGATTTTCCGGTGCGCACAGGGCCTGCCACTCCGATATAGATGTCTCCGCCCGTGCGTCTGGCAATATCTTTATAGATGTCATTGTTCATATGCTCGGTTTCCTTTCTTCTATATCGGGTATCAGCAGCATTTTGTCCTCGGCAAGTATGTCAGCCGCCAGATCATTCTCACCCGTTATCGCCGATACCGGTATGCGGTATTTCTTTGCTATATCCCATACCCTCTCGCCGCTTTTTGCATAGTAAAGCTTCAGCGCGCTCTGCCTTGCCCTTTCGGTCTGCTCTTCCGATATTTTTATATCGGTTATCAGCCGCTTTGTAATAAGCTTTGAAACAGTGCCGCATATGCTCAGATCAGCCTTTATCTCAACGGTAGAGGGGTCGCACAGCGTATATGAGCAGCCCACTATATCCACTCTCGGCTCTAAAAGGCTGTCCTGTGTGGCGCACTCGCTCTCTATAACGTGTTCAAAAGCCGTGTCGCTCTCTAAATATATCGGCACGCCGCTGTCGTTTCTGCCAACCAGCGCAAACGAGAGATTTCCGCTTACTATAAGGCTGTTTTTGTCAAAGCTGAACCTGCCGCTCACGTTTGAAACATCGCACCAGTTGTCATATACCGCCGCTATCTCGCCGTCCTGGCAGGTAAGCCTTGCGGTGTGGGTGTGCGGCTCGCATATCTCAACGGGAACGCTCTCTATCTTCTCATCGCTTTTGTCAATGTCAAGATCATACCCCGTGGAGAATACATCTGTCACAAGCTCTCCTGTTTCGTATTTTACCGCGCGGCAGTTCACCAGCAGAACTATCTCACATTCAAGCGACTTCTGATCGTCACCCTTTACTATAACGCTGCAGCCGCTCTGTATAAGGTCAACGTAGTTTTCATAACGCTCGTCAATGCCGTCAATGTCCATTATCTGGCTGAAAGGCACCGAGAAGCGCATAGTTTCAAGGCTTGCGCTGTCTTCGCCGTTTTCACTGCTGTAAAGAACGTTTATATACGCATCGCCCTTTATCACCAGTTTGCCCGATACCAACTTTTTCTCGCCCAGTGTTGCAATGCAGTCGCTGCGTATTACAGAAGAGATAGGCGGCTTTGTTTCGCCGAGCTCCAGCTCCTCTACAATGGTTATGCGTTTTGATGCATACAGCCTGTTTGTCGGGTATGTCACGCTCTCGTGATACAGCTGTATGCCGCAGCCCATGGCATCTGCCACCGCCGACCTGCCTTTTTCGCAGCACAGCCTTACTTTTGATGTAACTGCGCCGCGCAGGTCAAGTCTTCGCTGATTTACCACACGGCAGTTTATGTAGTCCGCCTTTGCCATTACGGTAACGCACGGGTTTTTGATGCCGCTTGGTATGTCGCATGAACGTGTGTAGCTCAGTTTCTGCTCAATGCAGCTGAGCTTGCCTGAATTTTCGCTGACGTACATTACCTTTATAACGGCGCACAGCTCATAGGTAAGCTTGTCGCCGTTTATGCTCTGCGATACTATTCTCGGCAGCAGGCGGCATTTAAGCACCCTGAATATGTCGGGATAGTAGTCGGGAAGAATGTAGTCAAGCTCGATCGCCTGCTCGAAGCCGTTGTCAAAAGCGGTCTCCGAGGCAGTGAAGATCTCACGGTTAAGTTTAAGATCCATAGCTTCCTCCTGTTGTGTTTTAATTACTCGTTCAGGTATTTTGAGTGTACCTAAAACATTTATATTCACACAAAACAGGCTATATGCCAAGCGCGAAAAATTACTCTTTACAAATATTTCAAAATATGCTATACTAATAATACGCCGCATTTTGCGGTAAATCTAAAGGAAGTGCGTTGCATGGATTGGACAGAGCTGAAAATATACACCTCATCGCAGGGGGTGGATGCCCTTACGGGCAGACTTATGGATATCGGCATAAGCGGTTTTGTCATTCAGGATAAAAACGACTTTGAGGATTTTCTTCAGCACAAGGACGGCAACTGGGATTATATCGATGATGACCTTTACGAGCTTCGCAACGCAGAAACATCTGTCACCGTGTATATTTCAAACGATGCCGACGGCGCGGAAACGCTCTCTATGATAAAGCAGCAGCTCGCTGCTTTGAAAGCTTTAGACAGCGGCGGCGAGTACGGCAGGCTGGAATGTGAGTTTTCATCGGTGCGCGAACAAGACTGGGCAAACAACTGGAAGCAGTTCTTCAAACCGCTGAAAATTGGCGAGAGGCTGCTTATAAAGCCCTCGTGGGAGCAAACACAGCCGCAAGAAAAACGCATTGTGGTCGAGATAGACCCTGCGGCAAGCTTTGGCACGGGGCAGCACAACACAACGCAGCTGTGCCTGGAGCTTCTGGAAGAAAACATACAGCAAGGGGATCGGCTTCTCGACCTGGGCTGCGGCAGCGGTATACTCTCGGTAAGCGGCGTTATGCTGGGCGCATCATCTGCATACGCGGTGGATATCGAACAAGGCGCTGTAAACATAGCAGCCGAAAACGCCGCCAAAAACGGCATCTCACCAGAGCGTTACAAGTCGGTGTGCGGAAATATCATCGAAGACAGCGCCCTGCGCCAAAGCATCGGCAAAGAGTATGACGTCGTGTGCGCAAACATAGTCGCCGATGTGCTTATAGCCATGTCGCAGTATTTTGCTGACTTTTTAAAAAGCGGCGGCAGGCTGATAACATCGGGCATTATCGAAAAACGCTTTCCCGAAGTGCTGGACAGTATCCTGAAAAACGGCTTCACACTTACAGGCAAAAGGCAAAAGGACGACTGGATAGCCTGCTCGTTTGTAAAAAATGCGTAGCTTATCCTGTTGCCAAACAGAAAGGAGGTCAAAAATGCAGCAGTTATTAGTGATAATATTAAAGAAATCGGAGATCGTCGATACCCTGATGCAGTCATTTGCCGAAAAGGGCATAAAGGGCGGCACGGTCGTAGAAACAACAGGTATGGCAAGGTTTCTCTCCAAAAGCCAGAATGTGCAGATGCTTGCCGCCATTGGCACGATACTTGGAAATATTCCGCCCACAAACGGAAACATGATAATGTTAGCGCTTCCCGAAGAACAGGCAGAAACTGCGAAAGACGTTGTGCATGAAGTGTGCGGCGATCTTTCAAAGCCCAACGCAGGCGTAATGTTTGCGCTGCCTATATCATTTTCCGAGGGTATCATATAAACGTTCTTGATATTGTTGCAAAAAAAGAGACAGGGAATTTTTCCTTGTCTCTTTTATGTTATTGCTCGTTTAAGTACCTTTTCAGCTCGTCTATGTATTCGACCGCGAGCTTGCTCATTATAAGCTCTTTTTTTACTATATAGCCTATCTCCATTATCTCTTCGCCGCCGGCATCTTCAATAGGTATGGCAATGTAGCCGTCACCGTTCAGTTCGCCGCATATTATGCCCGAGCACACAGTGTAGCCGTTGAGCCCCACCATAAGATTAAGTATGGTAGCTCTGTCGCTTACCTTTATCATTCGCGGATAGTGGTTTGTGCTGAATATCTCCTCCGCATAGTAAAACGAGCTCTCTCCCCCCTGCTCAAACGACAGGCACGGGTAGTCTTCCAGCTCTTTAAAGCTTACGCTCTCACTTTTCGCCAGCGGGTGGCTCTTGCTCATATATGCGTATGCCTTGCAGTCTATCAGTTTGTGAAACTCCAGCCCGTTTGAGGAAAGCACCTTCATCATCGCCTTGCGGTTGAAATCGCTCAGATATATAACACCTATCTCGCTGCGCATAGTGCTTACGTCTTCTATCACCTCACGCGTTTTTGTCTCCCTCACCGCAAATTCGTATTCGGCTGTGTTGTACCTCTTTACCAGCTCTACAAAGCTCTTCACCGCGAACGAGTAATGCTGTGCCGATATCGCGAATCTCTTTTTGTGCGGTCCGTTCTTGTCGTACTGCTCCATCAGCGATTCATACTGGGTATATAAATATCTGGCAGACGACAAAAACACAACACCGTCGTTAGTCAGCGACATACCCTTGCCGCTTCGGTGGAATATCGTTATGCCAAGCTCGTTTTCAAGCTCCCTCACAGACGATGTAAGAGACGGCTGAGATATGTAAAGTATCTGTGCCGCCTTGCTCAGCGAGCCTGCCTCTGAGATCGTTATTATATAGCGTAGTTGTTGCAGCGTCATATTTTTTCACACTCCGTTTTTAAATTTTTACAAATATTATATTGGGTCGGTACTTGAAAACCTATTAAATATATGTTATTATAGGTATATGGATATATTATAGATGTTAGGTAAGTGATCAAGTATGAAAATATCTACAAAAGGAAGATATGCCCTTAGGCTGCTGCTCGATCTCTCAGAGCACCGCGGTGACGGTTATGTAGCTTTGAAAGATGTTGCGCAGCGGCAGAATATCTCAAAAAAGTATCTTGAACAGATAGTTCCCGTGCTGACAAAAAGCGGCGTTCTGCTTACTAACCGCGGCTATCAGGGCGGTTATATGCTCTCGGGCACGCCCGATAAGTACACCGTCGGCATGATACTGCGCCTTACCGAGGGCAGTTTAGCTCCCGTTGCCTGCCTTGACTGCGACCCCATAGGCTGCGACAGAAGCGATAACTGCGCTACTCTGGCGGTATGGCAGGGGCTTTATAAGGTCATCAACGAATATCTCGATTCTGTTACACTTCAGGATATTCTTGACAAACAGCACGCAGACGGCGGCGACTATGTTATATAGTTGTATATAACAGACACCGTAAAATATTATATCACCTACCCAAACGGTAGTCAAGTATTTTTTCAGCGAGGAGCACACCCTTTGAAAACAAAAGTAAAAAAGATAATACCGCCAGAGCTGCCAAGTACCGATGATATACTGAGGCTTTCAAAAAGCCTGACGAGCAATGCCGCAGAGCAGAAATTCATCATCTGCTGCCTATCTTTAACGCTTGCCATTGCGCCCGACAACGAGCGTGATATGTATTCCGCAGTGTTCTATGCCTCTCACTTTGCAGACGGCTTTACCAATAACACCCTTGAAACGCTGCGTCTGTGGGTCAGCGGAAAACTCGGCAGAAACTACAGCGGCGACCTGCCGTGGGCAATAGTCAAAAACTTCGCAGGGTCTTATCTTTTCAGCTGGCAAAAGCCGCTTATCTCTCAGGCGCTTGAAAGTTATGATAGTATTAAAGATAATTTAAGTGATGAGCTTATCTCAGAGTGCCGCGATATACTCTGCCGCTGCGCCCTGAAAAATACATCTCTCGATATATTGCGATAATACTTGACAATTGCTTTGCAAAAGTGTTATACTATTTATACATATATAAAACAGTCCCTTAACGATTTAACGGAGATGACAAGATGGACAACAAATATAAAATAACCGTTACAGTACTTGGCGTCGTCAGCGCAATTATGATAGCTGTGCTGTCTTTGCTTATACTTTCTGATGACAACAGCGAGATGAAAAGATCGGACATAAGCGACACCTCGCAGGGAAGCGCCGTTGTTACTCAAGACGAGATCGCTTCGGTCACTACCGTTTCTTCGATCACAGAGAGCACCGAAAGCACTTCTGCCGCCGAGGAAAGTAAGACCACCACAGGCAGCAAGAAGAAAACATCGTCCAAAAGCACCACTCCCGAAGTTACCACGCCCGAAACATCAGAGCCCACAGAAGACGAAAGCAGTATTTCTTCCGATGACTTATACACCACCCCGTATGACCCGTATACTACCACACCATACAACTGGTATACTACCCCCTACCAAAACAATACTGTTCCACAATACACTTATCCCTCGTCTGTCAGCAGTCACAGCAGCAATACGACCCCGAAAAGCAAACCTGTTTCCACTGCCGATGAAGATGATGAAAGCAGCAGAACAACACCAAAGAACAAACCTACCCCGACATGGCGCCCGATGTCAGAGCCCAAACCTACAGATACCACTACAACTACAACAACTACCACAACAACTACAAGAAAAACTACTACGACAACTACGACTTCATACGAAGATATACCCGGCTATGATCAGCCTGACGACAGCAGCGTACCCGACTACGATCAGCCCGACGACAGCAGTGATGACCCGGGTCCGCCTTATGAAGAGCCGACACCGCCCGGCTACGACTATTGGAGCTGAAAAATACATAAACAAAGTGCAGCACTGTTTTGGTACTGCACTTTTATTTTGCCTGTAATTTACGCCGTCTCTACACTGTTTGCCGACTGAAGGCCCAGCTTTTCAACAGCAGCTTCGCGCATTTTGTATTTGAGTATCTTGCCTGCCGCGTTCATCGGGAACTCGCTTACAAAGTCAACGTATCTGGGCACTTTGTGCTTTGCCATATGCGACATAACATACTCTTTCATTTCCTCCTCGGTGGCCTGTTCGCCCGGCTTCAGGATGATGCACGCCATTATCTCCTCGCCGTAAGCCTTGTCGGGCACGCCTATTACCTGAACGTCCTGCACCTTGGGATGGGTGTATATAAAGTCCTCTATCTCCTTGGGGTAAATGTTCTCGCCGCCGCGGATTATCATATCTTTTATACGTCCTGTTATCTTGAAATTCCCGTCAGGCAGACGTCTTGCAAGGTCGCCCGTGTGCAGCCAGCCGTCCTTGTCTATAGCCGCTTCCGTAGCCGCCTCCATTTTGTAGTAGCCTTTCATGATGTTGTATCCCCTCGCGCAGAACTCGCCATCAACATTGTCGGGAAGCTCCTCGTTCGTCTCTGGGTCAACTATCTTGCACTCAACGCCGAATATCGGTCCGCCAACGGTGTTTACTCTCGTTTCTATAGAGTCGGTAGTCTTTGACATAGTGGTAGCAGGCGATGCCTCCGTCTGACCGTAGGTTATGCATATCTCTTTCATGTTCATCTTTTCTATAACGTCCTGCATAGCCTTTATCGGGCAGGGCGAACCTGCCATAATGCCAGTCCTCATGTATGAAAAGTCCGTCTTGGGGAAGTTTTCGTGACCGAGCATTGCTATGAACATTGTCGGCACACCGTGGAAGCAGGTTATCTTCTCTTTGTTTATGCAGTCAAGACCTTTTCTGGGCGAGAAAGCCGTTATAGGCGACATCGTCACCGCGTGAGTTACCGATGCAGTCATAGCCAGCACCATGCCGAAGCAGTGGAACATAGGCACCTGTATCATCATTCTGTCAGCGGTGGAAAGATCCATGCAGTCGCCGATAGCCTTGCCGTTGTTTACAACATTGTAGTGGGTGAGCATAACGCCTTTCGGGAAGCCCGTTGTGCCCGAGGTGTACTGCATATTGCATACATCGTGCTTATTTATCTTGCGGCGCATTACTTCAACTTCGCTGTAAGGCACTTTTTCTGCAAGCGCTATGGCTTCTTCCCATGTAAAGCAGCCGGGCTGTTTTGAATCGCAGGTTATAACGTTTTTCAGTACGGGCAGCCTCTTTGACTCCAGTTTGCCGGGCTCGCAAGTCGCAAGCTCGGGGCATATCTCTTTGATTATCTCTACATAGTTTGAATCCTTGAAGCCGTCTATCATAACAAGCGTGTGCGTGTCAGACTGCCTCAGCAGATACTCAGCCTCGTGAATCTTGTATGCGGTATTTACTGTAACCAGCACCGCGCCTATTTTGGTGGTAGCCCAGAATGTTATATACCACTGCGGAACGTTTGTTGCCCAGATAGCAACGTGATCGCCTTTCTTTACTCCCAAAGCTATCAGAGAGCGTGCAAACGTGTCAACGTCATCTCTGAACTGCGGATATGTTCTTGTGTAGTCAAGCTCGGTGTATCTGAAAGCGTACTGCTCGGGGAACTCCTCGCACACCCTGTCAAGAACATCGGGGAAAAGGCAGTCGATAAGCTTTTCTTTCGGCCAGATGTACTTTCCCGTGCCCCTGTTGTTATCACAGAGAGCCTCGGTATGTTTGCCCTTGTAAGCTTTCATGTAGTTTTCAAACTGCGGGAACACCACGCCTGCACTGTAGAGGTTCTTAGCCCACCTCTTTACCCATTCAAGAGAAACATAACCGGTGTAGTCAATGCTCAGAAGCGCCTTGAACATATCGTCAAGCGGCATATCGCCCTCGCCCATAAGCTTGTATTCGGGCTTGCCGTCTATCATTACGCTGTCTTTAACATGAACATACTTTATATATTCGCGAAGATTTGCAACCGTGGTTTCTGGCGATTCGCCTGCGTATCTGTAAGGGTGGTGCATATCCCACAAAGCCGCTACCCAGCGGTTGTCAACAGCATCGAGCACCTTTTTCAGCCTTGCGCTGTCAGAGTACACGCCGTTTGTCTCAACAAGCATGGTAACTTCGTACTTTTCCGCTATTGGCACTATCTTTTTCAGAGCCGCGATCATCTTTTCATCGTCAACATCGCCGTTTGGCTCGGGGTCAAGGTCTGCAAGTATTCTTATGTAAGATACGCCCAGTTTGTCTGCAAGTATGGCATACTGAGTTATCTCGTCAATTGCCTCGTCAAGTTTGTCTTCAAATTTTAAGCACGCGCCCGAAGAAAGGCAGGATATCTCCAGCCCCAGAGAGCGCAGTTTCTCTACCGTTTTTGGCAGCTGCTCTTCGGTGAAAGGTTTTGCCTTTACCGAGAAGATGTCGTCGCCCAGACCTCTTATCTCAATGCCGTCAAAGCCGAGATCATGAGCCATTGAATAAATGTCCGACCATGAATAGTCAGGACACGCGAGTGTTGAAAAGCTGAGTTTCATAGTGATTTTCCTTTCTCTTTAAATATATTTCTGCGAATTTCAAGACTGTGATAAATTGGGATTACAAACAAAAACCGCCCCAAAGATAGTTCTTTGAGGCGGAATATCTTTCCGCGGTACCACTCAAATTGCGTTCGCACGCCACTTCAGGCTCCAACAAGCCCTTTGCTTTTACGTCGCACTTTACGGATAACACTACTTGCCTTTTAGCTTTCGCATTATCAGCTCGGGAGTGAGTTGTACAGAGACCCTCGCTGTCGGCTCGCATCTACCGCCGACTTTCTGAAAGCTGCCTTCTCTGACGCTCTCCGTCACAGCCTTTATAAACAGTATATTGAGTTTAACACATTCAAAAGCTTTTGTCAAGAGCTTTTTTAATTTTTATGCAATTTACAAAAATCACTTTGCCCTTGAAGCGATTATTTCTGCCATTTCGCCGACATTCTTCATTGTAGAAACCTCGCCCATCTTAAAGCGCACGCCGAATTCGTCCTCCACCGCGCCCACGAGCGTTATGTGCATCATGCTGTCCCAGTCCTCAATGTCGTCCGCCACCGTCTCGGGCTTTACCACAATTTCCTCGTCGTCGAACACATCTCTGAACACCTTGTTCAGTCTCTCGTAGATCTCATTTTTGTCAAGCATTATGTACCTCTCCTTTTTAAATTTCCTGTATTTCTATGTATCCGCACTTGTTTTCATACGAAGATACATTCATCTTCCAAACGGTATTGCCGCCCTCGTCCTGCGAAGTTTTCTCAAACCCGAACGAGCCAAAAAGCTCCTTTACCATCTTGTTTTTTGCCGTCGGGTAATAATAGCCTATGATCTTTTCTATACCCTGCTCACGGCATTTTTTCACCAGCACATCCAGCATAGCGAGCTCCATATCGCGCTTTAATACGCGGCAGCTCATCAGCCACAGGTCAATATGCAGCTCTCTGCCTTTCTTCTCGCCAATAACTACCGATACCACGCCGTTGTCGCCGAATTTATCTGTCAGCCTGCCAAACAGCCTGATATGATTTTCGCTCTCAAAAACTTCCTGCATCTGCGCCTGCGTGTAGCGCTTTGTGGTAACGTTGAACTGGTTGCTCTTGTTTGTCAGCTGCGTTATCCTTTGCAGATACACCGGCTGAAAATCGCCTATATACGCCGTCATTTCAAGGCTTTTCAGATAATCTCCGTAATTTTCAAAGCTTGCCTGCTGCTGCGCCCTTTTAGCGTTCGCTATATACATCTCGTTTCTTTGCAGGTCGTCTTTAGAAAGCTGCGTTACCTCGAAAAATCCGCTGCGGTCTATAACTCTTATATAGTCCTCAATGCTGCCAATCTCGGGCGCGCAGACCCCCAGCTGCTTTGAAACTATCTCCCTCTCGGCAGGGTTGTCATCTACAAAAACTATGCTTTCGGGCAGAATATTCAGCTCTTTCGCTGTCTGCGCTACGTTAATATCTTTTGGATCCCAGTTAGCTTTTATGCACACAAGATCATCGGGGCGCAAAACACCGTCGGGGTGCTCAAGCCCTGCTATGGCGTTTTCCTCGTCGTTTTTTGAGCAGACAGTCAGCATAACGCCCATGCTTTTAAGCTGTTTTAAATACGTCTGAAACTCTCTGTACCCCTGCGCAACGGGCGTTTCCTCTCCGACTGCAATGCCCTCAACACCGTCATCGCCCACAACTCCGCCCCAAAGCGTGTTGTCAAGGTCAAGCGCCAGAGCCTTTTTGTTCTTGCCCAGTATCGCTTTTATTATGTTCGCCACGCTGAACGAAAGTGTCGGTATCGCCTCGGTGCACAGCGCGTATTTATACATATACCAGTAAAGCGGCGCAGACCATTTCTCCAGCCCGTAGCTTGCCGCAAGGTAATTTATATCGTTTATGTAAAAGTCGTCATGCGCTGCTGCGTATTCATAAAAACGCTGATTCAGCCGCGATATAAAGTTTGTCATGCCCCTGTGGTCGTAGGCATCGCGGTTGCCAAGCAGTCTGTAAAGCGGCGGTTCAAAGTTATTCTGTATGATAACGCACCCAAAGCGCTCCCTCAGCTTTTCCCACATCACGGTGAAATGCTGAACCTGCCGCTCCAAAGCCTCGTCAGCCTGCTCTTTCGTCATATCTACCGTCAGTTTTTCGGTAATATTCCTGTTTGAAGTATGTATAAAAATTATATCGGGCGCAAACTCGTCAAGCTGCTCGTTTCCGAACACCGCGTCCTGCCAGTATGCGTTGTACTCCGACTGCCATATTTTTGGCTGTATACCCTCATCGAGGAGAAAAACTTCCAGCATATCGGCGATATCGCCCGTGGTAGAGCCGCCAAGTATCGCTATTTTCTTCTCAATACGCTCGCTTCCGTCAGATAGCAGAGCTTTCTTTATACTGCGCTTTTTCTTCATCAGGTACGCGCCGTCAAACGGGTATTGCAGTTCTTTCACGTTATCATCTCCGCTGTTTTAATGTGATGAGAAATTATAAGCTTCGCTTTCAGAAGCAAGATAACTAGAGGCAAGAGACAAGATGTGCATTTTGAAATGTTTGCACAAAGCTATAAAAAGCATTTTCTTGCCTCTTGCCTCTATATAAACCGCGGTCAGGGCAAGCACACGCAAAAGTCGCAAAACCATTTCTAACCTCTAACATCTAACTTCTTACCTCTAACAGCGGCGCGCCTGCCGTAAAGAGATTTCGCCGTCTGCGGACGGCGACGAAGGGCGTTGCCCGGCGGTCGCTTGCGAACGCTACGACCCATACGACCCTTTTGAAAAAGGGTCGATCGAAAACTTTTCCTTCTTGACAAGAATTAAAAGCTTTGTTTACCTTGTTTTATTCTGCACTCTGATATTCTCGATATAATTCGCCTTGCTGCCGGTGCAGGTGAACATACACGTTGCAAACAGCACGTCAGTCGCGCCGACATTCTGGCAAAATTCAATAGCGTTGGGCGTAAAGTATCTCAGGTCTACTACATATATCTTGCTGTAAGAGCCCGTCAGGAACGGCACAAGCGCGTTGCCGAAGCTGTCTTTGAATATAACAAGCGTTCTGCCGTTGTCGCAGTCGGTCTTTATCTCGGCTATCTGCTGGTCTGTACCCAGAAACGTGCTGTACAGATTTATCTTCTGATACGCCTTGAAGAACAGCTGGCTCCTTACAGGGTTCTGGAAGTTTATATCGTAGTAATTTACTTCCAGTTTGTCTGTATTGCTCGGCTTGTAGTAGGTGAACGAATCCGGGTTGTCTGCAAGCTCGCTGTTGTAGCCGCTGAAACCGTACAGCGTGCCCACAAAGTCTTCCTCTACCACTTTTTCATATGTAGAAAGATCATCGAACGGCACTTGCGATACCTTTGCAAATTCCTGCGCCGCATAATAAGCGCCGAGCGGCTGCCAGTGGTGGTCTGTGCGCGAATAAATATATTCGTTGGTATGCTTGTTCAGCACCGAGTACACGTCAACGTCTGCCACCCCGTCAAGATAGCTTCTTATATTGTTTATGTTGTCAAGCGTGTTGCCGTAGTCTTTTTTGTACTTTTCGGGGCAATAATACGCAAACGCAGTAGGTATGTTCATATTGTAAACATTGACATACTTGCCCAGCTCTTTTTTATACTTGTTCACAAACTCTGCATACGTCTTTCCGTAAGCGAAGCTGCCGCCGTAGCACTCCAGCGCCCTTACGCTCTTGCCGCTGCCCACTATCATTATGCCGTTTGAAAGAGTTGCATCTTCTTTATCTACAGGCAGCGTGGTCTGCTTCGGCGTGCTTTGCGTTGGTGCAGGCGTTGTAATGGCGTTAGTAGTTGTTGTGGTATCCTCGCCCTGCTGCATGCTCTCTGCCGTTGTTGTTTCAGAGTCTTCTCCCGACGAACTTGTTTCCATATCTGTAATTTGCGAAGGCTGCGTGCCGGTGAATATCTCAACCTTCTGAGTAGTAAACGTGCCGCTCAGGGTCTGCTTTTCAATATCGCCCCTGTTGCCGTCAAGAATTACCTTGTCTTCCTTGTTTCCTATATGCAGACCGAACAGCTTTGTCAGCCTTGATGACAGCGAGAGCATATCATCTCGGTATGGTATAGTATCGGTGTACCATTTTGTCACGCCGTCGGTAAAGTTTCCGCTAAGCCACTGCGATGCCGATATCTCGGGAAAATCTGCAAGCTCTCTGTTTTCAAACCGGCTTTTGCCGTCTGCCCTTTTAATAACTATCAGCGTGATCGCCAGCACGGCAAACACCAGTATCATAGTAATAACGTTGATAAAGCTCATTTCAAGTCGGCAGGCTCTTATGTCCATGTCCTTGTCGGTGGTTTTCGGCGCTTCATCTTTAACGCCCTCGCGTATGCGGTCGCCGAACTTCCTGCCTATCTCTTTCACAGCCCTCTGGCGGGAGCGTTTCTTTTCCTCACGCAGCTGCTTGTTCTGGGCTTTCTTGACCTTTTTTGCATCAAGCTGCAAGTTTATGGTCTTCTTGTCGCGTTCTTCGCTCACAACGTCAACACCGACGACCATGCCTTCTTCCATTTTAATGCCCTTTGGTCTGGGCATCTCAATGGTAACTATCCTTTTGGTCTCGCTCGCCTTTTTTACGCTGTCATCGCCCTTTTCGGCATTATCGGTATTATCTGCACTATCCGCAACGGCAGCGTTGTCAGCATTATCGGCGCTTTCTGCACTATCGGTGTTATCTCTATTTTCTGTATTTTCTTCGTCTTTAGTCTCTGCGGTTTCTGTGTCTGCCGTTTCTTCGGCTTTTTCAACATTTTCTGCAACAGCTGCGGCGGTCTCTTCTGTTTTTGCCTCGCCTATGTCTTTCACATTCTCCGCATTTTCCATGTTCTTTTTGTTTTTCATATGTTATCCTATCTTTCCCGTTCACTATCTTTTGAAAAGGTCAAAATCTCAAATACAAAAACGGATTGTTGGTATTGCTAAGCAGCATAAGACTGCTCACCAGCAGCATAGCAACATTGAGCACTATGCCAAGAGCGTTCATCGTTATGCACGCCCCGACGTTCTTATCTCCCAAAGAACGTATCTTCTTCACTATCGGCGTTGAGAATATCAGAGCCGCCAGCAGCAAGAACAGGTTGTTAGATACACTCGTTGCCGTGACCGCATCAGCAAAGGCATTGCCGCCCACGCCGACTAAGTTCTTGAAAAATCTTCCCAGCGACGGCAGATCTTCAAAGTAGAATATGCCGTAGCCCACCGCGACCACAATAGTCACGTATATGTGTGCCAGCACGCTCGGCAGCTTCTTCATGCGCTTTCTGCCTATCTTCAGCTCCAGCACTATGAACAGCCCGTAATACAGACCCCAGAAAATGAAGTTCCAGCTCGCGCCGTGCCACAGTCCCGTGCAGAACCACACAAGGAACAATCCGCCGTATTTTCTTCTTTTCCCGAATATCGGCACATACAAAAGGTAATCTCTGAAAAAGCTTCCCAGAGAGATATGCCACCTCTGCCAGAATTCTGTTATGTTCTTTGATACGTATGGGTAGTTGAAGTTTTCGTTAAAGTGGAAACCGAACATTCTTCCTATGCCTATCGCAATGTCCGAATATCCCGAAAAGTCGAAATAATACCACAGTGCGATAACTATTATGCCATACCATGTTCCCACGGTGGAAACAGAGCTCAGCCCTGCGTAGCCGTTGTCTTTGTCACCGAACATCGCGGTAACAATCGAGCTTAAATTATTAGCTATTATGACCTTTTTCGACACTCCGAGGATAAGCCTTGAAAAGCCCTCGCTCAGATCGACAAGTTTGGTCTTTCTGTCCTCTATCTCGGCTTCAATATCGGCATAGCGCACTATAGGACCTGCCACCAGCTGCGGGAACAGAGAGACGTACATCAAAAACTTTCCGTAATTCTTCTGCGACTTCACCTTGCCCCAGTAAACATCTATTATGTAAGAAAGTATCTGAAAGGTGTAAAAGCTTATTCCTATAGGCAGCGCTGCGGTCTTCAGGTTAAGACCCGTTACGGAATTGAGCTTTTCAACTATGAGCAGCCCGAAGCCGTCTTCTCGCAGGTGAGTGCCAGCAAAAGCGTTTATGTTCTGAGCTATAAATCCGCTGTACTTGAAAAGCCCCAGCATACCTATGTTATATATCAAAGCTGTTGCCAGCAAAAATTTTCCCGAGCGTTTTTCACGTCTTGGCTCTATCGCCATACCAATCAGCCAGTTCACCATTGAACTTAGCAGCAGCAGGATTATCCACCATGGCTCTCCCCAAGCGTAAAATATCAAAGAAAATAACACTAAAATAAAATTTCTGTACTTCAGCTTTTTGGTCGCAAAGTAGCAAACCAGACATACAGGCAGAAAGAAGTACAGAAAGAAAAGATCAGCAAATACCAATTTGTTTTACTCCTTGTCTTTCTTTTGTTACACTTGTTCCACTCCACAGGCATTTTTATCTCTATATTTTTCGCCTATATATTATTATATAACAACTGTTCCTCATAGTCAATTACAATTAGGTAACAATTTCGACTTTTTTATAAATTTATTTTGGTGATTTTAACAAAAAACAGTCCCGTCAGTCAATAATGCTCTTGGTCGGGCGGTCGTTATACTCATCTTTTGCACGTTTGCGCTTTCTTAAAGCTGCAAATATCTTCATCGCAAGCAGAGCCGCCGCGCACACTGCGATTATAATAGACGGGTAGAAAAACAGCATATATTTCACGTCCATTTTGCTGTTTTCGGGCGATACATAATAATTTTGCATATAGTAGTGTATCTTGCCTACAAACTTCACGCCCTCGCTGAAAAACATTACGCTTCCGCCGCCTGCAAAAATAAATGTCAAAATATACTTTCGCAAAAACGCAAATACTATTCCCAAAGTAACGGATGCTATCTCTGCTAAAAGAAAATAAGCCGTCACTTTTTCAATATCGTTTATACCCACAAAAAGTATTGCTATAGTCATCACAAGCCCGAAAAACAGGCAGTTTACAGCATACGGCACAAGCATTATCACCTTTATGACTTTGTAGGCGATATGCTCCTTGAGCTTTGCGCTTTTTATGTATTTTTTTGCAGACCTGCTGTGCGCGCCGTTTTTTGCCTTTAGTTTTTCCTGCTGCTCTTCGCGTTCAAGTTCTTCCTGTTCTCTGAGCTGCTTTGCCTTCTGTGCTCTTAATCTTGATTTTTTTGACATACAAAAACTGCCTTCCGAAAATATTATATTACTACATTTTATTATAACACAAACGACAGAGTAAATTCAATACCTTTTGTGCTGCCAATGAAAATAATACTTGAATAGCCATGTGAATTTTATCGCCCGACGGGCAAATGATAAGTAAGGACGCGAAAAGCGTTCCAAACGCACAGAACAAAAGAAAGGCAAGGCTCCTGCTGCAAAGCGCGGCAGGGCTTTGAACATAGAAAAAAATGAAAAATATAAAACACAGGATAAGGGCTGTTACAGCCGCCGCGGCGTGTACGTTTTCGGCTGTATCGCTCGTTCTTCTTATGCTTGCAGGTGTATACAGCTGCTCGCTGCCCGACAGCTACACCGTTTCCCGCGCAGGGCAGCTTACCTTTTCTTCCATGCCGTATATTACCTCAAAAAGCGCTATGGCAGAAACAAAGGCAAGCTTTACTTCAAATGGCAGCCAGCAGAGAACTTTGATGCTCCTTGGCTGCATACCGATAAAAACGGTTACAGCAAACGCTTCTTCACCCGTTATGCTTATGAGCGGCGGTGACCCGTTCGGCATAAAGCTTGAAGCGCAAGGTGCGGTAGTGGTAGGCATAAATGACATCGGGGGCTCCAGCCCTGCACGTGAGTGCGGAATACAAACAGGCGACGTGATAATATCCGCCGCAGGAAAAGAAGTTGACACAAACCAGTCGTTTGCAGACATTATAATGGCAAGCAAGGGCAGACCCACCGAAGTTGTTATAATGCGCGGCGGCAGCGAAATGACGCTTACCATAACGCCAAAGCTTTACTGCGGCACCTACAAGGCAGGAATAGACATCCGCGACAGCTCGGCAGGTATTGGCACTATCACCTTTTACGACCCCTCGGGCGGTATGTATGCAGGGCTGGGGCACGCGGTGTGCGACAGCGATACGGGCGAAGAATTTCCCTGCGGCAGCGGCAGCATTTGCGGCGTTGAGATAACCGGCGTAAACAAAAGCACATTCGGTCAGCCCGGCGAGATACAGGGGCTTTTCTCGGGCGGCAGCGCACGCGGCGATATACTTCTGAACTGTGACAGGGGCGTATACGGAAATGCCTATTCTATCCCCTCAACGGCTAAAGCGTATCCCCTCGGCTACCGTCAGGAAGTAGAAACGGGAAAAGCTACGATCCTTTGCACCCTTGACGGCGGCGCACCTAAGGAATATTCGATAGAGATAGAAAGCATCGACCTCTCCGACAGCGGCGTGAAAGACATGGTCATACACGTTACCGACAAAACGCTTTTGGAAAGAGCAGGCGGCATAGTTCAGGGAATGAGCGGCAGCCCCATAATACAAAACGGCAAAATAGTGGGCGCTGTAACGCATGTTTTTGTAAAAGACACCACACGAGGCTACGCTATAATGGCTGACAAAATGTACTCTGCCGCTCTTTCCTGCGAGGGCAGTTCACTCCAGATGGCAGGATAGCGCGCACACAAAAAGACCGCACTTTGGGTACGGTCTTTCTACATAAAATATGTTTTAGTCAATAGTAACTTTTTTCATTACCTGCGGTTCAAGCGGCATATCGTTTCTATCGGTCTTTGTCTGTGCTATCTCGTCAACAACGTCCATGCCCTCTACAACTTTGCCAAACGCCGCATACTGCCCGTCAAGGTGAGGGGCATCTTCGTGCATGATAAAAAACTGTGAGCTTGCCGAATTTGGCATCATAGAGCGCGCCATAGATACAACGCCTCTTGTGTGCTTTATAGGGTTGTTTACGCCGTTCGCGGCAAATTCGCCCTTTATCTTCTCTTTAGCGCCGCCTGTTCCGTTGCCCATCGGGTCGCCGCCCTGAATCATAAAGCCCTTTATAACTCTGTGAAAACGCAGTCCGTCATAAAAGCCCTGCGATACCAGCTTTTCAAAATTTGCAACGGTTATCGGCGCGGCATCGGGGTAAAGCTCTATCTTTATCTTCTTGCCGTTTTCCATTTCAATAGTTACCATAGCTGCTGCTCCTTTGCTTTAGTTCTTTGTGTGCGGCAGCAGACCCTTTTCGCATCTGTCTTTAAGATCTGCAAAATACAGCGCTATCGGCGAGGGGTCTTTCTTCTTCGAGAACAGTCCCTTCTTGTCAGAGTCAACATAGATAAAGTAGTCCAGCTTGCCATCGTTGTTTATGGCATACAGCCTGTTTACCCTCTTGAAGCCCTGCTCTGTTCTTACATTCTTGTCAAAGCAGCAGAATATATCCTGCGCCATAAGGTTTACAAGGTTAAGTACCGTCTGGAAGCTGTCGCCTTTTTCGTTCCATGCGTCAATATCCGCTCTGAAAAAGTCCTGCACAGGCACACCGTTTACTTCCATTTTCTTGATGATCCTTGCCAGCGATATCGATTTGTCCTTATCGGTAAGCTTTTCGTAAATAGTGCCCTTGTACTCAAAGATGTAGTCAGCCACGGTATTTAGGAAAAGCTTCTCATAATTGAACGGCTTGCCCTTCTCGGCATACTTGATTATCGGTTCGTTCTTGTCGATGTTCATTTAAAACATTCTCCTTTTTCTATTTTTTAATAATATAAATTATTACCCAAACATTGCCCTTAGCCTGGCAAGCTCGGCATCTTCCTCAGCCTTCGCGCTGTCTTGAGCATTCTTGTCCTGCTCGTCTTTCTCTTTTGCTATCCTGCTGTATTTTTCTTCAAATTTTGCGGTAAGCTCATCTACCGTTCTTGCCGAAAGCTCGGGTATCTCGCCCTGCTTTTCTATGGGCTTCGCCTTTATGTCGCTCTCCTCAAACTTGCGTATGGTCTCCAGCTGTTCCTGCGTAAGCGAGGGAATATTGCTCTTGGCTTTCTCACGCTTCTCGGCAAACTGCATATCTATCTCCATAGTGCGGCGAAAACTTTCTTCGTCATACACTTCGTTGAACTGCGCAGTGTTGCGGTCGTAACTTTCATCTGTCAGATAGTCATAAGTATTAGCAAGCTCCTCGACCTTTTTATCCATGTCGTCTTGCAGCGCGCTTCTTATTATGTTGTATCTTGTCATGCTCTCTTTTTCGTCTACCTGCGCGCATATCTCAATAAAATCTTCATTTGCCTTGTCAAGCTCTTTTGCCCTTACCGGATTTTTGTCATAGCTTTTGTAATCAAGCGGCTCGGGTCGGTCTGCAAGCTCTTTTTCCATTATAGCTACCTTTTCGTCAACGATGCTTTTCTTTATGCTTTTAAGACCTTTTATGCTGCGGCTCTCCTCGCTCTTGAAAAAGTCATCAGAGCCCATTGCCACAGCCGGCGCAGTCTTCTCGTCCGTCGGTGCGGTCTTTATCGTGACCGCAGAAGGCGCCGCTGTTTCCTTTGATTTTTTCTTGCCAAAAAGTCCCACGGTCAACTCTCCTCTCATACAAAAAACATAACTTGCTCACATCTACATATTATTATACAACATATCTCACAAAAAATCAATCACTTTTTTGGTAAAAAAATAATACATCACGCGTGAAAGCTTTTTGTTTACAGTTAGTTAATAAATAATAAACAAAAATGTAATAAAAACATTTCTCTGCTTTGCTATAATAGAAGTATATATAATACACTTTCGCCGAACTTTTTTCGGCTGATTGGAGAATTACTATGGACAAACTTGGCGTAACAGCAACAGAGCTGTTTTCAAACAACCCCTACAGAGTTCTCGGTATTCCTGTAAACGCTTCGGCAGAGGAAATTGACGAGCGGTATGACCAGCTTCTGGATATGTGCGAGGACGGCACTATAGGCGATTTTGAGTCTGACTATGACCTGAAGTATCTTCCGCCGGTGGAAAGAGATGTTGACAACATCACCTCCTCGCGTGATAAGGTGCTCAGCAATGGCTACCGTGCCTTTGCGTATGCCGACAGTATGTATGCCTATGACCCCTCGCAGACGGATATAAGCATACTTATCGACAATATTGACTGCTACGACTGTTTCCTCAGCTGCTACATATGGCTGGTGTTGCACGACCGCAACATTATGTACAAGTCGATGTGGTTCAAGCTGGCAAAGTATATCGACGAGCTTATATGCTCCGACCCTGCCGACTGGTACAGGCTGTTTGACAACCGCTATCCGCAGGATATATACGAGAATGATTTTGATACTATATATGCATTTCACTCAACATTCTGCGAGATAATACTTCTTCCGCTGAAAGAGCTTGTAAAGGGCTCTATGGATTGTCAGTCGGCTGTTGAAGTGCTTTCGGTAAGAGTGTTTGAGAACTTCGGCAACGAAGACGACGATCTGCAAACGCTTACCGAAAAGGCAGAAGAGGCTTCAAAGCAGTCTAAGAAGTCTGTCGGCAGAAACCCGTCTATGAAGGGCATCTCGCTTACCGAGGCATATCTTGAAGAGCAGGAAGGCAAGAAAGACGAAGAGGGCAATACGCAGACAATAAGCTTGGTAGAGGGGCTTGACGAGGACAACATCTACAACGAAACACTGCGGCAGATGCTCAGAGCCAACAGAATGAGAAACCAGGTAATAAAAGATCTGAAGACCGATGTTGTGTTCGGCTCGGGCAACCTTGGCAAGGAAGACGAAGCGAAGCTTTCAATGCAGTCGGTAAACACCTCCGCAAAGGACGACAAGCGGCTGAGATCTCCCTACAGCCTTGAGGGTGAGCAGATGACGCTGGAAGAAAAGTATTCCGATGTAAACATAAACGATATGCTCAACCCCACGGTGCCGTATTCAAATATGAGAGATGTTTTCTCGGGCGGCGATACCAACGAGTTTGAGGAAAACAAGACCGCTCAGCGCAACGGCAAAGTGCTTTTCATAATACTCATAATAGTGTTTATACTTGGTCTTGCAGGCTATTTCAGCTATACATACTGGGATGACATAACCAAATTCATAAACGACCTGCTGTTCACATAACAGTAAAAAACAACAACGGTTCGCAGAAAAATGCGAGCCGTTATTTTTATGTATGCCGAAAAGTTTTATATCATATCTGCCAGCGCGCGGTAATCATCAACACATACATCTGCAAGCTTTGAAAGCTCATCGCGGATATCTTCGTTTGCTTTGCAAAAATATGCCGCCGCTGCCATTCCACCCTGTTTTGCAGCCGCTATGCCGGTGGGTATATCCTCAAACACTATGCAATCGCGCGGCTGAGTGCCTGCCCTTTTCGCCGCCAGAAGATACACATCGGGAAAGCCCTTTCCCCTCTGCGTCTCCTCGGTAGATGCAAACGCGTCAAAATACTGCAAAACGCCGTTGTTTTCAAGCGCCGCAGCATACAGCCTCTCACCCGAAGCCGTTGCAAGGGCTATTTTTTTGCCGCTCTTTTTCAAAGCCGCCAGCATTTCTTTCACGCCGTCAAAAACTTTAAGCTCCTGTGAATACTGCCTTTGTATGCAGTCAAACCACTCTTTCGTTATATCCTCAACGCTCTCCGAAAGCTGCAATAATTCTATAGTATATTCCGCCGCCTCTTTGAATGTCATGTATGCCACACTTTTGCCGTACCCCTCGGGCTCAGTTATGTTTCTCTTTTTGAAAAACTCATAGTCAACGTTGCGCCACGCATCGTGAGAGTCAAGAAGCGTATTATCCAAATCAAATATAACGCACTTTGCCTCTTTCAGCAGGTGCGCCGCCGCAGTCTGTGATGTCATTAAAGTTCACTGTCCTCGTAAGATTTAAATCCCATGCCGTATATCGCCGTCGCCGATGATACTATCATAAACGCCGTTTTATCGCATGAGTATATAAGCTGCTTTGCCTTGTAAAGATTTTGCTTGCGTATGGCGCACATAACTATCTTTCTGCCGCTGTGAGTGTAGCCGCCAATAGCATCTATAGTGCTCACGCCTGCTTCAAGCCCCTCTATCAGCGCGTTTACCACCTTGTCACAATTGTTGCATACCACAAAAAGCAGCTTTGCCTCGTCAGAGCCGTAAAGCACCATGTTCATAGTAAAGCCCGATACCGTTATCGTAAGCATAGAGTATATAACTATCCGCCAGTCGCCGAAAACTATCCCCGATGCAAACGCCACCGCGCTGTCAAGAACAAAGAATATCACTCCCGTTTTTATATACGCAAACTTCTGCTTTATCAGCTTTACTATTATGTCAGAGCCGCCTGTTGTAGAGCCGCAGCGCATTATTATGCCTATCCCCACAGCTTGCAGCGCTCCCCCTGCCAGCGCGCACGCAGCAGCATCATAGGTAACGGGGGCAAGCTCGTCAAAAATGTTCATCGCCGCCGAGCAGGCAGCTATAGAAAAAAGCGTGTCAGCAAAAAACTTTGCGCCGAATTTGTAAAGAGCAATTATCAAAAGCGGTATGTTTATAACAAAACTAAGCGTACCGACCTTTATGCCCGTCAGCTTGTTTATGATTATAGAAATACCGCTCACTCCGCCCGGAACAAGACCCCCGGGCGTTAAAAACAGGCTTATTCCTGCTCCCACCGCCGCGGCGGATAATACTATCACAAAAAGCCTTGCCGCATTATAAAACACTTTGCGCACGCCATCACCCCAAGGGTATTATGCGCCGTATCTTATCAAAAAATCACCTAGTTCTGATAATACTTGTTTTCCTGAAATTTCGCCTCGCAGGTAAGGTCAGCGCCAAGGCGCTTGAACACCTTTTCATCAACGTTTGAAAGTATAACCGTAGAGTGCACCTGCGCGCCTTTCAGCTTTGAAAGCTGCTCCAGAGCAAGCTCGGCGGTCGGGTTGGTAACAGCGCATATCGACAGCGCAAGCAAAACCTCATCGGTGTGCAGCCGAGGGTTGCTGTTGCCCAAGTGCTTTGTTTTAAGCTTCTGTATCGGCTCTATAACGTTGGGCGAGATAAGCAGAACCGCATCGTCTATCCCTGCAAGAGTTTTCAGCGCATTGAGCAGCATTGAAGAAGCCGCGCCAAGCAGCTCGCTCGTCTTTCCGGTAACTATCCTGCCGTCGGTAAGTTCCATAGCAGCGGCGGTGTCACCGGTCTTCTCAGCCTTTTCAAGAGCCGCATTCACAGCCTTTCTGTCGCCCGTGGTAACGCCTGCCTGATTCATCAGAAGCTCTATCTTGTATATCTCTTCTTTAGTGCCCCGTCCCTGCCTCTCGGCACAAAGCGCGCTGTAGTATCTTCTGATTATCTCCTGGTTAGATGCCTCTCTCACCACATCGTCGTCTATAATGCAGTTGCCTGCCATGTTTACGCCCATATCTGTAGGCGATCTGTACGGCGATTCGCCCAGGATACGCTCAAACATAGCGTTCAGCACGGGGAATATCTCAACATCGCGGTTGTAGTTTACGGTAGTTTTTCCGTATGCCTCCAAGTGGAACGGGTCTATCATGTTTACATCGTTGAGGTCTGCCGTTGCCGCCTCGTATGCAAGATTTACAGGATGTTTCAGCGGTATGTTCCATATAGGGAATGTCTCAAACTTCGCATAGCCTGCCTCCACTCCCCTCTCGTGCTCGTGGTAAAGCTGCGAAAGGCAGGTAGCCATTTTGCCGCTTCCCGGGCCGGGTGCGGTAACGACGATAAGCTGCCTGTCGGTTTCTATGTACTCATTCTTGCCAAAGCCGTTTTCGCTCAGTATATTAGATATATTTGACGGATAGCCCTCTATAATGTAGTGCTTGTAGACCTTTATGCCCAAGCCCTCCAGCCGCTTTTTGAAGTTATCCGCAGCCGTCTGCCCGTCATACTGCGTAAGCACCACGCTGCCAACGTACAGACCTATCTTTCTGAATACGCCTATCAGCCTTAATACGTCAACGTCGTATGTTATGCCAAGGTCGCCGCGTATCTTGTTCTTCTCAATGTCGCCCGCGTTTATCGCAATGACTATCTCGGCATCGTCTTTCAGCTGCAACAGCATCTGCAATTTGCTGTCAGGCTTGAACCCAGGCAGCACGCGTGAGGCATGATAGTCATCAAACAGCTTGCCGCCAAATTCAAGGTACAGCTTCCCCCCGAACTGCGCTATCCTTTCCCTGATGTGCTCCGATTGCATCTTCAGATATTTTTCATTGTCAAATCCCGTTTTCATCATGTTTACTCCTCTTTCTTTTGGGGAAAACCTTTCTGAAGAAAGGCTTTTCCCCATACCCCTTTCCAAAGACTTTTATATTGTTTTTGGCGAGGGGTAATTTGCTTTTATAAATCTGCGAAAAGTTATAAATTATATGTGTATTAAACAGTACAATTACCCCTCGCCAAAAATATAGAAGTTTTAGTGAGGGGGCTTGGGGGACGACCCTTTTTCAAAAGGGTCTCCCCCAAAAAGCAGGTAAAAACATTAAACTGCGATAATTTTATTTACAAATACTGCATTCTTTCGGAAATACTTTAGTCTTGTCGTACTCTTTGAATATTTCGCCCAGCAGAGCCAGCGCCACAAGATCTATTTCAAACTCATCTGTAGTTTTAGCGCGGCAGTTGCTGCAATTTTTGAATTTAACCACTTTGTTTGCACCAAGCTGACTTCTGTCAGGGAATTTTGAAAGCAGATCCTTGTGTATGGTTATCTGACCGTTGCATATTTTTTCGTCGTTGTAATGCTCGGGGTCTTCGCTGTAAAAGCTTGCGTATTTGTAGCAGACCTCGCTTTCGGTCTCTTGTGTCAGGTAAGCCATGCCTTTAACTTCGTAGCTCATAATTTTCACCTCAAATTTGTTTTAATTTGCGCTTACGCGCGGCGCTCACACATTGATCGCCATAACGCGCAAAAGTTTTAAGTCTTGTCAAGAAAATAAAAGTTTTCGGTCAAGCCTTTTTCAAAAGGCTTGCGAGGCGTGGGGCAGAGCCCCACAAACACAACGTGCGCTCTGAGAGGGGTGAATTCAGAAACAGTCCGGTGGACTGTTTCTGGAGAGGGGAGGCTCTGCAAGAGAGAGCCTCCCTTTGTTGTAGCGCAACACTCTCTTTCCGCGTTCCATTCTGGAACGCCGTACAATGTGAATAATTCATAACAAGTAAAGTGCGCCAAAGTATTAGCACACTCAAAACGAGGGACTAACCCAAGTACAGTGGAGCGGTGAGCAGCTCCGCAGGCTGCGCGTAAGCGCGAAAAAATCTTGCCTCTGATAGTTTATTGATTCTTTCTCATTCTGAACTGGCGCGGCGTTACGCCCTTGTGCTGCCTGAATACCTTTATAAGGTGACTGCAATCGGAAAACCCCAGTTCCTGACTTATAAAACTAAGGTCGTGGCTTGTGAACAGCAGCAGCTTTTCCGCCCTTTCAATGCGCACATTTTCAATGTATTCTTTGCAGGTCTGCCCGTATACCGCGCGAAAACGCTTCGCAAAATACGAGTAGCTCATTCCGCACTTTGCCGCAAGGTCTTCAACGCGCAGCTGCTCGTCGCAGTGCTTTACTATATACGCCCCAACGCTGTTCATATCCAGCTTTTCCGCGCTCACGCCGCTGTCTGTAACAAACCCTGCCTTGCACCATATGCGTATCATCTCTATAAGCAGTCTGCCAAGGCATGAATTTATAACAATGTCGTACCCGTAGCCGCTGCCCTTTGCCTCGCTTACGCACTGCGAAAAACAATATTCCGCAATGTTTTCATCAATAGTACCCACCGTAAAAAGTGCCTGCGTGCACAAGCTTGACTCTGCCTTTTTCAGTATCACCGGAAGTCTTTCAAACGCAACGCCCATCGTGCAAAGGTGAACGGGGTCAAAGCTTACGGATACCACCTTAGCGCCGAGTCCTGCCGTGACCGAGTGCATCACACCTGCATAAACAAGAAAAATACTTCCCTTTGTCAGTATATACTTCGTGTTCCCTGCCGTTACCGATGCCGTGCCCTTCATGGCATACAAAACTTCATAATGATAATGACTGTGCATCTTCTGCGGCAAACTTCTGCTCTCCGCGCTGAGCACCGCCACCTGTGCTTCATTTCTGCCGCCGTGCATATCCGCACTCACTCCTCGCTGCTGTCTTCCGTACTTTCGACCTTTATCGGATTTTCTATCTCTCCTGCCCCGTCCGAATAAATTATCTTCACCGTGTAATCCATAATAAGCTCGCTGCCGTCATCGTTTTTGCCTTTAGCTATTTGGTGTATCTGCCTTACCGTCTCAAAGCTGTCAAGAGTATACACAACAACATAGCTGTCAAGCGTTCCGCCGTCTACAGATATCCCTGCATCTTCGGGCGAGTATGTGTAAGTCAGCGTACTGCCGCCGTCTTCGGTATCTTCACGCTCTGCGTTTTCCACACCGCTTGCTATAAACCCGAACACCGCATCGGTGGTCTTTGTGTTTCGCGAATAATCTTTTGTATACATAACAACGCGGTCATCGCTTTTGGGAAGCTTTTTGCCCACGCCGTCTTCTTCTGCATAAGTAGCATACCCCGAGCAGTATTCTTTGTACACCTTGCCGTCATTATACTGCTCTGAAAGATATATCAGAAACCCCACTTCGTCATACTGATATACAAACCTTTCGGTCATCTCTCCCGTGGTGTTGTCGTAAGCCTCATAGCCGCCGCTGTTCTGCTCGTTGTATTTCTTCATAGACTTCTCTATTATTTCCTGACCCTCGACCTTTTCACTGCTTTCGGTCTGCCCCATAAAAGAGCACGAAGCGCACACAGCCGCCGCCAGCACGATCGCCGCAAGCTTTTTCAGCATATTCAGCATATTCAAAATATATCAACCTCTTTTGCAAACCTTGGCGTTCACAATAAGCATTATCGCCACGCAGAATATCTGCGCCACCGTTACATTGAGCTTCAGCCCCAGTGTGAGCGACAAAACGTTCAGGTCTATATGCACTGGGTCAAAGCCTATCGACTTCCCCCACGCCAGCCAGCTCACATACGACCTGCCGTCGCATATGTAGGCTATAAAAGCCCCCAGCACTATGCCTGCCAGCACAAAAAATATGAACGCAAATGTGTTTTTAAAATCCTTTGCCATTTTTATTCTCCTCTCTCTTTTTCAAAACAAAATGCAGACTTGTCTTTCAAAGCCTGCATCACGCTTACTTTCTGTGTGAATTGCTCCTGCGTTTGTTTTCCTTGGCTTTTTTCATATCGCCGATCTTTTCCTCGCTCGACGCCTTGAATTTGCTGAGCATATCCTCAAATGACTGATCACCGCTCTCTGTCAGCGTAGACCTCGTCGGTATGTATTCGGGCGGCTGCTCGCTCTCACCCGTCGGACGCCTCTTTTTAAAGCCGCCGTCGCTCCTGCCGCGAAACTGCTGACGTTCTTTAGGGCTTTCCTCAGCCTTCTTTATAGACAAACTTGTCTTTCCATCCTCTGAAACGCTCAGCACCCTGACCTTCACGGTCTGACCTTCCTGCACATGGTCCTTGATCTCGCTCACATAAGTGTTTGCGATCTCTGATATATGCACCATGCCCGTTACCTTGTGTCCCTGCTCGACGATGTCAACAAACGCGCCGAACTTCGTGATTCCTGTGATCTTTCCCTCGTAAATTTTTCCGACCTCAAGCCGCATACGGATAATAACCTCTCTCTTGAAAAATACACAACGCTTTCCGTGCCGCTATTCCATATTGGTAAAGTAATAGCGGTGTTCACCCGGATAGCCGTATCCGTACTTTTCAATTGCTATACGCTCCATATACTCGTCACGGTCGTCAGAGCTGAGTATCCTGTTGTACTCGTCGCACTGCTGCTGAGTCTGCACTATCTGCTGCGAGAGCTCATCATTTGCCTTTGTAAGCTCTTCGATGTCAGCTTTCTGAGATACCCAGACAAACACAGCATACACTATAAGCAGCACTATCGCCAGAATAACAAGATAATGCACTATCGTTCTTTTGTGACCGTTTTGATTTTTTGATCCCGTATCCATTGACTTGCAACTTTTACGCCTGTGACTTAGGCTATCCTTTCATTGTATTCAAAGTAATTATACAACACTTATTAACCATCTTTCAAGCGTTTTCGGGCGGTTTTTTTATTTTTTTGAAAACTTTAGCGCTTTGCACAAATTTAAGCCCCAAAATTTTTGCAATCTTCACTATACTTTTAAGCGGAAAAGCCGCTATCTTCCCTGCCGCAGCGAACACCGTGCGCAATACCACCGCCGCGCTCTGTGCCACCACATCGCCGAAAACAAGCTGCTCCAGCGCCATGCCCAGCACCATACCTATAAATATGAACAGCCTTATCTGCCCCCATGCCGAGGCGTGCACAAATATAAAGTACCAGAACGCGCACACCACCACGAACAAAAAATCCTCTATAAATACCGCTATGTCGCTGTGCCTTACCGCGCGCCGAAGTGTACGCAAAAGCTCATACCCCACGCCGAAAAGCACGCCTATCACCACGGCACACAAAAACAGCCTTGCCTCTGTCCCTACCGGGAATATCATCTCGGTCTTGAAACCCTTTGGCAGTATCGCCAGCATCATCGCAGCGCCCTCTTTATAAGCCCAGTTTTGCCCCTGCGATCTTTCTCACCGTATGAAAGCGACCATATATCGCCCTCTACCGTCAGTCTGCCCGCGTCTACCGAAAGCTCGTTCACGTGCAGATCTCTGCCCTTTATAACAAGCTCGCCCAGCTGCGTGTAAAGCAATATCTGCCCCTCGTCAAAGCTCTCTATATCCGTAACTCCCGTCAGGCTGAGCATTTTTCGGTTCTCCAGCGTAAGACTATGTTCGCCGCTCTTTTCGGCAGTGTTGTTTACAGCCATAGTATTACTCCTCTCTATAAGTAACATTATATAAATATATTCTCTCACTGCTTGTACATATTCTTTGTTTATCTTTTTAAACAATTTACAAAAAATATACTCTTGCAGATAATTTCTGCCGCTTTCTTCTATTGAAATATCGGGCAGATGTGCTATAATTATTATGTAAAATTTATTTGAGGAGATATTTCTATGGGAATATATTATAACGAAAGATCACAAAGCTTTAACATCTGCGCCAAGGATACGAGCTATATTCTGGCTGTTGCGCCGTGCGGCTACCTTGCGCACGTTTATTTCGGCAAACGCCTGCCGAACGAAGACCTTACCTATCTTCTGCGGCTGGACGAAAGCCCTTTTACTCCGCTTACAAACGACCGCGACAGGGCTTCTTACCTTGACACCCTGCCTATGGAGTACCCCACATTCGGCACGGGTGATTACCGCGACTGCGCACTTAAAATAACCGATGAAAACGGCTGCTCTACCTGCAATTTAGAGTATGTTTCGCATAAGATCTACAGCGGCAAACCAAAGCTCACGGGTCTGCCTGCCACATTTGCAGACGAAAACGAAGCTTCTACTCTTGAAATAGAGTGCGTTGACAAGGCGGTAGGTCTTAGGGCAACGCTTTTGTATACGGCTTTTGAAGACCTTGACGTTATAACGCGCAGCGTTAAATTCAAAAACTGCGGTGACAAGCCCGTAACGCTCACCAAGGCTCTTTCTGCCTGCGTTGAGTTTGATGACTGCAATTTTGATATGATAACTCTCAACGGCTCGTGGGCGAGAGAAAGGCATGTAGAGCGCACGCCGCTTCACCACGGCAAGCAGCTTATAGACTCAATGCGCGGCGAAAGCTCCCACCAGAACAACCCGTTTGTAGCTCTGGTCTCTCACAGTGCCGATGAAGATATCGGCGAGGCATACGGCTTTAGTTTTGTGTATTCGGGCAACTTTATAGCTCAGGCAGAAGTTACACAGCACAAGAAAACGCGCTTTATAATGGGTATAAATCATGCCGATTTTTCGTGGCTTTTAGAAAGCGGTGAAGAGTTTGTCGCCCCCGAGGTGGTAATGGTGTATTCATGCGGCGGCATAGGCAAAATGTCGCGCACATTCCACGACCTTTACAGGCAGCACCTTATACGCGGTCAGTATAAAGACAAGCGCCGCCCCGTTCTAATAAACAACTGGGAGGCTACATACTTTGACTTCAACACCGAAAAGCTTATAAACATTGCAGACGAGGCATCAAAACTGGGCATAGAAATGCTGGTTATGGACGACGGCTGGTTCGGTCACCGCGACAGCGACAACAGCTCGCTCGGCGACTGGTTCGTATACGAAAAGAAGATAAACGGCGGCTTGAAACACCTTGTAGACGAGGTAAACAAGCGCGGAATGAAGTTCGGCATCTGGTTTGAGCCCGAAATGGTCTCGCCTGATTCAGAGCTTTTCAAGGCTCACCCCGACTGGGCGATACAGGTCAAGAGCAGACCCCTCACCCTCTGCCGCGAACAGTATGTTCTTGATTACTCACGCAAGGAAGTGCGCGACTACATATATTCTTTGATGAGGAATATTTTAGATAACGCGCACATCGAGTACATAAAGTGGGATATGAACCGCCAGATAACCGAGGCAGGCTCTGCCGCTTTGCCGAAAGAGAGGCAGAAAGAACTGTGGCACAGATACGTTCTGGGCGTTTACGACCTTATGGAACGCCTGACCACAGATTACCCTTATATACTTCTTGAAAACTGCTCGGGCGGCGGCGCAAGATTTGACGCAGGTATGCTGTACTATTCTCCGCAGATATGGTGCTCAGACGATACCGATGCGATAGAGCGCCTTAAGATCCAGTATGGCACATCGCTTTGCTACCCCTGCTCGGCAATGGGTGCGCACGTTTCAGACTGCCCCAATCACACCGTTGGCAGGAACACGCCGTTTGAAACGCGCGGCAATGTGGCTCTGGTGGGCACTTTCGGCTATGAGCTCGATGTAACTCGCATACCGCAGCAGGACAGAGACATGATACCCCGTCAGATAGAAACATTCAACAAATATAACAGCCTTGTGCGCACAGGCGACCACTACCGCATAGGCAATATGTTCAAAGACAACACCTGGGATGCCTGGATGTTCACCGCGAAAGACAAGAGCGAGGCTCTGCTGGAGTTTGTTCAGGTCCTCGGCAGACCCAACGAGCGCTCACGCAGGATAAAGCTGAAAGGTCTTGACGAGAACGCATATTACTATGAAGAAAGCAGCCCCGATGTGAAGATATCCGGCGCGGCGCTTATGAACGCAGGCATAAACATTGCAAACCTGTGGGGCGACTACCAGAGCAGGCTGTACCATTTTATAAGAGCATAACTTTGAAAGAGGTGTATTTTATGAAACGCAGAAATTTATTTCGCTATGCGGCGATAATGCTTGCGGCTGTAACGGCGGCAGGCTGCATGGCTTCATGCGCAGGAAAAGACCACTCATCTTCGGGCGGTGAAGGCGAAAAGAAAGAAGATGTAAACTACTACAACGGCGAGGATATCGACACCGGCTGGACCTGGGGCAACGTTCAGATAGTCGGCGGCGGTTACATACCCGGCATAATCTACAACCCTACCGAAGAGGGGCTTGCCTATCTGCGCACCGATATGGGCGGCGCATACAGGCTAAGCAAAGATACCAAACGCTGGGAGTGCATCACCGACTGCATAGGCGCAGACGACTGGAATCTCAACGGCATTGAATCTATAGCTACCGACCCCGTTGAACCGAACAGGGTGTATATTGCCTGCGGAACGTATATGTCGCAGGGCAACGGCGCGATACTTTCTTCCAGCGACTACGGCAAAAACTGGGTAAAAGCCGACCTGCCTTTCGGTGTTGGCGGCAACGAGCTTGGCAGGGGCGCAGGCGAACGCTTGGCAGTTGACCCCAATGACAACAGAATTATATATTTCGGCTCACGAACCGAGGGGCTTTACCGCTCTGAAGACTATGGTGTTACATGGCAGCCTGTCGAATCTTTCCCTACCAAAGGCAAAATGACCGCCGACGGCGCTTCAATGGGACTTACTTTCGTGGCGTTCGATAAATCGAGCTCTGAAAAGGGAGAGGCTACAAAAACCATATTTGTAGGCGCTGCTCTTGGCAATGAAGACAACATCTTCCGCAGCGATGACGGCGGCGAAACGTGGACTGCCATAGCAGGCTCAAACCCCAGCACCGCCGAAAGAGCCGCACGCTACCCCTATGAAGGCAAAGTTTCAAACGGCTTTTTGTATGTTACATATGCAGATAAGGCTTTCCCCAACGATGCAAGCAAAGGCGATGTATGCAAAATAAACATCTCCACCGGCGAGGTAAAAAACATAACCCCTGCCGAGTATGCCTACTGCGGTCTTGACGTTCAGGGTGATACTGTAGTCATTTCAACGATTTGCTGCTGGGTGCCGCAGGATAATATCCTTGTTTCTTACGACGGCGGCGAAACGTGGACAGGCTTCTGGGATCTTAGCAGCAAAGAAAACAACTACACCATGGACGTTTCAAACGCCCCGTGGCTTGAATGGCACGGTCAGCTCAAACTCGGCTGGTGGACTTCCGCACTGGCACTGAATCCTTTCAATACGGAAGAACTTATGTACGGCACGGGTGCTACCGTTTACGGCACAAGCAATCTCTCAGCCGTAAAAACGGGCGATATGAAGATAGATGTCCGCGCTATGGGAGTTGAAGAATGTGCGATCTTTGATATAGTTTCGCCAAGCGACCCAAACGGTCCCGAGCTTTATTCCACTATGGGCGATGTTTACGGTTTCAGGCATGATGATGTAAATACCCCTCCGCAGCAGCATTTCGGCGATTTTGCATCTACCGACTTAGCGGCTGCCGATGATGCCGCTCAGTATGTTGTAAGAGCTACAGAACAGGGCGATAAACCCGTTACCTACAGCACCGACAGCGGCGACACCTGGCAGTATGTTGAAACGCTCCCCGAGGGCGAAAGCGGCAAAGGCGGAGGTCAGGTGGCTATGGCTTGCGACGGTTCATCGTTTATATGGATGCCGGGCGTTATAGGCTCGCAAGGGTATGTTACAAGCGACTTCGGCAAGACCTGGACACTTTGTGACGGTCTGCCGGGCGGCGCGCAGTTTATTGCCGACGGCGTTGACCCGATGCGCTACTATGCAGTAAAAGACGGCAGTTTTTACAGATCTGAAGACGGCGGCAAGACCTTTGAATACGTTACCGCAATGCTTATGACAAAGTGTGAAATGGTTGCAAGCAGCGAAAAAGCAAACGAGGTGTGGCTGGCATCTGGCGGCACGGTGTTTAAAATGGATATGTCAAAAAATGATGCCCCCGTAAGAGTTTCAGCCGATATTACCGAGGCATATGCCATAGGTCTTGGCAAAGGCGCAGAGGGTTCTGACAGCATGGCTGTGTACATAATAGGCGCGGCAGGCGAGCAGGGCTGGGGCGTGTATATGTCGGACGACGGCGGCACGACCTGGAAAAAGATAAACGACGACACCGAGCGCTGGGGCAATGTCAACAACAAAATAGTCGGCGACCCCAAAGTTTACGGCAGATGCTATATCTCAACCAACGGCAGAGGAATAATAATGGGCAATGTAAACAGCTGAACACAAGCGCAGCATAACACAACAGCGGGCACCACCAGTAATGGCGATGTCCGCTGTTGCTTTGTAGATTTTTTATTGCAACAATTGTCGAAGGCATGATCATTGCTGCCGACAAAGAGCCGGCTGTTTTTTGGGGAAAAATTTCAGATCTTTTATGCCGCTTTCAGGGCAGACTCCCCCTCATTAAAAAAGCCTTCACTAATATATACACACGAAAAGCGCAAAATGTTACAGAAATTTTCAAATTTCTTTTTATTTCTACCTTTTGCACAATTTTATGCTTATTTATTTGTTGATATTGTATAAGATTCCGCCTAAATTTTGCCATTGCGTACTTTTAGCCAAAGAAAGCGTGTTTTTTTCTGTAAAACTGTCAAAATGACGATTGACAAACCGCCTTGGATATGTTATATTTGTATGTGCAGCAAATACATCTGTTTGCAGGAGGTGTACTTCATATGCCTGAGCGCAATGAAAGCGGCGAAAACGGTCTTGTAGTGGTAAACAGCGAGGTGCTTCCCGAAATAATACTGAAAGTGCTTGAGGCAAAACGCATGAAAGCGCGCGGAGATGCCAAAAATTCTACCGAGGCCTGCAAGGCGGTTGGCATATCTCGCAGTGCTTATTACAAGTATAAAGACAGCGTTTTCACATATGCCGAAAAGCTTACAAACAAAATAATCTCGCTTTATTTCGTCCTGCGTGACGAAAAGGGCGTGCTGTCGGCAATAATATCAAAGCTGTATGAGTACAGCGTGAACATTCTTACCGTCAATCAGAACATTCCTGTGGATTCGGTAGCGGCGGTAACGGTGTCGTTTCGCTTTGAGGGCGCACAGATGGATACTTCTGTAATACAGAAAGAACTTGCGAAGATAGACGGCGTTGTTAGCGTAAAACTTATTGCAGGCGAATGAACGGCGGCAGAAATATAAACATATCATTGTAATGAAAGGACTTTTAAAAATGAGCAGAAAGATAGCAGTAATAGGATACGGAGTAGTAGGCTCGGGCACGGTGGAGCTGTTTGAGATGAATCGTGAGAAGATAGAAAAGCGCGTGGGCTCTCCCATCGAGCTTGGCTATATTTTAGATCTTAAAGATTTCCCTGACAGCCCCTATGCGGATAAGTTGGTGAAAGATTTCAACATTCTTCTGCACGACCCCGAAGTTGAGGTGGTCGTTGAATCGGCAGGCGGAGCGACTTTTGCATACAGCTATACAAGGGCTCTGCTGGAGGCAGGAAAGAGCGTTGTAACATCGAACAAAGAGCTTGTAGCCAAAAAAGGCGCGGAACTTTTAGCCATTGCCAAAGAGCACAACTGCAACTATCTGTTTGAGGCAAGCGTTGGCGGCGGCATTCCTATAATAGGACCTATCTACAGATGTCTTTCTGGCAACACCATTCAGGAGATAACAGGTATTCTCAACGGCACTACAAACTTTATCCTTACTAAGATGATAAAAGAGCAGCTGTCTTTTGAAGAAGCTCTCAAACAGGCGCAGGCAAACGGCTATGCCGAGGCAGACCCCACCGCCGATGTTGAGGGTCACGATGCCTGCAGAAAAATATGTATTCTGGGCTCTCTTGCTTACGGCAAACAGATAGACCCCGAAAAGATACACTGCTCGGGTATTTCAAAAATAACCATGGCAGATGTTGACTATGCCGATGTTGCAGGTTACGTTATAAAGCTGATAGGCTCTGTAAAGCAGACAAACGACGGCAGAATTGCAGCAAAGGTCTGCCCGAGGCTTGTTCCCAAAAAGCATATGCTCGCGCACGTTGACGATGTATACAATGCAATATGCGTAAAAGGCGACGGCATAGGCGATGCGGTGTTCTACGGCAGGGGCGCAGGCAAGCTGCCTACCGCTTCGGCAGTCGTGGGCGACGTTATAGATGCTTTGCGGCACAAGGGAACGAACATCGGCGTATACTGGCAGCAGGCGCAAGATGATATGCTTCTTCCTTACAAAGAAGACGAAGCCGCTATGTATGTAAGGGTAAAAGGCGAGGACGCCCAGAAAAAATGCAAGGAGCTCTCGGAGATGTTCGGCGGTCTTATTTTCCTTGACAGACGCATGAGCAAGAGCGTTGAAGAAGCTGCGTTCATAACTCCTTTCATGAAAGAGGCAGATATAGACAAGAGCCTTGCTATACTTTCACATTCTCTCAGTATAGAAAGCAAGATAAGGCTTCTGTAATAACGGAGTGACATTATAATGATAAGCATAAAAATACCTGCAACGAGCGCAAATCTCGGTGCAGGTTTTGATGCTCTCGGGCTGGCAGTGAGCCTGTATAACTACGTCGAAATGGAGGAGAGCGACAAAGTCGAGATAATCTCCGCCGACGGCACGCAGATACCGACAGATGAGAGCAATATGGTGTATATTGCTGCGCGCGACCTTTTTGAAGTGTGCGGCAAAAAGCTGCACGGTCTTAAAATACAGCAGACCAACAATATACCCATGACAAGGGGTCTGGGTTCGTCATCGGCTTGTATAGTCGCAGGGCTTGTGGGCGCGAACAAGCTGCTGAAATCGCCCTTAGGCAATGACGATATAGTCGATCTTTCCGCGCAGATAGAGGGTCACCCGGACAACACAGCGCCCGCGCTTCTGGGCGGCATAGTCACGGCTGTTTTTGACGGCAGAAAGGTCCACTGGGTAAAGCAGGAAGTGTTTACAAAGCTGAAACTTGCCGCAGTGATACCCGATTTTGAACTGAGCACAACAAAAGCGAGAGCCTGCCTGCCAAAGCAGATAGACTTTCGCGATGCTGTTTATAATCTTTCAAGAGCCGCACTGTTTTCGGCATCTCTGTTGACGGGCAAGTTTGAGAACCTTAAAACGGGCGTTGATGACAGACTTCACCAGCCCTACCGAATGGAACTTATCCCGGGCGGAAAAGAAGTTTTTGAGATCGCCTATGCTCACGGCGCGTATGCCGCATATGTCAGCGGCGCAGGACCTACGATAATGGCGATAGCAGACGAGGACAACGAGTTTTTTGCAGGCAAGATGCAGTTTTCGCTGGATAACGCAGGGCTCACCGGCTGGAAAGTACAGGAGCTGAAAATAGATAACTGCGGTACTCAGATACTAAGCTAGAATTAGTATAATTTGCGCTTACGCGCAGCCTGCGGAGCTGCGCAACACCCCTCAGTACGCAAAGGTTTTAAGCCTTGTCAAGAAAGGAAAAGTTTTCGATTGACCCTTTTTCAAAAGGGTCACGGGGCGTGGGGCGGAGCCCCACAAAGACACAGCGTGCGCGCTGCTGCTAGAGGTTAGAAGTTAGATGTTAGATGTTAGAAATGGTTTTGCGACTTTTGCGCGTGCTTGCCATTTCCGCAGTTTAAATAGAAGCAAGAGGCAAGAAATTGCTTTTTATAGCTTTGCGCAGACTTTTCAAAATGCTCGTCTTGCCTCTTGCTTCTTGGCAGAGCGCAGGCATGGTGATTTAGTGCAATGTCGAGAAAAATATTTCTAACTTCTAACCTCTAATTTCTAACTTCTAATAGGGCAAGAAGCAAGAAATTGCTTTTTATAGCTTTGCGAAAACTTTTTCAAAACGCTCATCTTGCCTCTTGCTTCTTGGCAGAGCGCAGGCATGGTGATTTAGTGCAATGTCGAGAAAAATATTTCTAACTTCTAACCTCTAATTTCTAACTTCTAATAGGGCAAGAAGCAAGAAATTGCTTTTTATAACTTTGCGAAAACTTTTTCAAAACGCTCATCTAACCTCTTGCCTCTAGTTATCTTGCTTCTAATAGCTGAGCCTCTCCTTTGATAAGACCTAACTATTTTCCCTGCGCGCGCTTGCGTGCGCAATAGCTTTGTTAAAGTTCGCGCTTACGCGCAAGCCTGCTGGAGCACACACGTTGACCGCCTGCGAGCAGTCGGTCAAGTGCAGAAAAAATTCCTCGCCGCCATAAACGGTCGGCGGCGCATACCTTACGGTATGACGGGCTTTTTTCGTTCAACGCCCCACTGTACTTCGGTTTTCTTCTCATTTTGAGTGTGTCAATACGTTTGCGCATTTTACTCGTTATGAATTTTTCACATTGTATGGCGTTCCAGAATGGAACGCGGAAAGAGAGATATGACTTCTCAAAGGGGAGGCTCTCTCTTGCAGAAGCAGCGTTCCCTACGGGAACGCCTGAAGAATTATTTCGCACCAAAAATTAAAAGCGAAATAATTCTTCCCGCGGTCGTTTACGACCGCTGCCCCTCTACTAAAACAGTCCACAGGACTGTTTTAGTATTCACCCCTTGCAGAGCGCCTGCCGTATGGGGCTTTCGCCGTCTGCGGACGGCGACGAGGGTTTCACCCTCGACCTGACAAGCCTTTTGAAAAAGGCTTGACCGAAAACTTTTATTTTCTTGACAGGGTTTAAAAACTTTGCGCGTTGTGGCGGTCAACGTGTGCGCTCGGAAGAAGCCTCGCAGAGGGTTCTTCTGCACTTGACCGGCTGCTTGTCAGGCGGTCAATGTGTGAGCGCCGCGCGACAGCGCAACTATAATTCATCTTATAACAATTTACCAAAGGCGGTGAACTACATATGAAAGGCAGATTTTTAGGCGGTATGCGCGACGGCATACCTATTGCGCTTGGCTACCTTTCTGTGTCGTTCACTTTTGGCATAAAAGCCGTAAACGATGGTCTTTTCTGGTGGGAAGCGCTGCTTATCTCGATGACCAACCTCACCTCGGCAGGGCAGCTTGCGGGTATATCCGTGATCGCAGCAGGCGGCTCACTCGTTGAGATAGCCATGACGCAGATAATCATCAATATGCGTTACGCGCTGATGTCCCTCTCCCTCACGCAGAAGCTTGACAAGCACTTCACCAAAGGCAAACGCTGGCTCGCAGGCTTCGGCGTAACGGACGAGATTTTCGCAGTTGCAAGCGGCAGGCTGTGCGATGTAACCGCCGCGTATATGGCAGGGCTTATCACAACACCGTTCGTAGGATGGTCGCTCGGCACGGCTCTGGGAGCTTTGGCAGGCAATGTTTTGCCGCCGTCGGTGCAGTCGGCGCTGTCGGTCGCTATTTACGGGATGTTCGTTGCAATATTCGTTCCGCCTATGAAAAAGCACAAGAGCATTTTCTTTGTGGTAATGCTGGGTATTGCGCTAAGCTGCTGTTTTAAGTGGCTGCCGCTGATAAACAGGGTGTCTTCCGGCTTTGCAATAATAATCTGCACCGTGATAGCCGCAGCAGTCGGCGCGGTTCTTTTCCCCGTTGATGATGCCCAAGAAAGCGAGGGTGCAGCATGAGTTTTGAAAAATTTTTACCCTACCTCGCGGTAATGGCAGTGGTCACATATCTTATAAGAGCAGTGCCGTTTGCAATGTTCAGCAAACAGATAAAAAGCCGCTTTGCCAAAAGTTTTCTGTACTATGTGCCGTATGCCGTCTTAGCGGTAATGACCGTGCCCGAGATATTTTTCTCTCCCGACATGATAGTTGCAGGCGTTGCGGCTCTGGCGGTGGCAGTGCTTCTGGCGTATAAAGAACGCGGTCTTCTCACAGTAGCCATGTGCTGTTCAGCGGCAGTTTTTGTAACAGAGCTTATCGCGAAACATATATAAAATGCGCTTTGCAAAAATGAAATGCTCCCCTTTCATTAGACTCTTTTCGGGTATATTTCTATTATACCATATTGTCTAACAAATGGGGAGCATTTCACCCTTCCAAAACGCAGCGATTATTTTTAATCATACTTTTGGGAGCTAGCCGCTATCGTACCAGCCGGTATCTCTTCTATATTTATATTATACACCGTGAAAATATATTTGTCAAGGGATTTTTGAAAAGCACCGAGGGTTGACATAAAGCGACAAGATGTGCTATAATATTTACAGCACCGGCTTATATGACTACGGTAGCGGTTGTTCCCTTATCCTGTAGGGCGAAAGCCAATAATACACAGGAGAAAGGGGTGGTGTTCATGCAAGTTGCTATATTAGCTCTTACATTGTTGATTTTAGTCGTTATTGACGAGATCATAAAGCACATAAAAAAATAACCGCACAGCTTGCCTAATTGTTGCGGCTATTTTTTAGTCAAAACTTTAGGAAACAACCGCTTAGTCTAAGCCGGTGCTCCTTTTTCTATTTATATTATACACCAAACAAATTTATTTGTCAAGAGGTTTTTGCACGGCATATGTTATAATAATATACGTACAAAAATGCCCCTGCCCACACAAAGCGTGAGCAGGGAATTTTTTGTACACTTACTATCCTTTGTTCTGCGAAGCGACCAGGCTCTCGCCGCAGTATATCTCGCGAAGCTTGGGCTTTTCGATCTTGCCTGTGGCGTTGCGCGGAATAGCAGCAAATATAAACTTGTGCGGTCTTTTGTATCGCGGCAGACCGTTGCAGAATTTCTCCATTTCCTCCTCGGTGCACTCGCACTCAGGCTTTATCTCAACTATCGCGGCGGCGATCTCACCAAGGCGCTTGTCGGGCAAGCCTATAACAGCAACGTCTTTCACCTTGTCGCTGCGGCGGATAAAATCCTCTATCTGCACCGGGTAAAGGTTCTCACCGCCAGAAATAATAACGTCCTTTTTGCGGTCAACAAGGAAAATAAACCCGTCCTCATCCTCCTGCGCCATGTCACCGGTGAGCAGCCAGCCGTCTTTCAGCACTTCACTGGTCGCCTTTTCATCGTTGAAGTAACATTCCATCACGCCCGGACCCTTAACGCACAGTTCGCCTACCTTGCCGCGCTCAACGTTGTTGCCGTTTTCGTCAATTATCTTCGTCTGCCAGCCGTAGCCTGCCTTGCCTATAGCACCAACTTTATGTACGTTCTCAACACCCAGATGCACGCAGCCCGGACCTATCGACTCACTAAGTCCGTAGTTTGTGTCGTACTGATGATGAGGGAACTTCGACAGCCAGCGCGTTATAAGGCTCGGCGGAACAGGCTGCGCACCTATGTGCATGAGCCTCCACTGCGAAAGCTCGTATTTGCTCAGATCAATGTCGCCTCTGTCAATAGCGTCCAGAATGTCCTGCGCCCACGGCACTAAAAGCCAGACTATCGTGCATTTTTCTTTCGATACAGTTTCTATTATCATCTCGGGCTTTACACCGCGCAGCAAAACCGACTTCGCCCCCACAAGGAACGACCCGAACCAGTGCATCTTCGCGCCCGTGTGGTAAAGCGGCGGTATGCACAAAAACACATCGTCTTTCGTCTGACCGTGGTGATTCTGCTCCACCTCGCACGACTGCATAAGACTTCTGTGCTTGTGCAGAATCGCCTTCGGAAAACCCGTCGTGCCCGATGAAAAATATATCGCGGCATAGTCGTCATCGGTCAGCTTTATGTCGGGCGAAATACTCGAGCAATTCGCCGCCAGCTGGTCGTAATCTTCCGCAAAAGAGGGGCACGCGCTGTCAACACCGCCGCCAACATAAAACAGCAGACGGTTCTTTATAATGTCGTCAGCTATCTCCTCTACCCTGCCTATAAACGCAGGGCCAAACACCAGCACATCGCACTGCGCCAGGTCAAGACAGTATTTTATCTCGTCGCTCGTATACCTGAAATTCAGCGGCACCGCCAGCGCACCGGTCTTCAGTATGCCAAAATAAATGGGCAGCCATTCAAGGCAGTTCATCAGCAAAACGCCTACCTTATCACCCTTTTTTATGCCGCGGCTGAGCAGCAGATTCGCAAAGCGGTTCGCCTTTTCATTGAATACTCCCCACGTTATCTCGCGGCGGTAGTGGCAGAACTCTCCCGGCTCAATAAGCTCATATTCGCGCCAAGTTACGCGCCTTTTCTCCTGTATCTCGGGGTTTACCTCCACCAGCGCGATGTCGCCGCCAAACTGTGCTGCGTTGCGTTCAAGTATCTCGGTAATGGGCATAAAAATTTCTCCTTTGTTTTTTTATATTTTATGTATTTAAAGATTTAAAGCTTTCATACTTTTACACTTTATATTATGACACTTTTTCCGCCGCTTGTCAAGATGTAAATTTTCTTGAAAGAATACTTGACAACCGCGCCGCCGTATGTTACAATATATATGTTAATGCACCTGACACCAAAATTTTTATTGAGGTGAAAGCGGCAGACAGTTAATATTTGCGACTAACCGTAATTAACCGCTTGCGGTTCAGCCGGTGCACAAAGACTGCCTTTGCCCCTTGTGGGTGAGGGCAGTCTTAAATTTTTGTATTTTTTTGAGAGGTACACCATGGAAAGCATAGAAAACAGAGTTGCCATTATAGGCATAATAGTTGAAAAAAGTGAAAGCGTAGAAGCTTTGAACGCCATTTTGCACGAGTACAGCAGTTATATGATAGGCAGAATGGGCATACCCTATCACGAGCTGGGTATAAATATAATCAGCGTTGCAGTGAACGCACCGCAAAGCGTTATCAGCGCGCTTTCGGGCAAAATAGGCAGGCTTGACGGCGTATCGGCAAAGGCTGCGTATTCAAACGTAACATCAAAAAACGGGGCGCGCACCGATGAGTAAAAACAGGCGAAAAATAGGTGTTTTAGCCGCACTAGTGCTTGTCGTGCTTCCCGTTATTATATCTATAGCCGCTCTGTGCATTGGCAGAATAAGCTACTCACCTGCACAGATACTCTCCGCTCTGCGCAACGGCATAGCAGGCAAAGAGCTAAAAGGCGCGGCACTTGTCGTGTGGAATATACGCCTGCCGAGGATCTTGCTCGCGCTCCTTTGCGGCGCAGGGCTCTCAGTCGCGGGATTGGCCTTTCAAAGCCTGTTTTCAAACCCCCTGGCTACCCCCGATACACTGGGCGTGGCATCGGGCACATCGTTCGGCGCGGCAGTCGCAATGCTGCTGGGATTTGGCATGATAGGCATTCAGCTCACAGCGTTTGCAGGCGGCATTTCAGCAGTTGTGCTCACCTGGCTGGCGGCTAGCGGAAAAGGCGGCAGAAGCGGTCTTAGCTCCGTCGTCCTCGCAGGAATAATGATAGGTTCGCTCTTTTCCGCCCTGGTGTCGCTCGTAAAATTCGTCGCCGATACCGAAACCCAGCTGCCTGCCATAACCTACTGGCTCATGGGCAGCCTCTCGGGCGCAGGCTACAAATCGCTGGCATTGGGCGCACCCGTTATTATAATAGGTATTGCAGTACTTTTCGCCCTGCGCTGGAAACTGAATATCCTTCCACTCTCGCAGGACGAAGCCGTCTCCCTCGGCGCTAACATACGCCTTTTGCGTGTAGTCACCATTGTGTGCGCCACCGCCGTTACCGCATCGTGCGTTTCAATGTGCGGTCAGGTCGGCTGGGTAGGGCTTCTGATACCCCACATCTGCCGCATGGCTTTCGGCAGCGACCACCGCAATATCCTGCCTGCCTCAATATGTATAGGCGCAGCGTTTATGGTCGTGGTAGATACCCTTGCAAGAAGCATTTCAGCCGCGCAGATACCAATTTCTGTGCTTACCGCAATAATTGGCGCGCCGTTTTTCATACTGCTCATGCGCCGCAGCGGAGGTGAGAGCCTGTGACGATAGAGGTTAAAAACGGCAGTTTTGCATACGATAAAAATGGCGATAAAATGCTCTTTTCCGGCGTTGAGTTTTCAGCCTCAAACGGAGACTTAGTAGCAGTTTTAGGACCCAACGGCGCAGGCAAAACAACGCTGCTCCGCTGTATTATGGGTATGCTCAAATGGCGCGAGGGCGGCAGCTTTATAGACGGCGAACGAATTGACAAAATGCCCCCTCGTACCCTGTGGCGTAAACTCGCGTATGTCCCCCAGGCAAGAGGTGTTTCGCCCAATTCTACGGTTTTTGATATGGTTCTTCTTGGCAGAAACAGCCGCATAGGCGCGTTCTCTCAGCCAAAGAAAGAGGATATTAAATGTACAGAAGAAATTTTGCAGCAGCTCAAAATATCGCACCTCTCGCAAAAAAGCTGTAGACAAATAAGCGGCGGTGAGCTTCAGATGACACTTATCGCACGCGCACTGGCAAGTCAGCCCGAGATACTTATCTTAGACGAACCCGAATCAAACCTTGATTTTCGCAACCAGCTTATAGTGCTTGATATTCTCTCAAAACTCGCTGGCAGCGGCATGATATGCATTTTCAATACGCACTACCCCGAGCACGCCCTGGGCAGAGCCAACCGCTCTCTGATACTCTCGCAGGGCGGCAGCGTTTTCGGCAATACCGCTGAGACCGTTACAGAAAGCGCAATTTCAAAGGCATTCGGCGTCCGCGCCGTGATAACCGAAGCAGAGACCAAAAGCAACACATTCCGCACAGTCATTCCTATAGAGCTCAGCGACGGCAGCGAAAATATACAAAGCGCTTCCTCAATAGCCGTTGTCTCAATAATAGTCAAAGACCGCTCACAAGCGGAAAAGATCAACAAAATACTGCATAAATACAGCCGGTATACCATAGGCAGAATGGGGCTTCCCTACCGCAAGGGCGGCAAGGAAACCAGTATTATAAACCTCAGCCTCGATGCCCCCGACAGCGAAGTTGCCACCTTGGTCTCGCAGCTATCACTTCTGGGCGGCGTTTCGGTAAAGGCTACCTACGCGCAGTAAAATATCGAATAATGGAGTGTTTCATATGCTTAAAATAGCAGTTTACGGAAAAGGCGGCATCGGCAAATCCACCACCGTTTCAAATGTCGCGGTCGCAATGGCGCAAAAGGGTCTGAAAGTCATGCAGATAGGCTGCGACCCCAAAGCCGATTCCACCATGCTTTTGCGCGGCGAAAAAGAGATACCCACCGTGCTCGGTCTGGTGAGAGAGCATAAAAACGACTTTTCGCTGGAGCAAATGGCATCTGTCGGCGAGGGCGGCGTGATATGTGTCGAAGCAGGCGGCCCTACCCCGGGCATGGGCTGCGCAGGCAGGGGAATTATCGCGGCGCTTGAAAAGCTGGAGGAGAAAGGCGCCTACGAAAAATTCGCGCCCGATGTCGTGCTTTACGATGTCCTCGGAGATGTCGTGTGCGGCGGTTTTTCAATGCCCATGCGCTCGGGCTATGCCGATGCGGTCTTCATCGTAACATCGGGCGAAAACATGGCTCTGCACGCAGCCGAGAATATCGCCGCAGCGATAGAGAACTTCCGCGGCAGGGGCTATGCGCGCCTCGGCGGCGTGATACTTAATCGGCGCAATGTTAAAAACGAGTATGAAAAGGTAGAGCAGATGTGTAAAAAAGCGGACACTAAAATTGTCGGCGATCTGCCTCGCAGCGATACAGTAACCGAAGCCGAAGAGCTTTGCCGCACCGTCGTCGCAGCTTTTCCCGAGAGCGAAATGGCGCAGTGCTACCGCGCGTTGGCTGATGATCTGCTTGCAGAATGTAGTATATAATGCTGCTTTCGCAGCAAGCCTGCGGAGCTGTTTGACGCCCCACTAAAGTTGCCTTACCAAAACGGAAAAGTTTTCGGTCAAGCCTTTTTCAAAAGGCTTGCAGGGGTACGGGGACAGAGTCCCCGAAAACACAACGTGCGCGCCGCTGCTAGAGGTTAGAAGTGAGACGTCAGAAGTTAGAAACGGTTTTTAAGGCTTTGCGACAGTCTTCCATACCTGCAATTTACAAGAAGCAGGAGGCAAGAAATTTCTTTTTACAGTTTAGCGCGAATTTTTCCAAACGCTCGTCTTGCCTCTTGCCTCTAGTTATCTTGCTTCTAAAAGCTGAGCCTCCCCTTTGGTAAGACATAGCCCTCTTTTCTGCGCGCGCTTGCGTGTGCAATAGCTATTTAAAAGTTTGCGCTGTTGTGCACCGCAGGAGCTGTTTAACGCCATACAACTGCCACATATACTCCCCAAAAAAGAAATCCACTCCCACCTCAAAGGCTGTTGGAAGAATATTCTGCCAATGCCCTCTCTGTTGGGTGGCTAGTGGGTGGGGATACTTTATAGATTTATTTTATAAGAACTTTTCACTTTGTACGGCGTTCCAGAATGGAACGCGGCAAAAGAGCAAAGGTCTTCTCAAAGGAAAATCCCTCTCTTGCAGGGATTTTCCTCTTGAAAAACAGTTCACCGAACTGTTTTTCAATTCACCTTTTTCGGAGCGCACTCCGTGTTTCGGGGGCTTTGCCCCCATACCCCCACGACCCTTTTGTAAAAGGGTCGATCGAAAACTTTCCCTTTCTTGACAAGAATTAAAACCTTTGCGCGTTGTGGGGCGTTGAACGAAAAAAGCCCGTCACACCGCAAGGTGTGCGCCGCCGACCGTTTATGGCGGCGAGGGATTTTTTCTGCACTTGACCGACTGCTCGCAGGCGGTCAACGTGTGAGCTCCAGCAGGGTGCGCGACAGCGCAAACATACAAAACTTTAGGAGGATCATCATGCTTATACGAATTGGCGGAAAACAGGACAACAGCGACGCGCGCGTGAAAATATCCGCAGCCGCCTACCCTGCGCCCTTCAAAAGCGGTCTCGAGTACAGCTGCGCCGCGCGCGGTACATGGAACATAGTCCACACAGGCTTTTTGCTGCCACAGTCGCACGAGATCTTCATCTGCGCTATGGGCTGCCTGCGAGGTGTGGTTCTTACCGCAGCCGAAATGGGCTTCTCACACCGCTTTTCAACTATCGAAATAAAAGAAAACGACGTCTACGAGGGCACAATGGAAGACATGATAACAAGCGGCGTATCGCAGATAATCGACACCCTTGACTACACCCCTCGCGCGGTGCTGGTCTACACCAGCTGCATACATCATTTTGTCGGCTGCGATATTCAGCTTTGCTTTTCTATCCTGCGCAAACGCTATCCGCACATCGATTTCGCCGACTGCTATATGGACCCCATTATGCGCAAAAGCGGTCTGAATCCCGACCAGACCATGCGTCGGCAGCTCTACAGCCTTATCAAACCTTGCGAGAAGAGCGCCAAAAAACTCAACATCATCGGCAGCGATCTGAAGATAGACACAGCCTGTGAGCTTTTCGATATCGCCAAAGAAAGCGGCACTGCGATCTCTCAAATTCAGGACTTCGACACCTACGAGGGATACCAGTCCATGGGGCAGGCTTTCGCGAATATTTATGTTGATCTTTCCGCAAAAGCGGCGGCAGAAGCCCTTGAAAAACGCCTCGGGCAAAAGGCTCTCTACCTGCCGCTGAGCTATGATTATGATGAAATATCCGCCTCACTGAACACCCTGCGCACACTTCTTGGCTTGCCCGAAAAAGACTATAATGCAGAGCGCGAAAAGTGCGATAAAGCGATAGAAACCGTTTGCCGGACCCTCGGCGGCGCACCGGTAGAGATAGACTACACCGCCACACCTCGTCCGCTCTCACTTGCGCGGCTTCTGCTGACACACGGTGTAAACGTCACGAGGCTTTACTGCGACAGCTTCTCAGCCGCCGAAAAGAGCGACCTTGAATTTTTGCAGAAAAACTACCCTAATATTGATGTCTGTGCCACCGTGCAGGTAAAAATGCGCGAGCTCGACCGCTGCCGCAGCTGCAAAACTTTGTCAATAGGTCAGAAAGCTGCCTACTTCGCATCATCACCGTATTTTGTCAATATAGTGCAAGGCGGCGGAATGTACGGCTACAGCGGCATATTAAAACTCTGCGGCATGATAACAGATGCATGGCAGCATGAAAAAGATACGAAAAATCTTATACAAATAAAAGGAATGGGGTGCAATTGCCATGGCGTATGCTGAACAGATAGCAAGGTCAATTTCAACCTATGCCTCCGACTCCTCAGGCGTGTGCAGCGCGCTTTTCGAACTCGGCGGCATGGTCGTCATGCACGATGCCTCGGGCTGCAACTCCACCTACTCCACCCACGATGAACCGCGCTGGTATGACTTTGACAGCTTCATTTTCATTTCGGGGCTGACGGAACACGAGGCGATAATGGGCGACGACGAAAAACTCATCAGCGACGTTACCGATGCCGCCAAACAGCTCTCGCCCAGCTTCATCGCCATCGCAGGCACGCCCATTCCGATGATGACGGGCACCGATTTCGCGGCAGTCGCAAAGGAGATAGAGCGCCGCACCGCCCTGCCCACCTTCGGCTTTGCCACCAACGGCATGAATACCTATGTTTCGGGTGTTGAAATGGCTTACGCCTCCCTCGCGGAGCGGTTCGCCCACCACATGAAGCCGCGTGAAAAAACCAAAGAGCCGTCTATAAACATTCTCGGCGCGACCCCGCTTGATTTTTCAGGCGAGGACTGTTACACCCAAATTCGCAGTATGCGCACCATGCTGAAAGAAAGCGGCATAGCAGTGCAAAGCGTGTGGGCAATGGGCGACAGTTTGCATAATATCATGTGCTCGTCAGCCGCGTGGGCGAATCTTGTAGTATCGTATGGCGGTCTTAAAGCCGCAAAAATAATGCAGCGAGAATACGGCATTCCCTACATCGTCGGCAGACCGATAAAAGGTCTGAACGAAGCGATCGTTTCTTCCCTCCGCCAAAGCTTCAAAGACGGCGAAAGCCGCATAGCGTATGAAAAACACACTCGCGCCGACAAGAAAATTCTGCTCATCGGCGAGGGCGTTACCTGCGAGAGCCTTGCCAGTGCTTTAGGCGCAGATGCTGCTATCCCTACCGAGTTTGACAGTGAGCTTTTAAGAAGCGGCACACTCATGAGCGGCGAAGAAAACCTGCGAAACTTAGTGCAGAATTATGATGTACTGATAGCCGATCCGCTCTACCAGCCGCTAGTGCAAAACTGTACAAACTTTATTCCACTTGCGCATGAGGGCTTTTCAGGCAGAATGTTCAGCGCCCAAGCCCCCGACCTCGTCACCAGAATACCATTCAATATATAACAGGAGTGAAAACTATGAAAACAAACATCATCACAAAACTTAAAAAAGCTCTGGCAGGTGCGCTTTGTGCAGCGATCTGCCTGTCGGCAGCAGCCTGCGGAGCAAGTGACTCTTCACAGTCTGCCGTGGCTTCCGACACAACATCATCATTGGCAGTTACAGATGAAACCAGTGAGACCACACAGAGCAGCGAAGACACCCAGTCCGACGGCGACACCATAACCATAACCGACCACGCAGGCAACACTGTAACGCTTCCCAAAAAGATAGAGCGCATAGTCGTTGCCGACATATACCCCCTGCCCTCGGTGCTCTCTGTATTTTTTGACAGCGCCGACAAGCTGGTGGGTATAGCCCAGCCCAGCATGACAGCCGCACAAAACAGCCTTCTCAGCGAACTGTACCCCGAAATACTCAGCGCCAAAACGGGCTTTATAGACGGCACAACGATAAATATAGAAGAAGTAATAAAGCTCGAGCCCGATGTTGTTTTCTACAGCGCCGAGACCGAGGGCATAAAAGAGGAGCTTGACAAAGCAAACATTCCCGGCGTTGCGGTTTCTGCTGCAAAATGGCAGTATAACGCCATTGAAACGCTCGATAACTGGATAGCCCTGCTCAGCGAGATCTTCCCCGAAAATGACAAAGCCGAGATCACCAAGCAGTACAGCTCCGAGATCTACGACATGGTGCAGCAGCGCGTTAAAGATCTCCCCGAAAGCGAAAAAGAAAGAGTCTTCTTCCTCTTCCAGTACAGCGAGAGCAGCATAACCACATCCGGCAAGCTGTTTTTCGGTCAGTGGTGGGCTGATGCCATAGGCGCGGTAAACGTCGGCGAGGAAATGGAGACAGCCTATTCCACAGCAGTAGATCTCGAGCAGGTCTACGCGTGGGATCCCTCTATGATATTTATAACCAACTTCAACTCCGCCCAGCCTGATGACCTGTATAATAACACCGTCGGCGCGTTTGACTGGTCGGGCATTTCGGCGGTAAAGAACAAGCAGGTCTACAAAATGCCACTGGGTATGTACCGCTCCTACACCGCGGGAATAGATACCCCGATAACGCTGATGTGGCTTGCCAAGACCGCCTACCCAGAGCTGTTTGAAGATATAGACATCACGCAGGAAACAAAAGACTACTACAAAGAGCTTTTCGGCATCGACCTTACCGACGATCAGGCAGAGAAGATATTCGCGCCCGTATCGCAGGCAAGCGCATTTTAAATAAGGCACATGAAAAAACACCGAAGCTTTGTAATACTCGCCGCCGTAACACTGCTTTTGCTTTTGCTCAGCGGCGCGGCGGCGTACTATTCATATAACAGAAAAAACACCGGTAAGATCGCATATATCTATCAAGACGACAAACTGCTGTATACCATTGATCTGAACGCCGTTCAGCAGCCGTATACCATAGAAATTTCCTGTGAGGAAGGTACTAATACAGTAGAAGTCCACAGCGGCAAAATAGGCGTCACCTCTGCCGACTGCCCCGACAAGACCTGCGTAAAAACGGGCTTTATCGGCGACGGCATGGTGCCTGTTATCTGCGTGCCGCACGGTCTGATGATAGTCGTCCGCGATGAGAACGGGGGTGCTGTAGATGCGCAGGTTTAGCTTCCACAGCAAAACACAAAGGCTGTGCGTTCTCGCGCTGATGTCAGCATTTGCGCTTATCATTTTCACTATCGAAGCGCAAATACCCCTGCCAATAGCCGTCCCGGGGCTTAAACTCGGGCTTTCAAACGTCATAACGCTATATATGCTCTGTACCTTTTCCCCTGCCGATGCCCTCGCGGTCTTAGCGGTGCGAATATTGCTCGGCAGTATTTTCGCAGGGCAGGCGGTGTCGTTTTTCTACTCGCTGTGCGGCGGCGCGCTGGCATATATAGCCATGGCGGTATTTCTGCGCCTCTCGCGCTTTCAAAACGTATGGTTCGCAGGGGTGCTGGGCGCTGTGCTTCACGGCGTGGGTCAGCTGTGCGCCGCGGCGGTGCTTTACCGCTCTGTGTATGTGTTTACCTACCTCGCCGTGCTAACGTTCTTTTCGGTGTTCACAGGTCTGCTCACAGGCATAACAGCACAGCTTCTCGCAAACAGGAATAAAAATACCTAAAAAATATTGCAGATGTATTTACAAAAGCAATAAAATGTTGTATAATATAATAAAGGAGCGTGATAATATGTCTGCTAATAATGCTAAAAATGCTAAAAATGATACAAATCTTATGATACGCACAAATTCCAAAGTCAAAAAAGCCGCGCAGGAGGTCTTTTCAGCCCTCGGCGTAGATATGAGCACAGCTGTGAATATATTTTTGCGGCAGGCAATCTATTCAAGGGGCTTTCCGTTTGAAGTACGCCTCAGCGAGCCAAATGACGAAACTTTGAAAGCCATAGCAGAGAGCGAGAGTATGCTTACCGACCCCACCGCGCCGCGCTTTTCAACTGTCGAAGCGCTTTTTGAGGATCTGGACGCCCAATGAAGTACGAGATACAACGAACCAAAAGTTTTGTAAAGGACTACAAACTTGCCGTCAAGCGAGGCTGCAATATCGGCAAACTAAAGAAAGTTATCGGGCTGCTTGCAAGCGGCGAAAGCCTGCCGAAAGAATACCGCGACCATGCGCTTGTAAACTCGTGCGAATACAAAGACGTCAGAGAATGTCACATCGAACCCGACTGGCTTTTGGTGTATCGCATAACCAAAGATGTCCTTGTGCTCACGCTTTTAAGGACCGACACCCACAGCGACCTGTTCAGATAATAAAAGGCACGGAATTTTCCATGCCTTTTTATTTGCCCTGTTTCGCTAATTTATATACATATCCGTCTCATCGCTGCTGTAATACCCCACACTGCCCTCGGGCATAAAATATACCGTACCTGTCACAGCATCAACATATATCGTGTTTTCCATCATTATGGAACTTCCGGGCGGTCCGTATACCGAAAAGCACCAGCACGGCAAAGCCTGATGCTTGCTGCCGACCTCATCGGCAAACAAAAATTTCAGCGCATATTTGAACGATATCTCATCTACCGCAATTTCATATCCCGGCGCGAACAGATCGCTTATTTTGTCGCAAGCCGTCTGCAACGATAAGTATTTGTTTTCTTCGTGCTTTACAGCCTTTTCAACAGGGTAGCCGCAAACCGTTTCAACTATCCATGCGCCGCTCTTTTCGCCTATTTCTATAAACATCTGCGGCTGACGAATAATAATATCGCCCATTCCTCTTTCCGCCTCAGCCATATACTGCACCATACCGTTGCTGAAAAACGGAATACCTTCGTATACCTTGTCAAAGTATACATCGAAAAAATACGGGTTGCCGTTGTCCTCGTCAATTATCTCGTCCGGCAGATCAGAGTAGCCTTCATCATACTGATATACATATACATATGCAGGTCTCACTTCTCCGACTATGTATTGCGAATAGTTTTCCGCCTCCTGCTGTGCCAGCTCTATTGCCTGCTTTACGCTCATTTCGCCGTCAACAGTTCTGTACATCTTGTCGTCAGGCTGCTCGCCGAGGTCAAGGCGTATTATCTTTCTTATACTATATTGCATCTGCGGTCTGCTCGGCGGATAACAATACATCTGCATAGTTCCGTTGGTATCAAAAACCGCAAATCCGTAGGTAGTCCTATACATACCGTCCGGCTTGTCTGTACTCTCAAAAGAAATTGAAGCCCCTACTTTATCGAAACGCGGTTTTCTGTCAGGCAGTTCATTCTCATAATCATCAAGGCAGACAACTTTTGACATATCCATGCCGCGCTGTTCTAACCCCGACCAGACCTTTTGCCCTATTTCATCGCATAGTGTAATACATTCTTCCTCGGTGTAATTATCATTCAGCGACCACTGTATATCATAAATATCATCAAACTGCGGCATATTCAAAGCAGCGTTTGAAAGATCAAGATTATCATAAGTTTTATCGGGTAATTTGGTCTCTTTCAGCTGCTCCGCAGTTACATATATTTCTTTGGCAGCGCGTTTCTTCTCGCTTATTTTTACCACCGTCAGAACAGCAGCCACTATCACCGCCGCGATCAAAAGCGTAACAGCGGTTATTGTAATTATCCGTTTTTGCTTCTTGCTCATAGCCGTGCACCCCCCCAAAAAATTGTCGCAATATTATCTTTAGTTTTATTATAGCACATATTCTTAGTCGGTCAATCCTTTTTTTATAGAATTTTCCGCCATAATTTTGTATAATATACACAACAAAAAAGGCACAGTATCTCTGCGCCTTTTATATGTGAAAATTACTTTATGTATTCGTCCGTCTCCTCGCTCTTAAAATACCCCGCACTTTCTTCCGTCTTGAAATACACATCACCCGTCACAGCATCAACATATATCGTATCTTCTATCATTGAAACTGACGGATCAGAGTCATAAACCGAAAAACACCAGCATGGCATAGCCTGATGTATGCTGCCGTCCTCATCACCAAACTTATACTCAAGCGCATAATTAAACGATATTTCGTCTATCACGTGCTCACTGCGCGGTGCGAACAACTCGCTTATTTTGTCGCAAGCCGTCTGCAATGATATGTATTTGTTTTCTTCGTGCTTTACAGCCTCCAAAACAGGGTAGCCGTTGAGCGATTCAAACGTATTATAGCAGTCTTTTTCGGCTATCGTTATTACCATTTGCGGCTGACGAAAAATATATTCACCCTCATCATCTTCTGTCATATGCTGCTGAAAACCGTTGCTGAAAAACGGCACGCCCTCATATACCTTATTAAACACAACTGTAAAACAATACGGATTTTTGTTATCTACCGTCTCATCTGTCGGCGGCTGATTCTCCTGCGCAAACTGTTTTACATATACATAAGCCGGCACCGCCTCTCCGCCTACATATTCCGAGTATTTATCAGCATACTTCTGCGCCAGTTCAACAGCTTGTTTTACGCTCATTTCGCCGTCCATAGTCCTGTACATCTTGTCGTCAGGCTGCTCACCAAGGTCTAAGCGTATTGTCTTTCTTATCACTTCATATGGCGCATCTTCCGGTGGATTATCAAAAGATGCCATGATCGAACCGCTGTCATCACAATCCACAACACCGGATATAAGAGAGTCATTTTCATTACGATTAAAGTAATTTATGACTGCAAACCCCATATCATCATATAAAGGCGTTAAGTCCGGCGACTCATTTAAATGATAGTCAACAGCAATGATATCAGACCTGTCGACCCCATGCTGTTCCATCATAGATAAAATATCCTGACTCATCTTAGTACAGCTTTCCATGTACTGTTCTTTATCGTGAGTCAGGTTTTTCTGCCACTTTATATCATAAATATCATCAAACTGAGGCATATTCAAAACGGCGTGTGAAAGATCAAGATTATCATATGTCTTTTCTGGTATAACAGACTTTTTCAGCTGCTCTAAAGTTACATATCCTTCTAGCAAAGCATTTTTCTTTTCGTTATATTTTACCACTATCAAAACAGTTGCAACTATAGCCAAAGCAACTAAAAGCGTAACAGCGGTTATTATAAGTACCCTTTTCTGCTTCTTGCTCATCGCCGTGCACCTCCCGAAAAATTTGTCGTAAATATTATCTTTAGTTTTATTATAGCACATATCCTCAGTCGGTCAACCCTTTTTTTGTAGAAATTTCCACCATAATTTTGTATAATATACACAACTGCGTCACCGTGACACAAAAATAAATTACAAAAACGCTTGACACCATATATGACACCGTGGTATAATATATCACAAACCTATAAAAAAAGGCTTATGTGCGCATGGTCAAAGAGATCATAGAAAACGAGGAGGAAATGTCATGAAAACCTTAGAAGAATACTTAAAACTGCCGTACAAAATAGAGATAATACCCGATGCAGATGAGGGCGGCTATGTTATCTCCTATCCCGAACTGCCCGGCTGTCTGACCTGCGCCGATACTTTGCAGGCTGCGTTTGAAAACGCTGAACAAGCTAAAAAAGAATGGCTTATAGCAGCTATTGAGAACAATACAAATATACCTGAACCTGTGTCAGATGACAGCTATTCGGGACAATTCAAACTGCGCATACCTAAATCGCTGCATCACAGCTTATCAGAGCACGCCAAACAAGAGGGTATAAGCATGAACCAATACTGTATGTATCTTCTTAGCAAGTTTGATGCCGTGAGATGATCTCTCCACACATTTGTATAACATACACAACCGCATAACAAAAAGCCACGGAAAAATTCCATGGCTTTGTTTTTTCTGTATATCTGTTATTCTGTGCGCAGTGCAATAACAGGGTCTTTCTTCGCCGCAAAGCGAGAGGGTATAAGTCCTGCAATAAGCGTCAGCAGCATAGAGATTATCACAAGCGCCGCACCGCCCACAAACGGCAGTTTTGAAAGTCCGCCAATGTCTGTAATGTGCTTTATTATTATGTTTATCGGTATATTCAGCAGCACCGTGACTATAATACCTATCGCTCCGGCGCCGAAGCCCACAATAAGCGTTTCAGCGTTGAACACGCGCGATATATCCTTCTTTGAAGCGCCTATCGCACGCAGTATGCCGATCTCCTTCGTCCTCTCCAGTACAGAGATGTAGGTTATTATGCCTATCATAATAGACGAAACTATCAGAGAGATCGCCACAAACGCAATAAGAATGTAGCTTATCGCATTTATTATCGTCGTAACGCTGCTCATCAGCAAACCTATGTAGTCGGTGTAAACTATCTCGTTTTCCTCGCCTACCTTGTCGTTGTAGCCGCTTATCTTGTCTGTGATCGTCTCTTTCGATTCAAAATCTTTCGGGTAAATAAGTATGCTCGATGGCTCGCTCAGGTCTGCCACACCCATTAAAGATAAGTTTCCTTCATAGGTCGCATTCGTCTGGAACTGCTCGCCCGACATCTCCACTATCTGCTGAAGTGTCATTCCCATGGCTTCCATCTGCTCAATTGATTGCTCTATCTGCGTGCGCTGATCTTCGGGCAGTGTCGCCAGATACTCTTGCAGCATTTCTTCGGTAAATTCGCCGCCCTCAAACTTCATACCCGTGAATACGTCAGTCTCCGGGTCAGCCTGCTGCTCTTTAACAATCTCGCTCTCGTTTACCTTTGTAATAAGTCTGTCCATAAGCTCGCCGCGGTAGCCTATAACACCTGCCGCCGATGTAGCAACTGCCTCTTCATTCGGCTTTATGATACCAACAACTTTAATCGTCTCGCAGTCGCCCAGTTTGCTCAGAACATATGCATCATCTTTCGATTTATCTACCCACCTGCCGTTTTCTTTGGCAAAGTAGTCGGTGTTCACCATCAGCTTGAATTCCAGCCCCAGTATGTCATCAAAGCTGTAAGATACCTGCTCTATATCCTGCTTTTCAATAGGCTTGCCTGCCATGGCATCTTTGAGCATCTGCTCTATCTCGGAAAAATCTTTCAGACCCAGCGCGTACAGAGCCGTGTCAGCAACGCCGTTGTTCTCGTCAACAATGAAAACTACCTCGTTGTAATTTTCGGGCATTCTTCCTGCCAGAACATCATACTGATTAGCCAGCAGCTCGTCATTGTCAAGCATCTGCGTCCATACACCCATCTGCGACATTGTCGAAGAATATACCGAGCTCGCATTGCTTTCCATGTTGAAAGAAAGTCCCATCGCCGCATACATATCTTCAAAAAGCGTGGTAGGGTTCACCTTAACAAGCCCGTTTGATGTATCAGCATTGTATATGTTCATCGGCGTTGTGTACCTGTACTGAATATCGGTAACAAGCTCGTCAAATCCGTTCTCATCGCTCTCTAAAAACGTCTTGAAATCTTTAAGATTGTTGGTAATTACCTGGCTCATCATCGTGTTCATCATCGTGAACATCATGTCATTCGAGTATATCCTGTCTTCCTCTCGCTCCTGCTGAACGGGCGCATCACCTGCCGCCGTCTGGAACATATCCGTGTAGTCAATGGTCTGCGCATCTATCTGAAGAGGGTAGCTTGAAAGCGTGTCCTCCTGCACCCTGTCAATGTACGACTGTACACCATGCGACAGCGAAAGTATCAGAGCAATGCCTATAATGCCTATGCTTCCCGCAAACGAGGTCAGAAACGTCCTGCCCTTTTTCGTCATAAGGTTGTTAAGACTGAGTGACATCGCCGTAAAGAACGACATCGAAGTCTTCTTCGGCTTGGGAGCGTTCTTTGCCGCTTCTTCCTCTTTAAGAGCCTGCTGCTCGTCTATAGTAAACGGCTGCGAATCGCTCGTTATCTTGCCGTCAAGCAGCCTTATCGTTCTGGTGGCGTACTTCTCCGCAAGCTCGGGGTTGTGCGTTACCATTATAATAAGCTTGTCTTTCGAGATCTCTTTGAGTATCTCCATAATAGCCACGCTCGTCTCCGAGTCCAGCGCACCCGTCGGCTCGTCGGCAAGCAGAATATCGGGATCGTTTACAAGCGCACGCGCAATAGCAACTCTCTGCATCTGTCCGCCCGACATCTGATTGGGCTTTTTGTTTATCTGATCGCCCAGACCTACCTTTTTCAGCGCGTCTATTGCCCTCTGCCGCCTCTGCGACTTTGAAACGCCCGAAAGCGTAAGCGCAAGCTCAACGTTAGAAAGCACCGTCTGATGCGGAATAAGGTTGTAGCTTTGAAACACAAAACCTATCGAATAATTGCGGTATGTGTCCCAGTCTCTGTCCTTGTATTCTTTTGTAGACTTTCCGTTTATCACAAGGTCGCCGCTCGTGTATTTGTCAAGACCGCCGATAATGTTCAGAAGCGTTGTCTTGCCGCAGCCCGAGTGACCCAGTATCGCCACAAATTCGTTTTCGCGAAAATCTATGCTTACATCTCTCAGCGCGTGAACAACTTCGTCGCCTATCGGGTAGTCTTTGACTATATTCTTCAAACTAAGCATAAAGCGCTTTCCCCTCCAATTCGATTTTATCAAATATATAATAATTATATAACACCGAAATTGCCATGTCAAGCAAGTTTTGAAACTTTCACATATTTTCGTACCCTGCTATAAAATTATTGTTTCTCACAGGCTCAAAATTGACAAATCGCACACAGAAAAGCCCTCACAAATAAATGTGAGAGCCTTCCCGTTTTGTAGCTGTTCATATATGCACGCGTGTATTACGCGGCTTGTGAGGAACTGTCGTCTGTTTTCGATGAACTATCATCGGTCTTTGAAGAACTGTCATCAGCCTTTGATGAACTGTCATCAGCCTTTGAAGAACTGTCGTCAGGCTCGCTCTCAGCAGGCTTTTCTTCGGGTGTTTCGCCTGCCTTGATGCTGGTTATTACCTTGCCGTCTTCCTTGTTGCTGTCGCTGTTTACATACTCTTTCAACATCTCAGACTTCTTCTGCGATACATAGTAATATACCCAGTAGTCGTCATATTTAAGCTCTCCGCCGTCAACGTATGCAGAATCGGCTTCATCAAGAACATAGAACGTTATATTCTTGCTCTTGCCCTCAACAGTGCAGGTCGTTTCTACCTTGAAGAACTGATACAGCTTGTTTGAGCTGTTAGCGGCATCTTTCGGCGCGACCAGATATGTGTCATCAAGAGTTACAGACTTTATCTTGGTTATCTTGCCGTCCTCATCATAGTCGAACACTCTCTCACCTGCAAGATATGCGCTGTCCACGCTGTCGTTAATGTCCTCCAGCAGGCTTTCATAAAGCACATCCATGTCAATATTGGCAACTTCGCTAAGGTCGTTTATGTAGTGCGGCGCAGTTTCTTCAACGGTAAACTGCTTTGTAACTTCTTCGCTTTCCAGCTTGTAGCCCTGTTCAGCAAGATCCTCATTATACCATGAATCAACGCTCGCCGTAACAGTAAATGTGTCGCCTATGGCAAGATCGTATCTGTCGTCTATATCAAAGTATATGTAATCTCTTACTACCTCCGGGCAGTTGTCGGTATTTACAGAAACATCAAGGTCGGGTGCAACGCCGGAATAAGTTATCTCTACTCCCTCAAACGGATCTAAAACCGCAAGCTCTTTAAGACCCTCAACAGTGAAATCTCTGCTCATGGCGTTTTCGTCATAGGTGTAGTATTTTTTGTCGTATATTAAATATCCGTCAGACATCGACATATAACATTCAGCCTTTACTGTAACAGTACCGCCGTTTGAAAGATCGCTGTCGTAAGACTGATCGCAGGAGATGTAAAACAGTTCCTTCTCATCTTCAGAAAGCGCATCAGTGTTTATCTTCATCGTGCCGTGACCGTCAGCGCCCTCAAACGATACCGTAACTTTAGAAAGCGGATCGAGCACTTCAGCCTCGGTAAGACCCTCTACCGTTATGGTAAATTCGGTGTTTTCAAGCTTTATGTTCTTGTCCTTCAGTTTGTCTTCCTTGTATTTTACCTTTATTTCTATCGTGTCGCCGTTTTTAAGGTTCTTGAGCTTATCCTCGTCTACCTTGAACTCAACAACATCTTCAAGCTTATCCTGAGCCTTTTTAATATCCTTTTTGGAATCAAACTTTGTCCATGCATCTTTGAAATCCTTGTCGTCATCGTCAAGCAGCCACTTTGAAGCCAGCGAAGATGCAAAACCGTCGTAATCATAATCGTCATAGTATTTTGATTCTTTGAACTTGCTGTCAAAAGTCGGGTCGTTGTACTGTATGTTGCCCGGTGTCGCAAGGTAAACACTTGCGGTCGCTTTGCCGTCAATGCCGGTGTAAGATACATAAACCAGGTCCTTGCAGTCTATCTTCTGATATTTTGTCAAAGATACTATGACAGAAACCACAACTATCACCAGTATAACAGCCGCAGCAGCTATGGCAGATATAATGCCTATCTTTTTCTTCTGCTCTGCAGACATAGCAGCCAGCTTTTCGCCCATAGCCCCTATCGGTGAGCCGTCAGAAACGGGTGCAGCCGGTGAAGCAGGTGCTTGGGGTGTCTGCGGTGCAGAAGTTTCAGCAGGTGCAGTATTTGCTTGGGGTGCAGCAGCAGTTTCGGGCTGTTTAGCTCCGCACTGTTTGCAGAATGCAGCCTTGTCATCCAGCTGTGCGCCGCAGTTTGCACAGAATTTGCTCATACTTATTACCTCCAAAAATAATAAAAGTTTTAATCAAATTTGCCGTTAAATATATTTTACTGCATCAAACAAAATAAGTCAAGCATTTTCGCGGTCTTTTTTGCAATTATTGTATAATATGCCGATAGCTCGCCGTCTTTTATCCTATATATATGTATGATATTCACTTTTGAGCATATGCCCCTGTCCGCAGTTGACATTCGGGCGGCATTGTGGTATACTAATTATAATTATGTAAACTTAGCGAATATACTTACTAGAGGCAAGAAAACGAGAAGCAAGAGGCAAGAAATTATAACTTCAATTTTGCGCGTAATAATATTGCTGCTTTCGCAGCAAGCCTGCGGAGCTGTTCAACGCTCCACTATCATTTAGTTTTCTTCTCATTTTGAGCGTGCTAATACTTTTGCGCATTTACTAGTTATGATTTTTTCACAATGTACGGCGTTCCATAATGGAACGCGGAAAGAGAGATATAGCTTCTCAAAGGAAAATCCCTCTCTTGCATGGGATTAGCGTTCCCAAAGGGAACGCCCGAAGAATTATTTCGCTTTAAATTTTTGGGGCGAAATAATTCTTCACGCGGTCGCTCGCGACCGCTGTCCTCATTGAAAAACAATCCACCGGATTGTTTTTCAATTCACCTTTTTCGGAGCGCTTATCGTGTCTTTCGTGGGGCTCTGCCCCACACCCCGCAAGCCTTTTGAAAAAGGCTTGACCGAAAACTCTTATTTTCTTGACAAGATTTTAAAATACGCGGCGTGAGCCGCACCTTATCTATTAACTATTCGTTATTCAATATTCACTATTCACTAATTCTGCTACTATAACACTCATTCATAAATATACACAAAGAAACCGGAGGCATTGAAATGGCAAAGAAAAGAGTCGCAGTGATATTCGGCGGAAGATCAAACGAGCACGATATTTCGCTCATTTCCGCATCGTATATCATAAACAACATCCCTCGCGACAAGTACGAAGTAATTATGGTGGGCATCACCAAAAAAGGGCGCTGGCTGCACTATATCGGCAGCGTCGAGGAGATAAAAAACGGCAAGTGGGTAGAGCACAGCGATAACGTGCCCTGCATTTTAAGCCCCGACCCCCTCGATAGAGGCTTCATCGAGACCATGCCCGACGGCGAGGTCAGCCGACTGAAAGTAGACTGCATCTTCCCTGCCCTGCACGGCAAAAACGGCGAGGACGGCTCAATTCAGGGGCTCTTCCAGATGTCCCAGATACCCTACGTCGGCTGCGATATGCTCTCGTCTGCCTGCTGTATGGATAAAGAGTTCGCGCACAGGATACTTGAAAGCGGCGGCATAAAAATGGCAAAATGGCTGCCCGTGCGCCTGCGCGACCTCGACAGGCTGGACTCATACTGCGAGGAGATAACAAAGCAGCTCAAATTCCCGATATTCATAAAACCCTCGCGGTGCGGCTCGTCGGTCGGCATCTCAAAAGCATATGGCATAAAACAGCTGCGCGAGGGCATTCAGACCGCGTTTTCGCACGATACCAAAGTTCTTGTTGAACAGGGTATCGACGGCATAGAGTGCGAGTGCGCCGTTATGGGCAACGATAAACTCACCGTTTCCACCGTAGGCGAAATAATGCCTGCCAACGATTTTTACGACTACGAAGCAAAGTATACCGTGCCGCAGGAGCAGACCAAGATACCTGCCACTTTCGGCAAAGATGTTATAGAGCGCGTTCGCGACACAGCCGACAAAGCATACCGCCTTATAGGCTGCGAAGGTCTTGCCAGAGTTGACTTTTTCTACACCAAGGACGGCGAAGTGGTTCTGAATGAAATAAACACCATGCCCGGGCACACCCCTATAAGTATGTACCCCAAACTTATGGAAAACACCGGTATGCCTGCGCAGGAGGAAATGGACAGACTTATTTCCCTCGCCTTTGAAAGGACACAGCTATGACAGCGGCTAACAGACCTATAGGAGTGTTCGATTCGGGCATCGGCGGTCTCACCTGTCTTAAAGAACTCAAAGAGCTTCTGCCCCATGAAGATATAGTCTACCTGGGCGATACCGCGCGTGTGCCTTACGGCACTAAAAGCCGTGAAACAATAGCCGCGTATGCCCGGCAGGATATAGCTTTTTTAAAGAAATTTGATGTAAAACTTGTGCTGGTCGCCTGCGGTACAGTTTCTTCGGTCATGGAAAGCGTTCCGATATTTGACGGCAGCGGCGTTGAAAATTTCAGCGGCGTTATCTCCCCTGCCGTAAGCGCCGCAGTAAAGAAAACTAAAAACGGCAGAATAGGCGTTATCGGCACGCCTGCCACGGTGCGCAGTCAGTGCTACACAAACGCTATAAAGGCAATTGATGCCGGTATTCAGGTCTTTTCGCGCGCCTGCCCTATGTTCGTGCCGCTTGTTGAAAACGGCTATACCGACAGAGAAAACAAAGTAACGCGCCTGATAGCAGATGAATATTTAAGCGAAATGGCAGATGAAAATGTAGATACTCTCATTATGGGCTGTACCCACTATCCGCTGCTTAAAGATATTTTTTCTGATATAATGGGAAGCGGCGTTTCGCTTATCTCACCGGGGGCAGAGGCAGCAAAATATGCGCTTTCATTGCTTTCAGAAAAGCACCTCCTCAGCGATAAGACCGAGGGCGGCTCTTGCAGTCTCTACTGTACCGACAGCGAAGAACTTTTTGCAGACAACGTAGCTGCATTTCTCGGCAGCGATATAAATGCATCTGTAAAAAAGTGTATTCTTTGATATAAGGAGTTGCCACGCAAATGAACAACATACCCCAAAGATGCCTGATACATCTTGAAAGCACCCAAAGCGACGGCGAAGAAGTTTCAAGCATGAAGATAGACAGCGACGGACAACTTCTTGTGACCGATGACGGCTGCGAGATAACATATGACGAAGTAATGGATCAGTCTTTTGGCGAAACGCAGGTGCGCATAATAGTCAGCAAACGCGGCGGCGATACCTATGTTATATTGCAGCGAGGTGTGGGCGGCGCTTCAAAGCTTATTTTAGAAAGCGGCAAACGCCACATCAGCAACTATGTCACACCGTTCGGCGCGCTGAATTTTTACGTCACCACAAACAATATAAAATACGATTTTGACGGCAGACATCTCGCTCTCGACCTCACCTATACTCTGGAGCTCGGTAACGTCGCGGCAGGAGAGTTTTCTATCGCACTCACCGCCGATATACGGGATACCGCAAGATCACGATAAACATTATTTTGAAAGGAAATGAAAAATGGACGACAGTCAGATACCGCGAGGCAGCGCGCTGCCACTACTTATAACAGCCGAAAAAGCAGGCGTTATCACCACTCTGGGCGAACCCTGCGAACCTTTCGGCGAACTCAGTTTTTTTAAGATGACCGATGTTTTTTACGATAAGGCTTATGCGCTCGATGAAGAGGGCTGCGAATTTTTCCTGCTTGAGGATATGACATCTTTGGCAGAGATCCGTGCCGCAACCTTCGCCTGCCGCAGACTTGAAAAACCGATAGTCGCGGTTTTAGATGCCAAAGATGAAGACATTGAAACTATGGGCGGCGCAGAGCTTGCGTTTTTGATCTCTCTGCAAAATATCGGCGTTTCCGCTCTGTGTGTGCGCTGCGCCGACAGTGAGCATTTGAACGAGCTTTTCACGCAGCTTTACCCCTACAGCCGCATACCGCTTATGGCAAAGCTTTATGCAGGGAACGTCAAGGTGCAAGATCTGCGCAAGCTCATTTCAAGCGGCGTTGATATGTTTGACTGCCGTGAAATATCGCAGGCTGAAATGCAGGTGGCAGCGGTAGAGCTTCGCCGCATAGGTGAGCGCGCGCAAAAGGAAGATATATCTTTCGTTGCCGCAAACGAGGAGCAGGCGTTCTTTTTAAGCCCCGAAAGCATGACCTTTTCGCCGCTTATAGATATAGAGTGCGATATGGCTACCGAGCTTGTAGATCTTGAAGATGAATCTTACGACTGCATTAGCATAATAATAACAGAATTTGACGACGGTTTTCGTTTCAGTCAGAATATGCACTATCTTTCAAGACCTATTATGTTCACTACCGAAAACCCCGAGGCACTGCGAATGGCACTTCAGTATTACAACGGCAGAGCGCTCGTGGACTCAAAGTGCGGCATAGATGAAGAGACCCTTGAAAGCATAGCAAACGATATGGGAGCAATAATTTATTAGGGCGGTGTGAGTATGTTCAACAAAAAAGGACTTATAAAATTTTCGGCGCTTCTCATGGCTGCGCTTGTAATACTCGCCGTGACAGTGGTAGTTTTTCAGTACAAACAAGTGGACTACATCTTCAACGGCAAAATGGTCGCCGCAACGGTGGTAGAAGACCTCGGCGGCGACAAGGTAAAGGTCGTATATGCCAGCGACGGCGGCGAGGAAGTTTTCGCCAAAGCCGTAGTTAAGCAAAACATCGCAAAAGGCGATAAACTCAACCTTTACTACAGCAAAAAGCACACCGACGTGCTCTACCAGATACCCAGCCGCTCGATGATCATAATGTTCGATGTAGTCCTGCTTTTTGTAGAATTCTTGGGCTGGTCGCTCGTCATGCGAATGCTGAAAAAACTGCGCAAGTATAAAAAGCTCGAGAAAAAAGGCGTAAAAACGCAGGCAACGATAACGTCCGTAAAAAACACCAGCGGCGTTCTGGGTGCCGATATCGAGTTTACAGATGCCGCCGGCAACAAGCGCAGCACAGTCTACTACCCCACCAGCGATATACCGAATGTGGGTGAAAATCTGGACATCATCTATTACATCAAGCGCACAGGCAAGATAGTTTTCATAGTACCCAAGGACGAATAAACATGAAAAAGGAAGTAATTTTAAGGATAGCAGCCGTCGCGTTTTTTGGCGCGGCGTGTCTTTTCTGCGTCTATAAAACAGACAAAGCCGTTGATGCCGCAAGGTTCGTATCATCGGCGTTTTTTCCCATCTTTACGGGTCTTGCGGCTGCTTTTATAGTCAATATCCCTATGTCAGCGCTGGAGCGCCTTTATGTCCGCATTCGTGCTTCTTTTAAAAAAGAAAAGACCAATAAAACGGACATCAAATCTAAAGGTAAGCAGTCCAAACTTCCGGACATGAAGTTCACCCTTTCCGAAAACGAACAGCGTATACTTCGCACGTGCAGTATTATAGTAACAGTGCTTCTTATCGCAGGCGTTATAGCTTTTGTGCTTTTCCTTGTTATCCCCGAGCTTCGCGACAGTATGTCATCTCTTCGCGATGCAGCCGCACTTTTGCCCGAAAAACTCTCTCAGCACCGCGGTGATATCGAAGATTTTTCACCCACCCTCGCCTATTATATCTTTGATTACGATAAATCTCAGCTTGCCGAAAAGATAGCCAACTGGGCTGTAAAAGGCTCACCGCTTGCTATTGACCTCGCGTTTCTTATCATAAAGTCAGCCGCCATGCTGGTGTATTATTTCATAGCATCGTTTATAATAATGGTAAGCGTGCTAAGCGAAAAAGAGCGAATAATGGCACAGACTAAAAAGTTTCTCGCCGCGCATTTCAACTGTGTAAAACTAGAGCGCGTCTTCAAAGAGCTGCGCAATATCTCCTCGATTTTTTCAAGCTTCATAACCGGTCAGTGCCTCGAAGCCTGCATACTCGGTCTTATGTTTTTCGTTTCTATGACTGTGTTCCGCTTCCCCTATGCGCTGGTCGTAAGCTCACTTATCACGGTCTCCGCTTTGATTCCGATCTTCGGCGCGTTCATAGGTCTCGCGGTCGGCGTGGTGCTTATCGTCATAGTTTCGCCTGTAAAAGCCGTCTGGTTTGTTGTCCTGTTTTTTGTACTCCAGCAGCTTGAGGGCAACCTCATCTACCCCAGAGTCGTCGGCGGTTCGGTGGGTCTGCCGCCCCTGTGGACTCTGCTGGCGGTAATAATCGGCGGCGATATGTTTGGCATCTTGGGCATGATATTCTTTATCCCCGTTTTCTCAGTAATTTATTCCGCCCTCTCGCAGATAGCCAATACCAGAAAAGGAGGCAAGCGCAAAGTTGAAAGTACCTGAAGAATTTTCCCGAACCGCCTCCCTCCTCGGCGAAGAAGCCCTCCAGAAGCTTGCGGAGGCAAAAGTAGCTGTTTTCGGTGTCGGCGGCGTGGGCGGCTATGTAGTTGAAGCACTTGCACGCAGCGGTGTCGGCAGTTTAACACTTATTGACAGCGATACAGTTTCATTAAATAATATAAACCGCCAGATAATCGCCACGCACAGCACCGTGGGTGTGCCTAAAGTAGAAGCCTTTGCCGCGCGCGTGAAAGATATCGCTCCAGACTGCTCTGTCACCCCTCTGCAAATGCTCTATCTGCCCGAAAGCGCAAATTCTTTCGATATTTCCGCGTATGACTATATCGTAGATGCCGTCGATAACGTGTCTGCAAAAATAGAGCTTGCCACCCGTTCAGAAAAAGAGGGCGTAAAAATAATAAGCAGTATGGGCATGGGCAACAAGCTCGACCCCACCGCTATTGAAGTTTCAGATATTTATAAAACTTCCGTCTGTCCTCTGGCAAGAGTAATGCGCCGAGAGCTTAAAAAGCGCGGCATTAAAAGCCTTAGATGTGTCTATTCAAAAGAGCCGCCGGTCAGAACAGGCGCGCGCACTCCGTCAAGCTGTGCGTTCGTGCCGTCAGCCGCAGGGCTGATTATCGCCTCCCAAGTCGTAAAGGATATAATTTATGAAAAGTAATAAACGCGCTCTGACTCGGGCGCAAACGATCATGCAAAGCATAACAACGGCGTATTCGCACACCCTGCTTACGCCGTTTTTCAAAGCAATATCACAGTACCGCCTTATCGAGCCGGGTGACAAAATTGCAGTCTGCCTCTCGGGCGGCAAAGACAGCGCGCTTCTCGCCATGCTGATGAAACACCTCTCGCGCCTGCGTGACGATATCGACGTAAAGTATATCTGCATGGATCCCGGCTATACGAAAGAAAACCGCCGAAAACTAGAGGAAAACTGTGCCGCGTTTGAAATACCCGTCCATATTTTTGAAACCAACGTGCTCGAGCAGTCAGAGAAGCAGTCCGAAAAATCGCCCTGTTTCGTATGCGCACAAAAACGCCGCGGCTGGCTGTATAAAACAGCGCAAACCTTAGGCTGCAACAAGATTGCCCTCGGTCATAACTTCGACGATGTCGTAGAAACCACCATCATGGGTATGTTTTTCGGCGGTCAGATACAGGGTATGCTCCCAATGGTCAAAAGCAACCATTTTGAGGGCATGAGGCTTATCCGCCCCATATGCACCGTCCGCGAGAGCGATATTGTAAGCTGGGCTGAAGATAACGGTCTGAGTTTTCTGCGCTGTGCCTGCAAATTTTCGCAGGGCGAAAACGCCTCAAAACGCGCCTATGTAAAGCAGCTTATCGCGCAGATCGAGAAAGATGTGCCAAACGTCAAGCAAAATATTTTCCATGCCCTCTCCACCGCCGACTGCGATACGCTGATAGGTTTCAAATCCAATGGGAAGCGCCATAGCTTTCTCGAGCGGTTTGATAAAGATCAATGAGGTGAAACAATGAGTCAACAGTTGCTAGATCTGCTAGTGCCTGTGGCAGGCGCGGCGTTCGCAATTTTATTTATTGCTTTTATCTTCATAAAGTCGTTCAACGACGACAAGAAAGAAAAAGCAGCGCTTACAGAGATCTTCCGAAAATACGGAGTAAAAACGAATGCCAAAATATTAAAGTTCAAGGAAAACAAAACCTATGGCAGATGGATCCAGGGCAAGTATAATTTTTACATAGAATTTGAATATAACAGCCCCGAGCGCGGCACTTTGAGCTGCAACTATATACTGCCGACCAACGACCCAAAAAGTAAAAACTATCTCAATAGCAAAGAAATACCTGTCATATATATTCCTGCGTATTTAGACTATCATAACGAATTTATCGACCGCAAAGAATTTTTTGCTGCAATCGCGCATAAGCTCAAACTTGGCTACGACTGCTGGCTGGTAATATTTGCAGATGATATAAAGCTGTTTACAAATTTGACCGAGTTCTGAACATGATATATTCGCGCTTACGCGCCGCCTGCGGAGCTGTTCACCGCCCCACAAATGTCGGTCAATGTGTGTGCTATCCCAACTTTGTGCGTAATCTTCTGTAACTTTTCAGCAAGCGCGTTTTAACATCAAATGCTGTAAACCTGTCTAAAGTAAAAAGTTTTTGCTGCTTTCGCAGCGCGCAGGAGCGCACCACCCCCACACTCTCTGCCCACTCCCCATTTCCGGCTCTCTCCCCACACAGCTGGAAGAATATTCTTCCAGTGTTCTTTTCGTTGGGCGTTCTGTGGGCAGAGTATATTATGATCCCCCAAAACATTTCTCTTGACTTCCCAAAACCGTATGATATTATAATTAAGGCATTGCGGCCAAATTTAAAAAGGGAAGTGAACATAATGTTTACAGAAGCTTTCAAACGTTTCACAAAAATCAAATAAATTCAGGGAGAACGAGTTACATAAGTTCTCCCGCAATAGGAGGATATATGTATTTTTATCATGTAGTTTCTGACAGACCCAAGCAGGTCGGTCAGCGTTTTGTATTGAATGAAGAAAACCCCAACGGCGTGTACGAACGAGTCTATGCGCAGTTGAGCGTAGTTGAGGATATTTACAAAAACCCGAAAAAGTATGAGGGAACAACCTTCAGCCACGAGGTCGATGTTGCCCTGCGTGAGCTGGCGCTGGAGAAAGTAAGACGGGAAAAGTATCCGCAGTATCCATCGCGCATGGCGGCGCTGTATGTCTCTCAAACGTATGAAGAAGCCGTGCGGTGGGGCGAATATTTTGCCCGTATCGGTCGCCCTACATACTGTGTCGCCAAAATAAAGGCAAACGGTAATTGCTATTTTGGCGATGCATATAAATGCTTCGACGGCACAGCCTCCGAGGAAGAAAATCTTCGTCTGGCAGAGATATACTGGCAGAACGGAGCAAACGAGGACGACCACGAGCCGATAACGGAAGTGCTTGTAGACGGCGAGATTGAAATTGTGGAGATATTAAAAGAAATAAACACAAATATTTAAGCCGCTTACGTGCAAAAAAAGGAGGCCTTACGCCTCCTTTTCTTATTATCCCTTTAACTTAAATATCCCCGAAATATTCGTCAGCCTTGCCTATGCCGGTGTAAGGCTGGTCATCATCGCCAACACCGTTGCCATAGTCTTCCTCATACGGATCATAGTAATCATCTATGTCGTAATCGTAATCATGATCATCATAGCCGCTGTCGAATATCGCCGAGTATAATTCATCACCCAAAGCCGACTTTATGTCCTTTTGCAGCTTGTCGGGGTCTATCGTCGCCGCGTATTGCTCCATCTGCTCATCATCAGTCGCATCAAAGAGCTTTCCGCTCGGTATCTTTATGTCGGTAGCTTTCGTCTCTTTTCCCGTAAGCGATACACTCATCAGCTTCTCGCCGTTCATGCTCATCTGAGCGCTCATGTCCAGCTTTGAAGACGTCGAATCCGACTTCGCCGTGATGCTCATAGTTTGCTCACTGTCGCTTACCGAGATGTCAACGCTGCCCTTAAATGCGCCCGACTCCTCGTCAACTATCATGAAATCATCTATCTTGAAGCTTATGCTCGCCTCGCCGGGTATATCCAGCTTCGCCGAAACATCGGTCGCGCCGCCATCTATGTTCGCACTGGCGGTCATATTAACGTCTTCACCATCATCTGTGCCGTCAACAATAAGCTTCGCGCACGCAGCCTCGTCCTCAACATACCACAGCATATCAAGCGACTCGCCGTCAACATTAAACGCCATACCTGCAAATTCATCATCCTGATAGTATGCGGTAAACGGCACAGTCTCGTCAAGACCGCCCGAGTCTTTCATATCTGCAACAAACTCATCGACCGCATCGATAATATCCTGCTTGCCTACCTGCTGCGAATCAAAATATTTCGTGAACATATCCAGCAGTTCGTCATCAGCCTTCAGCTTGTCTGTAACAGCCGTGACTATGTTCAGAGCATCATTGCCGCTTACTATGTATTCTTTGCTGTCCAGAGTGTAACTTACGCCGTCTATCTCGCCTGTAATTTTTTCGCCTTCGGCGCCCTGCGGAGCATTTTTCTCTATCTCCTCGGCGTATTCATCAAGTTTCTTTTCAAGCAGCTGCACGTCTTCGTCAGACATCTCTTCGCCGTTCATCGTGAGATACGGATCAACAGTGAAGATCTCAGCCAGAGTGTTTGTGCTCATTCCCTCGCCGAGCTCGCCCTCGATCTCGCTTATTGCAGCCTCGATTTCTTCGCCCGTAACGTAAAGGTACGCCGAAGAAAGCTGCTTGCTGCCAAAGTATATGTTTCCTGTAGATTCTTCCCTTACTATGTCAGCGTTGATAAGTTCCTCGCCGCCGTATTTCACGCCAAGCAAAGTTTCAAAGTTGCCGTCTTTCGCTTTAACGTCCGAAGTCAGCGAGAAGTCTTCCAGCTTGTCAACGCCCAGATCCTTCGCAGCGTCCGCGCCAAAGCTTACCGACATCTCACCCGAGAATGCCTTGTCAGACTGTCCCGTGAAAATGTCCTTGATGTTCTCCGCAGTGCTGCCAACAGTGCTTACCGCCACTTTCGCACTTTCAGAGATGTTTTCTACCTTCTGGGCATCCTTGTCGTCCGCATCGCCCTCTACCTTGCCGCAGCCCGAAAGCAACATCGAAGCCGAAAGGGTGAGCGAAACCGCGGCCGCCAGAAATTTTTTCGTGAGTTTCATAAAATGACCTCCTCTTGTCAACGGTCAAAGACCGACTTTGCCAAATCGAAGAAAGGGCATAACGCCGCATTCTAAAGACATTATAACACCATCGTCCCCGAATGTCAAGGTCTTTTACTCACCCACCCTGCCCTATAGCGGTTTTTCAATATTTTTAACAAATTTAGTGCTCTATTACTGTGTATTTTTGCGCTTTCGCGCAGCGCAGGAGCGCACCACCGCCCCACATTCAAACCGCGCAAAAAACAAACCACGTCCCCCCGAGTTCCGCCGGAAGAATATCCTACCAGAGATCAGAGGTAAGAAGTTAGAGGTTAGAAACATTCTTCCCGACCTCTGCGGCAGATTTTCATTCCTTCGCTTTAGAAAGAAGCAAGAAGCAAGAATTTGCTTTTTACAGTTTTGCGCAGACTTTTGCAAACGCTCATCTTGTCTCTTGCATCTCGTTATCTTGCCCTATTAGAAGCTAGAGGTGAGATGTTAGATGTTAGAGCCATTTAACAACTCTTGCGACAAATTTTCATTCCTGCGGTTTAGTCAGAAGCAAGAGGCAAGAAGTTGTAAAGGCTGCTTTTGCGCGTTATTTTTATTTTGCTTATTATTTGCGCTTACGCGCAGCGCAGGAGCGCACCACCGCCCCACATTCAAGCCGCGCAAAAAACAAACCACGTCCCCCCGAGCTCCGCCGGAAGAATATCCTACCAGAGATCAGAGGTAAGAAGTTAGAGGTTAGAAACATTCTTCCCGACCTCTGCGGCAGATTTTCATTCCTTCGCTTTAGAAAGAAGCAAGAAGCAAGAATTTGCTTTTTACAGTTTTGCGCAGACTTTTGCAAACGCTCATCTTGTCTCTTGCATCTCGTTATCTTGCCCTATTAGAAGCTAGAGGTGAGATGTTAGATGTTAGAGCCATTTAACAACTCTTGCGACAAATTTTCATTCCTGCGGTTTAGTCAGAAGCAAGAGGCAAGAAGTTGTAAAGGCTGCTTTTGCGCGTTATTTTTATTTTGCTTATTATTTGCGCTTACGCGCAGCGCAGGAGCGCACCACCGCCCCACATTCAAGCCGCGCAAAAAACAAACCACGTCCCCCCGAGCTCCGCCGGAAGAATATCCTACCAGAGATCAGAGGTAAGAAGTTAGAGGTTAGAAACATTCTTCCCGACCTCTGCGGCAGATTTTCATTCCTTCGCTTTAGAAAGAAGCAAGAAGCAAGAATTTGCTTTTTACAGTTTTGCGCAGACTTTTGCAAACGCTCATCTTGTCTCTTGCCTCTCGTTATCTTGCCCTATTAGAAGCTAGAGGTGAGATGTTAGATGTTAGAGCCATTTAACAACTCTTGCGGCAGATTTTCATTCCTGCGCTTTAAATAGAAGCAAGAAGCAAGAATTTGCTTTTTACAGTTTTGCTCTAAACTATAAAAAGCATTCTCTTGCCTCTTGCCTCTCGTTATCTTGCTTCTAGCAGCTGAAGCAAGAAACGCATTTTCACAATTTCAGCGCAGCACCCCACGCTCTCTGATTCTCCCCCAAAAATAAACCAAGTCACTCACTCTTCACGCCGCTGGAAGAATATACTTCCTTGCTTTTTCTATGGGCGGTCATTGGGTGGGCTATAATATATAATTTAAAAACATCTGAATGCAGGCATTAAACGTTTGCGCTCCTGCGCCGCGCGTAAGCGCAAACAATATATGCAGAAAGAACGGCTCTGCTCAAACGAGTAGAACCGCTTCTAACCTCTAACCTCTGACTTCTAGCTCTCCGAAAGTGTATCCCTGCTCCCTCAAACTGTCTATCACCTCGCCGAGTATCTCGGCATTCGTCTGCGAGACCGAGTGCAGCAGGTATATCGCGCCATTATGCGCCGCCGAAACTATCTTCTCTTTCGCCTGCGCAGGGTCAGGCTGTGCGTTCACGTCCCAGTCGGCGTATGCAAAGCTCCACAGCACCGTCTCATAGCCGCAGTCTTTGGTGTACGCCAGCGAAGCCTCCGAAAACTCCCCCATCGGCGGGCGCAAAAGCTTCATCTCATAGCCATAATGCTCTTTCACATACTCATGCAGCGAGTTTATCTCCTCCGCGCACTCTGCCTGCGAAAGGTCGGGCATCGAATAGTGTGACATCGTGTGATTGCCCACCGCGTGCCCCTCGTCTATCATGCGCCTGACCAGTTCTTCGTTGCGTTCCGCGTAATCGCCTACAACAAAAAACGTCGCTTTTACGTCCTTTTCTTTCAGCACGTCCAGGATCTTCGCCGTGTAGCCGTTCTCATACCCCTGATCGAACGTCAGGTAAATAACCTTTTCGTCGGTATCTTTCAGCGCATATGCCCCATACTGCGAGTACGCCGCGTTAAAATCGGTCGCCCCAACGGGTCGGTTCTCTTCGTCAACAATAACGCCCTGCCCGTAGCCGTGCTTTTCTGTGCTCAGCCCCACATTGTTCACATTCTCCAAAACATCAACAGCACCGCGCACATAACTTTCAGCCGCCTGAATGTATCTCTCGCAGTCTTCGCTCCAAAGTCCCGCGCTCTTTGCCGCACCTGCGCCCATTCCTGCAAGAGCAGCCGCGCCCACTATCGCCAAAGCAGTCCTTATTATCTTCATTTTATATACTCCTCTCAACTGCTGTTTTCAATAGTATTTGCCGCCTATGCAAAATAATACACAAAATATAAGACCGCATACCCACGGTACACGGTCTGTCTTTCATTTGGCTTAATTGCTCAGATACGACTTGACGAGCGCTTGCAGCAGGTCGTCGCGGTCAATGTGGCGCACAAGGCTTCTCGCGTTGTTGTAAGTGGTTATGTATGTCGGGTCTTCCGACAGAATATAACCAACTATCTGATTTATCGGGTTGTAGCCTTTTTCTTTAAGCGCGTCGTAAATGATAGTCAGCTTTTTCTTCAGCTCAGCTTCTTTGTCATCATTTACCGAAAATGTCATAGTCTGTTCATGCATAGCGTCCGCCTCCTTTGTCAGAGCATTTGATATTCCTGATTATATTATAGACTATTTTTAATTAAATAACAAGACCTTTTGAAAAATTTTTGCAAGTTGTATATTTTGAAGCTGATAATTTTTGCTATATGCACAAATTTCAGGCAGATAAGACTACTCTCTTATCTTCGCGCCAAGCTCGCCAAGCGCTTTCAATACCTTTTTCATAGCCGCATCGGCCTGCTCATCGGTAAGCGTGCCCTCGTGCGAGCGCATTACTATCGAGTACGATACAGACTTCTTTCCGTCCTCTACCTGCTTGCCCTTGTATACGTCAAACAGCTTAACGCTCTCCAGTATCTTGCCTACCGCATTTTTAACAGCCTTTTCAAGACTTGCAACGGGTATGCCGTCATCGCACACTACCGAAACATCGCGCGTTACCGCAGGGAACTTCGGCAGCGGCTTGTAAACTCTCTCAGCTGTTGACATCTCCATTACCCTGTCAAGATCTATCTTTGCCGCATAGCAGCGTGTGCCAATGCCGTAATTTTCGCAGCACTTAAAACTCAGCTCACCGAAAACGCCTATCGCTTTGCCGTCTTTCGTCGCAACTGCCACTCTGCCCGGGTGGAAAGCCGAGACTTCGTCAAAACCACAGCCGGCTGTTGCAGCCTCGTATTCAACATCAAAGCAGCCTACCCTGTCAAGCAGCGTTTCTACCGCGCCTTTCAAAGTGAAGAAATCGTCGCTTCCGTCAGCGTTATAAAAACCTATCGTCAGGCGCGGCGGCTCATTCGGCAACTCCTCACCTTCAACGGGTATATACTCATTGCCCAGCTCGAAAAGATATGCACAAGCATTGCGGTTGCTGTAGTTTTTCGAGAGTATCTCGCACATCGATGGCAGCGCGGTCGTGCGCATAATGCTCGTGTCCTCGCCGAGAGGATTTGTAATAGTAACAGCCTTACGCAGCTTGCCCTCCGCAGGCAGGCATATTTTATCAAGGTACTTTGGCGATATGAACGAGTAAGTCGTTATCTCGTTGTAGCCAAGCGCCGTCATTATCCTCTTTACTTCCCTTTCAAACTTGTGCTTCGGGGTAAGCATAGCCTGCGCCGTGCCCCTTATCACCTGAGAAGGTATGTTGTTGTAACCGTAAAGACGCGCAACTTCCTCTGCAATGTCGCTCATATTCTCTATGTCTATACGGTAATAAGGCGCGTAAGCCCTGCCATTTTTTACCGTAAATTCAAGCTTTTCAAGATAATTTATCATATCTTCCTCTGCAATATCCGTGCCGAGGAACGCGTTTATCTTCTTCACATCAAAAGGCGCGCTCGCAGGCGTGTGATCCGAGCAGTCGCAGTCAATTATCTCTTTGAGAGGCTCACCTGCTTTCAGTATCTCAACAAGCTGCAAAGCCCTCATCAGCGCCGGAACACACTGCTGTGCGTTCAATCCCTTTTCAAATCTCGCCGAAGCGTCCGTGCGCATACCCAGCTTTTTGGCAGTCGTGCGAACGGAAGCGCCGTCAAAGCAAGCCGATTCAAACACAACAGTAACCGTGTCGTCCATGATACCGCTGTATTCGCCGCCCATAACGCCTGCAACAGCCGCAGGTTTTTCGGCATCTGCAATAACCAGCATTTCCTCTGAAAGCGCCCTTTCAACGCCGTCAAGAGTCATAATGCTCTCACCCTTCTGCGCGCGGCGAATGTTTATCTCTCCGCCCTTGACGTAGCGCAGGTCAAACGCGTGCATCGGGTGACCGTACTCCAGCATAACATAGTTTGTTATGTCAACAAGATTGTTTATAGGTCTAACGCCGCTTGCCCTCAGTCTTTCTCTCATCCACCGCGGCGAGGGCTCTATCTTTACATTCTTGACAATGCCTGCCATGTATCTCGAACACAGCTTCGGGTCGTGTATCTGCACTTTCAGATAGTCCGCAATATTGCCGTCAATGCCGTTGAATACAGGCTCTTTTATATCGAGCTTTTTGTCAAAAGTCGCGGCAGTCTCTCTCGCAAGCCCTATAACAGACATACAGTCGGGGCGGTTGGAGGTTATCTCAAACTCCACCTGCGTGTCGTCAAAGCCTATCGCCTTGCGGATATCAGCTCCCACCGTCCTGTCGCAGTCCTCGCCGAGAATGAAAATGCCGTCTTCAATAGCATACGGAAAATCATGCACCGTAAGCCCCAGCTCACTTAGCGAACACAGCATACCGTTCGATGCCACGCCGCGCAGCTTGCCGTTTGTTATCTTCACCTGCTTGCCCTCGTGCAGCACCGTAGACTTGTGTTTTGCCACAGGCACATAGTCGCCGACGCTGACATTCTGCGCACCCGTCACTATCTGCAAAGGCTCGCCCTCACCAACGTCTACCATAGTAATGAACATATGGTCGGAGTCGGGGTGCCGCTCGGTAGAAAGCACCTTGCCCACAACAACGTTGGAGATAAAGTCGCCCTCTTCTCCGTACCTCTCCACTTTCGAGCCCGATATAGTCAGCCCCGAAACAAATTCTTTTATCGGCATATCGCAGTCAACATAGTCTGCCAGCCACCTCATTGAAAGATCCATCTTAATGTTTCCTCCCGTTTTAACTTTTCATTACGCATTGACCGCCAAGCGACTATGCGTGCAAAAAAACCACCAAACTATTTCTAAGTATTTAAATACGCGGCGCAAGCCGCATCTTTTCTATTCACTACTGCTGTCTTTGCATTTGCTCCCATTTTTCCTGCCGTTTGGCGTTAAGCATATCATCGAACATATACTTGTAGTCTAAGTAATCCTTCCACTTTTTAACGTAGAATCTGTACTTGTTGTCTTCCTCGTCCGTAAGGTCTATCCATACAGAATCCTGTATCCCGTTTGTGCTGTGTATTGTAGGCTGAAGCTTTTGTATGTCAAGATACTTTATCAAAAGCCTTGCCTTGGGAATGTACAAATAATCGCTCAAAAAGTAAAACGTCTTGAACATAAAATCCGCCTGTGAAAGCTCGTATTCCAGCCTCTCGTATTCTTCGGGCGAAATAGCATTCGCTTTATCAAGCCGCTTCTGAATAGCCTTGCTTGCCTTTTTGACCCATTTACTTGCCAGCCATACGTAAAATGCTACAGCCGCCAGACCTGCCACCGCGCCTATTATCATGCTTGCCTCGGTCTGAAAGGCGGCAAACGCTATCGACCACACAATAAAGAATATCAGTATACCCCATATCACATAGCCTATTATTTTGCCCACAGGCTTTTTGCCTTTCGTCAGGCACCTGTATATAGAACTGTCCTTTAACTCCATAACTACTCCATCAGAACTGATCTAAAAATCTTACATCGTTTTCGTAGAGCATTCTCATGTCTTTGATCTGGAAGTTGCCCATCGTCAGCCTTTCAAGACCTATGCCGAACGCAAAACCGCTGTATATCTCGGGGTCGATACCGCAGTTTTCAAGCACCTTCGGGTGTACCATGCCTGCGCCCAGAAGCTCAATGTAGCCTTCGTTTTTGCACATAGGGCAGCCTGCGCCGTGGCAGTTGTAGCACATAAGGTCAACTTCCGCTGACGGCTCTGTGTAAGGGAAGTGATGGGGGCGCAGACGGATTTTGGTGTCCTCGCCGTATATGCGCTTCATAAGAAGTTCCAGAGTGCCTTTCAGATCAGCCATCGTAACGCCCTTGTCGATGACCAGCCCCTCTACCTGATGAAACAGCGGCGAGTGTGTCGCGTCTATCGTGTCCGAGCGATAAACTCTGCCCGGAGATATTATCCTTATCGGCGGCTTGTTTTTCTCCATAACGCGCACCTGCACCGACGACGTCTGTGTCCTCAGAAGCACGCTGTCGCTGATGTAAAAGGTGTCCTGCGTGTCACGCGCCGGGTGATGCGGCGGCATATTCAGTGCCTCAAAGCAGTAGTAATCTTTCTCGACCTCCGGGCCCTCAACTATCTCAAAGCCCATACCGAGGAATATCTCCTCCACCTGCTCGAGTGTTTTGTTTAAGGGGTGAAGTTTGCCCACGCGCGGCGCTTTTCCGGGCATTGTAACATCGATGGTCTCTTCTTTGATGCGCTTTGCCTCCAGCAGTTCTTTCAGCTGCGCACCCCTTTCGGAAACAGCGTTTTCAATGTCAGCCCTGACCTTGTTTGCCAGCTGACCCATAACCGGGCGCTCCTCAGCCGAAAGACCGCCCATTTGTTTGAGTATCGCGGTAAGCTCGCCTTTTTTGCCTAAAAACTTAACTCTCACATCTTCAAGAGCCTTGCCGTCAGCGGCAGCTTCCAAAGCCTCTTTCGCAGCAGCTTCTATTCTTTCAAGATCTTCTCTCATGCTCATAGAATATCCCTCTTATCTTAAAAATTGTTTTTGTTGTATATTATATATAGCGCTTACGCGCAGCGCAGGAGCGCGTTCACCGCTCCACTGTACTTTGGTTTTCTTCTCATTTTGAGTATGCTAATACGTTTGCGCATTTCTATGCGAGGGAAAAACCATAGGGGTATAGGGAGTGTATCTGCAAGGCAGGGCGCGCGCTCCACTCCCTTCCCTAAGGTTTTTCCCTCGCGCTCCCTATTCCTTACCCACACCTACGACCACGCGCTGAGCCTTGGTGAAAAGCCGCGACCTCTTCGCACGGAACTTTGTAGCTTTGTGGAGGAGGCTAAAGAGAGAAATACGCATCGGGTTCGTTTGCAAGGCAAAAGAGGTCAGTAGTGCGGGAATTAGACTTGAAATGTACTGCGGAAAACCATACTTTGCATATCAAACACAACTATATATCCCCCCAAAACCTCAGTCCACCCAATTCACATGCTGGAAGAATGTTCTGCCAGCTATCTCTCTTTGGGGCAACATATGGGTTGGTCATATATAATAGGTATAATTATTTTAAAATCTCGCAGCAAAAGCCGTATTTTTATCAATAATACGAGCCACAGCACACCGCACTCTCTACACCCTACCCCAACTAACCGAAGCTACCCTCCCATGCTGCTGGAAGAATGTTCTGCCCTGCTAGAGGCTAGAAGTGAGAAACGCGCCCAGCAACTACAGCTAACCGCCACACTTTTCCACGCCCACTCACCCACAGAAAACTCGTTCCCCCTACGCGCTACTGGAAGAATATTCTGCCAGTGATTTCTCTTTTGGAGCGGTTTGTGGGTCGGGGTATATTATAATATTAGAAAAATCATATAATTTGCAGTACGGACAAGTCCAAATTTCTTGCCTCTTGCTTCTAGCTATAAACAGCAGAAATAAGAAATTCGCGCGAACATTAAAAAGCTATTTCTAACCTCTAACTTCTAACTTCTCATATCTGATAGTTCTGGTTCAAACGTTTTCGCCCTCTTTAGCAGAGGGCGGTTTATATATCCAGTATCTCGTCGACGTCGCAGTTCTCCGCTATCATCTCGGAAGACTGTATTATCCTCTCAAACGCGGCGCGGCTCAGCTTTCTTTTCAGTATCGAAATACCCTCGTCCAAAAGCGCGTAACCGCGTTCTATCCTGTGGTAGTCCGTGCCCAGAGCCTGCACGCAGCCGTTTTTGATGAAATTCATGCAGCGGTGGCGATCTCCCATTTTTCTCAGCGATGTGCAGTTTATCTGCCCCAGAATGTTCTCGCCCTCCATAAGGCGCATAACTTCCGCTTCGCTGTTCGCCACCAGATACCTCTCAATGTGCGCTATCAGCACCTTCACGCCGTCCATGTCCGCAATGTCAGCCACCCCGTCATAGGTGTTCTGCGAAAAATGTATGTACGGCATCTCCAGCAACACAAAGTCAGTCCCTTCAAGCTTCAGCTTTTCCAGAACTTCCCTTGTAAGCATACTGCGCGACATCAGCACTTCAGCGCCCATTTTCAGCCTCGGGTGATGCGGCTTCAAATATGGCACTATCTTGCCGTATGCCTGCCTGCGCCGCTCCAAAAATCTGTCCACCGACATCTCATGCGGATAAAAATGCGGCGTGCAGTAAACCAGGTCAACGCCCGTTTCGGACATCATATCCAGTATCTTTATGCTTTCTTCAATGTTCTTCGCACCGTCGTCAATGCCCGGCAGAATGTGCGAATGAAAATCAACTAACACTTCGGCTCGCCCCCATCAGGCTTCCTTGCCATCGCTTTCTCCGTAATAATCTCCGTACTTGCCATACTTTCCGTATTTGCCGTACTTACCATACTTGCCATAGTAGCCGCCCCTTGAATCCGAGCGGCATATGGTCTTTATAAATCCCAGCATCTTTCCGCCTGCCATGTTAATCTGCGAAAGCGCCTGCTGAACATCGGAATACTTCGTGTAATTGTCTCTGATAACAAGTATATAACCTGCCGCTATAGGCGCCAGCAGCAGCGCATCGGACACCACGTTCACAGGCGGCATATCTACAAAAATATAATCATAGTGTCCGCCCAGGATCTCTATCAGCTGTTTCATGTTGTCGCTGCCCAGAAGCTCCACAGGGTTGGGCGGTATAGGTCCTGCCGTAATAATATCAAGATTATCTCTTATATTGCTCCTGATCGCCTCAGCCACCGTGCACATACCGCTGAGCACCATAGAAAGACCCGTGCTCTTGTCCAGCTTGAAGAGCTTGTTTACAAACGGCTTTCTCATATCGCCGTCGATAAGCAGCACCTTCGCACCCGTCATCGCGAACGTTATCGCCAGGTTTACTGTGGTAGTCGTCTTTGCCTCCGAGGGGTTTGAAGACGTTACCGCGATAACCTTGTTCGGGCTCGAAGCCATCGAGAACATGATATTCGTCCTCGCCAGCTTGTAAGCCTCCGAAATAACAAACTTCGTGTTCTCATTAAGAATATGCGTCCTCGCAACGTGTACCGATGTTCTCAGCGGATCTTCTTTTTTGTTTTTCTTTGATTTTCTCGTGCCGTTTATAAGACTGCTCATATATTATGCTCTCCGTTTCTCACTTTATCTCAGCATCAAAGTCCATTATCTCCGCAATAAGCGGCGAACCGTACATATCCATCAGGTTGTCGGTAGGCTTTATCTTGGTGTCGCATATGTCAATAATAACGATTATAGCGCATATCAGTACAAAGCCTGCCATAAATCCCAGCAGGATATTCTTTTTAAGGTTGGGCGATGACGGTTCTTCCGGGAAAGTTGCCGCCGATATCATCTGAACAGAACCTACCTTGACTATCTCTCTGTAAACGCCGTCAGCGTTATCCACCAGAGCCTTTGCGACTATCTGAGATATCTCGGGGCTCTCGCTCACAACGTTCACCACCATTACCTGGTTGTTGTCGGGCGATGTTATATTTATCATTTCTACTATCTCTTCATTCTTGAAAAGATAGCCTGCACCCATCAGTGCTTCCTGAAGCTTAGCTATCATCGAGTCGCTCGTAAATACCCTCTGACATACCTGCACCAGCGATGCCGAGGCCGCAACGTCACTTGAAGATATAGCCGAGTTGTTCTGCACTTCAACATCTTTGTTCTGAACGAACATCTGCGCCGTGGAAGTATACTTTTTGTCAATGCCTATCTTAGTAAAAATACCGATCGCCGCTGCGCATATCACCGATACGAACAGTATCAGCCATATCCTGTCCAGCAGACCCAGAAGCAGCATTTTCAGGTCAATAGTCTTTTCTTCATTTTCTCTGTTCTCCATAAAAGAACGACCCCTCCCCAAAGGCTTTAATATCTCTGTATGTGTTGTATGTTTTATCTGCAATATCAAAAAACACAGACTACCTATTATTATAACATTTTAAGTTCCGCTTGTCAACCACAACCGACAATTTTTTTGCCGCTGTCGCATTCGCCGCATAAAGGGCAGCCCTCGCAGTGAGTTTTTCTCGCCGTGCAGACCTCTCTGCCGAAATTTACCAGCCTGTGGCAAAAGTCCGATGATTTCTCCGGCGGCAGTATCTCGCGCAGCTGCTTTTCCACCTTAACGGGCTCTTTCGAGTCTGCAAGCCCCAAACGATTACAAATGCGTATGCAGTGGGTATCGGTCACCACCGCAGGCTTGTGAAAAACGTCCCCCATAATAAGGTTTGCGGTCTTTCTGCCAATGCCCGAAAGCTGTGTCAGCTGTTCTATCGTGTCCGGTATCTCGCCGCCGAAGTCCTCCATTATCTGCCTGCACATAGTCACAATAGAGAGCGCCTTTGTCTTGTAAAGTCCGCACGGCATAATAATGCGCTCTATGTCTTTCACGTCCGCTTTGGCAAAATCCTCAATGCTGCGATATTTTTCAAACAACTCTTTCGTAACGATGTTCACGCGCGCGTCAGTGCACTGCGCCGAAAGCCTCCCTGCTATCATCAGCTCGTGCGGCTTTTTGTATGTAAGCGAGCACTGCGCCTCAGGGTAGTATTCCTCCAGCAGTGCGCATATCCGCTGTGCCTTCTTTTTTAAGTCTTTCATAATATTCTCTCCGCCTTTTTGCTATATATTCTTTCCGTAGTATGCTATTATGTGGCGCGTAGCGCCGCTGCTGACGCCCTTTATGTCGCACCCGTTGCCGCTCATCAGCTGAGCTGCTGTGATACCCTTTATGTCGCACCTGAATACTTCCTTGCCGTCGCACACGATGACAAGCTCACCGCCGCAGACCGATGCACCGCCCTTTCCTCCAAGAGTTATCTCCTCGCCGCCGGCGCGTTCTATAACTCTGCTGAGGCTCTTTTTGCATAGGTATTCCACCTGTGGCGGTATGGCAGTCTTCTTTGAAAATATGCTCATTTTCAGACCTCCGCTTCTTTTATAAGAGATAGTATTTCTCTGCGCAAACGCGCTATCGGCAAGCCCACCACGTTGAAAAAATCGCCGTCTATCTTCTCTACAAACAAAGAGCCGTAGCCCTGAATGCCGTATGCGCCTGCCTTGTCAAACGGCTCACCCGTCGCTAAATATGCCGAAATGTCGCTGTCCGTCATGCGGCAGAAAGTAACGCTTGTCCTCTGCGAAAAAGAGCGTTTTTTACCCTTGTATCTGAGCGCAACACCGCTCACCACATCATGTGTTGCGCCCGAGAGCTTTTCCAGCATACGCCGCGCATCGCTCTCATCACCGGGCTTGCCAAGTATCTCACCGTTTATTATGACCACCGTGTCGCAGGCTATCACAAGCCCCGAAGAGAGAATCGCATCAGCCTTTTTTGAGGCTATCAGCTCCGCCGCCAGAAATGGGTCAACACCCGAGGGAACGGTCTCGTCAATGTCCGCCGGGCGCACCAGAAAATCAGGGAAAAGAAAGTGTAAAAGCTCTTTTCTCCTCGGCGACTGCGAGGCAAGGACTACTTCGTCTTCAAAATGTAAAAAGTCAGGCATAATGTATAATAGCTCCTTTACTTTTATATTTAATGTAGCTTCGTATATACGCAAAACAAAGCTTGTAATCCCTGTCAAGAAAGGAAAAGTTTTCGATCGACCCTTTTTCAAAAGGGTCGTCAGGTCGAGGGGCGAGCCCCTCGTCGCCGTCCGCAGACGGCGAAACCCCCATACGGCAGGCGCTCCGCAAAGGGTGAATTTCAAAATAGTCCTGTGGACTATTTTGAAAGAGGGAACGCCCTGCAAGAGAGGGCGTTCCATAATGAGAAGCCATATCTCTCTTTCCGCGTTCCATTATGGAATGCCATACAAAATGAAAATAACTTATATAACAAATATATAAATATTCCCACCCACGAGCCGCCCAACAGGAGGATGCTGGCAGAGTATTCTTCCAGTGGCGTGAAAGGTGATGTGGGAAATGGGGGTGAGCGGTATGTTGTTGGGATAATTGCAGCTATTGTGAAGTAGCAGCGCAAACTTTTTACAAGGCTGTTGCGCACGCAAGCGCGCAGGCAAAAAAGCTATGCGCTACAACTAGGAGAGGCTCTCTCTTGCAGAGCCTCTCCTCTTTATAAACAGTCCACCGGACTGTTTATAAATTCACCTCTTGCAGAGCGCCTGCCGTTAGGGGATTTCGCCGTCTGCGGACGGCGACAAAGGGCTTCCGCCCCTTGACCCTGATGACCCTTTTGAAAAAGGGTCAATCGAAAACTTTTATTTTCTTGACAAACTTTTAAAATACGCGGCGCAAGCCGCACCTTAACTATTAACTATTCACCACACTTGACCGCCTGCTTTGCAGTCGTCCAAGTGCATAAGAACCCTCTTCGAGGCTTCTTCCCATTCAATATTCACTATTCACTAATTCCGCCTCTAACCTCTAACATCTGATAGATATTCTTCTAATGTCACATCCCTGTTTTCGATCCTCTGCGCGTCATACGGTCCAACATATCTGTAATGCCACGGCTCGTATATGTACCCTGTAACGTCCTCCTTGCCCCTCGGGTAGCGCAGTATGAAACCGTAGTTCGCCGCGTTTCGCTGTAACCACTCAAACTGCGGCGTGTCTTCAAAACTTTCAAATACATCATAGTCTTCCGGCGTTACTATGTCAGCCGCCAAACCTAAGTTGTGCTCGCTCTCGTAAGGTCTGGCAACGTTTATCTCAGTCTCTTTTACCGCGTCTTCGTAGCTCATGCCGCCCTCAACACGCTGCCGAACGCTCCTGTCAAATACCTCGCGTTGATATTCCGGGCTCCTGTAACCCGAAAGCAGCTTCAGTTCTATTCCGTCGCGCGCCGCCGCGTCAAACATCTGCCGCAGCATATATGCCGCCGTCTTTTCCAGCTGTACGCCGCTTACGTCTTCAAGAGTTATTTCCAAGTCCTCCGGCATGGGTCTGCCCTTGCCTACAAGTATAAGATAATCTGTCATTGCTATTCCTCCACATATTATAATAGTATATAATATGCAGAAAGATGAAAAAAGCAAAAGGTCGGAACATTGCTCCGACCTTAAATAACCTATCAGCTTACGGGAGACTGCGATATGTAGTCTTTGTATACGTAACCCTGTTCGCCGTTGTATTCAAGCAGATACCAGCCGTTCTCCTCGCCTTTTATCACCGCGCTGTCACCGGCAGGTATAATGCTGCCTTTCGTGCCGTTCCAGTCAGCCGATGAACGCAGGTATACCGATGTATTGAGATAAACCGTGCCGCCTGCATTTTCGCTTGCAGTAGTCGTGGTCGAAGCCTCGGGAGTAGTCACCGCGCTCTGCTGTGTCGGGGTAGTCGTCTGCGCAGGAGCATCGCTGCCGCCGTTCGTTACTGGGGGAGTCTCAGCAGTGTTGGCAGTGTAAGTTTTGCTTGTGCCCGTGCCCAGCAGCGTGCTGGAAGACTGCCGCGTGTTCTCGGGGAACAGCTGCTGTGCGATAACCACAATGATGATGACCACCACCAGCGTGATCACCGCCACCGCCAGACCACCGATCAATTTATTCTGATCAACTTTAGCCATAATGTTATACCTTGACCCGAAAAGGGTTTCCTTTCTTTGTAAGTAAATGTGTATATCTGTCTCCACACTTAATTTTATTATAATACCAATGAAAATATTTGTCAAGAGAAAATGTGACGTAATTCTTTATATTTTCTTAAAAATCAGCATAATAGCGCACGCTATGGTTTTTTGATGTATATTCGCTGCTTTCGCTGCAAGAGACAAGATAACGAGAAGCAAGAGGCAAGATGTGTAAAATTTTCACTTTGTACGGCGTTCCAGAATGGAACGCGGAAAGAGAGATAAGGTCTTCTCAAAGGGGAGGCGCAGCTGCTAGAAGCAAGAGATTCAGAAGCAAGAATCAAGAAATTTCTTTTTACAGTTTTACTCAGACTTTTCAAAACGCTCGTCTTGCCTCTATCTGAACCGCAGTCAAGGCAAGCACACGCAAACGCCATAAAACCATTTCTAACCTCTAACTTCTAACATCTAACCTCTAATAGCGAACGCCATACAATGTGAAAAAATCATATAAAACAAATCTATATAATATCTCTATATAATATCTCTATCTAATATCTTTCTACCAAGAACAATTGCTGGAAGAATATTCTGTCAGCAGCCTTTCTTTTGGGCGGTATGTGGGTGGACAACTAGAAGCAAGATATGGTATGCTACAATAAAAATACAGTAGACAAAAGCCCAAAGATCTGATAGAATAAAAAAAGAAAATCAGAAAGGAAAAAGGGCTATGAAGTACACCAAAGAATTCAAAGAAGAAGCGTTGCGGCTATCAGACGAGATCGGAGTGAAGAAGGCTGCGCAGCAGTTGGGACTGAAATACTACACTCTTGCCGACTGGCGCAAGGATCGCAGTGAACTCAGAAAAGATCCTCCGCCTATGCTGAGCGAATCGCAACTCAAAGAACGCAATCGTCAGCTCGAACGTGAGAACGCAGAACTTCGTCAGGCAAACGATATTTTGAAGGACGCTCTCGGTTTTTTCGTAAAAGACCGGAAGAGGTAAGTGCAGAGCTTCGTTATCAATATATCCTTGATAACAATAGCAGGTTTGCTGTAAAAGCTATGTGCGACAGTCTCGGTGTCAATGAGTCGGGTTATTACAAGTGGCTCAAAAGACGTAAAAAGCTTAGCAGCAGACAGCTTCTTCTGGTCAGAATAATGGAAATACTCTCAGAACATGAAGATAACGAGAACTACGGAGCAAGGCGAATGCAGCAAGCTCTTAAAAATCGCGGTATCAAACGAAGTTACGGAACTATTGTAGCTGTTATGCGTCAGGCAGGATTGCTTCACAAGCACAGAAAACCAAACGGTATAACAAAAGCAGATACAGAAACTCAGGAAAAAGAAAACCTGATAAAACGTGATTTCAGCGCAGACAGACCGCTTAAAAAACTGCTGACAGACATCACAGAGGCGCAGTGTTCAGATGGCAAGATTTACATTTCAGCAATACTTGACTGCTTCAACGGAGAGATCATCGCACTGGAAATGCGAAGAAATATGAAGAAAGAGCTCTGTATAGCCACAGTACGTCAGCTCAGAGAGCGTTATGGAAAGCTTGAAGGAACGCTGCTTCACAGCGACAGGGGCTGTCAGTACACGAGCTATGCATTTCGTGAACAGCTTGCAAAGCAAGGTATAATTCAGAGTCTCAGCGGCACAGGGCGCTGCTATGACAATGCGCGCATGGAGAGCTTTTTTGCCACGCTCAAGAAAGAGAAGCTTTACAAGATACCGACTCACAGAATGACTGTGGAAGAGGTGAAGACTGTGGTCTTTCGCTACGTATTCGGCTATTACAACACTCAGAGGATCAACAGCTTCAACCCCAACGGAATGCCGCCTGTTGCTTACCGTGAGTTCATAAACAGCAAGCTGAATGTTGCTTGATCTCAGATTTTGGGTTTTTTCGACTGGACAGATATTGACAAAACCACGACGGGGGCGCTGCCCCTCGACCCTGTGACCCTTTTGAAAAAGGGTCAATCGAAAACTTTTGGTTTTTTGACAGGGTTTACGATTTTTGAGGGTAAACGGACTGTGCAAAAGAATTACGGTTTTCAGCGGTTCGCAGAACCGCGCCAAAATCGGCGACCCCATAATGTCGCCGAAGTAATTTGCACTTGATACGAAGTATCAATGTGTGTCAGGTTTGGCTTGGAGGCGTAAGCCGAAGAACAGGGAAGAAGCCTCGAAGAGGGTTCTTCGGCACTTGACCGACATTTATGGCGGTCAATGTGTGCGCTCCATGCGCTGCGCGTAAGCGCGAACTTTTAAACAGCTATTGCGCACGCAAGCGCGCGCAGAAAAATAAGTGATGCGCTACAACTAGGAAAAGCCCTCTCTTGCAGGGCTTTTCCTCTTAAAAAACAATCCACCGGATTGTTTTTTAATTCACCTTTTTCGGAGCGCACGTTGTGTTTCGGGGACTCTGTCCCCGTACCCCTGCAAGCCTTTTGAAAAAGGCTTGACCGAAAACTTTTGGTTTTTTGACAGGGTTTACGATTTTTGAGGGTAAACGGACTGTGCAAAAGAATTACGGTTTTCAGCGGTTCGCAGAACCGCGCCAAAATCGGCGACCCAATAAAAGTCGCCGAAGTAAATTGCACTTGATACGAAGTATCAATGTGTGTCAGGTTTGGCTTGGAGGCGTAAGCCGAAGAACAGGGAAGAAGCCTCGAAGAGGGTTCTTCGGCACTTGCCAGACTGTTTACAGTCTGGCAACGTGTGCGCTCCATGCGCCCGCGTAAGCGCGAAAATAAATAACATCAAAATGCCGCTTGGCGGGTAAAGACCGGGCGGCAAAATTATTGCGTATAAAAGTCTGCAAACTGTCAAAGATAGTATTGGAAAGCATTGTAAAATGTTTGACCGTATTCTGGCTAATGAAAGGAAAGTTTATCATGCCTGTAATTAAAACTATCTTTGCAAAAACGGCTGCCTTTATGAAAGGCAAGGGCACGTTCGTGGCGCTGGCTGCCTGCATAGCGGCGGTGGGAGGCGCAGGCATTTACGCCTACAACCGCACTGTTGACACCCTGAACAGCAGCCTTACGGCGAAAAAGCCCGAAACGAGCAGCCGCGCCGAACTGCCTGCCGAAGCGCCGACTGACAGTGTGTTGAAAGACGACAGCCTGACCAGCGAGCTGGAGGCTATCTCGAAAGTGCAGCCGAGGGTATTCCCGACAAGCGGCGAGATACTGACGGCATTCAGCAACGGTGAGCTTGTTTACAACGAGACTCTTGGTGCTTGGGAGGCGCACAACGGAATTGACATTGCGGCTGAAGACGGCTGCAACATAGCGGCGATGACGAGCGGTGTGGTATCTGACATCTGGGACGACCCTCTTTGGGGGTGCTGCGTGGAGATTGACCACGAAAACTCGGTATACAGCTATTACTACGGGCTTTCGCAGCAGCTGGCGGTAACGCGCGGTGACAGAGTGGATTCGGGAGACGTTATCGGCACGGCAGGCAGCACTGCCACGGCTGAGATAGCGCTTTCGCCGCACATACACTTTGCTCTCAAACGCAACGGCGAGTGGATAGACCCGGTGCAGTTCATAACACCGACGGCGGAAAAGTGACAAAATAAAAGAGCCATTCAAGGCTCTTTTTTGTTTGCGGTAAAATGTGCAGAGGTTATTTATCTTGTCAAGAAAGGGAAAGTTTTCGATCGACCCTTTTTTACAGTGGCTTCGCGACTGCCAAGGCTTGCAGGGGTACGGGGGCGGCGCCCCCGAAAACACAGCGTGCGCGCCGCTATTAGAGGTTAGATGTTAGAAGCTAGAGGTTAGAAATGGTTTTATGGCGTTTGCGTGTGCTTGCCTTGACTGCGGTTTAGATAGAGGCAAGAGGCAAGAT
>CANQKD010000006.1 GCA_947624375.1 uncultured Clostridia bacterium | reverse complement strand
AATTCTATGACTTATCCGGCTATTAACATTTGGAATAGAATTGTGGCTTTACACTCCTTAAAGTAGTCGAGCTACAGGATCAAATCAAAAGTCCACAGTACCCAATTTCTATTATACCACATTTTGATGAAAGGAGAGTATGATTTAGGGATAACTATATCATACAAGGCGGTCATATGGTAAGTATAGATAGTATAAAAAAGTACAGAAAAGTTTTCAACACCGACAGTTGTGCATACAACGAACCGGGATATGGAGAAGTAATTATCACTGATGATGAACACCATGTTTCATATATCGGCACATGGAAAGAGACCGATGAAGAGTTTCTTGACCGCATAGAGAGAAGCCTGAAGGCAGGCAGAAACCTTTTTTTGAGGAATGGCAAAAACTTGTTTATGAAGAAGGCTGGATATATTAAGAAAAGAGGCATGGCATGACAAGTGAAGATATTAAAAATATGAGAGAGCTTGATGAAGCCGCTGAAAAAGCAGGGGGATTTACCTCTCCCGTTTCGCCTGATGATATTCATTATGATTATCGCGGCATAAGCCGATATTGCAAGGAAAAAGGAATCGAGCCCGTTGATATGACGATTCGCGAGCTCAATAAGTTTATAATTGAATAGGCTAAAAACCATCTGAATAAGGTGGTTCTCTATTAGAAGTTAGAAGTGAGAGGTTAGAAGTTAGAAATGTTTTATCGGCGTTAGCGCCGATTTTTCATGCCTGCGATTCAGATAGAAGCAAGAGGCAAGAAGCAAGAGGTTGGTAAAGCGGCGTTTGTGCATTGTTTTATATTTTGATTATTATTCGCGCTTACGCGCAGCGCAGGAGCGCACCACCGCCACACTCGCTGTACTTCCTCCCCCTATTTCCTCACCCCTTCCATTCTGCCGGAAGAATATTCAGCTATTAGATGTTAGAAGTGAGAGGTCAGAGGTTAGAAGTGTTTTATCGGCGTTTGCGACAGCTTTTCATTTCTGCGGTTCAAAGAGAGGCAAGAGGCAAGATGTGTGCTCGGCAAACAAAGCTCACCGCCGCACCACACCAACTTCCTTTAAATAACCACGCTAGTTCACGTTGCTGGAAGAATATTCTGCCAGCGGTTTTTCTTTTGGGGCGGCTATTGGGAGGGTGTTTATTAAGTCTATTATACAAAAACTTTTCACATTGTACGGCGTTCCATAATGGAACGCGGAAAATGAGCTATGCGCTACAACGAGGGGAGGCGCAGCTATTAGAAGCAAGAAAATTAGAAGCAAGAGGCAAGATGTGGGGATTTTTACAAAGCTATTGCGCACGCAAGCGCGCGCAGGAAAGAGAGCGATGCGCTACAACAAGGAGAGGCGCAGCTATTAGAAGCAAGATAACGAGAGGCAAGAGGCAAGAAAATGCTTTTTACAGTTTAGCGCGAACTTTTCAAAACGCTCATCTTGCTTCTTGCCTCTAAATCTAAACCGCAGAAATAGCAAGCACGCGCAAACTTCGCAAAACATTTCTAACCTCTAACCTCTCACCTCTAATCTCTAGCAGCGGAGCGCCTGCCGTTAGGGGATTTCGCCGTCTGCGGACGGCGACAAAGGGCTTCCGCCCCTTGACCCTGATGACCCTTTTGAAAAAGGGTCGACCGAAAACTTTTCCTTTCTTGACAGGACTTACAACTATCGAGATTAAACGCACTGTGCAAAAGAATTATGGTTTTGTTTTCTGAAAGGCTTCAGACTTTCAAAAAACAAAATCGGCGACCCCATAATGTCGCCGAAGTAATTCTTTCAAGTGGCTTGGAGGCTAAAGCCGACAAGACACTGCGCTCCTGCGCTGCGCGTAAGCGCAAATAAAATATACATCGTTGATAACAGCAATTGCATTTTTCTGCAAAATAAAAAAGACGGAGAACCCTCTCCGCCTTTATTTTTGTGCAAAGCTTATTACTTGAGCTCAACGGTAGCGCCGGCAGCTTCGAGCTTCTCCTTGATCTCGTCAGCCTCAGCCTTCGATGCGCCCTCTTTGATAGCCTTAGGTGCAGCCTCAACAAGCTCCTTAGCCTCTTTAAGTCCAAGACCGAGGATCTCCTTAACTGCCTTGATAACGCCCATCTTAGCGTCGCCGAACGAAGCGAGTATTACGTCAAACTCGGTCTTCTCCTCAGCGGCAGCTCCACCGGCAGCAGCGCCGGCAGCAGGAGCAGCAGCTATTGCGGCTGTTACGCCGAACTCCTCCTGGATAGCGTCGATAAGCTCTTTCAGCTCAAGAACGCTGAGAGCCTTTATATCTTCAATAAACTTCATTGTCTTCTCGGATGCCATGATAATTCTTCTCCTTTTTTAAATTAGATCTTGTTATGCGGCACGCGCCGCGCCTGATTGTCTACGCCGACTGCTTATGCAGCATCGCCGTTTTTGTCTGCAACTGCCTGAAGTGTTGCAGCCAGTTTCTGGAGCGGTCCTTGCAGAGAGCCGACCAGCTGTGCCAGAAGCACATCTTTTGAAGGGATCTTCGAGAGAGCCTCAACGCCTGCTTTATCGTAAATCTCCTTGCCGATAAAACCTGCTTTAAGGTCAAACTTAGCGTCGCCTGCCTTCTGCGCAAACTCACCGAGTATTCTTGCGGCGGCTGTTTCGTCATGCTCAGAAACGGCTATTGCAGTAGTACCCTCGAGAACGTCCGTAAGTCCGTCAAGACCTGCATTTTTAACGGCGAAACGAAGCATAGTGTTCTTCTCAACAAAATACTTCACGCCTGCTTCTCTGAGCGAGCGGCGAAGTGCAGTATCTTCTTCCACCGTGATGCCCTTATAGTCCACAATAACACCTGCTGCTGAGGACTCCAGAAGCTGGGACAGTTCCTTGACTCTTTCCTGCTTTTTGAGCAGTATCTTCTCACTTGGCATTTTCATCACCTCTTTGCGATAATTTCGCACGGTATCGTAAAGAAAAGTCCTTTTCCCACATAGCGAGAAAAGGACACAAAGTCATTATTTAACCTTGCTATTCTTTCCTCGGTCGGATTTACGAGTTGCCTCACCGACTGTCTTTAGATACGAATGCAAAGCATATTATAACACACCTAAAACGGTTTGTCAATAGTTTTTCAGAAATTTTTTCGCCGCGCTTACTTTTTCTTAGCCATAGCCCAGCCTATAGACTTAGGCGGTTCCTGCGGCGGTTCGGGCTCTGTAGGAGCTTTGGGCTCTTCGGGTACTGCCGGTTCTTCGGGAACAGGCGGCACTTCGGGAGCTTTCGGTTCTGTAGGAACTGCCGGTGCTTCGGGCGGTTCTTCCGGTGCGGCAGGCGGTTCTTCGGGCGTTACTTCGGGAACTGTGGGTACTTCGGGTACTACAGACTCTTCAGGCACTACAGGCGCTTCGGGAACTGCCGGTTCTTTTGCAGCCTTGGGCTCATCTAAAAATGCCAGCTCGTCAAAGTCGTCTTCCTGCGGAACGCTCGGCACATCGCGCGCGGGCGCAACATCTTTGTGTATAGGATTTTTGAACAGCGGCGACGAATTATGGCTGGGTGACAGCAGATCCTTCATCATGTTCTCGAGATCTGTGGTCTCCTCATCAACTATATTGTCGTCAGGCTCGTCCACAAGGTGTATGGGAGCGTTCTTCGGCTTGGGTGCAGGCACAGGAGCAGGGCGTTTTTTCTTCGCGTCATTTCTGCCCGAGAGCGACAGACCGCTGTACCTTTGCGCTCTTTCTTCCTGTGGTTTCGCTTCTTCTGTAGGCTGCTGCGGAACGGTGCGAACAGGCTGCGACATACGCTGCCTTTGCGGCTGCGGCGCACGATCGGGCTTCTTTCCTGCGAGTGATAATCCGCCGTGAGGCTTTTCTTCCTCGGGCTGAGCAGGGGTAGGCGCAACAGGCTGAGCCTTAACGGGCTCGGGAGCAGGTATACGCTCGGGCTTTGGCATCGGCTTGGGCTCTTGCGGTTTCTTTCCTCCGAGAGACATAGAAAGACCGCTCTTTTTGGGCTCTTCCGCTTCTTCTGTGGCAGCTGCTCTTTCTTTTTCAAGAGCGCTTTCTCTCATCTGCTCTTCAAGAGCACGCTGCATTTCAAGCTCTTTCTGGCGCTCGCGCCTTTGCAGCTCAAGCTTTTCGGCTCTCTGCCTGGCTTCTTCGTCGCGCTTTTTCCTGTCTGCCAGCGCTTTTTCTTTCAGGCGCACCTGATTTTCTTCAAACATCTTTACCGCTTCTGCGGCGGTCGCACATTTGTCTTCGCGGACATAATCGGCGATCTTTTCCGCCTCTACAATGTATTTAGAGGGTATAACGACAAGACCTTTTTCATCAAGTCCGTCAAGATACACATTTTTCTGATCGTCAAGTCTGCGGCAGCGTTCGTCGATATCGCTTATCTGCCGCTGCAAGTCTTCGTTGGCTTTCTGCTGCTCAGTCCATTTTTGGTCTACCTGTTTTTTCAGATATGTTTTAAGACCGATAAACAAGCCTGCGCCCAGCACGACCGCCACCGCTGCTGCAATAATTATGCTTACCGCGCTGAAAGAAAATCCCGTGACCAAAAGCACTATCAGCGCGCCTACAACAGCCGCCGCGGCAGCAATTATCATAGACTTCTTGGTCTTGCCCTCAACGTCCATCTTGCTTTCCACAGTGTGTCTGGTCTGGATATACTTTTCCAGCTGCAAGCGGTTTTCCTTCAATGTTTTGATAGAAGAATCAAATTCGTAATATCTGCTGAAATAGTCAAGCGTCTGCTGTATCTTTTGCAGCTCGGTCGCATCAGCCATAGAGATCCCCTCCAAAGTCCATAGACAGAATATATATAACTAATTATACAATATAATTGTTTCTTTGTCAATGACTTTGTAAAAAAATCATTCAATCGCTTTGCATCATAAAGTTTATTACTTCCTCGCGCAGCCGCTGAGTGCCCAGAAGAGCAGAAATACGCGCTTTTGCACGTCTTAGCGTTACGCACACCGCCGAGCGGCTCACGCCATACATATCCGCTATCTGCTGACCGCTGAGCCCCTCACGGTAGCGCAGGATAAAATACTCTTTCTGCCGCGCTGTAAGACCGTTTTCCAGCGCCTGCCGCACAATAGATGAGCGCACACGGCTGCTGAGCCGCTCCTCATCTGTAAACGTGTTCCTGCGCTGTGAAATACTGTCTTTTATCTCGTCATAGCTGACCCTTTTAAGCTGCGCCGTCTCTCTCACCTGTCTTGCTTTCCATAAGTTCTTTTTCCCTTTCCAGATACGGCAGCAGCTGACATATCACCTGCATTATATCGCCGTGCTCCTCATACAGCACCTCAATGCGCCTGCGATACTGCGGCATTTTGCTGCGGTCGGGGTCGGCTCTCATCTGCTCTTTTACAAAAGCTATCCTTTCCAGCAGTTTGTCTGCATCCCTTTCGTACTGGGCTATCAACCGGGACATACTCATCATCTTTTCATTTATCCGTCCTTCCTTGAATGTTAGTCGAGCGTCAAAAGAACATTTGTTCTTTTTCTGCTTATATGCTAACACAAATTTTCCCGGTTGTCAACACCTTTTTTACCGCAGGGAAATTTTTTGGACATTTCGCAGAATTTGATATTGATTTTACAAAATATATATGTTATAATATAATCATAGATGATTATATTATAATCTTATGTCCTCGTCGATACGCAGACCAATGGGTCTGCTCCCGACGTATCGGACAATTATAACATAACGCTTTCGCTTTTATGTTATAATATAATTTCAGAAGGTGTTTTTATGGAACAAAAAAAGATAGACAGGATATCGCAGCTTACGCGTATTTCACGGCAAAGAGAGCTTACCGATGCCGAAAAGAAAGAGCGCGAGGCGCTGCGGCAGGAATACCGCGCGGCATTTACGGGCAATTTGCGCGCACAGCTTGAAAATATAAGCATTATAGAGCCCGACGGAACTATTAAAAAAGTCAAAGAAAACAAGGAGGACTAAAATTATGGCAGGAACAGGCAGACAGAAGAACAAGATACTGCTTTTGAAAAACTTTTTTGAAACGCAGACAAACGAGGACAACGCTGTTACGGTGGGTGAGATAATCGACTACATGGCAGGTTTTGGCATCTCATGCGAGAGAAAGACAGTCTATGACGACATAAACACGCTTATCGAGAGCGGCATGGATATTGTTACACGCAGAAGAGGTCACGCTAACGACTATTATCTTGCATCGCATCTGTTTCAGACGGAGGAGCTTTACATACTCGCTGATGCGGTGTCGTCGTCAAAATTCCTCACGAAGAAGAAGTCAAAAGAGCTTATTGAAAAGCTGCAACTGCTTACCGATAAATTCACAGCGCCCTCTCTCAGCAGAAGAATACACGTTTCAAGCAGAGTGAAGACATACAACGAGAGCATATACTACACCGTAAACGCCATTCACGAGGCTATAAGAAGCAACAAAAAGCTTACTTTCAGGCTTACGTATTTTGATATTGAAAAGCGCAGGAAACTTCGCCATGACGGCTATGTATACAAGGTATCTCCGCTTTATCTGACTTGGGAAGAGGACAACTACTATCTTGTATGCTACTGCGAAAAGCATGAGGGCATCTCCCGATACAGAGTTGACAGAATGGACAAAGTTGAGATCACCGACGAAAACAGGGTGCAGCTGTCTATAGATGAGGAAGCTCTGGCAAAGGCGCAGCTGTCGCTTTACAGTATGTACGGCGGCACGGAACAGACCGTGACCATAGAATTTGACAAAGACCTTATGAACGCTGTTATAGACCGTTTCGGTCAGAAAGTGGTGTGCAGAAAGGTATCGGAAGACAGGTTCGTTATAAAGACCGATGTGCAGATCTCACCGCCTTTCTGGGGCTGGCTTTTCAAGTTTGGCGACAAGGCAAGGGTGGTAGAGCCTGCCGAAGTTGTAGATCAGGCAAAGAAAGAGCTTAAAGCTATCATGAAACAGTACAAATAAAGAGGTATACAAATGGTCACTGTTAAACAGAAGATCGCGTATGCGGCGCTGTCGCTGGGGGCAGCAGCTTTAATAGGCGGCGGCGTTTACAGATATGTATTCTACAAACAGCGCCTCGCGCCCGGCTGGCACACCGACGGCGGCGGAGATTACTATGTTATCTCTAAAGACGGCGACAAGGCTACAGGATTTTATCAGATAGACGAAATTACCTATGTGTTTTCCGATGACGGGTATCTGCAAAGCGGCTGGCAGGAAAAAGACAGCAAGACTTATTACGCTGACAATGACGGGATACTCCAGCGCGGCGTGGTGGAGATAGACGGGGTAGAATACTGCTTTAACGAAGAAACAGGCGAATTCCACACAGGCGTTCAGGAGATAGACGGTCTGCAATTCATATTCGATGAGCACGGCTTTACAGATGCAGGCTTTCTTGAAAAAGACGGCGGCACGTTTTACTTCAACTCCGACGGCACAGCAGCACAGGGGTGGTCTGTAATAGAGGGCAAAGAGTATTATTTTGTTCCCGACAAAGGCATGGCGCACGGCTTTACCGTTATTGACGGCGATACCTATTATTTTGACGAGAACGGGCAGTACGTTTCAGGCGAGCAGACTATTGACGGCGCGGACTACTATTTTTCCGAAAGCGGCGTTATGACAACTGGCTGGCACGCAAATGATGACGGTGCATACCGCTACTATGGTGATGACGGCAAGATGATACGCGGCGGTCTTACCATAGGCGAGGACAGCTACTATTTCGATGAAAACGGCAATATGTATACAGGCTGGCTGAAAGTTGACGGCAAGCTTTTCTACTATCAGGATAACGGAGTAAAAGCAACAGGCTGGTGCAATATAGGCGGCAGCAAATACTATATCAGCGCAAAAAGAGGTGCTTTGAAAGGCTGGCAGACTATAAATAAGGCTAAGTATTACTTCAACCGCAATTATGTGCTTCTTACCGGCTGGCAGAATATAGACGGAAATACCTATTATCTCGGGCTGGGCGGAAAAATGGTGACGGGTCTTGCAAGCGTTGAGAACGGCGTGTGCTACTTTGATGAAAACGGCATAGCACAGACCGGCAAACGCACGATAGACGGCATTACCTACGATTTTGACGAGGAAAACTACCGCGCTAAGATAGAGTGGCACGAAGAAACGGGCGTTATCGACGGCAAAGAGCAGACGGTGCTTTGCTATTACGACAAGAAAAACTTTGAAAAGGCAAAAGGACTCGTTAAGATAGACGATTACTATTATTATTTTGATGATAACGGCTGCTGCCGCACGGGCTTTCAGACTGTTGACGGCAGCAAATATTACTTCGACCCCCAGACGCACATAATGATGGTGGGGCTGCTGACGGTGGATAAAAAGCAGTACTACTTTGATACTAACGGCAAAATGGCTGTGAGCAAGTGGGTGAAGATAGGCGATGATGTCTATTACTTCAAGAAAGACGGCCCGGCTGCCACGGGCGATACGGACATAGGCGGGATAGTCTATAGATTCACAGGAGACGGCAAGCTGTTTTCGGGTTGGTCGGGAGAGAAAGACAAGTATTATTTTGTTGAGGGCGTGCACGCCACAGGCTGGAAGACGATAGACGGCGCGAAGTATTATTTTGAAGATGACGGCAAAATGGCGCGCAGCACTACCGTTGACGGCAAGAAGATCGGCGCAGACGGAAAAGCCGGCTAGAAGCAAGAGGTTTAGAAGCAAGAAATAAGATAATGTAAGGGCAGCGTTAGTTCGCTGCCTTTTTTCTTGTAGTATTTGCGCTTACGCGCAACCTGCGGAGCTGGTCAACGCTCCACAATGCGCAAACGTTTTAATTCTTGTCAAGAAAAGAAAAGTTTTCGGTCGACCCTTTTTCAAAAGGGTCGTGGGGTGTGGGGTGAAGCCCCACAATACGGAGTGCGAGCCGCTATTAGAGGTAAGAAGTCAGCTGTTAGAGGTTAGAAATGGTTTTGCGGCTTTAATGCATGCTTGCCATTCCTGCGATTTAGAATTAGAGGCAAGAGGCAAGACGAGCGTTTTGAAAAAATTGTGCTAAATTTTAAAAAGCAAATTCTTGCCTCTTGCTTCTCTCTAAACAGCAGGTATGAACAACTGCCGCAAGAGTTGTAAAAAGCATTTCTAACTTCTAACCTCTCACCTCTAACTTCTAATAGCTGCGCGTTCCCTAGTTGCAGCGCAACACTCTTTTTCGCGTTCCATTATGGAACACCGTACAAGGTGAAAAATTCATAACAAGTAAAACGCGCAAACGTATTAGCATACTCAAAATGAAAAGTCAACAAAATTAAAGTTGGGCGGTGAACGCGCTCCTGCGCCGCGCGTAAGCGCAAATGTTACGAGCAAGAAAAATAGCGCTCAAGCGCTGCCTATCGCACATCTTGCCTCTTGCTTCTCTCTGAACCGCAGAAATGGCGGCTTTGCGCACACGATTGAAATGCATTTCTAACCTCTAACTTCTAATAGCGTCGAAACCGCTTTTTATAGTTTTTCACAAAAATAAAGACGGAGAGTATTCTCCGCCTTTTTGTTTGCGCGTTATCTTTCAAGAGCGTTAAGAAGCGCATAGCAGATCGCATGACCGCTGGATCAAGGCGAGCTGCGTCCGTGTCGCAGAAACTATTACATTTCGTCTTTTTCTGCGCCAGCCCAAACGCGGCTTTCCCACTCCATGGGCAGCTCTTGCGGTGAGACCTCTTTTAATCTGCTTTGCAGTTCGTTTTGAAATGTTTTATAATTATCCGACTCCCACTTGCTCCACGGCAATGTTGCATCGCTGTATTTGCCGCTGCTGCCGTCTGTTCTTGGCAGTTTTACTCCTATGTCAGAAGCTTCTTGCATGATAATGTTGTCTACAGGTACGTGCAAATATGATCCCAACGGCTTCAGCTCATCAGTCCAAAAGCCCATTATACGCATATATTTCATAGTCATGTTGAGCCATTTCTGCGCCTGCCCGTAATAGAAAACTTCTTCACAATTATTCCGTTGTTTAAGAATATTGGCGTCTTTTGCGGCGGCTATAATTTCAGTACATATCTCTGAGTGCTTGCAGTCAAATTCCGCCTTATCACAACACATCAGCAGTTTTTCTATGCCGGTGATGATAATAGCGCATATCTCATCCCGGAAATCCTCGCGCTTTTTCTTGTCGGAAGCATCTTTCAGCGTTTGGTTTTTATCACGGTATGCATTATGCGCGAATACCTCATCTTGAAAATCCTTTTGCTTATTCTTATTTGAATAAAATTTCAGCGTTCGGTTCATGTCGCGGTATGCACGCCGTGCGCATATTTTCAGCGCGTAATCGTGGTCGCCGGCAAGTTTATCATAGCTTTTGCTAAATAATGAGTACCATAAAAACTTCTGTGCCTCCGGGGATAAATTCATAGTCCGCCTCCTGTGTATGGTGTACTGATTTAGTGTAGCACGAAAACGAGCATTTTGTCAAGCATTGAACGCGCACGCCCAACAACCACAGCTGACTGCCATACTCTCCACGCTCTTTCCCACATAAAAGCACATTCCCCCACACTGTTGGAAGAATATTCCGCCAGTAGTTCTCCTGTTGGGCGGCTAGTGGAAGGGGGATTTTATCGGTATATAATTGTTAGAATATGTAAATATGAGCGTTGAACAGCTCCGCAGGCCGCGCGTAAGCGCAAATAATATATACGAAAATAAAAAAGGCCCGTGGTGGGTCTGGCAGGCAAACAACGTGTAAAAATCGTGTAAATAAAAATAAAGTCTCGAATAATCGAGGCTTTATTAAATTCTGGTGGAGATGAGGGGAGTCGAACCCCTGTCCGAAAACCCGTCCGAACGAATTTCTACGAGCGTAGCTTGTTATTGCGGCAAAAGCCCGTTCCCTCGCGCAGCTGCAAACAAGCAGGCGGCTGCGCTTGGTAGACTGTCATGCACTCAGCGGTCACAGTCATCGCCGCGGAGCGTTCACCACTAGTCGACGCCTGCCAAGAGCCGTGGTACTCTCAGGGCAGACGGGCGCTGCTTAGGCAGCAGCCAATTCAAATGAGTTGTTGTCGTTTGAATTTAGAAAGTTGTGACTTTGAAGAGCGTTCACTACTCTGCTCGCTTATCGTGCTTTCAGATCCCCGTCGAAACCATTACATCCCCTTATTTGTTGCGCTCTTTTACCGCGCGTTCAATTTCTCTCTGTGCAGCCTTTTTCGCCATGTCATCGCGCTTGTCGTGAAGCTGTTTGCCCTTGCACAAAGCAATCTGCATTTTCACCCTGCCGCCCTTGAAGTAAAGCGACAGCGGCACGAGCGTAAGCCCCTGCTGGCGGACCTCGTTAAAAAGCCTGATAATCTCGCGCTTGTGCAAAAGCAGCCTGCGCACCCGAAGCGGGTCGCGGTTGAAGATGTTGCCTTTCTCGTAAGGCGATATGTGCATCTGCCTAACAAACATCTCGTAGTCCTCAATGCTGCACCAGCTGTCCTTCAGATTCACGCCGCCGCTGCGGATAGACTTGACCTCTGTGCCGACCAGCTCTATGCCGCATTCAATGGTCTCAAGAATGAAATATTCGTGCCTCGCCTGCCTGTTTTCGGCGATGATCTTAATGCCTTTGCTGTCAGCCATATCCTCAGCTCCTTTCGTCACTCTTTCAGGTAGTAAATTATGATAACACACTTTTGGCGGTTTGTCAAGGGGTAAAATAAACCGCGCAGAAAATATTCCGCTATTAGAAGTAAGAGGTGAGAGGTTAGAAGTTAGAAGCGGTCTTGAGGCTTTTGCGTGGGCTTTTTATGCCTGCGGTTCAGATAGAAGCAAGAAGCAAGATTTATTGTTGCTGCTTTCGCAGCTAACCTGCGGAGCTGTGCAACGCCCTCTGTAGTTCGGCTTTCTTTTCATTTTGAGCGTGCTAATACGTTTGCGCAACTCTATGCGAGGGAAAAACCATAGGGGTATAGGGAGTGTATCTGCAAGGCAGGGCGCGCAAGCTCCGCAGCGTTCGTAAACGAACGCGCCAAGTTTCTTGCGAAACTTGCTCCCTTCTTATCTAAAATTTCCCCTCGAGCTCTCTTTAAGCGGTCGCTTGCGACCGCTGTACCCGACACCTACGACCACGCGCTGAGCCTTGGTGGTATTTCGAGACCTTTTCGCTCGGAACTTCGTGCCTTTGTGGTAAAGGCTAAATAGCGAAATACGCATAGGTTTTGTTTGTAAGGCAACGGAGGTCAGTAGTGCGGGAACATGATTTATAATATACTGCATATAAATTTCACTACAGTTGATTTACAGCTTTTGTGGAACTGACGTGAAAGTCCACGCTATTGAGATTAAACGCGCTGTGCAAAATCGCCGCCCCACTTTCGGCGGCTAAGTAATTTGCACTTGATGCGAAGTATCAATGTGTGTCATTGATGGCTTGGAGGCTTAAGCCGACAAGAAAGCGCAAAAAATATCAATCCTCACACATACTTTCAAGCAGCGGAGAGTAGTATCTTCTGAACTTATCAAACACGCCATTTTCTATGGCTTCGCGTATGCGCTGAGTGAGCGTATTGTAAAAATACAGATTATGCATTACCGTCAGCCTGCCTGCCAGCTGCTCCCCTGCCTTGAAAAGATGCCTGATATACGCGCGTGAAAAATTGCGGCACACAGGGCAGTCGCAGTGGGGGTCGAGAGGCCTCGGGTCGGTCTCAAAACGCTTGTTGGGCGCGTGAAGTATCCCCTCCCACGTGAAAACAGTGCCGTGGCGCGCATTGCGCGAGGGCATAACGCAGTCAAAAAAGTCAACGCCGCGATAAACTGCCTCTATAATGTTCGACGGCGTGCCAACGCCCATAAGGTAGCGCGGTTTATCTACAGGCATAAACGGCTCAACGGTCTCGATGATATTATACATGACCTCGGTAGGCTCACCCACCGCCAGACCACCTATCGCGTAGCCGTCAAGGTCAAGCTCGGTTATCTGCTTCATGTGCTCAACGCGCAGATCTGTGTAGGTGCAGCCCTGATTTATAGCGAAAAGCATCTGCTCGCGGTTTATTGTTTCGTCTAAAGCATTGAGCCGCGCCATTTCGCTCTTGCAGCGAACTAGCCACCTTGTTGTTCTCTCGCAGGAAGCTTTTGAATAGTCATGCTCCGCAGGGTTTTCAACACATTCATCGAACGCCATTGCGATAGTTGATGCCAGCTTTGACTGTATCTGCATACTTTCCTCGGGCCCCATGAATATCTTTCTGCCGTCAACGTGCGAGTTGAAGTACACGCCCTCCTCTTTTATGCGGCGCAGCTTGGCAAGGCTGAACACCTGAAAACCGCCGCTGTCGGTGAGTATGGGTTTTTGCCAGTTCATGAATTTGTGCAGACCGCCCATTTTGTATATGATGTCCTCGCCGGGGCGGACGTGCAGGTGGTAGGTGTTGCACAGCTCGACCTGCGTTTTCAGCTCGTTTGCGAGATCGACCGACGACACGCCGCCTTTTATCGCAGCCGCCGTGCCAACGTTCATAAACACGGGCGTTTGTATCACGCCGTGCGGAGTGTGAAACTCCCCTCGCCTAGCGCTGCCCTCGGTCGTAATAAGTTTGAATTTTCCAGACAATTAAATTTCTCCGTTCTTGTAGAGGTTTTTATCCTCGAATTTTTCGTAGTAGCCTATAAACTCGCCGTTCTCGTCGCGTATCGCGGCGCAGTAGACATCGTCGTTGCAGCCGTCACGTGTCTTGTGGAACTCGAAGATCTTGTTCACAGTCTTATCGGCTTTCATCTTCGCTACATTTGCGGCGATTATCTCGCGAGAGCGCTGGTTGTGGCAGTCGAAGATGCTCTGCCCCACCAGTGCCGCGCCGCCGCGTTTGGCGTACTGCCTGACCGCCGCAGGGTTTAAGTATACTATGGTATTCGCCGCATCGCAGATGACAACGGCTTTTTCGTCGGCATCGATAATGCCTTTGAAGAATGGGGAAAGGTTCATGGGTATAGCTCCTTTAAATAAAATTAATCGGTAATTTTTTAAGTCTTGTCAAGACATTAAAAGTTTTCGATCGACCCTTTTTCAAAAGGGTCGTGGGGTGTGGGGTGAAACCCCACAAACACAACGTGCGCGCCGCCGCTAGAGGTTAGAGGTGAGAAGTTAGAAGTTAGAAATGATTTTCCGATGTTTACGCGAAGTTGTCATTCATGCGGTTTAGAAAGAGGCAAGAGGCAAGATACGCGTTTTGAAAAATTTGTGATAAACTGAAAAAAGCAATTTCTTGCCTCTTGCTTCTCGTTTTCTTGCTTCTCAAAGGTGAGCCTCTCCTAGTTGTAGCGCATATATCTTTTGCCGCGTTCTCTCAGAGAACGCCACACAAAGTGAAAAGCCAAATCTTCTTGCTTCTTGCCTCTAAATCTCTTGCTTCTAATAGCTGAGCCTCTCCTAGTTGTAGCGCAACGCTCTCTTTCCGCGTTCCATAATGGAACGCCGTACAATGTAAAAAATCATATAAAGCAAAATATTATACTTCCGCGTATTTCTTAGCGTGGTGGCTGAAGTACAGTTGGGGCGTTGAACAGCTCCGCAGGCTGCGCGACAGCGCAATTATTACAAAATAATCATACTATCCCCAAAAGAAAAAAACCTGTACCGCTCTTTGACGGCTATTTCATATGCTCTCATGGTGTTTTCATACCCTGCAAAGGCTGAAACCAGCATTATCAGCGTGCTTTCGGGCAGGTGGAAGTTGGTTATAAGCCCGTCAAGCACCTTGAATTCATACCCGGGATAGATAAAAATATCTGTGCTGCCGTGGCAGGGCACTATTTTGCCATGCTGCTGTGCAACGCTTTCAAGCGTGCGGCATGATGTTGTGCCCACCGCTATAACTCTGCCGCCGCTCTCTTTGGTTTTGTTTATCATGTCGGCGGTTATCTGCGAAAGCTCATAATGCTCACTGTGCATTTTGTGATCAAGCACCTTATCTTCCTTAACGGGGCGAAAAGTGCCCAGCCCTATATGCAGTGTAACATACGCTATACCCACGCCCATTTGCTTTATTTCTTCAAGCTGCTGTTTTGTAAAGTGCAGACCTGCCGTGGGCGCGGCTGCCGAGCCCAGTTCGCGGCTGTATACGGTCTGGTAACGCTCTTTGTCGCGAAGTTTCTCTGTAATATACGGCGGCAGGGGCATCTGCCCTATCTCATCAAGCGCGGAATATATATTTCCGCTTCGACACTCAAACCTCGCAATGCGGTTGCCGTCGTCTTTTACCTCTATTATCTCGGCTTTCAAAAGACCCTCGCCGAATACAAACCGCGTTCCGACTTTCGCTTTTTTTCCCGGTCGGCAGATAAGCTCCCACACCATGTTCTCTTTCTGCTCGAGCAGCAAAAATTCTATAAAACTGTGGGTATCCTCACGCTCGCCGTAAATGCGCGCAGGTATAACGCGGCTGTCGTTGAGCACGAGCAGGTCACCTTTTTTAAGATAATTGCATAGATTATAAAAACGGTCGTGCGCTATATCTCCCGTTTTGCGGTCAAGGTGCAGAAGACGCGATGAGTTTCGCGGCTCAACGGGCGTCTGGGCTATAAGCTCCTGCGGAAGTTCATAGAAAAAATCTGAGCGTTTAAGATCGTTGAGATCAAGACTATCGGGCATAATAAAACCTCATTTGCTTTGGAATAATATACAGTTATACGGGGATATTAAGGCTTTGTAAGGTCAAAATCTCCGAAAATGATAAAAATGTGTTGACACGGAGAAAAAATTCTGCTATTATAGTATCAACAGATAGAGGCGCGGCAACGAAAAGTAACTTGCCTTTGCGTGGAAACACGCGGCACACCCCGGTGCATAATGCAAGTGAAAGGCAATGCCGCCGAAGTTTCGGAGAGCCAGGGGTCCTCCGCTGCTGATCACGGTCTTAACAGGGTCGTGATTGTCATCATACAGTATGATGGAGTGCTATTGTTTACCACAGATATGATAAACACACTACTTAATATTATATTGTATGATCGGCTGTTTTTCAACCGATTTTTTTAAATTTCGGGCAAATTTTATGTTTCGTGCATTATGGCACTATTGCAGAGAGTTATTTTGTGTATTTTGCAAAATGCCGGAACAAATGAACATAATAAGGAGTAAGAAATTATGCATTACAATGTTGGTATCATCGGCGCGACAGGCATGGTCGGACAGAGATTTGCATCTTTGCTTGAAAACCACCCCTGGTTTGAAGTAAAGGTGCTTGCGGCATCTTCAAGAACGGCAGGCAAGACATACAAAGAGGCTGTAGGCGAGCGCTGGGCTTTGGATACACCGATGCCCAAAGCTATGGAAGACATGGTCATTATGGACGCACAGGCGGACGTTGAAAAAATTGCCTCCATGGTGGACTTTGTGTTCTGCGCGGTGAACATGAAAAAAGACGAGATAAAGGCTCTGGAAGAGATGTACGCAAAGGCTGAGTGCCCCGTTATCTCCAACAACTCTGCTCACAGGCACACTGATGACGTACCTATGGTGATACCCGAGCTGAACCCCGAACACATTGAGATAATAAACGCGCAGAGAAAGCGTCTTGGCACAAAGAGGGGCTTTATTGCGGTAAAGTCAAACTGCTCGATACAAAGCTATGTACCTGCGCTGCACCCACTGAGAAAGTACGGCATTACAAAGGTGCTTGCCTGCACATATCAGGCTATTTCGGGCGCAGGAAAGACATTCAAGACATGGCCTGAGATGATCGACAACGTTATCCCCTACATCGGCGGAGAGGAAGAAAAATCAAACCTCGAGCCGCTGAAAGTCTGGGGCAAGATAGAGGGCGACAAGATAGTTGATGCGACCGAGCCGTCTATAACAACGCAGTGCCTGAGAGTGCCTGTTTCTAACGGTCACATTGCGGCGGCGTTCGTATCTTTTGAAAACAAGCCCTCTAAAGAAGATATACTTAAAGCGTGGAAAGAATTTTCGGGCGTACCGCAGGAGCTTGGGCTGCCATCTGCGCCGAAGCAGTTTTTGAACTACTTTGAGGAAGACGACCGCCCTCAGACCAAACTTGACAGGGATATGGAAGGCGGCATGGCGATATCTATAGGCAGGCTGCGCGAGGACACGCAGTATGACTACAAATTCGTATGCCTGAGCCACAACACTTTAAGGGGCGCGGCAGGCGGCGCGGTCTTGCTTGCAGAGCTTCTGGCGGCTAAGGGATATTTAGACTAAACTTTACAGAAAGGAACAAACTTTATGAAGCCTATTATTTTTACCGGTGCGGCGGTGGCTATCGCTACACCTATGTATGAAGACGGAACGATAAATTTTGACGGTCTTGGCAGGCTTATTGACTTCAACATAGACAACGGCACTGATGCCATTGTTATTTGCGGTACAACGGGCGAAAGCGCGACCATGACAGACGAAGAGCACGTTGAGTGCATTCGTTTTGCTGTTGAAAAGACGGCTAAGAGAGTGCCTGTTATTGCTGGTACGGGCTCTAACCACACAGAGTATGCAGTAAATCTTTCTAAGAAAGCTCAGGAGATCGGCGCAGATGCTCTGCTGTGCGTTACGCCATACTACAACAAGACATCTCAGGCAGGGCTTGTGGCGCATTTTACAGCAATTGCAAACGCTGTAGATCTGCCGATAATTCTTTACAACGTGCCCTCGAGGACGGGCGTGAACATAGCCCCCGAGACCTGTCAGAAACTTTCAAAGGTAGAGAACATAGTGGCAGTAAAAGAGGCAAGCGGAAATATCAGTCAGGTGGCTAAAATTGCCGCGCTGTGCGGCGACGACCTGACGATATACAGCGGCAACGACGATCAGATAGTGCCTATTATGGCTCTTGGCGGAAAGGGCGTTATATCGGTGCTTTCTAACTGTATGCCGTTTGAGACACATGAGATATGCCAGCTTTGCCTGGACGGCAATTTTGCGCAGGCGAACAAGAAGTTTTTGAATGTACTCGAATTTGCAAACGCGCTTTTCTGCGATGTGAACCCCATTCCTGTAAAAGAGGCTCTGAACCTTATGGGATTCAAGGCAGGACCGTGCAGAATGCCGCTTATCGAGATGAACGAAAACGGCAAGGCAACACTAAAGGCAGCTATGGAGAAGATAGGTCTGCTGAAATAACATAAACGGGGATACGGTGCGCTGTATCCCCATACAAATATTATACATAAGAGGATAAAAAATATGGTGAACATTGTATTGTGCGGCGCTTTGGGCAAAATGGGCAGAGTGCTTGCAAACATTATAGCGGCGCGTGATGACTGCCGCGTTTGCGCAGGTATTGATATAGGCGAGGGTCAGGCTGATTTTCCTATAGTAAAAAAGCCGCAGGAGCTGAGCGAAAGACCCGATGTTATTATTGATTTTTCGCACCCGTCGGTACTTTCTGATCTCTTGGAATACTGCCTTACAAACAACGTGGCGCTGGTTGCCGCTACCACAGGCTACACCGATGAAGATATAGCTAAGATAAAATCGGCGGCGGAGCAGATACCCGTTTTCTTTACGTGGAATATGTCGCTTGGCATAAATCTGTTGTCAACGCTGGCGAAGACTGCCGCTAAAATTCTGGGCGGACAGTTTGACATCGAGATAGTTGAAAAGCACCACAATCAGAAGCTCGATGCCCCCAGCGGCACGGCGCTGATGCTTGCAAACGCTATAAACGAAGTCCTTGACGAGCCGAAAAGCTACATCTATGACCGCCACTCGCAGCGCAAGAAGAGATCTGAAAACGAGATAGGCATACACTCTATACGCGGCGGCACAATTGTCGGCGAACATGAGATAATCTTCGCAGGCCGCGACGAGGTCATAACACTCTCGCATCAGGCGGCTTCTAAAGAAGTGTTTGCGGTGGGCGCGGTAAACGCGGCTGTGTATCTTTCTAAATTGGGCGCAGGCATTTATGATATGTCAGACCTTATGAAAGATGTAAAGTAAAGGCGGCAGATCATGAAAGCTAGAATACAAACCAGAATAGCCCCGACTGCGCTGCTTTACAATCTTGAAAACAAACGCTCTTATGAAGTAGCGCAGATATGCAGCGAGGAAGGCGTTCACCCTGTGCAGCTTGACACGATGAGCGCGGTGTACTCGGTGGGATATTTGTGCGGATACAAGGGCTTTACGGGAGAAATCATGAACTGTGAGATACCACAGAGCGAGGCTTTGGTGTTCTCGGGCGTTGAGCGGCAGACTATGAATACTATACTAGATAGGCTGCGCGAGAGCAAAAACACCGTTGACTTAAAATGCGTTGTTACCGACACCAACAAAGCTTGGGCGCTGGGCGCGCTGGTGGCTGAGCTTGAAAAAGAACACAAAATGATGCACGGTGTGCAGTCATGAACAGGGTTCTTTGCTCAACGGGTGCGCTGCTTGGCAGACCAAATGGCAGGCGTTTTCAGCTGCTGCATAAGCTTGCCCCACTTATAAACTGCGACGGCTTTGAGTTTATGATGTACGACAGCTGGTATGACAGGGCGGACGAGCTTCTTAGCGTGCTGAAAAGCTTGGGGGTGCTCTTCCCTGTTATGCACTTTGAAAAGCACATCGGCGAGTTTGTAACGAAAGGCGAATTCTCGGAGGCGCAGCGCAGGTTTGAACTTAACTGCCGTATTGCAAACGAGATAGGCGCAGACAAGGCTGTTTTGCATTTGTGGAACGGCATTATATCCGACAGCAATTTTGAAAACAGCCTTAAAGGGTATGGGATACTGCGAAAAACAGCCGAAAAATATGGTATAGATCTGCTGGTTGAAAATGTAGTCTGCCACGAAAAAGACCCGATTACTCGCTGGCAGCAGCTTGTTGATAAATACCCCGATGCAGGGCTTATTTATGATACAAAAATGGCTGCTTTTCACGGTCAGGACGAGATATTCTGCGGTGAGAGCTGCCAAAGGCTGTGGCAGAATGTGCGCCATCTGCACGTGAATGATTACGGCGGCGGATATATGGAATGGCAGGCGCTTAAAACATTGCCCGTGGGCATGGGGCATATAGATTTTGACAAGTTCTTTGAAAAGCTAAAGAGCGTTGGTTACACGGGCTGCTTTACCGCAGAGGCGACAGCTTTTGACCAAAACGGCATGGTGGACACCGCGCTTTTAAACGATTGTCTGGATAAAATAAGATCATATCTTGATCGGAGTTGATAGCATGAAAATTAGAAAGATCGCTGCTTTTGCAGTCTCGCTGGCGGTAGTGTTCCAACTGACGGCGTGCAATGAGATCGCCAAAAAGGAGATACAGCCGCAGGGCGATATGAGCAGTTCAAACGTACCCGAAAGTACAGGAGATATACAAAGCGAGGCGGAAGATACTTCGCCCTCGGTAACGCCCGGGCGGCTACAGCAGCTGTTTCAGGGATTCGATTCGGGTCTGGAGGCGACAAGCGGCTTTTTTGAATGGTGTGTTGAGTTCAACGACGACCCGATGCTGCTCGACAAGATATATGAGGCGTTCAAAAACGGCGAATTTTCGGCTCAAAAGTGGTTTGACCTGACAGGAATGACCGTGAAAGTGACAAACGACTACTACACCGGCGCGGTATACGACAGCGACAATATTTTTGTTATGCCCTCAAACGGCGAGGACGGCATTCAGCTGACTTTCGGCGGAGACATAAGCCTTGCAGACAACTGGACGGTCATGGACTACTACAAGACCACAAGCGGAATTTCTGAGTGCATTTCGCCGTTTCTTATCGACAAGATGAAGACGGCTGACATTGCGATGCTCAACAATGAGTTTTGCTTCACCACGCGCGGTGAGCGCATTCCCGAGAAAGAGTTTTGCTTTATTGCAGACCCGTCACACGTTTCTATATACGGCGAAATGGGCATAGATATTGTTGACCTGGCAAATAATCACTGCTATGATTACGGTCCCGATTCGTTTACTGACACGCTGGCTACCCTTGACGAAGCGAACATAAAGCACGTCGGCGCAGGCGAGAACATTGAAGATGCGAAAAAGCCTGTGTATTACATTATAGAGGGCAGAAAGATAGCATACGTTGCGGCTACGAGGGCAGAAAAATGGACAGCTCTTACGCCGGAAGCTACCGAGACCAGCTCGGGAACACTTAGATGTTACGAGCCCGATGCATTTATTGAAGTGATAAAAGAGGCGAAAAAGAACGCCGATCTGGTTATTGCAAACGTTCACTGGGGCACTGAGGACAGCCACGAGCTGGAGGAAGTTCAACCTGAAACAGGTTATATGTACGTTGATGCAGGCGCGGATCTGATCATAGGTTCACACGCGCACTGTTTGCAGGGCATTGAATATTACAAGGGCGTGCCGATTTTCTACAATCTGGGCAATTTCTGGTTCAGTCACTATGACATTGACACAGGGCTGGTTGGCGTTACGATAAACGACGACAACACGCTTGACTGCACCTTCTACCCTGCCACGCAGCGCGACTGCAAGACGACATATGTTGGCGGCGAGGACGAGGGACAGCGCATTATCGACGCGCTGAACAGTTATAACATCAACGCGACGGTGGGCTCTGACGGGGTCGTGACGGAGGATAAGTAATTCTTTAGCCAATTGAAAGCAGCGCCGAAAGAATAGATTTGGGTCTAAATACGCACATACTGTATTGTCCACAAGGTTGCCGGAAGTATATTCCGGCTGCCTTTTTTCTTTAGCGGTGTGTAGTTGGTCAGTTTAGTTGAAACACAATTTTCTCTCTTTAAGATACAAAAACTGATGAATTCCCCTCTCATGCAATGGAAGAATGTTCTGCTGGTGGCGTTTATATTTAGCAGTATGCTGTTTGAGTTTTATAGGCATATGATTTCACCTCTACCATGCCACGCAGCGTGACCGTTGGCGCTGATTGGATTGTGAGGAAGGATAGGTAAGAAGAATATTCCTCTTAACTTCTGTATACTGATGTACCAATATGCTGCGTTACATACAATAAATTCTCTATGCAAAAGGGTGATTGGAAGAATATTCTGCCATTGCCTTTCATTAGAGGTGTGAAGCTTAGCGGCTTGTTGGTATATAACTGCACCTCTTCCCCTGCCACTCAACACGACTGTTGGCTCTGACGTAGTCGTGAGGGAATGAATTAGAAGAATATTCCGCCAGTTCTCTTTTTATCAGATGTTTTAGGGGGAGCAGGAGCAAAATATCACGAGGCTATACGCACGATGTGCTGCACTTGCCGCAGTACGCCGTTGCGCTCCCCCCATCACTCCAAAAATTAAAAACATCGTGCCTTGCCCTATATGTTGCAGGAAGAATATTCTTCCTGCTAACTTTCTTTGGACGGTGTGTAGTTAGGCGACTTTTTGAAAACACAATTTTCTCTCATTATGATACAAAAGATGATGTACCTTCCTTTCCTGTGCGCTGGAAGAATATTCTGCCGACCGTCTTTCCGTATGTTTTGTTTTTGGAGTATATGAGTTGAAATATGGCGAAGGAGGCAAAAACACCTACACACAGAGAAAACAGGGCGCCTGCTCCATATGCGGCAGGAAGAATATTCTGCTAGCTAATTTCATTGGGCGGTGTGTAGTTGGGCGACTTTTTGAAAACACAATTTTCTCTCACTATGATACAAAAGATGATGTACCTTCCTCTCTTGTACGCTGGAAGAATATTCTGCCAACAAATTCTTTTGTGGAGACATGGATCAAAATTGAAGCAGGAAACAATATGTGCCGACCTTACTGTGTGCCACACTCTCTCGACTTATGCATACTGATATACCGCACGCCACGCTCCACACTAAAATTCTCTATACACAAATGCAGTAGGAAGTATATTCTGCCAGTCACATTTTTTAGTAGGTATCATTGCTAGGGTACGAGCAAGATAATTGGAAGCAAGAGACAATAAGCCCCGCCCTTACTGCGGCGTGCCGCACTTTCTCGACTTATGCACAATGCTATACCGGCACTCCGCTGCACCTTTACACCGCGCCCTACCCGAAAACACTGCCACCGCTTTGCATCTCTCACATCTTCAAAAAAGAAAAAACGTCGTGCATCGCCCTATATGTTGCAGGAAGAATATTCTTCCTGCTAACTTTCTTTGGACGGTGTATAGTTGGGCGACTTTTTGAAAACACAATTTTCTCTCATTATGATACAAAAGATGATGTACCTTCCTCTCTTGTGCGCTGGAAGAATATTCTGCCGGTGCTCTCTGTGTTGAGATGGTATGAATTAACATAAGAGATAGGCAGTGCTTAACTCCCCACAAAATTCTCTATACACAAATGCAGCAGGAAGTATATTCTGCCAGCCACACTTTTTAGTAGGTATCATTGCTAGGGTACGAGCAAGATAATTGGAAGCAAGAGACAATAAGCCCCGCCCTTACCGCAGCGTGCCGCTCTTTCTCGACTTATGCACAATGCTATACCGGCACGCCGCGCCCCCCCACAAAAAATTCTCTGCACATATGTTTTGATGGAAGTATATTCTTCCGTGCGTTTTTGTGAGGATATATATAGATCGAAATCAGAAGCAGGAAACAAGATCCGCTGTCCTTACCGCACCACACCGGCAAACTTCCCAATTTTCCTAAAACAAAAGCATCGTGCTTTTTCCACGTGTTGTAGTAAGTATTTTCTGCCGGTGATCTCCTGTCGGAAGTCTTGTGGGTCGGGATATATTATGATCGCAATAATCTGTATAAATCACAGTGGACAAGCGCAAATTACTTGTCTCTAGTTTCTGACAGGCTTCATCTCCCCCAAAATAATAAAAAACACTGTGCCTTGCCCTATATGCGGACAGAAGAATATTCCGCTGGTATTTATAACTGTTACGACCACTTTGCAGATAAATTCGGCCGCCGCAAACGGTGTCATAGAGCATAAAAATGCCATCGCATCTTATTGATACGGTGGCATTTATACTTTCTGGGCAAGAGCGGAAGTCAGCGCATTATTCCAAACTTCTTCTCAATAAAATACCTGTATTCGGGGTGGTTTTCTGCTGCCCTATACTCCTCTTTCATGGCATCATATATTCACTTCAGCTTCTCGCGGCTCAGCTGCTCATATCGCGTTACCCTGATAAGGCGGCGCTCCTGCGCTTTCATGATCTCATCATAGGCATCTTCTACGACCTCACAGTGGCTGACCTTTACCTTCTCTCTTGAAGTAACCGCGTAAGGAATATTTATCCCATCTTCGCAGACATTCACACTTTCGGCAGAGTAAATACAGCCCTGCACGCCTTTATATGTTTCTTCCAGCGCACCCGGATAATACTCGTCCAAGGTCAGTATGCAGTCTTTATCGAAGCCGTAGGTTGCCCACTTATGCCACACGCCGCTGTGCACAAAGCCTGTTTTCCTGCAAAATTTCTCGGCCGCATTACTCAGATACACGAGAACATTTTCACGCTTTTTGGAAAAATATATCAGCGGCACGCCGTGGTTTGAAATTCTCGGCTCTAGCGTTTTTATGCCCTTGACCGAAGATGCGTGGCAGAACATTACAGCTTATTTCCGCATTCTGAGCAGAAGTTTGTGCCGCCCGGTTCAACGTTGCCGCACTTTGAGCACACCACGCTGTCGGCAGGTGAAACGGGCTCGGCTGCCTTTGCCGCGCCAAACTTCGCGCCGCACGCCGAGCAAAAGCGCGTTCCCTCGGGCTCTTTATTGCCGCATTCAGGGCACACGAGCGATGTATCGTCGCCCTTTTCCTCGTTTGTCTCAGGCTGGGCGGTCACAGGCTCCGCAGGCGCTGCGGCAGCAGCATTTTCTTCTGTAGCTTCGGCTTCTTCTGTAGCTTCGTCAGGTGCTTCTTCCGCCGTTTCTTCTATGGGTTCAGCCGGTTTTTCTTCTGTGTTTTCAGCAGTTTCGGCTGCCTTTTCCTCTGTGGGATCTTCAAGCTTTTCTCCGCAGTTTGCGCAGAATTTCATATTGCCGGGCTGGGTTATGCCGCACTTGGGGCAGACCTTTGTTTCCTCGACCGCCTGCACCTCGTCGGGCATTCTGGTGCCGCACTGCGAGCAGAATTTTGTATCTGCATCTTCGATACTGCCACATTTTGCGCACTTTTTCTTGCCCTCGGGCACGCTCTCGGCGGGGGTAGGCATAACGACTTTCGCGCCGCAGCTTGCGCAGAACGACGAATTTACCGACACATCGGCGCCGCAGTTTGCACAGGGCACGATGCCTTTTGCGAGCTTGACTTTCAGCTCGAGGTCGTGTATCTCGTCATTGAGCTTGTCTATCTCGCCGCACATTCTGTCAAGTTCGGCGGCAGTGTCATTGCCGCGGTTGTCGTAGTAATATTTGCCCATATCCTCATAGGTCTTTTTTATGTTATTTTTCGCGGTATTTATCTGGCTGTTGAGCTTTGCTGTGCCTGCAAAAGTTTTGGTAGAGTCAGAAACGCTGCTTACGCCGGCAGAGATAGTCTGCCCGATTTTATTAAAAAACGCCATATGTATACTTCCTTTCAGCAATATATTCTAATATAATTATATTTTGATAACGCAAAAAAGTCAAGTGGCAAATTTGCCGCCCTGACTTTTTATATGTTTTGTATAAAATTTTTATGCCGAGATTGTACACTATTCCGAAACCGTTGTGGTCTCCTCGACCGGTGTGGTGGTCTGCACCGGGGTAGTAACCTCAGCAACGGCGCTTTCTATGCCTTCTCCGCTTTCTATGCTTTCTATGCTTTCTGTACTTTCTGTACTTTCTACACTGCCTGCGATGTCTTCGCTGCTTTCGCTCTCATCGGGCAAAGTGCTCTCCTCCGGGGTAGTTTCATCGGCAGGCTGTGTTACCTCGGCTTCGGCAGTCGTTTCTTCGGCCACCGTGGTGGTCTCGCTTTCTGAAGCCTGCGTCTGCGTTTGTGAAGTTTCTTCACCGCTTTCCTCTTTGTTCTCTTCCTTTATATCTTCCTTATCCTCTTTCTGTTTATCCTTATCGGGAACTTTAGTTGTGCTGTCAGAAGGTGATGCTTCCTGCAGCTGAGAGACGTCAACGATCTTTCCGTAACGCTCCTCTGCCTCTTTATTTACGGAAGAAACGCATACTGCAATGCCGCTGTAGTAATAGCGAAGTATCTGGTCATATTTCAGACCGTCTTTTATTGAGAGCAGCTGTGCGCCCCACTGTGACATTCCCACGCCGTGACCGTAGCCGTATGTAGTAAAGCAGAACACGCCGTTTTCATACGAAATATCGAACGCTGTTGATCTTAAACTGTCGCTGCCAAGAATATTGCGCAGCTGTGCGCCCGAAAGATATCTTGTTGTACCCTCTGAAGTATAGCTGTCCTTGCCTGCTATCTTTATGCCGTCAACATACTTGCCGTATGAGCGGTCTGTTATCTCAAACCAGCTCTTTACCTTATCAGGGTCGAGCGTTATGCCTGTGCTGTCCTCGATAAGGCTTTTAACCTGTGCGGCTGACATATATGTATTTACGCCGTAGTTGGGGTCAATGCTGTCATACTTGCCTATAACCGGCTTCATATATGGCAGAGATCTTGACCACACATACTCGCTGCCGATAGAGTTGCCGCCGGTAGATGCACAAAACAGAGCGTTTATAGGCACTCCGCCATAGGTGCACACCTGACCCTCGACAGACTTTACTATATTTTCTATCCTGCTGCTGTAGCTGTCCGCGACTGCCACCACAGGCAGCATACCGTTGGCATCGCAATAGCGTATATAAGAATATATAGCCACCGTCTGCGCTCTCATAGCCTCGTCTGAAAAGCTGCCGTACATCTCGCCGTCAAGCACTCTGCAAACAAGGTCATGTGCGTTATCTGAGATTATCTCGCCGGTATCGACCGAGCGCACGGTATAATACTCTTTTGAAATATCTCTCGTACCACACTCGGCATGGGGATATACAGCGCCCTGCGCTGCCTGTGCGCCCTCAGCGGCTGTTACTTCAAAGCTTATATCGGGATATTTGACTTCTTTTTCCTTCTTGCTGCTTTTTTTCTTTACCGCAACTTCCTTGCGGGTATACTCTGCAAGCTCATAGTCGCCTATGCCTGCTTTCCACCATGATTCCACAGCATATCTGGTCTGCGGCTTGGTTTCTTCCGCACTCGTCACTGTCTGCACTGTTCTTCGAGTATCATCGCTGCTCCTGGCGGCATTTGCTATAGCCATAGGTATCATACCCGTAACTGTAAGCGCCAGGATAAACGCGCCCACGCCCACGTGCAGGCACACGCGGCTGAACGTTTTTTTGTTTTCCGTTATACTTTTGATACACTTAAAACGCTCTGCAAGACCCATGCTGTCTTTTTCCTTTCTTTTTATATGTCCCCTTGAAAACGCACAAAAAGCCAAGACCTCAGATCCTGACTTTTGCGCTGTATTACAGTCTGTTATGCTCTGAAATATCTGTGTCCTTCAACTTCTGTACAGAACGTGAGCGACTCAAACCATGCAGCGGTGCTTCCGCCCGTATACTGGGGCGAGTAGAAGTAGTAAGCTCCGTTTGAACCATCTTCGCCGCACAAAGCTCTTTCAACACATTTTTTCGTACTCTCGGAAGGAGTTACCGATCTATTGTAATACTTGGTTATTGCGCCGAACTGACCGGGAGCGGTAAGCACACCCTTTATTGTGTTGTCAAACTTATATGAGCAGGTAACTCTGTTTACTATAACGCCTGCAACAGCCATTTTTGCCGCATCCGAGCAGCCGCCTGCTTCGCCCTCGAGCACATAGCAGAACATTTCATACTCTTCGTCGCTGCAATCAACTACCCAGCCTTTTTTATTCACTGCTTTCTTAGGCTCAGTGCTTACTGCGGTAGTGGTAGTCTCGGGCTTTGGTGTAGTAGTAACTACGGGCTCGGGAGTTGTGACCGGAGTAGTTGTTGTAGTCGTAGTCGTGGTAGTTGTTGTAGTCGTAGTTGTTGTGGTCGTAGTTGTTGTGGTCGTAGTAGTCGTTGTAGTAGTTGTTGTAGTTGTAGCTATGCTGTCGTCAGCCTCGATAAAGTCATAGTCCTCAACGGGTGCTTTCCACCAGCTTACGGTAGCTATCTTCTCGGGTATTTCCTGCTGAGCAGCCGCTGTTGTAACGGTAGCTGTCTGAGTAGGCTGTGCAGATCTTATAACTGTTGCGGCAGGTGCGGCAGGTATTTCATCTTCGGGGCTTTCAAGACCCATGATACCTACAGCGCATATAGTAGCAACAGCAAGTGCGCCCATACCCAGCATAGAAGCCAGCTTTTTAACTGTTATCTTCTTAGCGTCGACCAATTTGTTTTCTGTTTCTTCAACAGAGCCGATACTCTGCGTTTCCGCATTATCTCGTTTCATCAAAATTTCGTCCTTTCCGGCGCGCAGAGTTTCCTCACGCGTCACCATGCCGATCTGCTCTTCTCTCCAAAAAGAGCATTGTTGTGTCACTTTATATGCCGCGGCATTTTTATATATCTGTCGCCGTCAGCACATCAGTTTCTGTATACTTTTCTGTGTCCCCATGCATATATCCATCTTTGTGGGAAATATATGTCTTCATCTGCTTTTTCCTTGTAGGTCTGCACCAGAGCATCTACGTCCTCATCGGGTCTGAGCCTTCTTGCGACTATTACCCAGCGCATATCGCCTATATCGGCAGAGCAGGTGGAAAGCGTTATGAACTGGTCGTTCTCACTGACGTCTATATCGCTCGAATACCACGAACGCTTTGACATCTCTTCTTTCCATGTTTCAAACGGGTGCTCCTCGTCGAAATCTCTGTATCCTACATATTTAAACACATTGCCGTTATCCTGATCTTCATAGATATTGAACAGTCCACAGTAGAGAATTATGTATTTCTCATCGGCAGCGGAATAAACGGTGTTGAAAGTTATCAGCGGATTAGCTTTCAGAAAATCCACGCCGCCTTTGTAAGCTTCAAGCCTTGCAAAGAACGTTCCTGCCAGCATATTGTGACCGAATATCGTTATATTGTCGGTCCTTACCCCGGGCACTATCGAACTTGCGTAATCCATAAATATCGTTCCGCCCGAGCCGCTGTAGTTTTTCTTTATATCCCTCCAGAGATAAAAATCATTGTCGGGTCCCTGCACCACAGGGTAGTTGATTATCATCTCACCGCGCGAGTCTTTGAAAGTATCTATCGAGAGCCAGCCGCGGACATCCTTATTTACTTCAAGCAAAGGCTTCCAGCTGTCGCCCACCTCGGCGTTTGCGTTTTCAAACTCTACCGAACTGCCGCCCTGAGGAGGAACTTCGCCGCTCTGGTTTTCATCGCCGCCGCTCGGGTGATCGACCGACTGTGCGTTATCGCCGCTGTTGCTGCCGGCATTGCTGCCGCTTTGTATCACGGGTTTCAGCGTCTGCATTTCCTCAATAAGCTCGTTTGTCTTTGCGTTGCCGTTAAGATAATCGGAAAGGTCGCTTATCGATATGCAGAACACCACTATCGATGCCGCGAACACTAACTTTCTTATCACTTCGGAAAATCCGTCGCCCTTCCACGGGATAAAATACTTTACAAATCTTATAAAGAAATTCTCTTTTCTCTTGCCGCTTTCATTTTTAAGTCCTGCAAGCTCATTCATCATAGACATTACCGATCACCTCGCTCATATCGTGACCTAAAAGCTCCATCACCATGCACAGCGCACGGGTGACAGTTTCTTTTCGGATATTCTCTCTTGTCGGTCTTATACTGCCATCATACAGCGCTAAGTTTTTAACTATCTCTTTAACGCCGTCTGTAACTGCAACATAGACCGTTCCGGCAGGTCTTCCGTCTTCATCGGGAAGAGGTCCTGCTATACCCGTTATGCCCACTCCAATATAAGAGCCGCTCTTTTTCTTTATCGCCTGCGCCATCGCGCTTGCCGTCTGCCCGGAATAGACGCCGTACTTTTTTATAATACTGCCGTCCACGCCGAGGTATTCGACTTTGGCTCTTTCAGAATAACTGCACACACCCAGCCAGAAGACACCCGATGCCCCCGGCACTGATGTGATAGCTGAGCTGAGAAGTCCGCCCGTACAGCTTTCCGCTGTAGATACAGTTATCCCCTGCTCACATAAATATTTTACTACAAAACAGGTCACTCTGTCAAGTCTTTCTGTAACCACTTTGTCACTTTTATCAATTTTCACAATTTCACGACCCTATTTTTACATACTTTCTCTATACTTTTCGCGATATTTATGAACGTTTTGTGAACACATATTACAACTTTAACAATACATTTGTAATTGAAATGTTACCGAATCGTAATCTTTAGCGGCTAAAAACAGGTATTTTTAAGTTTCAAAAAATCATATCGTGTTAATTTTTATATATAGTATAACGCTTATGCTCTGCCACTGCCTGCTGTATCATATCTTCAAAATCAAAGCCGCTTTGCGCATCAAGAACATCTTGCAGCACGGGTTTTGTCTTTGGGTGCTTTGGTGTAAACACTGTACAGCAGTCTTCATAAGGCTCTATAGATGTCTCAAACGTACCTATATTTCGCGAGATGGCAACTATCTCAGACTTATCCATACCTATCAGCGGTCTGAACACAGGCATACGGCAGGCGTTGTCGGTGCACACCATTGCCGCCATTGTCTGGCTTGCCACCTGCCCGAGGCTCTCGCCGGTTATCAGGCAGCTTATGCCGTCGCTCTCGCAGATGCGCTGTGCTATCTCCATCATCAGTCGGCGCATTATTATAGTGAAGAATTCCTCGGGCATATGGTCGCGTATAGCTTCTTGAATAGCCGAAAAATTCACGCAGTGGAAGTTTATCGCGCCGCAGTAGCCTGTCATTATCTCCGCAAGTTTTTCAACTTTCATTCTTGCTCTTTCAGATGTATACGGCGGCGATTCAAAATGCACCGCTGAAACTATAACGCCGCGTTTTGCCATCATATAGCCTGCCACGGGTGAATCTATACCGCCCGAAAGCAGCAGCATAGCCCTGCCCGAAGTACCCACGGGTATGCCGCCTGCGCCGTCCTCAGCGCCTGCGTGTATATACGCTGCCTCACGTATTTCAATATTGACAATTAAATCGGGTTCATGCAGATCGACTGTGAGATGCGGAAATTTTTCGCATATATAGCCGCCCAGCTGCGCGCATATCTCAGGCGAACCCATAGGGTACGATTTATCCGATCGCTTTGAAGCCACCTTGAAAGTCTTTACCGCCATAAGCTTGTCTTTCAGATACTCAACAGCCGTTTGCTCTATTGCGCTAAAGTCTGCTTTGTCTACCTCAACAGCCCTTGCCAGCTTTACAATGCCGAAGATCTTGCGCACCCTGTCAAGAACCTCGTCAACGTCAATATCGTCGTCAACGGGTCTTATATAAAGCGTTGACTGCGCCTTGCTGTACTCAAACTTCCCCAGAGTTTTCAGCCGCCTGCGAACGTTGCGTTCAAGCGTGTCTTCAAAGGTGCTGCGGTTTAGCCCTTTCAGTACTATCTCGCCGAATTTGCCAAGGATTATCTCTTTCATTTACATCTTGTCCTTTATGTTATTTACGCTTATTTCCTGTAGATGCCAGCGCACGCGCCTGCTCTAAAGCCTTTGCAAACTGCTCGACCTCCTGCGGTGTGGTATCGCACGAAAAACTTACTCTCAGCGTTGAGTCTGCAACATTATCGGGTATGCCGAATGCTTTGAGCACGCTGCTTTTCCTGCCCTTGCTGCACGCCGAGCCGCTGGATACGCATATACCCCTCTCGCTCATAAAGTTAAGCAGCGTTTCAGACTTATACCCCACCATGGCAATAGAGCATATATACGGCAGCGCGCCTGCCTTTGAGTTTATGACTATGTCGTCTGCTATACTATTATATAATGTATCTCTCAGCGCGCAGGCGTTTTCATAGCGCTGATCTATACTGCCGCTCAGCTTTTTAACAGCCGCCGCAAAGCCTGCAATGGCAGGTATGTTTTCGGTGCCGGAGCGTTTGCCGCCCTCCTGACCGCCGCCCTGCATAAACGTGGTGATGTTCACGCCTTTTTTGATGTACAGCGCGCCCACGCCCTTTGGCGCATACACCTTGTGTCCGCTCACCGAAATAAGGTCTGCGCACAGGGCGTTGACCTTTATCGGCAGTTTCATAAAGCCCTGCACCGCATCGCAGTGGGTTATGCAGTCGGGGTATCTGCGCTTTATTGCCGCAAAGCTTTCAGCCACAGGCAGAACATAGCCCGTTTCGTTATTTACTAACATACAGCTTACAAGGCAGGTCTTGTCGTCTACTGCGTTTACTATGCTTTCGGCTGTTATCTCGCCGTTTTCGTCGGGCGATACCCAAACGATCTCTGCACCCAGTTTTTCAAGAGCCTTGACCGCCTCTTTGACAGAGGGGTGTTCAACGGTCGTGGTGACGACTTTAGGCTTGCGCTTTATGCGGTTCTCAGCCGCGCCGCGGATAGCCCAGTTGTTGCTCTCCGTCGCGCCAGAGGTGAAGAATATGCACTTTTCTTCAGCGCCCAACGCTTTTGCTATCGTATCTCGCGCATCGGTGAGTATCTTCTCCGCCTGCGTGCCGGCAAAGTGCCTGCTCGATGGGTTGCCGAAATCTTCTGTAAGCGCCGCCATGGCAGCTTTAACGGCTTCTTCGCAAGGTCTGGTGGTCGCCGCGTTATCCAGGTATATCATAAAAGTTCTTCTTTCTTAGTTGTTGTTACATACGTTCGCATACATATTTATTATAGCATAAAATATCCGCTTATGTCAAGAAAATAAACCCTTGACAAACGCGAGGATAGGGTGTATAATATATATAGAAAAAGGAGTACCGGCTTTGACTAAGCGGTTGTCTCCCATTTATACGATCAAAAATAATCGCAATGCTTTAGGGGGCTTGCGGTTATTTTTTTATGTTCTTTATAATCTCGTTGATGATCGCAAAGAGCACCACGAAGACCAGGGAAAGAACTATAGCCAGAATTACATAAAGCACTTCCATGCTATCCCCTCCCTTCCTATGTAGTCGGTCTGCATATGCAAACCGCGACGCTAGGGTATGAGGAAGGGAAGTTTTGTGCTTTTTATGCGGCTTTTATAAAGTCGCATAAAAATTGCCGACCTTTTGTCGGCAAAACAAAACTTATAGCGTCTTCGTAAGAAGACGCGGTTACCGCCCGAATAGTCCAGTTTCGGTACAAATATATTATATCATATTTTGTCTGCTGCTGTCAAGAAAATAAACCCTTGACAAACGCGAGGATAGGGTGTATAATATATATAGAAAAAGGAGTACCGGCTTTGACTAAGCGGTTGTCTCCCATTTATACGATCAAAAATAATCGCAATGCTTTAGGGGGCTTGCGGTTATTTTTTTATGTTCTTTATAATCTCGTTGATGATCGCAAAGAGCACCACGAAGACCAGGGAAAGAACTATAGCCAGAATTACATAAAGCACTTCCATGCTATCCCCTCCCTTCCTATGTAGTCGGTCTGCATATGCAAACCGCGACGCTAGGGTATGAGGAAGGGAAGTTTTGTGCTTTTTATGCGGCTTTTATAAAGTCGCATAAAAATTGCCGACCTTTTGTCGGCAAAACAAAACTTATAGCGTCTTCGTAAGAAGACGCGGTTACCGCCCGAATAGTCCAGTTTCGGTACAAATATATTATATCACAAACAAATACACGATTCAAGCGCAAAAATCCCCTTGACATCACTGCCAAGGGGATAATTTTTTATGCACTCATCAGCCGACGAGGCCTGAACGCTCAACGCCTTCAATGAAGTATTTCTGCAAGAAGATATACATTACAAGTATAGGCGCTATCGTCAGAACGCAGCCTGATTCGAGCCACACTATCATAGATCTTATACCGGGTGACTGGTTATTGAACAGTCGCGAGGTAAGCTCCGAGTCGAGGTTTCTCAGCATCAGTGCCACGGTATCGTTTCTTGTGAAGAACGATGACGATACATAGTAGTCGTTCCAGTACCACACTATCGAGAACAGGAACACCGTAAGGAACGATGTTTTTGCATTGGGCACCATAACTTTTATGAAGGTCTTGAAAGGACCGCAGCCATCGAGGTATGCGGCATCTTCCAGCTCTTTCGGCAGACCTCTGAAGAACTGACGGAATATCAGTATGAACAGACCTGCACGAATGCCGTTTGCGAACATCGCGGGAAGATACATTGTCCAGCCGGAGTTTATAAGCGTTATAGACTCGCCGCCGTTGAAAAGCGGTATTATACCGAACAGATCGAAGAACGCATACTGCAAATACAGCGGTATGGTTATTATCTGCGGCGGAACGAGTATCATTGCCACTACCAGCGCGAACAGAATGTTCTTGCACTTGAAGTCAAATCTTGCAAAGCCGTAGCCCGTTATCGAGCAGGTTATTACCTGCAATACCGAGGCGATAAGGTTCAGCCTTATGGTATTTAAAACGGTGCTGCCGTAGTTCATGATCCTGTATGTATCGCGCATATTGTCAAGCGTCAGGGATTTCGGTATCCACACTATAGAGGGGTCGCTCATCTGCTCGTTGGGTCTGAACGCGGTAGAGATCATGAAGATTATAGGATAGAGAATTACGAAGCAAAGTCCGAAGAGGATAAGGAATCTGAATATCGGCCAAACAACGCCTATCAGCTTTTTGTTACGGTTATAACGTATCTGATCGGGAGTCAGGTAGTTTTCTATTCCTTCCGCTTTCATTCTGGCGTATCTTGCCTTGCGGATCTGCTGCATCTCTTTTTCAAATTGACGCTCTTCTTTTTTAGTTGCCACCGTTATCCCCCCTTATCCTACTTCATAGTAAACGAACTTATTGACAATAGCCAATACTATGCCGAGTGCCGCGGCTACTATTATAAAGTACGCCCACAGCATTGCCGCCTGATAGCCGAATTCCCAGTTGCTGCTCTTGGTAAGAAGTATCTTCATTACCGAGTTATCGGGTGCAACGAACGAGTCAACTACCGTATATACCAGCGAGGCAACTATCATCGGGCTTATGCTGGGAAGAGTGATCTTCCAGAAATATTCCCAGGCTGTCGCGCCCTCCATTTGTGCGGCTTCTTTCGCCGAGGGTGATATATTCTGCAACGCCGCCAGGAACAGCAGTATTTGTATACCGGAGTTCCACACCAGGTTGAATATATCGCTCGTCAGCGTATTGATTATCTCTGTCAGTTTGTCGCTTATGTTGTAAATGCCAAGGTATGTGAGCAGCTCGCCTACGAGGTCTGTTTCAAACAGAGAGTTGAACTGTTCACTGCCGCCGCTGTAGCCGCCGGAAGACATATTACCGTTGATTATATCGATAACAGGACCGGTAGCTATGATAACGGGAAGGAAGAATACCGCTCTTGCAAATACTCTGCCTTTGAACTTCTGATTGAGTATTATCGCTATGAATATCGAGAACACCAGTATCAGAGGCGTTTTCAGCGCGGTGTCTTTAAGAACTTCCACCAGTGACTGCGCATATGACGGGTGCACCGTGAATGCGTTCTTATAGTTTTTAAGACCTACGAAGTCGAGGTTCATGCCGCCCGAGCCGTCGGTATTCGGCAGCGTATCGCAGAACGAATAGACTATAGACTCGATAACGGGCATTATGAAGAAGTATATCGTGCCCACCAGCCACAGGGCTATAAATCCCAGACCGTAGAGAGCTTTTCTCTTCTCGTAAGGAATACTTCTGCCCTTTTGCTTTACGGGCTTGACTTCAGCCACAGCCGCCGCCTTGACTTCGGCAGCTTCTTCTTTGACTTCCTCTTTAACTTCTTCCACAGCGTTTTCCTGTGTCATGGTCTCAGTTTCGAGCTGTTGCGAGTTGTTTTTCTTATTCTTGCTCATTATCCTAACAAACCTCCCGTCACTGTAGTATCTCCCATTTCAAGGAACACGCCGTTTACCTTTACAGTACCGTGATCTATATCAACTTCAACGGTAACGTCATCTGCGCCGTCCGCGCTGTATGTGGTCCTCAGAATGTCTCCGTCCCTCTCGAAGTTGGATATAGTCATAGTTGAAACGTCTTTCAGAGCCGTTTGCGCCACAGCGTTTTGTTTTGCCGCGGTATCTACCCACGCATCATAGTAAGCGTAGTAGAGGTCATCGTAATCGGTATCGGCTATCTCGTCGGCGTTTTCGTGTATCATATCGTAGTGCAGTCCTGCGCCGTATGCTATCGAGAGCAGGTAAGCTTCCTGAACGTCCGAACTCTTGTTTATCGACGTTGACGAATACGGAACATATCCGTGGATCACCATCTGGTAGAAAGGAATGTCGTAATCGGTAACGTTGAATCCGCTGGAGTATATCGGAACGTCTGTTATATGCGATGCATACTTGATAAGATATGCATTTGCGCCGTCGCAGAGTATCTTGTCAATGCCGCCGTTTGTAGCATCTTCATAGCCCTTGACTATCTCATCTCTCGTTGTATTTCTTACCGACTTTTCTTTCTTGATAAAGTCTGAAACGAGAGCGGTCGAGTATTCGCCGTAGCTTATTTTTGTCTGACCCTTATCGGTAAAGCTGTCAAGTATCTCGCCGAATACTTTTCCATAAGCGTTGGGTGAGAGCAGTGCAGGCGAAACGCCTTTTTCCTCATATCCGAAAGCTATCGAGTAATTCGACTGGCGCGAGTAGGCGTTTGATACTCTTATAGCGGTATCTGTAAACGTCCAGTAGCCCCATGATGAGCTGTTCATGGTCAGGTTATCCATAGTGGGATATATCTCTGCGCCTATGCTGCCTGCATAACTTTCAAGGTCTTCCATATCGCCCTTGCCGCCCAATTTGCCCGAGGGCTTGAACTTTGTAGAAATTTTATCCTTGATGAGCTTGTTTGTCCAGTCGTTGTAGCCTACTACAACATCTGTAACGCCGTCGGCAGTAAATCTTTCAAGTATCTCCTGAGCCTCATCGAAAGATGTCATCGAGGTCTTCATATTTACCGGTATACCCAGGATAGACCTTTCTTTCATAACGCCGCCGTACAGGTCAAGATAGAAGTTATATTTGCCCTGCTCGGTAAGCTGTTTAAGACCATCTTTCTCGATAAGGTAATCTCTGTAGACTTTTGCGACATCGGCATAGTTTACGCCTTCTTCGTCGCTTATCGGAACATACAGCACCGAAACTTCGGGGGTATCTATAGTACCTTTTTCAAAAACGGTGAGCTTGTTGCCCGAGTCGCCGCTCATATAATAAGTATCTGAAGATCTCAGCTCAAACGAGAAGTAAGTTGTATTATACGACTGGTTGTTCTGACCGCACACCTGCGCGCAGACGTTTGCGTTCGCATCGCCGTCGGTGGCTATCATAACAAGACCGTCATTTCCCGAAACGGTAGCTGTAACAGGCAGGTAAGCCTGATCTGTTACCTTGGGAGCAGAGAGCGGAACTGCCGTATAATCTCTGCCGTATATCTTCTGGTTATAAGAACCATAGCCTGCCTTGCCGTTGTTATACTCTATAACAGCGCCCGAGCCGTCGGGAACTATCATATAGCCGCTTACTTCGTTGCCTTCAAGGTCGGTGGCAGGTGCGGCACCGAACTGCGGGTTGAACGCCAGGTTCGTTATAACCGTGCCGTCCTCCTCAGAAGTCTTTTTCTCGACTATCTTGGTAACATCGGTAGAAACTTTCAGACCATTATCGACCAGCTCATACTTTACGGGTATCGTTATGCCGGGGCGTGAGAAGGTGAATGTTATCTCAACGCCGCCGTCGATCTCCTTGCTTTTCTCTCTCGCGCCCGTCATAGAGTACAGATCTTTAGTCGTTCTCTTATCCTGCGCGAGCTCAGCATAGGTTATCATCAGGTTTGAAGCCAGCTGCTGGCGCTGAGCTTTCTTCATGCTTGTGCCCTTTTCCTGGTTTATAACGGTGTCGTCCGCAAAGGTATTTATCGGGTTAGACCACCAGTATTTTCCTGTTTCCTTAACATACAGGCATATTTTTGAAGAAGCTGTTTTCTCTTCGTCTTTATCCTCTCTTTCGCCGCTGTCGAAGTAGAGTATGAACTTATCGTTCTCGGCTGCCTTTGAGCAGTTTTTCAGGGCATCTTCATCGGTTATCTTCTCAACGAGATCCTCTGCTGATTCTTCTTCGTCATCGCCGCCGTCCTCGCTGTCTTCGGTATCGGTGGTACTTTCGGCAGAGTCGGCAGCAGGTGCATCTGCATCATCGGCGAAGACGTTCACTGCCGAACCTGCCGGTATCAGCATTGTCAGAACGAGTGCGAATGTGAGCATTTTTTTCCAATTTTTCTGCATTTCTAACACCTCATTCCTTAACCTCTTATTCTATACGATATTTCAGTATAGATAGAGTAGATAAACACATATACCTGCTGGAACAGCGAGAGGAGAAGTATTGCAAGAAACAGTATAAGCAGCATTACTATAAGGGTAAGCAGTATCGAGAATATCGTTTTCGGCACTGTATACTGGTGAACGGCTTTCATTGCCTGGAACATCAGTATTACAGACCAGCCTAAACCTAAGTAGTACACGGCGTTTACCCATATCGCCTCATCAAGCACCATAACGTTTGAGATAAGTGTTGCGAGGAATGTGCCCACTATGAAAGGCACTAAAGAGTATGCCGAGTTTATGCATATCTGTTTCAGTCTGCCCTCGCCGTCGAGAAGCGTACATACAGACCAGTTGGCTATTACCCATGTGAAGAAGTAAACCACGCTGTTTACAAGCAGCGGAACAACGTTGAATATCTTGGTATACGAACCGTTGAACGCAAAGCCTGTCAGCTGTCTTCTTGCCACCAATGCTATGAACAGCAGCACCACTATGCCAAACGCCACTTTCAGTGAACCCTGCTTTTTCCAGCGAAGATCCTCAAAGCCCTCTATCGGGTGAAAGATAACGTGCCTCAGCCAACCCGTTGTGGTAAACTCATACATTTTTATCTTCCCCCTTTTCATCGGTTTCGTTATTTTCAGCTGCTTCCTTTGCTGCCTCTTCGGCGGCTTCGGCTGCCAGCTGAGCTTCATGCTCAAGCTCCTTCTTGGTCTTCTTGCGCTCTACCTGTTTTTTCTGCTTGCGCACTCTCTTTTTGATGATACCTTTCTTTTTCAGCACCGAGAGCACCACGAACAGCACAAGCAGCAGCGCTATCAATATGAACAGCCATATGAAGTTATCTTGCAGCCACTGTTCTCTGTAATACTTAAAGGCTTTATCGTAATTCTTTCTTGAATACGCGTCTTTGAAGTATTCCATAGCTTCTTTATAATCGCCCTCGCTCAGGCACGCCTTGCCAAGACCCATCTGTGCGAATGTGCAGGTGCCGTTTCTGTCGAGGACTTCCTGCCACAGCGGTTTTGCCTCAACGTACTTGCCCTCGTCATAGAGCAGTACCGCTTGTTTGAGGTACTCGCCGTAAAGCGTAGTAGAGTAGACTGTTATGTCATTCTTTATACCGTCAATAATATAAACGTTTCCGAATGCACACTCCAGCGCGTTAGGACCTGTAAAGCTGCCCTTCTGGTCGGAGTTTGTATTTGACGTACCGAATATTGTGATAAGGTCGCAGAACTCATCATACACGAACACACGGCCTGTTACATAGTCGAGTATGTTTATAAATCCGTAGTCGTCTATGTCTATATCGGTAAGTCTTGTTGTATAGGTCGTATTTGTTGAGGCATCATATGTATTCGCGCCGCTGTCGGCAAAGGTATATTCGTTGCCGGCGTCGTTGTTCCATATGTTATAGCCTGCGGCGTTGAGCTTCTTTACCGCGTCGGTGCTGGCGTTTGCAGCCTCGGTAACAGTATATATGAAGCCTTCTGCATCTATATCGAAGTTTTTATACTCGACAGGTGCGGCGCTCGCCATAGATTTGAGCTGTTCATCAGATGCGAACACACGCCATACTCTTCGCCTTATTATCTCGCCGGTAAGCTCAACACGGTTTGCGCCGTAGAAGCCCTGGAATTCGCCCTGGTTATTGAACTGCGCCGAACCAGAGTTTACAGACGTACATACCGCATAGATATTGCCTGCGATATCTACCAGGATCTTTTCCGGCAAAAACGTATTTGAGGTATATATCGGCGAATCGGGTTTTGTAACTTCCAGCACGCATTCACATTCCGTAGCGGAGGTTATCTCGCACTGAACTACTCTTGAATTCTGCGTATCGCCGACATACATATACAGTTTGCCGTCATCGGAGCCTACCACGAACACGCCCTGCGGCTCGCTGAAGTTGAAAGTGCCGCTCGGTGCGCCTATCACGCCCATATAGCAGCCTATTAGCTGAAGGTTTTTATCAAGCCTGAGTATTCTGGAGTTTTTGGTATCTGCCACCCAGAATTCCTGCCTGGTGCTCTCATAGAACAGATCTTTCGGACCGTTGAGGTTTGCCGAGGCATTCAGGCTTATATACAGCGGATCGAGGGGGTCTTTCAGTCTGTCAAGACCCAGATCGTGACCCGTGTATGTATCTTCTACTTTATATCCTGCCTGAGCAGGTATAGCGTCGTCCCAGTTATCATAGCTGTATGAGTAGTAAGGCTCGCTGGCTGATGCCGTTATCATTGCAGATGCCAGGCACACAAGCGAAGCGCACAGCGATACTGCTCGTTTCAACGCTTTTTTCATTTGCATACATCTCACCCATTTCCTTTATAAATTTCGTTATAAGCACGGGTCAATCCTTGATACCCGAGTTCGCCATAGTTTCCATAACGTTGCTCTGTGCAACTAAGAAAACTATCAGCGGAGGAAGCATAAGTATTACCGAAGTTGCAAATGTTACACCCTGACGGGCTATACCGGTGGCAGCTATCTGCTGCATTATCGTCGGCAGAGTTTTCAGCTCTTCTGCGTATACTATCGTGCCGCTCTGCTTGTTCCACGCATCCTGGAATGCGAAGATTATCAGCGTCATGATAGCAGGCTTCTGGTTAGGTACTACTACCTGCCAGCATATCCTGAAAAGCCCTGCGCCGTCCACCTTGGCGGCTTCTATCATCGAATCGTGTATCGTTGACATACTCTGTCTCATAAGGAACAGACCCAGAGGTGTTGCGATACTCGGAAGTATCAGCGCCCAGTATGTATCTATGATACCCAGTGTAGCCATTACGAGGAACTGGATTATCCATGTTGCCGATGATGTGAACAACAGCGCGGTAACTATTACTTTATTAAGGAATGCGTTGCCCGGGAATTTACACTTTGCAAGCACGAACGCCGCACAGCAGCATACGAACACATTGCACACTGTTACCACTACAGATACCATAAAGCTGTTGAATATGTATCTTGAAAGCGGTACCCACAGGCTTGATGCTACCTCCAGCATATCGGAGTAGTTTTTCATCGTCGGATTAAGTACATAAAGCTTAGGAGGGAACACGAAAAGTTCCTCGATAGGCTTGAATGACTGAATGACGGCGTAGTAAATGGGGAATACCATGAAGATACCGGTAAGGCAGAGGAACAGGAATATGCATATATTGCCCCCGCGTGATGCGGTTATCTTTTTATTGTTCTTTCTGACCTTTATCTCGTCGATGCTTTTCTTCTTTTTAGCCACTTTCAGTCACCCCCTAATCGACGTATTTGCTGAGCGCCCATGTGATGAGTTTGTTTACCAAAAGCATCGCGATGAACAGCACAAGACATATCGCCGAGGCATAGCCCATTTCATATCTTATCCAGCCGTAGTCGGTAGCGTGGTTCATAATGGTATGAGCTACGTTATCGGTATGCGGTACGCCGACAAGGTTCTGCGAAACTGCGCCTGCGGTGAACGATGCAGATATCTGCAATACCGCCGCGAACAACAGCTGAGGACCCATTGACGGGATAGTTATGAGGAAAAGCTCCTGCCATCTGTTTTTGATACCCTCGATAGCGCCTGCCTCATACATGGATTTATCGATGTTCTGGAAACCTGCTCTCAGTGACAGGAAGCCTGCGCCCATTGATATCCACAGCTGAACTACGATACACACGCCCAGTATGAAGCGTGTATCTGTAAGCCACTGGTTAGGCGAGTTGAGCACGCCGAGGTTGATGAGGAATGCGTTTATGTAGCCCTTTGAGTCGCCCGAGAGCAGCAGCTGCCATATAACATAAGCAGATGTTGTCATAGACGGGGCATAGAACACAAACGTGAAGAATGTTTTCAGCACGGGGTGCATCTCGTTTATCAGCCACGCAAGTATGAAGCTGAGTATATAAGAGAAAGGTCCCGTGAACACTGCGAATATAAGTGTTACCTGTATAGACTGCATGAACACATCATCGCTCAGGAACAGTCTGTAGAAGTTGCTCAGTCCCGTCCATTCGGGGAACTGTGCCATGTTGAAGTTTGTAAACGCCAGAGGCAAAGTAATTATTACCGGTATTACGGTAAATATCGTAAACAAGAGCATAAAAGGGAACATCATTATATAGCACGCTTTGTTTACACCTATCATGTGCATAGTATACTTGAATTTACTTTGCTTGTTAAGCGGTGCATCGGCAACAGCTGCTGCCGTTTCTTTTTTTGCCAAAACAGTTCCCTCCTTTCTCATGTCGAAAGACCGAGGTCTTCGCGCTTACGCTCTATCTCCGCGTTGATATCCCTGTTGTACCACATCAGGGTATCTCTTGCGTTGTCGGCATCGTTTACTACCGAACGGAAAGCGTTTACTATGTTTCTTGTTACGCTGTATGTTGCAGGGATTATAGGTATCTCCACCTGCTGCTCGAGCTGTGCAAGCAGGACCTGAAGCTCTTTCTGCGTCCATGAGAGCTGTTTGAGAGCCTCAACGTTCGCGGTATCGAAACGACCGAGAGTACCCAGTACCGCCTCGATGTCGTTCGCATACTCTACCTGAGCATCGGTAGAAGTGAACCACTTGATGAAATCCCATGCTGCATCGTAATCTTTACAAGCCGAGAATATTATCGCACCCGAGCCTGAAGAGTTGGCGGCGTGGTTTATAGTGCCGTCAGCCTGCTCTGTGCCCGGTACCATTGTGAAGCCCCATGCGCCCTTTATTTCGGGAGCGGTGGCAGCGAGCGTATTATAGAATGTATACGCCTGCAAGAGCACCGGCATCTCGCCTGTTCTGAATCTCGTCAGACCGTCGTAAGTCTGCTCGAAGCTGTATTTTGTATAGAACTCTGTCCACATATCGAAAGCTTCTATACATCTCTGATCGTCAAATGTTGTAGAGGTCTGCGCTTCGTTATAGAAGTTGAGACCCTGCTGCAAAACGAGCATCGCGAACGTATTGCCTGCCTCGGTAGTGGTAGGAACTGTGGTAGTGCCGTTCTGAGTAACGTTTGCGGGAAGTATGAGACCAACGCCGAGATTGTTTCTTTGCAGTGTCGGCAGTATAGAGATAAGGTCGTCCCATGTCTGAATATCAGCCGCGCCGTCGATGCCGTATTCATAAAGAATATCATCGCGGTAGAACATCATCGGGAATGTCTGCTGTATAGGCAGAGCGTAAACGCCGCCGTTGTATGTATACAAAGTCATCGCATCTTTTGAATACTGCTTTATCTGCTCATCGTATCCCTCATATCCCGAGATATCTATGATAAGGTCACGGGCTGCCAGCTGTATCGGGTAGTCGCCGCCCATAAACAGACCTATATCAGGTCCTTTTCCTGCAAGGGTGGATTCAAGTATACCGCCCTGAACAAGTTTAAGGGTTATCTTTGTCTTAGCCGTGGGGTTATAGTCGTTCTCTATCATGGCTCTTACTACCTGCGCCTGGTCACGTCCGAGGGTTATCCAGCAGGACAGTGTATCTGCCTCTCCCTCGTGCTCTGAAAGCGAGTTGTAGTCTTCAAAGAAAGAACCTATAAATGCAAGGAAGTTGAACTTCAAACTTGCAAAGAACGATTTCTTAACGCTTGTAAAGCTTGCATCGGGGGCAGCTATCTGCACCATATCAAGCTCCAGCGGCTGCTCTCTGTAGGTGAGCATCCACGAAGAAAGCGCGGTAACGTTATCTTTTATCTGCTGCATAAGAGATGCTATCTTATAGGGTCTGTCGATACACTTATCAAGTATGATAGCCATATCGTTGAGCGTTACAGCTTCCGTACCGCCCGTACCCATAAGCTCATCTACCTGCTTTTGCAGACTTTTCAGCTGATTGCTGTAGGTAGTAAAGTCGGGTATAGAATTTGGCAGAACTACATCTATATTATAGTCGGTGTAGTCGTCCGGCTTCGGGCCTGTTATCTGGAGTATCTCTCTATAATAGGTGTTTATAGATGAAACTATGGTATCCAGCTGATCCATTATCCTGCCTATCTCGCCGGGCACTGCTTCAAGCGTAATGGTATGAGCGCCTGCTTCGAGATAGTAATAGATCGTATCTCCGCTTGCGGTCTGCGGCACGGTAAGTGTCCAGTCGCTGGAGTAGTGGAATTTCAGCTGCTCAGACTCGGTATTCGGGCAAACGCCGTCGATATAGAGCTTTCTGTTTGAATAGAAACCACGCATGGTGTTCTGTCTTGCTCTTATGCCGACTTTGTAATAGCCTGCCTTGTCAACGTTGAAGTTCCATGTAACAGCCTGACCTGATTTTGCCCAGCTGTCCTTGCCTATAGTGTTATACTTTGTCTTAGTCGGGTCTGACGGTGAGGTCAGGTAAGAAGATCTGTCGGAAGTCGGGAACAGTGTTCTGTCGCTCTTGGTATCGGCTCTTTCGCCCTCAAGAGTGATAACACCTGCGCCGTTTGCAGCCGAGAGATCTGCATCTGACGGAGCAACATAAGCTTCCGGCACGGGCTCTTGGCAAAGCTTGAAATACTCTATAGCAAATTTAGCCTTGCTCGATGTAAGAGTAACGGTATGCTTGCCCTTTGTGAAGTAAAAGTCCAGTGCGCCGTTATACAGACCGTCAACGTCCATAAGGTATCTTTCCTGCCACTGAACGTCCTCGACCTGTCCGGGTCTTATATCGTTATCGTTAAAGTCCTGCGTGATGGGGTTTTCGTTCACCCACACTTTGCTCAGGGTAAGTCTTGAGCAGGTATCATACGGCAGATCGCCGTCAACGGACATCTGAAATTCTATCTCGTTCTGAGTACCTGCCAGCGCTTCATATGAAAACAGTATGTTATACATACCCTCCGCAGGAACGTCCACCTCAAAACTAATTTCGCCGCTCTGGCTCTCCCAGTTGAGAATGTCCTGCTTTCCGTCCACCTGAATGACCTGCGCCTCAGTTTCATCGCTCTTTTCGGTGAAGTCCTTTCCGTAGACGGTAACTTCTTCGGCAGGTCTCTGGGCATCGGCATACTTTTCAAGATATTCGCCGTATGTAATGGCGTCTATCCTCGTGACAGTCGATATCGGGGCGTCCGACTCTGTAGTGTCGGAAGTATCCTCGGCATCGTCCGCATAAGCCGAGACCGCTGACGTGAGCGCGATAACAAGTGCGGCAGTCATAGAAGTAATGCGCTTGAATCTACTCTTTTTCACATATATCCACCTTTCTGTAATGTATTTATAGGCAACGCTCCGCCAAAAGGCAAAGCCCACAATAAAATTTTTATCCGGACCTGAACACCACAATGCTGTCCTTGTCCTCGCTCAGCTCCACTTTTACCTTTGAGCCGCCTTTTATTCCCAGCGTATCAAGGTATTCGCGCGGCAGCTGCACCCTTCCCGAACGATCGAGTACCGCAAGCTCTTCCGAAACGGCTTCTTCATTCTCGCCCTCTTCGGTCGCCTCTCCGTGTTCAAAACCGTCAAGACTTCGCATCTCCTCGCTGTAGCTGCGTTTTCGTATGATCTCCGAACTCGTTCGTCCGTCACGTATCGCAACAACGCGGTCGATATGCTTTGCAAGCTTCACGTCATGCGTTACTATAACTATCGTCACATTTTCGGAGCGGTTGAGCTCTTTGAAAATATTGAGTATCGCGTTAGAAGTTTTCGTGTCAACGCTGCCTGTCGGCTCGTCCGCCAGAAGTATCTTCGGCTTATTCGCCAGCGCAATGGCTATTGCCACCCTTTGCTGTTCGCCGCCCGACATCTGGTCGAGCCTGCTGTTCATTCTGTGCTCCAGCCCGACTTTCTTCAAAAGCTCCTGCGCGCGTTTTCTGCGTTCGCTCTGCTTTTTCAGCAGCATAGGCATTTCAACGTTCTGCTGCGCGGTAAGGTAGGGTATCAGGTTCCGTGCGTTGTTCTGCCACACAAACCCCACGACGTTCCTTTTATAATCTATGTAGTCCTTTTCGGTAAACTTCAAGAGATTGCGCCCGTCTATATAAAGGCTTCCTGCCGAAGGCTTATCCAGTCCGCCCAGCATATTCAGAAGCGTTGATTTACCGCTGCCCGAATTGCCCACTATCGCCATAAGCTCGCCGCGCTTAACTTCCAGGTCAAGCCCTTGCAGCGCAACTACCTCAATCTCGTCGGTCTTGTATATCTTAACAAGGTTATCGCAGGAGATTATAACGTCGCTGTCAGTCCTTTGTTCATTCATATCAACATCACTCAACGATCTCACCGTCCTCAAGCGTATACACCTTGTCAGCAATGTCTATCATGCTCGGGTCGTGCGTTGTCATGATTATGGTCATTTCCTGCTCGGAGACCAGCTGTTTGAACAGCTTCACCACGTTAAGACCCGTTGCGGTATCCAGCTCCGCGGTGGGTTCATCTGCAAAGACTATCTGAGGTTTGTGCGCTATCGCCCTTGCTATTGCCACCCTTTGCTGCTCGCCGCCCGACATCTCGTTCGGTCTGTGGTACATTCGTTTTGCAAGCCCCACCTGCTCCAGAGCCTCTTTTGCGCGTTTTGCCCTGTCGTCAGGCGAGAACTTTGCCAGCCGCAGCCCGAACTCAACATTTTCATACGCCGTCATGCTTGATATAAGCGCCACCGACTGGAACACGAACGCCATTTTCAGCCGCCGTATGTCGTCACGCTTATTCTCCGAAAGCTTTGTTATATCCTCACCCAGAAACATCACATCGCCGTCTGTCGGTTTATCTAAAGCCCCGAGGATATTTATCAGCGTGGTCTTGCCGCTGCCGCTTCGCCCTCTTAATATAGTAAGAGTGCCTTTTTCGACCTCAACGTCTACACCGCCGAGAGCCCTTACTACCTCGCCGCCGCCTATCTTGAATTCCCTTACGATATGATGCGCCGAAAGTATCGGTTTTTGGACATTTTCCATGCTGACACCACGCTTTCGCAGACCCCTGCCAAAAGTGGGGTCGTTATTTTGCTATACGATTTTTTGTACACTAAAGAAGCCCTCGCTTTAGTTTGTGCAATATGTTCAAAAAAGCGATAGGTATCCAATATTATTATACCAAATTACCTAATACGTTGTCAAGTAACTAAAACGATTACTTAAAAATTTTTTCATTGAACAAAATCGCCACTTTTGTGCAGATTGCAAAAATTTTTATCTGAAATTTTGTATACAGTTACAAAAACATTCGGTTTTATGCAAAATGATTTTATCAATTCGCACAACTGTTAGATTTCTGCACAATTCTTCCTTTTTTATGGCGCAAAAAATCTCTCCCCAAACTCATGGGGAGAGGTTTATATATAGCAGTGGAGAGCCGAACCCGAGCCGCCTCAAAGCCCTCGGCGTGAGGTGCGGCAGCAGTTTTTGCAGAGCAGATTTGCGTCAAGACTAGGCGACCGACCGCCGGCATACTTTGTGTATGGCAAGGGAGCAGGGCGAAGTATTGGCGGAAAGATGCCTGCAAAAACCGACTTGGGCGAGGCGATACACTGCTCTATTCCCGACCGTCCCAGCAGTATGTACACAGGCAGTCGGGGTCAATGCCGATAGCCTCTATCATGTCATCAAGGCGGTTGTATTTCAGCGTGGTGAAATGCAGCTTTTTGCGTATCTCTTCAAGCATTTCCTTGTAGTTTTCGCTTGTCGGGTCTGCATAATCGGAGAGCATCTCCTGCGCCTTGTCGCCCTCTCTTTCAAGTATCACGCGCCTTGCAATAAGGTCAAGCTCGGAAGTCGAGCGCGAAAAGTTCAGATACTTGCAGCCGAACAGCAGCGGCGCGCACGCAGGACGAACGTGGACTTCCTTTGCGCCTTTTTCGTACAAAAACTGTGTGGTCTCGCCAAGCTGCGTTCCGCGCACTATCGAGTCATCTATTATCAGAAGGCTCTTGTCTTTTATAAACTCTGTGGCAGGCAGCAGTTTCATTTTTGCTATAAGGCTGCGCTTTTTCTGCGTGGGCGGCATAAACGAGCGCGGCCATGTCGGCGTATATTTTATAAACGGTCTTGCAAACGGCACGCCGCTTTCGTTGGCATAGCCTATCGCGTGGCCCGTACCCGAGTCAGGCACACCTGCAACAATATCGGGGAACACCTCGCCTTTATCGCGCATTGCCATTTTCTTTCCGCAGTTAGACCTTACCCTCTCTACCGAAACGCCCTCGTAAGTAGCGCACGGGTAGCCGTAATATATCCACAAAAACGAGCATATCCGCATTTTTTTCTTAGGCTGCTTTACAGTCTCCGCTCCCTCGGCGGTAATAAACACCACTTCCGATGCGCCCAGCTCTCTTACCTTTTCATACCCGAGGTTAAAAAACGCAAAGTCTTCAAACGAAACGCACCAGCCGTCGTCTTTTTTGCCGAGCACCAGCGGCGTTCTGCCAAGCTCGTCACGGGCGGCATATATGCCTTTTTCTGTCATTACCAGCATCGTCATCGAGCCGTCTATAACTTCCTGCGCGTATGAAATACCCTCTAAAATCGTAGATTTCTGGTTTATAACAGCCGCCGTCAGCTCGGTAGGGTTTATCTCTCCTCCGCTCATTTCAAGAAAATGCGTGTGCCCCTTGCTGTACACCATTTCAACAAGCTCGTCAACGTTGTTTATCTTGCCAACGGTCGCAATGGCGTAAGTACCAAGGTGAGAACGCACCATTATCGGCTGCGGCTCATAGTCTGAAATGCAGCCTATGCCTGTCTGACCGCACATTTTGTTCATCTCATCGGTGAATTTTGTGCGAAACGGCGAATTTTCTATATTGTGTATAGATCTGTCAAAACCCGCCTTGCTGTCGTAAACCACCATGCCTGCACGCCTTGTGCCGAGATGCGAGTGATAGTCAGTGCCGAAAAATACATCGAAAACGCAGTCTGTTTTCGATACCGCGCCAAATAGACCGCCCATAATTTTTACCTCCCGAATTTGCCGACCTCATATGAAGACCGACTTGCATAGAATAACATACTAAAAGTATAACATAATCCGCCGCCAAAATCAAGTAGCTTTATGCCGCCTTGCAAGATTTTCTGTAATAACAAAGGGAAAGCCGCGAGTGCTCTCCCCCCTGTTCTTATTCTTTATAGCCCAGACCCAGTATCTGAAATTCCTTATCCTCAGTGCCCTCGAGCATTTCAATGCTTATGGTGTATTCATGGCTTTCCTCGCCGGTGGCTATGCTTACAACAGTCGGGTCGCCCCAGCCGCCCGAGGTCTCGCCCTCTACCAGTGTATCCTGAGCGTTGCCGTTCTCGTCGGTGCAGGTAACTTTAACGCTGCCCATGCCGCTGCCTGCCGAGTTTTCCTTAAACAGCAGATATATATCCTTGCCCTTAGCCTTGAAAACGATCGGCTCGTTTTTGTCAGCGCTGCCTTTGAAAGTCCAGCCCTTGTCAAACGTATTTATATTGCTGCCTGCCTCCCAATTGCCGAGGCTTTCGGGTGTAAGAGCGTCACTTTCGAGTATATGGCAGTTTACATACTGCTCGCTGTACATAGGCTCTTCAGGGTACACATACTCTCCTGCATCTTCCGCCGCTTCGACCTGCTCAAAGTAGTAGCTTATCATATCCGTAACCATTTCATGACCGTGCAAATTCGGGTGAGAGCCGTCTTTTGAAAACTCTTTCCAGGTAAGCTGCCCGTTGTCCATAAGGTATGTTATACCATCGGCATAGCTTATCATCGGCAGATCGTAATACTCGCCTATCTTCTTCATGCCGTCCTGCGCGGTATAGCCGTCTTCCGTTCTTGCAAACAGCAAAACTATAGCAATATCGGGGTTTTTAGAATATGCAGAACGAATTATCCCCTCATACGCTGTAAGATAATTTACATCTGTGCCGTCGTTTACCGCAAACTCTATAAACAGCACATCGGGGTCGTTTGCAAGCACATCTCTCTCCAGCCTGAAAGTGCCCAATATCGAGGGTGTACCGCTAAGCCCTGCGTTTACATAATGCACCTTTTCGCCGTTAGTGCCATACTGCTTCATGAACCATATATAGGTGTTAGCGGCATAGCACTTTGCGGCGTTTACGGTATAGCCCTCGGTGATAGAGCCGCCTATAAAAGAAAGCGTCAGCTCCTCGCCGTTTTTCGCCTTTTCTATAACTTTCTTCATAGCCGCTGTATTGCCCAGAGAGCAAAGGCTTTTCTGCTTCATTATCTCATAGTATTCTTCATACGTCTGAGGCTGCGGCTCGTCCGTCTGCGAAGATGTATCTTCACTTTCTGTAGTACTTTCAACATTGCTGTCGGGCGCGCTGCTTTCAGTCGTGCTGTCTGCCACACTGCTATCGCCGGCTGCCACGCCGCTTTCACTGCTGCCCGAATTTGAGCAGCCGCACATGCCAAAAGTCATAACTGCCGCCGCCAGACCTGCCAGAATTCTTTTTCTCATACTATCACTCCCATAAAAACGTTTACATGATATAAAAATCCCCCTGCGCAAAACAGGGGGAAAGCTCTTTGAATTAGTTGAGCAGCGACTTCTCAGTCTCTTTATCAAACAGATGTATTCTGTGAGGATCGATAGCGATCTTGATATGATCCTGAGGACGTGCGGTAGAACGAGGCGAAACTCTTGCGGTAAGGCTTATGCCCTCGCAGTTGATGTACAGATAAGTTTCAGCACCCATCATTTCGGTAACTTCTACTTCTGCTTCTACAACGCCTGTGGTAGCGGCAGCAATGAAGTCTTCCTCATCGTGCAGGCACTCGGGACGTACACCGAGAACTATTTCCTGATCTACGTGCGGCTCGAGAACTTCTGCATCAGCCTTCTCATCGGGTATTTCAACATAGTACTTCTTGCCTCTGGTGGTCTTTGTATCCTCAGAGCCGAATTCAACGCTGTATTTGCCGTCGATCTTGCGCAGAGTACCGTCTATGAAGTTCATCTGCGGCGATCCGATAAATCCTGCAACGAACTGGTTTACAGGGTTCTGATAGAGGTTAGTAGGTGAATCTATCTGCTGAATGTAACCGTCTTTCATAACCACTATACGGTCGCCCATCGTCATAGCTTCTGTCTGGTCGTGAGTTACGTAGATGAACGTTGTACCGAGCTTCTTGTGGAGCTTGGATATCTCAGTTCTCATCTGCGCTCTCAGTTTAGCGTCGAGGTTGGAAAGAGGCTCGTCAAGCAGGAATACCTGCGGCTCACGTACTATCGCACGTCCGAGCGCAACTCTCTGTCTCTGACCACCCGAAAGAGCCTTAGGCTTTCTGTCGAGCAGGTGAGCTATGTCGAGTATTCTTGCAGCTTCTTCAACCTTTCTGGCTATCTCGTCCTTGGGCACCTTGCGGAGCTTCAGACCAAATGCCATGTTTTCAAAAACAGTCATGTGAGGGTACAGAGCGTAGTTCTGGAAAACCATCGCTATATCTCTGTCCTTAGGAGCGATGTCGTTTACGAGTCTGTCGCCGATATAAAGTTCACCTTCGGTGATCTCCTCAAGACCTGCGATCATTCTCAGCGTGGTTGACTTACCGCAGCCGGAAGGTCCGACAAGAATTATAAATTCCTTGTCCTTGATCTCAATGTTACAGTCGGAAACGGCAACGACGCCGCCGGGGTACTTTTTATAGATCTCTCTTAATGATACACTTGCCATCTCTTGAGAACCTCCAATTATTTTTATTGCTAATTTGTACCTGCACCTTTACGCTGCACCATACTTTTAGCTATACTAATATAATACCAAAAAATTTGCAATACGGCAAGATGTTTTTTTACTAAACTTTAGAACATTCATTTATTTATATTGCCTAAATTCCTGCCCTCTCAAAAAGAGTGTGTCAAATTAGTGTGCGATTTTTTCGATTTCTTTGTGCATTATTTCTATACACCCGCCAAGCGGCAGATCTTCACGCAGCTGAATGTTTCCTATGCTCAGGCGCTTTAAATAGGTAACTTTATTTCCCAGCACTTCAAACATTCTTTTAATTTGGTGATACATCCCTTGGTGAAGCGTAACAAAGCAGCAAAGCTCATCCTCTCCTTTTTCAAGCTGCGCCGGCAGACATTTTTCTCCGTCCAGAAAAATCCCCTGCTCAAACTTTTGTGCATACTCCTCCTCTACCGGTCTTTCAAGGCGTACAAAATACTTCTTAGGCACATGGCTTTTTGGTGAGAGAATCTTATGCGCAAACTCTCCGTCGTCTGTAATAAGCACAAGACCCTCGGTGTCCTTATCAAGTCTGCCGGCAGGGAAAAGACCGCTTCTGCGCATATTTCCCGGTATCAGCGAAAGCACCGTAGGAGACAGTCCGTCCCTTGTGGAACAGACTACCCCCTGCGGCTTGTTGAGCATTATGTATATAAATTTTTTGTACTCTATCTTCTCGCTGTCAACGCGCACTTCATCGTCCGGATCTATCTTCATATCGCTTTTTACCTTAGCGCTGCCGTTGACCGTAACTTTACCTGCGGCGCACAGCCTTTTCACATCAGAGCGCGAAATATCGCCCCTTTGCGAGGATATGAACTTATCCAGCCTTATCATCTCTGCCATTTTTATACTTCCTTATCTGCCCTATCTGCCTTATATGTATTTATGCCGCCTGTGAGCTTTCATCTGTAGTTGTCTGCTGCGGCTGCTCTGCCAAAGCATCGTCAGCGCACGGTGTTGTGGTAACATCGGGGGCACTTTCTGTAACGTCTGTGACCGCGCTGTCGGTGGTGGTTTCAGGCTTTTTAAGACCGTGCATAAAGCCGTCAAGCTCGGTACAGCAAACATCGCCGCCAATGAGCATACCGTCGCAGATCATCAGGTTCATCATGACGTTTTGCTCCCCCTCATAATTATACACCGGATACGAATAAATTTCAACCGTTCTGCCCTTATATTCCGCAAGGTCAAAACCCTGCTGCTTTTGCAGGTCGTTATAGTTTTTATACACCTCGTCAAATTCTTCGGGTATGATAACTATCCTGCAAGTGTCGTACTCGTCGGAAACTTTCCACCCTAAGTCTTTTATGAACTGCTGCCTTTGCGTTTCGTTTGTCATGCGGTAGGCAGCGGTCTTTTCCTGCGCGTGCTTAAAAGCGAACAGCACCGCCGCGGCGGCTACCACAACTATCGCAAGGACCGTTACAGCCGCCCAGAAGCTTTTGATCTTTACAGTTTTGATAAACATAGTATTCCTCCAATGCTTGTTATGTTTGTACATTTGTGATACTAATCTATATGACGGGCGGCAGGAAAATATACTTGCCTTTTCAAAACATTGACCGCCAAGACCTTTGATTCATATAATGTATAGAGATATTCTCAAAGAACATCAGCTTCATTTTATTATACTATAAAGGAGTTATTATGGATATATCACTTACTTTTCTTGTTATAGGCGGTGACCTGCGGCAGAATTTCTTGGCGCAGCACCTGGCTGAAAAAGGCTGCACTGTGTATACTTTAGGTCTCAGCGGTGAGCACCCTGCAAAAGGCTGCATTGCTGTAGATTCTTTAGAGCAGCTGCCATATTCGCCCGATGCTGCCATTTTGCCGCTTGTTGCCTCAAACGACGGCGTGAACGTGAACGCGCCGTTTTCTACAGATACAGAAATACCCCTTAAAGAGGTATGCAAACATTTAAAAAGCAGCGCTCTTATCGTCGGCGGCAAATTAAGCTCAGCGGTGCAGGATATTTTCCGTCAAAGCGGCAGAGAATTTGCAGACTATTTCACGCGCGAAGAACTTATTGTAGAAAACTGCGTTCCCACCGCCGAGGGCGCATTGCAGATAGCCATTGAAAACACCCCGAAGACCGTGCACGGCAGCGATGTGCTTATTTTAGGCTTCGGCAACGTTGCAAAAGCCACGGCGCGAGTGTTTGATGCTTTGGGCGCAAGGGTACATATCGCGGCGCGCAAACAGCGAGACTTAGCTTACGCTCGTACTCTTGGTTATATCACGCTTCCTATGACATCTCTTGCAAAACATCTCGGCGGCAAAGACATTATAATAAACACCGTGCCCGTGCAGCTGCTTGACGGCGAAAAACTGAACTGCATCGACCGCGACACCCTTATTATAGACCTCGCCTCAAAGCCGGGCGGCGTTGACCTTGCGGCGGCATCTGATATGCGGCTCAAAGTGATATGGGCGTTATCGCTGCCCGGCAAGACCGCCCCTGTTACCTCCGGCATAATAATCGCCGACACGGTGCTGAACATCTGCCGAGAAAGGGGGCTTTACGATGTATGAACAGCTAAGCGGCTTGAAAGTAGGCTTTGCTATGTGCGGCTCGTTCTGCACGTTTGAAAAGTCGTTCGCGGCGGCGCAAAGGCTGAAAGAACTCGGCTGCGAGCTTTTCCCTATAATGTCTTTCAACGCATCATCTATATCGTCGCGCTTCGGGGGCAGCGAAGAAAATATTGCAAAGCTGGAGAGCATCTGCGGCAGAAAAATTATTTCGTCTATTGAAGCTGCCGAGCCTATAGGCCCTAAAAAACTGCTTGACATACTGGTAGTTTCGCCCTGCACCGGCAACACCGCCGCTAAACTGGCAACAGGCGTTACCGACACACCGGTGACTATGGCGGTGAAATCTCACATACGAAACTCGCGACCCGTTGTGCTTGCCATTGCCACCAACGATGCTCTGGGCGCGGCTGCGAAGAACATAGGCTTTTTGCAAAACTGCCGCAATTTCTTTTTTGTACCCTATGGGCAGGACGATTTTGAGCACAAACCCAACAGCATGATAGCGCACTTTGAGCTTATCCCCGACAGCATTTGCGCCGCGCTCGACGGCAGACAGATGCAGCCTGTTATACGACCATACTGAACATCAAAACAAAACCCGACCTTTTTTGAGGTCGGGTGTTGCGCTTCGCTTCACGGGGACACCCCGAACTGGTTTCCCCGTGTACCTCTTCCTGCATCGGCTCCGGTACCCTCACGCTATAATAATTCGCTATAAGGCTCATTATTATAGCTGCGCCGATAGATGTGTAAAATCCGAGAAATGAATTCCCGGATTTTACAATATCTTTATAAACCTTGATATAAATTAAAATAACAGCAAAAGGCAAAAATATATCTATCAGAATTTAAGAGCCTTGAAACGCTCCATAGCCTGCTTGGTGCGCTCTCTGTCGCCGAAAGCTGTCAGCCTGAAATAGCCCTCGCCGTTTTTGCCAAAGCCCTCGCCCGGTGTGCCGACAACGTTAGCCTCTTCTAGCAGCTTGTCAAAAAATTCCCAGCTGCCAAGACCGCCGGGGCATTTGAGCCATATGTAAGGCGAGTTTTTGCCTCCGGTGTAGTATATGCCCATATCGTCCAGCGTTGAGACAATCATTCGCGCGTTTTCGCGGTAGTAGTCAATATTCACCTTGATCTGCTTCTGACCTTCATCGGTGAAAACAGCCTCTGCCGCCCTCTGCACGGGGTATGATACGCCGTTGAACTTGCTGCCCTGACGTCTTCCCCACAGCTGCGCAAGGTAAACCTCGCTGCCGTCAGAAGCGGTAACTTTAAGCTCCTCGGGAATGACCGTGTAGCCGCAGCGCATACCGGTGAAGCCTGCCGTCTTTGAAAGCGAGCACATCTCAATAGCGCAGGTGCGCGCGCCCTCTATCTGGAAAATACTTCTCGGCAGGTCGGGCTGCGAGATAAACGCTTCATACGCGGCATCGAAGATTATAACAGAACCGTTTTTGTTGGCGTAGTCCACCCACTTTTTCAGCTGCTCTTTTGTGTAAACAGAGCCCGTAGGGTTGTTGGGCGAACACAGATAGATAATATCCGCGTGCACGCTGTCATCAGGCATTGCGGCAAAGCCGTTTTCCTCGGTAGAATCGGCGTAAATTATCTTTCTGCCGTTCATAAGGTTGGTATCTACATACACAGGGTAGGCAGGGTCGGTTATCATAACAACGTTGTCGTCGCCGAAAATATCCACAATATTTCCGCAGTCTGCCTTAGCGCCGTCGTTTATGCGTATCTCGTCCGCCTTAACATTCGCGCCGAAGCTGTTGTAATACTTAGCCACCGCCTCTTTGAGAAAATCATAGCCTGCGCCGCTGTCCTCATAGCCGCGGAAGGTCTCTTTGACGCCCATTTCGTCGGCGGCTTTTTTCATAGCTTCCACCGCGGCAGGGGCTATCGGCAGGGTAACATCGCCAATGCCCATTCTGATGATGTCCGCATCGGGGTGCGCCTGAGAGAAAGCTTTCACCCTTTTTGCGATCTCGATGAACAGGTAGTTTTTCTTCATGCTTAGAAAATTTTCGTTGATTTTAACCATTTTGATCAGTCCTTTTTTATATAATTTTTTTGGTTGCGCTGGAACGCGTTCAACGCCCCACAACGCGCAAAAGTTTTTATTCTTGTCAAGAAAGGGAAAGTTTTCGATCGACCCTTTTTCAAAAGGGTCGTCAGGTCGAGGGTGAAACCCTCGTCGCCGTCCGCAGACGGCGAAAGCCCCATACGGTAGGCGCTCTGCAAGAGGTGAATTTCAAAATAGTCCTGTGGACTATTTTGAAAGAGGGGAGGCTCTGCAAGAGAGAGCCTCCCCTTTGAAAAGACCTTATCTCTCTTTCCGCGTTCCATTCTGGGACGCCATACAATGTGAAAAATTCATAACAAGTAAACGCGCAAAAGTTTTGGCTCACTCAAAATGAGAAGAAAACCAAATAAAAGTGGGGTGTTGAACAGCTCCGCAGGCTTGCGCGTAAGCGCGAATATTATTCAACGTGCAAAAGTTAATAACTTCTACCGCCATTTATCCTATCTCAACGCTGCCCCTGAACACCGTTACTGCGCTGCCCGTCATTATCACCGTTTCATCGGTGTATTTTATCGTAAGATCGCCGCCGCGAAGATGTATCAGTATCTCCTCGCCCTTGGGTGAAATGCCGTTCAGGCACGCCGCCGTTACCGTAGCGCACGCACCTGTGCCGCACGCCCACGTTTCGCCGCTGCCCCTCTCCCACACACGCATTTTAAGCTCGGTGGGAGATATGACCTCGCAAAACTCGGTGTTCACCTGCTCAGGAAAAATAGCGTTTTTCTCAAACTGAGGGCCTATTTTTTCAAGCTCCAGCCCGTCAATATTTTCCGCAAAAACCACGCAGTGCGGATTGCCCATTGAAACGCAGGTTATGCTGTACTGCTTCCCCGCTATCTGCACGGGGCGCGAAATAACGCTCTCGCCCTCCAGCAGCACGGGTATCTTTTCTGGGGCTGTTTCAGCCTTGCCCATATCAACGGTCGCGCCCGTTACCTCGCCGCCGCTCTTTATAAGTTTAATAGTCTTTATGCCGCTTAGTGTTTCTATTTTAACGGTATCGCTTTTTACTATCCTCTCATCGTGGCACAGCTTAGCCACGCACCTTATGCCGTTGCCGCACATTTTGCCCTCAGAGCCGTCGGCGTTGAACATACGCATTTTTGCATCTGCCACATCAGAGGGGCAAACAAGTATAACACCGTCGCCGCCAATGCCGAAACGCCGATCCGATAGGCGAATGCTCAGGCTCTCGGGGTCGGGTATATCCTGCCCAAAGCAGTTGAAATAGATATAGTCGTTGCCGCAGCCGTGCATTTTTATAAATTCAGCCTTTGCCACCAAAACTCCTCCCTTGCTGTTCTCTGTAATATTATACCGCAAGCAAAGTAAAAAGTCAAGGCGAAAACGGGCACTTGATTTTCATATAGAAATGTGGTATACTATAACAGTATGATATTCTGTTAGTACGAAATACTAAAGTTGGTGATATTTTTGTTAGAGATAAAAGATCTGTCGTGGTCTGCGCCCGACGGTAGGAAGATAATAAAGAGCCTGTCGCTCACCATACCAAACAACAAACTTACGGTGATAACGGGCCCGAACGGCAGCGGAAAGACCACCATTGCCAAGCTGATTGCCGGGGTAGAGACCGCCGAGAGCGGCAGCATTTCTCTTGACGGTGAGGACATTACGCCGCTTGACATAACGCAGAGAGCGAAAAAAGGCATAGGTTTTGCGTTTCAGCAGCCTGTGCGCTTCAAGGGCATAACCGTGAAAGACCTGCTGGTTCTGGCGGCAGGGGGTATTGCAAGCGAGGACAAGCTTTGCGATGTGCTTTTGAAAGTGGGTTTGCAGCCGGAAAAATACCTTGACCGCGATGTTGATGCGCATCTTTCGGGCGGCGAGATAAAGCGCGTTGAGATAGCCACGGTGCTGCTGCGCAATTCAAAGCTTATGTTGTTTGACGAACCCGAAGCAGGCATTGACATATGGAGCTTCAACAACCTTATAGATGCGTTTTCACAGCTTAAAAGTTCGACCGACAGCTCTATTATAATAATCTCGCACCAGGAGAGGATACTCTCGATAGCCGATGAGATCATTCTTCTGCGTGACGGAGATATTTACGAGCAAGGCAGGCGCGATTCTATGTTCCCACGGCTTTTCTGCGCAGGCGGAGAGGACTGCCAGTGCCCCAACTGCATCAAAGGAGGCGCATCACAGTGAGCGAAGTAAACGATATAACCAAGCAGCTTTTAGAGATAGTTTCGGATTTCAGCGGCAAGTTTGACGGCGCGTATAATATCCGCCAGGACTGCCAGAGCGTTGCGAGACAGTCTACAGAGCATATAAAAATTGTCAACAAAAAGGACGGCAAGCCGGGCATCGAGATACACATCTCACCCGAGACAAGGGGCGAAAAAGTGTACATTCCTGCCTGCATAACGCAAGCAGATGTTGACGATCTGGTGTACAATGATTTCTTTGTCGGCGAAGGCGCTGACGTTATAATTGTCGCAGGTTGCGGCGTTCACACCGAGACTAATGAGCTTTCGCGCCACAACGGCGTGCACAGGTTTTTCCTCGGCAAGGGCTCTCACGTGCTGTATGTTGAAAAGCACGTCGGCGAGGGCGCTGACGACGGCAACAGAACGATCGACCCCGTTACAGATGCCGAGATAGGCGAGGGCGCTGTGCTTGAAATGGACACTTCGCAGCTGGGCGGCGTTACCTCTACGTCGCGCAAATGCCATATAAAGATGGACAAAGAAGCAAAGCTCATTATCCGCGAGAGAATTCTTACCGACAAGCGGCAGACCGCTTCTACTGATTTTGTCGTTGAGGTAAACGGCGAGGACGCCTCTGTGAACCTCATTTCGCGCTCTGTCGCAAAGGGCGATTCCTATCAGGAATACTCCTCGAAGATCATCGGCAACGCTCGCTGCACGGGTCACTCCGAGTGTGACGGCATACTTGCGGAAAACGGCAAAGTTTCGGCGCAGCCAAGCCTTATTGCCAACTGCAAAGATGCCGAGCTTATCCACGAGGCTGCCATAGGCAAGATAGCTGGCGAGCAGATACTCAAACTGCGCACGCTGGGGCTTACCGAAGAAGAAGCCGAAGCCACGATAATCAACGGCTTCCTTAAATAAAACAAATGACCGATGTTCTGAGCATCGGTCATTTTTATCAGTCGTTGTAAACATTATTCTCTATAAGAGCAATATTCGCATCAAAGTCTATCTGCAATACCTGCTGACCGTCGTCAAGTGTCGCGCCGCTGTACATATCATCGGCAGGGATACGCAGCTCATCAAGCTCAAATGTTGCTAAATAAGGCAGCTGCATAGCAAGCTTGAACATCTCGCCTTTTGACATATTCGTAACAACGTTTTCGGCACAGGCAGTCGCAAATTTGTTAAGACCGCTCACCCCGGAGCTTTTCGCCTTTTCGATGATCTTGCGCACTACCTCTCTCTGGCGCTCGGTGCGCTGAAAATCAGACCTGCCGACATATCGAATTCTGGCATATGCCAGCGCCTGGTTGCCGTTCATGTTGTAAGTGCCGCCCGATGTGATAAAGTCTTTGTTGCTGGGCAGACCTTTTATGTCGTTTATCTCTGCCATCGGGGCTTGCATGGCTGCCGCTTCGTCGTCGGTGACGGTCAGTTTCACACCGCCTACGGAATCAACAATGGCAGCAAAACTTTCAAAATTAACAAAAACATAGTCGTCTACCGATACGTGAAAATTCAGCTCCAGTGTGTCCATCAAAAGCTCCGCGCCGCCCCAGCGGTAGGAGGCATTCAGCTTGCTCCAGCCGTTGTTCGGTATATTCACATACGAATCGCGCATGAACGACGTCAGCGTGACGGTGCGCGTTTTGTAGTTTATCGACATCAGAATGACCGTGTCAGCCCTGCCGCTGTCTGTTACGCTTCGGGTGTCAGTGCCGATAAGCAAGATATTTCGCACATTTTTGCTCTCAAGCGGCACAACGCCTACATCATACCGCGTGCCTGTTTCCACCGTTTCTACCATACCTATGTAGTGCCATGCGATCGCAGAATACGCGCCGACCGCGACCAAAGCCAGCACCAGAAGCAGGCAGATCAAAGTGCGTATCGGGTGGTGTTTTTTGCGCGGCTGCGGCTCTTCTTCTTCCAGCAGCTCGTCGTCTTCGTAGTATTCCATTCGTTGTTTTCCTCTCTGTATTTGGGCAGGAGCCCTGCTTGCCGCCTTGTTTTTCTGCGGCTGCTTTTTCTTTTTCTGTGTACTATGGCTTTTGCTGCTTTTTGCTATAGAACTTTTGCTTTTACTGCTTTGACTGCTTTTATGCGATGGCTGACTTTGCCTTGGCTGCCTCGGTTGTGTCTGCCTCGGCTGATGCTGAGGTGTCTGCCTTTGCTGCACTGTTGGGCGAGGATCAACATACCCCTCGGCGAGATCTTCACCCTCGCGGTAGGCGTTTTGTGCCTGCTGCTGCGTATATATCACCCTGTCGTCTATATGAAACTGCGAGCGGTCTGCATATCCGCTTTCATCGTCGTGGGTAACGCCGTTTTCGCGCATGGTACGGGCTATCATTTCTTCCAGAGTTTCGTTGTCTTTATTCTGCACGTTAATTATCCTTTCAATTTACTGCACAATATCATTATAACCACTTTGTGCCAGTATGTCAAGTACATAATTATACAAAGAAAATCTCGCGCATAAAAAAGAGCCTCTCAAACGAGAAGCTCTTTAATACTTTTGAGAAATTACTCCTTAACGCCGCCAAGGGCAACGCCGGCAATTATGTACTTAGAAAGTACCAGATAGAATATAACCAGCGGAGCAGCGGAGATCGTAAGACCAAAGTAGATAGCGCCGTACTCAGTAGAATACTTATTACCATTCAGTTTGGCAACGAGCATAGGAACGGTCTGCATCTCCTGGTGTGAAAGGAGCATGCTCGGGAGCAGGTAGTTGTTCCAGTTTGTAACCATTGCGAATATAGCCATAGTAGCCATACCGGGTTTCAGGATAGGAAGAACCAGCCTGTTGAATATACCGAACTCGCCTGCACCGTCTATACGTCCGGCTTCGACCATTTCAAGCGAAAGCGCCGACGACATATATTGTCGCAGGAAGAACACGGTACTCGGAGCAGCAATTGCAGGAATGATAAGCGGGATATAGCTATCGGTAAGACCCCACTTGAACATCAACTCAACGAAGCTTATAACGGTAACCTGAGTAGGTATCATCTGTATAGCCATAATAAAGGTATACAGTATCTTGTTGAGCTTGAATCTGTATACGGCGAAACCATAAGCGGTGAGTGCCGAGAAGTATACAGAAAGAATAGTAGCTCCTGCTGCTATAATGAACGAGTTAAGGAAGCCTCTTGCGAACGGCAGGTTGAGCTGCGGGCTCGTAAGGAGGTATTTTCCGTTTGCGATGAACGACTTTGAGGGAAGCAGCGAAACAACAAGAGTATTCTTGATGTCGGGAGCCCAGTCAAGGCTGCTCGTGTTGATCTCAAGTCTGTTCTTAGATGCTGTGAACACCATTATAACGAAGGGCAGCAAAGCCAGTATCGTAAGTATGATACATACAATATAGACCAGGACCTTCATGGCGATAATACGGGCGTGATAGCCGCCTTTCATGCTTTGTCCGGCTTGACCGTAGTTTGCCATTACAGATCGCCCCCTTCCTGGAGAGCGGCCTCTTTAGCGCGCTTTTTCTCCAATCTTTTAGCCTTAGCTTCTGCACGATCCGAAGTGAGATAGAACAGCACACTACTGCACACTGCGGTTATCAGGAACAGAAATACTGAGGCTGCACAGGCCTTACCTATTGAGTTAGAGCCTTCTGTCGCTATACCTTTGATATACATAACTATTGTCTGGATATCAAATCTGAACAATGCGGCGTTGTCACCGTTACCCATCATGTTAGGTACATCGAACATCTGGAAGCCGCCTATCAGAGATGTAACGAGCGAATATGTCATTATAGGTCTGATAAGGGGAAGAGTGATCCTCCAGAACGACTGCCAGCCAGAAGCGCCGTCTATAGAAGCTGCTTCAAAGAACGAGGGGTTGATACCCATAATACCGGCTATGAGAACGATCATTGTCTGACCATACCACATCCAGAAGTTTATGAATGCAACAACGCCTCTTCCGAACCAGCCGCTTACGAACGGCATCTGGGGGTTCTTTAAGTAACCTACTGCGATAGCAAAATTGTGGATAAATCCGTTAGGTCTGATGAAAGCAAGGAACAGAAGTCCTATGGTGGTAGCGGTCATTATATTAGGCATATAGAATACTACCTTGAAGAAGCCCTGACCCTTAACTCTTATCTTCTCATTGGTGAACCAGCTTGCAAGCAGCAATGCTATAAGAAGCTGGGGGATAAAGCCCATGATCCACATAACGGGTGTATTGACGAACGCACGCTTGAATGCATCCTCGGTCAATACCATTTTGAACATATCAAATCCAACAAATTTATAATTCATTTCCGGATTTACATACCATGCTTTGATGTCGGTCAAAGAGTAGTAGAAAGTATTTATCAGGGGAATTATCTGAAAGACGAAATATGTTATGAAAAATGGTGCTATGAAAATATAACCGAAATGGTTCTTTTCAAGTTTAGCTCTTGTTTTGAATGATGATGCCATATTTCACACTCCTACTTAAAATAGAAACAGGGACAGGTGGGTTCGTCCCACCCATCCCATTTCGTCAATGATATGAAACTATTAAGTATTCAATGTCCTGACAGAATTACTTCAGTTCAGGTATCTTAACCTTGGACTCCTTGTAGATGCTCTGGATAGCTTCATCAAGGGTCATAGCACCTGTGCAGTAAGAAGCAAGTGCAGCATCGGTGTTGCCGTTGAATGTAGCGTCATACTTGCAGCAAGTACCAACGTTTACGTTCTCAGCAGATGCCTTGAATATCTCGTAGTGATCCTGACCGCCGATCATGTCGTTGGAAGTGCTGAGCTGTGAAGCAACAGTCTTCTTGGACGGGAAGTCGCCGGTAGCTTCCATGTAAGCTTTCATAGAATCATCGTTTACGCAGAAGTATTCGATTATAGCCTTAACAACGTCCTTAGAACCATCGTCGATACACTGCTTGGAACCGAACCACCATGTACCGCCCCAGAAGTAAGGCTCAGGACCCTGGATTACGCCCCACAGACCGTAAGAACCGTTGCCTACCTTGTAGTCGGACTCAGCAATTGTAGGCTTGCCGTCTTTGTCCTTGTCACCGGTCTTGCTGGTTATGCAGTTATCTCTCAGGTTGTAGTGCAGGAACCATGTGCATCCGAAGAAGCAGAATACGCCGTCCTGCATATCGGTGAACCAGTTAGCAGTCCACTGAGTCTTGTCGATGTAGTGTACTTCGCCGTCGTCAGCAAGCTTCTTGGTGTACTCGAACAGTTCCTTGATCTTAGCTTCGTCAGGAGTGTAGTTAAGGTCAGCATCGACCCAAGCGTTAGCTCTGTTGTTCATGAAGCATCTCTTCAGTTCGTCAACACCGGAGATCATGTAAACGCCGTTCTCCTTCAGAGTATCAGCGGTCGACTTGAACTTATCCCATGAGCTCATAAAGTCGCTCTGAACCTTTGCAGGATCCTTAGTGCCGAGGTACTTCTCAGCATAGTCGGTCCTGTAAACTACTGCGCCCGGTGCAGCCTGGTGTGACAGACCCATACGAGTGCCGTTTACTGTTGTGAAGTCAAGGGTGTAAGCATAGTAGTCAGCTTCGTTGATCTCGATACCGAGGTCAGCAAGAGAAGCGGTCTTGGCGTTCTCAGCAAATCTCTGAGCATAGTCAGCATCTGCAACGAACAGGTCAGGAGCTTCCTCAGTCTTGGTAAGAGCAGCCTCACAAGCAGCTATGAAGTCATTAGCGTCTGAAGTGAGGTGGTACTCGAACTGATACTTGTCAGCAAATTCCTTGTTCTTCTCATCAGCCAGGAAGTACTTGTCGATCATGGTCTGAGTTTCATCGGTAAATGTATATACATGTACCGTCTGCTTGCCGCTGGCATCGCCGCCGCCATTGCTGGTAGTGCCGCCATTGCCGGCAGAGCTGTCATCCTTGCCGCAAGCTGTCATCATTGAAGCAGCCATAGCAAGAGCGAGTGTTCCGGAGAGAACTCTCTTAAGTTTGTTCATTGAAATCTTCCTCCTTAAATTTTGTGCATTAGTATAGGATTCATTAATGCCAAATTTATACGACGGCTTCCCCCTCTGAAGTTTTCACCGTCGGCTTATAAGACCGTAATGGTCTGAGGGTTCATTTTCACACAGCATTTCTGCCTGTATTAAAAATATACAATATTCTCGCTTCAAATTCAAGTTTTTTAACGAGTTTTTTTATTTCTGTAATCAATTATGTGTATTCCTACAAACTTTTACGCCTGTTTTTGGTTATGTTGCACACCATTCTATCACAATTGTAACCGAATTGTAATTTTTGAATTTGTTATCTGCCGTAAACATAAACACAAAAAAACCACAATTTATTGGCGATATTTGTCATTTTCCGTAATTTCGCACAATATCACTCTGCCAGAAGCGCGCGCGTTTCGCTTTCCGCTGCGGCATATATGTCCTCGGCACTCTCCCCTACAGAAAAATCGCCATTCTCGTAGAGTATTTTGCCTGCGCACATGGTCATTTTTACGTTCTGCTTACTGCCGCTGTATACGATGTTCTTCACTATATCGTGCTGCGGCTGCATATTCGGCAGGTGCATATCAATGCGTATGATGTCCGCCTGTTTGCCCACATTCAGGGTGTCGCAGTCGTCAAGACCGAGCGTTTTCGCGCCGTTCACGGTAGCCATTTTAAGCACTTCGTCAGCCGCACAGGCAGATGCATCGCCGGTTTTCACTTTCTGCAAAGCCGCCGCGAGATACATCTCTCTGAACATATCAAGGCAGTTGTTGCTTGCCGCGCCGTCAGTGCCTATCGAGATACCCACGCCGCACTCGAGCATCTTCTGCAAAGGCGCGATACCGCTGGCAAGTTTCAGGTTCGATGCAGGGTTAGTCACCGCCCACAGACCGCGATCTTTGAAAATGCGCATATCCTCATCATCGAACCACACGCAGTGAAATCCGCCGCCGCCGTAGTCGAACACGCCTTCTCTGTCAAAAAGCTGTGTCGGCGAGAGGGAGTATCTCTCCCTGCACTCGTTCACTTCCTTTTCCGTCTCGGAATTGTGCATAAAAACGGGCGCTTTATACTTGTGCGCAAGCCCGCTCACGCCGCGAATCATATCTATCGGGCAGAGGTACTCAGAGTGCATACCCAGCTTATATGTTACCATTTTACTGTAAGAATTAAGCTTTACATACCTATCCTCTAAAAGCGCGAGGTCGTCCCCCTGCGTTACCGCGCCGCACAGCACGCCGCGAAAGCCAAAGTCGGTACACACTTTCGCGAAATACTCGGGGTAAAAATACATATCAAAGCAGGCGGTAATGCCGCTTGTCAGATACTCCAGCAGCGCGACTTTCGCAAACGCCGCCACTCGCTCTCCCGTTAGCTTAGCCTCCTGCGGAAACACCTTCTTGAACAGCCAGTCTTGCAGCGGCAGGTCGTCGGCATACGAGCGCAGAAAGGTCATCGCCGAATGTGTATGGCAGTTTTTGAAAGACGGCATAAGCAGGTCTTGCCGCACATCTATCTCCCGGTCAAACTGCGGCATATCGCAGCGTTTTTTACCAACGTATGCTATCTTGTCGCCGTCAGTCCACACTTCTCCCTCGGTGATGCGTGTGTCTTCCATAGTAAGTATTTTAGCGTTATAAAGGCGTATTTTCATATCATCTCTCCGTTAGAACATATCCGCAATTGCGGTCTTTACAAGGGCTTCAAAGGTCTTCGCGACCGCATCGGCGGTCTGCTGAACCTCGGCGTGGGTAAGCGGTTGTTTCGCTATTCCTGCCGCGAGGTTTGAAATGCACGAGACCGCGCACACCTGCATACCTGCGTGGTTGGCTGCTATCGCCTCGCACACCGTCGACATACCCACGGCATCCGCGCCCAGCTTGCCAAGCATTCTTATCTCGGCAGGAGATTCATAGCTCGGTCCCGTCAGCTGAACATACACGCCCTCTTTTATATCGATATTATTCTTAGCCGCCGCAGTTTTTATGATGTTTTGCAATTCCTTATTATAAATACTGCTCATGTCGGGGAACCTGACGCCCAGCTGCTCTATGTTCTCCCCTATCAGAGGGTTTGGCGCAAACAGCGATATGTGATCACGAATTATCATAAGGTCGCCTGCCCTGAAGTCTGCGTTTATGCCGCCGGCAGCGTTGGTAAGCATTATCTTCTGTGCGCCGAGCATCTTCATAAACCTTATCGGCATTACTGTTTCCTGCGCGGTGTAGCCCTCATAGCAGTGCACTCTGCCCTGCATACATACTATTTTAACGTCTCCCAGCCTGCCGAAGATAAACTGCCCCTTGTGCCCTTTCACGGTAGATACGGGGAAGCCCTCTATCTCACCGTATGGCACGCAGCACTCGACTTCGATGCTGTCAGCAAAGCCGCCCAGCCCCGAGCCTAAAACAAGCGCCATCTGCGGCTCAAAATCGCTCTTTGTGCGTATCTGCTCTTTACAGCGCAAAAGTCTGTCGTACATATCCATAGCCTACACCTCGCTGTTACATTTATAATAGTATACCTATATACTATATACCGAAATACTTCTTGAAGTTTCCGCTGAGTATCTTCTGCCGCTCTTCTTCGGTAAGGTCGAGCTCCTCAAAGCGGTTCAGCTCGCCTGCGTGGTTCCACATAGGAAAGTCCGTTCCGAACATTACCCTGTCAACACCAAGCGCGCGTATGTACTTGACCGCCTGCTGCGGTGTCATAAACGCCAGCGAGGACGAGCAGTCGTACCACACGTTATCCACCCCTGCAAGCGCCTGCGATGCCCTGTCCCACACCTGATAGCCGCCAAGGTGCGCCGCAAACGCGTGAAGATGAGGGTACATCTTCATGACTCTCAGCAGTCTTTCGGGCGCAGAGTAGTCGTATCTGTCATCACCCATATGGAAAAGTATAGGCAGTCTGCCCTCTGCCGCCTGATACATATGCAGCGCGTTTTCGTCGTCTATGTTGAATAGCTGAAAATCGGGGTGCAGCTTTATGCCTTTAAGACCGCCTTCCATACATCTTTGTATCTCTTTTTCAAAGCTGCCCTCATAACCCGGGTGCAGCGTGCCAAAGCCTATAAACTCGGGGTGCTTATTGCACTCTGCAATGATAAAATCGTTGATGCTCTCCACCTGCGAGGGGTCTGTGGCGGCGGAGCAAACCAAATATTTTTCCACCCCGAAAGGCTTGCCGTCAGCTATCAGAGACTGCGAAGTGCCCATTTCGCAGTCCATATAAATGTCATAGAACTTGCCTATGTTCACCACCGCTTTGTCAGCAATTTTAACGGGGTATATGTGGCAGTGTGCATTGCAAATGCTGTATTTTTCCGCAAATGCCAGAGCCTTTTCAACGTTTGTTTCTGTGTGTATTTCTTTGTACATCAACATTCACCTGCTATTCCTATAACTGAAAGATTATCACAACTGCCGCGTGAGAGCGCCAGCCGGTAAATTGCGTCTATTTTGTCTTCAAAAGGCACATCGAGCCCCATGCAGACTTCTATCTCCGTTCTGCCTATGTGGTCGGTTATGCCGTCGCTGCAAATTATCATAGTATCATCGGGCAGCGTGCCAAACCTTTCCCCTATCGGGAAAACATCAAGCCTTGGTATCTGGCTGTCGCCCCCTACCGATGATATGATAACGTTTCTGTCGGGAGAATTTTTCATCTCCTCGGCGGTCATCTCGCCCATATCATAAAGATACCTCACCAGCGTGTGGTCGGTAGAGAGCTGCGTTGCCACGCCCCCTGCGTATCTGTAAAGTCTGCTGTCGCCGACGTTCACGCAGCAGCTGTTGCACTTTTCATCGAGAGCGAAAAGACACAGTGTGGTCTGCATATTGCCGTACTGCTCATCTCTCTGCGCTTCATCGAGCAGCTTTTTGTGAATACCCATAACAACGCTTTTAAGGTCTGTAAGAGAGCTGTATTTTACTTTTGCAAGCTCATCAAGGCACAGCTGCGCCGCCACCTCTCCGCAGTTCTCGCCGCCGACGCCGTCGCACACCGCTGCTATCATAGGCTCGGTAACGAGCGCTTCAACTTCGCCGCTGTCGTAAACTTTGCCGTCTATCAGTATCCTGTCCTCATTTATATTCAGGGTCGCGCCCTTATCTGTAATGCCGTAAATACTTATATGCATAATAAAAAATCACCGTGTTATATTATACTCTATTCTTGTCCGGTTGTCAACCGCCTACGGCTTGTAATTTGTCGTAATATATGTTATAATAGTATAGTAAATAACATAATATGAAAGGCGGCAGGGGTCATGACTGCTGAAAAATACACTGTTCTTATTTCAAAAGAAGAAATACACAGGCGCGTTAAAGAGCTTGGTAAGCAGCTTTCTTCAGAGTATGCAGGCAAAGAAATTTTACTTATATGCACGCTCAAAGGCGCGGTGATATTCGCTTCCGATCTAGCGCGCAGCATCAAAGTGCCGTGTGAAATAGGCTTTGTAAAGGCAAAGTCTTACTCTGGCGACCGAAGCACCGGCAGCGTTGACATAAGTTTTGAAGATCTGCCCGACATAAAGGGGCGGCACATTATCATAGCCGAGGACATTATAGACACGGGGCTCACGCTGAAAAAGCTGTCGGAATACTTTTTGGCGAAAGAGCCTGCGAGCATGAAAATATGCGCGTTTCTTGACAAGCCCTCACGCCGCAAGGCAGATATAAAGGCAGATTACATCGGCTTTGAGATAGAAGATCATTTTGTGGTAGGCTATGGGCTCGATCACAACGAAAAATACAGGAATCTTCCGTTCATAGCAAAGCTGGAACTGTAATATTATAATAGTATAAAACAAGGAGAAAAAACATGGGCAAAAAGGTTTACGACAACAGAGAACTTTCGTGGCTGAAATTCAACTGCCGTGTTCTTGAAGAGGCGCAGGATACCAGCGTGCCGCTTCTGGAGCGGTTGCAGTTTGCTTCTATATTTGCAAGCAACCTTGACGAATTTTACATGGTTCGCGTGGGGTCGCTTCATGATGCCATGCTTGTCAACGACAACGACCGCGACGGCAAGACGAGAATGCGCCCGTCAGAGCAGCTTTCCGCCATATACAAAAGAACATCTTCGATGTATAGCGACCTTGGCAAGACTATCTCTAAAATAGATGACGACCTTGCTGACCTTGGTGTAAAAAGATGCTCTTTCAAAGACCTTGGCAAGAAAGAGGCCGACTTTGTAGAGGCGTATTTCAGATACGAAATGCTGCCGTTTTTGTCGCCGCTTGTAATAGACCGCCGCCACCCGTTCCCGTTTTTGAACAACAGAGAAGTATACGCTGTGGCTAAGCTGTCATCTAAAAACAACGTAAAACTGGGTGTTGTAAAATCGGGCGTGGGAAATGCCAGACTGCTGTTTATACCCACTTCCGAAAAAAACGGAAAGATACGCTACATGACTATAGACGAGATACTTCTGCACTTTATTTCGCAGATATTCTCGGGCTATAAGATAGAGGAAAAATCGCTGATGCGCTTAACGCGCAGCGCAGACATAAACACCGAAGAAGCAGGGTACGAATACGAGCTTGACTTCCGCTCGCATATGCAGGAGCTTATAAAGAAAAGAAAGCGCCTGTGCCCCGTAAGGCTGGAGCTTTCAAGGGAGCTTTCAGACCTTACGCTGGGTGAGCTTACCGCAAGGCTTGAAATATCCAAAAAGCAGGTGTTTGTGGTAAAGTCTCCGCTTGATATGTCGTACACAGGCGAGATAAGCGGCAAGCTCTCTCACCGCACCGAGCTGTTCTTCCCCAAGCGCGTGCCGCAGGAGCCTTACGGCGTTGACCCTGCACAGTCTATGATCTCTCAGATAGAGAAAAAAGATATACTGCTATCCTACCCGTATGAGAGCATAAAGCCGTTTATCAGGCTGCTTGACGAAGCCGCCGCGGACGACAGCGTTATGTCTGTAAAAATAACTTTGTACCGCGTGGCAAGGGACAGCAAGGTCATCGAGGCTCTTATAAAAGCCGCCGAGAACGGCAAGCAGGTAACTACACTTGTGGAGCTGCGCGCACGTTTTGACGAGGAAAACAACATAGGGTGGTCTAAGCGGCTGGAAGAAGCAGGGTGCAGCATACTTTACGGGCCTGAGAATCTGAAAGTACATTCAAAGCTGCTGCTGATAACGAGAAAAGTCGGCAGCGAGGTGAAGTATATTACGCAGGTCGGCACGGGCAACTATAACGAAAAGACCGCGGCGCTTTACACCGACTTCTGCCTTATGACAGCAAACGCCGAGATAGCGCAGGAGGCGGCATCGGTGTTCAACGCGCTGTCGGTCGGTGAATTTGTAGAAAACGCAGCGCATTTGCTGGTAGCGCCCAAGCTTATGCAAAACCGCCTGTGCGAAATGATGGACGAGCAAATAAACATAGCGCGCTCGGGCGGCGAGGGGTACGTTGGCGCAAAAATAAACTCGCTGACCGACAAAGTGCTTATCGACAAGCTGATACAGTGCTCGCAGGCAGGCGTTAAGGTAGAGCTTATCGTGCGCGGCATAAGCTGCCTTGTTGCGGGTGTGCCCAACGTTACCGACAACATACGGATAATCTCGATAGTCGGGCGTTTTCTGGAGCACTCGAGGATATACATTTTCGGCAAAGACTTTGAAAAGGTGTTTATATCCTCGGCAGATTTTATGACGAGAAACACCGTGCGGCGGTTTGAGGTCGCCTGCCCCGTGCTAGACCCCGACTGCAAGCGGCGGATAGTTGACTATTTTCTGATACAGCTGGGCGACAACGTAAAGGCGCGCGAACAAAACAGCGACGGCAAGTATATAAAAGTACCCGTTGGCGGCAAGCCTGCCCTTAACGCGCAGGAGTTTTTCATAAACGAGAGCTACGAGAGGGCGGAAAAATACCGCACCGAAAAGGCAGCACAGCCCGTTAAAAAGCAGGGATTTTTCAAAAGGCTGTTGGCGAGGCTTACCGGCAAAGGTTAGAAGTCGGAAAGAGATATAATACTTTTTAAGAGCATCGCTTTTGCGGTGCTTTTTTTGCGCCGAAGAAAATTTTCGCCATATAGACAAAACAAAAGCCCATACAGAATTAGATCTGTACGAGCTTTATTATTATCAGACAGCGCGCCCTACTGCAATTATTCTGCTTGCTTTTTGCGTATGTATTTGATCGCAAAGACGATTATTATAATTATGATAAGCAGCTCGACCGCTATTACAGCCCTATATATCCACAAACGCATATTTGCTGCCTTTAAAGCCTGAGCTATATCTGGCTTTGCATCAACAAGTTCGCCGTGGATAAGAAGTCTGTGAGATTCGCTGCCGTATGGCGTACACGTCACAAGCGAGCACAAATTCTTGCCTTCCTGAACAAACAGCGATCGCACATCACCGGGCTTCACAGTTTCGATACCGTTGACCTGATATGTGCATGAAGTGTTCAGAACATAAACCGTAAATTTCTCGCCTGTTTTCACTCTGCCAAGGTCGAAAAACATTCTCGCAGTTGCAAGCGCCCTGTGACCCACTATAACCGAATGTACGCTTTCGCCGCTTATCGGAAAAGAACTGCCTTCCAGGTGTCCTGCGCCCGACATCATGCTTTCTTCGCCCATGCCGTGGTATATCGGCAGCAAAATACCTTCATCGGGAACGCTTATGCAGCCTATCATGCCGTTTCCCATGATGTCAAGGCAGGAATTATATTCACCGAGCTGCTCTTTTGTAAGATATTTGAGCGTCTTTGAATCGCTGTACAGCTTTATATTGAAATCTTCCGCTTCTGCAAGCATATTTTTCGTATCGTCAATTTCTTCCGCGGCTGCGATATACTCTTTGACCGCTTTATACTGTTTTGTTTCGTTGTGGCAGAGCATTACAGAATGTGTCAGAAATATAGTTACGCCGACGATAAGAAGCAGATATGCACAAATTTTGATCGCTCTGTGATACATAGCTTTTCCTCCGCTGCCGCAGCAATTTTCGGCTATTTCTTCATTGTTCTGCGCTTTCTGCAATTATACCACAGTATCGCAAAAAGCATAACAGAGCATAGTGTAAACGCTGAGCCGAGGAAAATAAGCCTTACTATTCCGCTGCCGCCCGTTGATGGAAGCTCGTGCGGAAATTCGTTTACATAGTTTACTTGCGAGGCAGGGCTGAGTTCGATTTCTCGTGTTGTATCAGCTTTGTTATACAGCCATAGATCCTCACTGAATTCGCTTTGATCGTTGTGCGGTGTGTACAGAACATTGGTCTTTTCGACTTCTGTAACCTGCCAAGTGCCTTCGGGCAGACCGCTTAATACAGCTTTTTGGTTGTGCTTTACTTTAATATTTATCGTAAGCGTGTATTCGTCGCTGCCGGCAGCAGGTGCAATTATTTCAAGATTTGCTTTATGTACTGCGGTATCTGCTACCCATTCTTTACCTTCAAGATTATACAAAGTGTAGTCAATTTCAGCGCCTGATTCATGGCTGTCAGCCCACTCACTATCTTTTGTTTTAACAGTAACGGTGAAATCCCAATCCGCTGCCTTGTAACTTGCTGTAGAAGTGTTGGTTTTTGTTACTTCTTTTGAAATAGCAAGCGAGTTTGCGCTGGCAGACAGCATAATTATTCCAAGGCGGTCTTTAGCGTAGTCGCTGTCTCCTTCTTTCAATTCCGTGCGGCTTACGCCCTTTTTGCCTGTGCCGTCCTTAACAGTACCGAAATAGAATGTTACAGTTTGATTTGTACCATCTTTTACCCTGCTGTTTTTGGCGATGTTCGCCTTTGAATAATCGGATTTTCCATTCCAGATCTGATACTCTTTGTCGCCGGTATCTGTTACTGCATCTTTGCTGACACCTGAAACAGTTTCAGGGAATCTTTCATAAGTATAGCTGTTGACGTCATTTTCGATCTTCAGATACTTGAAATGCCCGGGCGACAATTCGCCTACAGCTGTTCCCAGATAGTATTGTGAAGTTTCATCATCTTTTGCCATATCAGTATCACTTACCGAAATCTCATATGTGCCGATAGGCAGGGCGTTTTCAACAGCATAGCCATCTGCTGTTATGGACTTATAAGTGCCGTCTGCTTGCTCTACCTCAACCTTAGTAAGCTTAGCCCATAATCTGTATATCTCGCTCGGCGTGGCATCGCTAGGTATATCATATGAGAAAGTAAGCCTGTATTTTTTGCCGCCAACATTGCCACTGCTTGACACTGTGCCTGTATCAGCGTTAATGTCATCGCCATACGGCAATGGGTCTAACGGGTCATCATAGTAACGGGTGGCTTCAAAGGTGAATGTATTACGCTTCGCCATAGGCATACCGCTTTGCAAATACTTACCATCAACATATATCTCCAGGGCAAGTGCGGCGTTTACAACATCTTTGGTGTAGGTGGTGTTGGCTACGAGGGAGTATACATCATCTTTACCATATCCGTCTTTGAAATCACCATTTTCTTTAGTTATAGTAACTCCGTCTTTGTCAGCCATACCCACGTTATGGGGCGTTGATGTATAATAATCGGTCAGCTTATCACCTTCGATCTGCTCTATGCCTGCAACAGGCTTGTATTCTTTATCCCAGTCATATACGCCTGAGTCGGTGACGGTGCCTTTAACTTTGTCTACAGTGGTTTGGTCGTCCTTTTCATATGTTTCAAGCGCAGTAGTCTTATCAGCCTCCTCTATGAGCTTCCACTTGTTGTTAGTTATATCATACATAACGTGCGGCTCGTAAGTGTGCTTTTCGCTTATCATTGCTTGCAGGTAGTCTTCACGGTTGTAGTCTATGCTCCAACCGTCAGTCTCAGTAGCTGCCTCAAACTCTTTGGTTGCGGCATTGATTTTAAAGAACTTGTCGCCCGTTTCACCGTCCTTTGCAGTAATGAATATTTTGTCAAACACAAAATCACTAGGCAAATCGCCCTCTTTCAGCGGTGTAAACTTCAATTGCAGGTTATATTCTATCTGCTCGGTGTTCTTTACAACATAATCTTTAGTTATGTCATATTCACCGGGTTTATCTTTTATTTCCTGCTGCTTTTCGCCACCATCATCACGCTTCCAAGTATAGGTAATAAAGCCTGTAACATCACGCAAATTAAGATCTGTAAAGCTGGTATTGCCGTCTTCTTCCCAAGATGCTCCGGTGTTATTGCTTACTATAACTTTATTTGTATCTTTATCAACTTGCAGCTTGCCATTTTTGTAGATCGGGGCGGGCAAATAGATATATGGTATAGTGAAAGTTTTTGACATTTCGTCTTTATCATCAATTTTCAGCCATTCATTCAGAAGATCAAGCAGAGGTGTTTTATCGGTATCTTTGCCGTAAAGACGATACGCATATCTTTCGAGATATTGCAGATAGTACGAACCTGTCATGTAGCCGTCTTCCAGGTCGGCAAGCATCATCGTCGGGGAGACTACCTCGCCCATGTAAATAACATCGTTGAGGTTTTTCGCGTCAAGTTTCAACAATCTTACATTTACAGTCGTTCTCGGGAAGCCCGACGACGGTATATCAATGCCGTTGCCGTAAACCGCCTGCGAAACGCCGCCTGCATCAACAGCGTTGATTTTTCTGTCAGTGCCGGAGAGGACTGCAAGCTTTTCACGGTAGGTAGAGCCTACTGTCAAGCCGTATAGATCCGGGTTATCGGTCATATTGTCAATGGTGGCATCGCTGTAGACGAGGTTTTCGCCAGCCTCGTTGCCGTTGGTGAGAATGTCATTGCCGCCGATGAAATCATCTTTCGCTTTCAGGCGGATAGTCGCGCTCCATACATCAAGCTTTTTGTCACTGCCTGCCGTATCAAACGTTTCATCTTCCATTGGAATAACCTGATCTTCCCAGCGCAGATAGTACATATCTTTTTCATCATCATAGTAAATGTAGCCTGTGCCAACGCCATCGCCGTTGTTGTATTTGCCTACATTTTTGGGGTCTGTATCATATGTATCTTTTATGCGGTTTACCATGTAGCTATCGCGCGGCGTATAAGCAAGACCTACAGTGGTTTCTCCCTCTTTTGGTTCGATAATGTTGCCGACTGTTATGGTGTTAGGCTTATCATGATAAGTATAAGTATGCGACCCTTCACGTGTCGTATATTGTTTTACCGCGTCACCGTTACTATCAGTAACGGTTATCTTACCGCCTGCGCCGAGGTGATACAAATTGCCGTCTTTGTCAACAAGGTCAAAACGAGGGTCGATGTAGTCCTGCACATTGTAGTCTTCACGGGGCTGCTGTATCTGTTCCAAAATTTGCTGAAACGCCTTTGTAACGCCCCCGGCTCCTTGGTTTGGATCAACAACAATAACCTTATTATCTTTCAAAGCCTCCATTTCTTCTTGCAGTTCAGCGATCTCATCAGGCTTAGTATTGTTGTCCAACATTCCTTTCATCTCTGCTTGTTTTTCAGCTATCTCTTCATCAATTTCGTTGCTTCCGGCAAGGGATTTCATGAAATTGTACGCCTTATTATATTCAGCTTTATTTGTATATTCAGAAATTGAACCTGTAGCCAACATTACGCAATAGATAGTATAGCCCTCGTCTTTCAGCTTATCAGCCCACGCTTCGGCAAGGTCGCCGTCTGTTGCTATTTCATGGTTTTCTGTTTTGAATTGCTGTACTGTTTTCGGATAATCCTTATAATCGCCTCTATTATTATAATCATGGTTATCATAATTTTCAATACTGAAACCAACCTTGTGACTTGTGCCTTTATAAGGATTATACTTTTCTACATAATCTGTTTTCAAAAATGCGCTGCCGGTCTCATAATCCGGAGTGCCGGCAAGTTCAGTGCCGAGAGCCTCAGAAACAGTGCTTGAAACATCATAATCCTGCGTATTGTCACGGCCGTCAGTAAAGATTATCAGATACTTGTCACGGGCATCGTTGGCAACGTCATAAACTCTGTCGCCGCTTGAAAATCCGTCCTTTTTGACCATGTTATCATAAAACGCTTTCAGACCCGTCCAAGTGTAAGTACCGCCCGTCATGACATAGGGGTACTCTTCTATACCTTCTCGTGTCGATGAATCTTCTGTATCCGCAGCCTTTTCGCCATCAGCAGGTATCAGAAGATCCTTCAAATAATTTTCGGTATTTGGTGTATCTGACGGATTATCTTTCTTCACGTTCAGATAATAGTCCGACCAGTTCGTCCAGTCTTTCATAATGAGTTTTTTCAGGTTTGTGTCAGTGGTAGTCGGATGATCTTTGTCAACCGCATTATTTGTGCTGAAACGAACAATTGCGCTGTTAGAAAGGTCGGAGTTTTCCGCGAGTGTGCTGTAGAACGAATTAAGCGCGTTGTTAAGCTCCTCGTATTTTGTTAATTGATCACCTATCTTTTCAAACACAACCGAGCAGAATGTTCTTTCGTTGTCAGCGCTTTTTGTAGTATCTCCGCTCCATACAAAGCAGCGTAAATGATTCGCTGTGTCAACATAAAAACGAATACTGCGTTCAGTTGATGGTGCTTTATATTTCGTTTCACTGGTATCACCGGCACTGATCTCTGTTGCTATTTCTTGTAGCTTTGAGTCGCCCTCTGCAAATCCGGTAGGTATTGTAGCAATGTCTTTTGCCATATCTTTGAAACTGCCGTCAAGCCCGTCATCAGTAAAAATACCGATATACTGCTTGCCGCTTGCAAGGCAGCCTGCAATATCAGCCCAGTTTGATGCCGAGTTTACATAGTACCAACCGCGGCGCTGGTCTATGTTAGTATTCTGTCCGAGGCGCTTATTGCCGTTGCTTATCTGAGCGATCTCTATGGTTTTGAGATTTCCGTCTTCATCTTTCACAAAATTGCCATCTGCATCTTTTACGTAAGACAGCGCATGGGTAGTGTCATCGCCAACTTTGCAGGAAACAGTATTGTCACCAAAATACGCATTTACGACTTCTGCATCTAATGCTTTGTCGAAAACGTAGAGGTCGTCGATATAATGTTCTGAGCCTGAAGAATTACTCTGTAATGCACCAAGCAGAAAAACAAGGTCTTTGCTTTCAACTACAATAGGTTCAATTTCAGGAGTGTTAGGTTTATTACTTTGAAAAGCATCAGCATTTTCTTCATAACTCTTGCCGTTGATATAAGGAGTTACTTTTACTTTTCCATCTCCGACCGGTTCAAAAACAAGCGTATTAGTATACCATTCATTATTGCTTCTTAAACCGCCTTGATAATAGGTATCTTCATTTCCTAATTCATCTTTCTGATCTTTTGACAATACCAAATAGCCTCCGTTCTGAGCAGAACGGAAAAACTGATAATATTTATTGCTGCTTGAATTTTTATCACCCAAATAGAAGATGTTTTGTTTATCTGCCGCCCCCTTACTGCTATCCTTATTCAAGCCACCGGATTTTTGCAGCTTCATAGAAATGGTAAAGCCCTTTTCGCTGTTAATATCAGGCACAGCATCGATCATTACCGCACCGAGTTTTGATGTTGCGTTGAGGTCTAAATATTTCTTTTCTATAATTACAGGATCAAGATAAACCGTTTCAATACTCTGTGTGTGATCACCTTGCTGAACAAAGGTTGCATCCGTGTTATTCACACTGTTCTGCAAAGATTTAGTATCAACAGAAAATTCATAATTAGCAACCGTTGTTGCATCGTCACTGATTTCAACACTTTTGACGTATACATCAGAGAACTTTTCTATTTCTTCCGGCTTGTCGGTATAACCGAGAATGACTTGAAGATTAGAGGTGTCTAATGTTGTAGTCAAGTCAACGCTATATTCTTTACCTGTAGTAGTACCTGTCCATACTATATCAGTATCATCAGTGGTTAATTTCAATTTGTTAGTTGTAAAATCAAATTCAAATGTCCATTCTTGTTCATTGCTGGCGTTGAAAACATTATTTATATTGAGGAATTGTGTCTTTGTCGGAGTGTCCACTCCCATGCGATTTCTGGAACTTCCTTTGCGTCGATAAAACTTATAATAGTTTTCTCCGTCTGTAATATATAAAAAGGTCGTATCTCCATATTGATCTTCATTACTCTTATCAACAAGATGTCCCTCACTAAATTTCATTTTTATTGTAAATTTCTCTGTTTTCGGGCTATCCAACAAAACGCCGCCGATAGGTGCTGTTTTCCTTATGTCAAGTCCTTTATCTTCGGTTACTGGTTTTTCACCTTTTTTCTTTTCATAAGTATCAGTAGAAAATACTGCCTCTGCTTTTATTGCCGCTTTTTCGCTCGTATTATATGTTGATTCACTGCCTGTCGGGTGATTTATCAGCATACCCTTTGCATTTTCATCATCAACTTTTGACGGCGCTTTATTTTTCAGATCGCCGCTGAACGGATAGTATCCGATAAGTGAATCATCATTCTTCGGGTCAACGCCGCCGTCCCAATAGCCCAGCGGCACAAACTCCGAGACCGATGAACGGTCTTCATAGACATAATACTTATAGCCTGCATAGCTGAGTTTGGTGTTGTCGGTGTTTTCGGGGTCAAGTATCAGGTCAACAACATCTTGCGGCAGATAGCCGCCGTTAGCTGCTTGAATTTCTGTTAAACTATCTGTTTTGTATTTTGACTTTAAATATTTCTTGTCATCTTCACTAATCTGAGCATCTACTTCCATCGGGTCAAGCGTATTAACAGTCCACGCCATAGAACCCGATGCATCGAGTATTGTCGCAACGTCAACGGGGTTTTCGCCGACATACCACGACTCCAGATTCACATCGAATGTTCTGCCGTCATCACCTACATTTGTGACGGTCTTATTCGTATGCAAGCCGTAGCCGGTGTTGTAATATCCGTCTTTGTTCGTATCCTGCTCAAGGTTGCTGAATCCCGTTGACAGCGCATTTTTGCCTTTATACCCCTCGGCATACGAAGTTTTCATGAACAGGTCGGCAAGCTGATCCACCCCAACGGCTGAAGCCATCAAAGCCAGCGCTGAAACACCTGCAACTATCCTCTTTGTAATTTTATTCATAGAAAGTACACTCCTTCCAAGCGTGATCGCAGCTTTCAGCGCAAACAGCAGAAAGTTGCATTATATCTCGTGAATGGGTTACAATAAAATTGTACCCGTGCAATACTTTGCGTAAATAAGTCACATTTCGCAAAAGGTTGAATTTTGCGAAAGCTCGCGGCGTTATTCGGTTTTCAAGCTGCTGTAATGCTTAGAAACTGAAAGCAAGCTGCTTCATATACGCCTGCTTTTGCTCAAAAGATGAGTGAACATAGCGATTCAGCGTTATTTCGACAGAACTGTGCCCAAGAATCTCGCTCAATGACTTGACGTCAAAGCCGAGGCGGATACAGGTCGAGGCGAAAATATGCCGCAATGCATGAAAATGAACTGACGGCAAATTTGCGTTTTTCAGTATCCTGCTGAACCGATACTGCATTGTCCGCGGCTCGATGGGGCGGCTTGTTCCCGACAGCACATAATCTTCGGGGCTGCTTTTGAACCTGCGCAAAAATGCTATCATACAGTCGGGTATCGGTATCTTTCTGCGCGAGGATTCGCTCTTCGGGTCGGTTATTATGAGCTTCGTTCTCGCTGTATCAGAGGGCGATTGAATACGCTGCATTGTTTTGCTGACGGTCAGAATACGTTTTTCAAGGTCAATATCTTTCCATTGCAGAGCGCAAAGCTCTCCTATGCGTATACCGGTAGAAACAGCCAGCGCAGTCCCGAGCGTTCCCGGATCATGATTTGCAGAAATATATCTTTGCAGACGTTCCTGCTCCTCTTTGTCAAGAAGCCGTATATCAGCCCTTTTTCTCTTAGGCAGGCGCAGTCCATCAAGAGGGGTGAAAATATGGTAAGCGGCTGCGGCGTACTTAAAAATGCTCTTTAGCAGAACCACAATATCTGCGATATATCGCTCTGAAAAGCCTGATTTTCGCTTGTCTGCAATAAAAGCGTAAACGTCGTCCTGCGTTATGCTGCTTACAGGCTTTTCACCAAAAGCTGGCAGAATGTGCTTGTGTGCCTTCATGGTGTAGTTGGCTGCTGTAGAGCCCTTTATGCGGTGTTTTGCGCTGCTGAACCATTCAAAGTAAATGTCACGCAGCGTTTTGCAGCAGGCGGTATCTGGTCGGCTGATTTGGCGTATCTGCTCCATTCTGCGCAGAACTTCTTCTTTTGTACGTGCGAATATATACTTGAATTTTCGCCTGCCGCTGTCGCTTTTTCCCTGTGGTATCCTGCCCTCCCAGCGACCGTCCTTCCTATGATAAGCATTTGTTATTGACATAATAAACCTCCTTGTATATTTTGCACAATTTTCGGCATATATTTTTTCTGCCAAACCGCACTTTTTTGAAAATCTTTCTTGACAAGAGAAAATCAGTGTGATACAATTATATAAATAGGTGTTTATGATAGAGGCTTTCGCAAAATTCAACCTTTTGCGAAATGTGACTAGTATATTTTATTCGATTTATGGGTGCGTTGCAACGTGTACCGACGAGACCCATTAAAATGCTATGTTATTCACTGTAAGTAAGCCGCAGAAGCTTCACAGCGATAACGTAAAAAGACCGTCAGAATATAAAAAAGCGGAACAGTTAAAACTGCTCCGTTTTTCTTTTCACTGACTGCTGCGCGAGTTCCGTATAAAAAAACAAACCGCCGACAAAATTTAATGCCGGCGGTCTTTCGCCATATTTGATTTGTTATTTCTCCCTCGGGGACATCAAAGCTGCTTCTTTTACAGCAAACTCGAAATAACATTCAGCATTGCGCCGGCAAATTTCTGCCACAGCGGTATCTCCTTTATCCACTGCTCTGTAACGCGCGTGGAGTGCTTTGTAACCATTTCCAGATAATCGCTTTTCATGTCCGCTATGCACGGCTGCCGATACAAAAACGCGCCGCACTCAAAGTGCAGATACAAACTGCGGTAGTCAAGATTTATCGAGCCCGATACCGCCACGTCGTCGTCGCTGACAAACAACTTTTCATGCACAAATCCCTTATCAAACTCGTATATCTCAACGCCCTTGCGCAGCAGCTTTTTGTACTGCGACTGCGCTATCATCTTCATGTACTTTTTGTCCGGTATGCCCGGCAGCAGCAGTTTTATCTCAACGCCGCTCTTTGTCGCGTATTCCATCGCGGTCACCATGTCGCTGTCAAGCACAAGATACGGTGTACTTATATAAACATATTTTTTTGCATTGTTTATAATATTAAGATACGTCAGCTTGCCCACAGGCTCATCATCAATGGGCGAATCGCTGAACGGTATGATAAAGCTGCCCTCGGGGCAGTCTAGGTCGCCGTTTTGCACTTTGAAGCTCTCACATTCGGGCGTTTCGCGCGTTAAGAACGACCACATTCTCAGAAACATCACGGTGCAGTTATACACCGCATCGCCCGTAATGCGCACGCCGCCGTCTTTCCAGTAGCCGAAGCGCTCTTTCTCGTTGATATACTCATCAGCCATGTTAAATCCGCCGGTAAACGCGGTCTTGCCGTCAACTACAACAATTTTGCGGTGGTCGCGGTTGTTTTGAGATGTAGACAAAAACGGCGTAAATTTGCTGAAAATACGCGTTTTTATACCCAGTGCCTCCAGCTTTTTGTGATACCCCGACGGCAGAGCCATCTGTGAGCCGAAGCCGTCGTATATAAGCCTGACGTCAACGCCTGCCTGCGCTTTTCGCTTTAAAATGTCAAGGGTCTCGCTCCACATTCTGCCCTCAGTAATAATGAAAAACTCCATAAAAATGAAGTTTTCTGCGCTTTCCAAAGCCTGCTTTATATCGGGGAACACCTTTTCGCCCGAGGGGTAATAATCTGCATTTGAATTAGCCGCAGCAGGATAGCCTGCGTACTTTTGCATATACCTGCAATAACCTGCCATTTTCGGGTTTTCCCTGTCGAGATAATCTATAGTTTTTTCATCGGGCTGCAAGCAGTCTTTTGTTTCCTCAACTACTTTGATATGCCCCTTTTTTATAAGCTGCAAAGAGATCTGCAACTTAAAAAAAAGATACAAAAACGCCGTCAGCACGGGGAAAAGCAGCAGCGGAAACAGCCACGCTATTTTATATGCAGGGTCTTCATCGCGGTTTACTATATACAGCGAGAGTATGAAAGCGATAACCCCCATGACAATGTCAACAATATAGTATATCTCGCCCATAAGGATAACGGAGTCGATAAGGAAAAGTATCTCGGCAATAATAAGCAGTATTATTATAAATCTTCGGCTGAAAACTTTGGTAACGCAGCCGTACAGCTTTTTAATAAACTTCATACTTCTCCACTCCCTTTCCTTATTATAGTATTGCAGATTTTAATGAGTGTTAATCCTGTGCTTCTTTGCCGCTGTTGAACCTTTGCAGGAATTGCTTTGTCCTCTCGGAAGCGTCGCTGCCGAAAAGCTGCTGCGGCGCGCCCTCTTCAACAATAACGCCGTGTTCCATAAATATAACTCTGTCGGCAACGTCACGCGCAAATTCCATCTCATGTGTAACTATCACCATAGTCATTCCCTCTGCCGCCAGCTGCCTTATAACTTTCAGTATCTCTCCCGTAAGCTCGGGGTCGAGCGCCGAGGTCGGCTCATCAAAGAAAAGTATCTCGGGGCTCAGTGCCATTGCCCTTGCTATCGAAACTCTCTGCTGCTGACCGCCCGAAAGTTCACACGGGTAGGCGTTTTCTTTGCTTTCCAGCCCCATTTTCTCAAGCAGCTCACGGGCTGTCTTTTCGGCTTCCTCGCGGCTTTTTTTAAGTACGCGCACGGGCGCTTCGGTTATATTGCGAAGTACCGAAAAATGCGGAAACAGGTTGAAATTCTGAAACACCAGACCTATTTTCAGACGTATCTCGCGCAGATCTGCCGCGGGCGCATACACAACTTTGCCGCTCTCATCGGTGCTGAACATTGTTTTGCCGCACACCACTACTTCGCCGCCGCTTGCCTTTTCAAGCTGGTTTATACATCTTAAAAGCGTTGATTTACCAGAGCCCGAAGGACCTATAACGGCTATAACATCGCCCTTGTTCACGCTGAAAGATATATCTTTCAAAACGCTCAGATCGCCAAAGTTTTTTGAAAGATTTTTCACTTCTAGCATACTAGCCATCGCACGCGCCCCCCTTATTTATAATAGTCAAGTTTTTTCTCGATAAACGAGAATATCACGGTAAGCACCGTTGCCAGCACAAAGTAAAACGCGCCTGCTATGAAAAGCGGTGTCAGAGAGCTGTAATTCTGCATCTGCTGGCGTGCTTTCATAGTAATTTCGGCGTATGCCACAACATTTGCGAGCGAGGTATCTTTAACAAGCGTTATGACCTCGTTAGAGCTTGCAGGCACTACCCTTTTTATCACCTGCGGAAGTATTATCCTGAAAAAGGTCTGCCGCTTTGAAAAGCCCAGAGCCGCGGCCGCTTCATACTGCCCTTTGGGTATCGACTCAATACCGCCCCTGAATATCTCTGCAAAGTACGCCGCGTAATTCAGCACGAACGCCACCAGTACAGTATTGAACAGATAACTGTCCGCCTGTATGTTTACCGCATCTAAAAGCCTGTGCAGAACACCCGGCATAGCCGTACTGCGTTTGAGCATAGGCACGGCAAAGTACGCCACTATTACCTGAAGCATAAGAGGCGTACCGCGCATTATAAGTATGTAAAGGCTCGTAAGCCATTTTATCGGCTTGAATCTGCACATCTTCAAAAGTGCCACTATCATGCCGAGCGGCACAGAATAAAGCAGCGTAAAGCCGAATATTTTCAGCGTGGGCAGAAGGTACTTCAGAAGTATCTTTACAACGCCCCATATCTCATTACCTGTCATTTTATCCCCACTTATCTTTAATGAAACAAAACGGTCCGCCGAATACACAACGGACCGTAAGCTTTATTTTCTGTTACTTGACTATCGTAACGTCCTTGCCGAACCACTTTTCGGAGATCTTCGCCAGAGTGCCGTCTGCTTTCATTTCTGAAAGTGTTTCCTGCACCTTGTCGCGCAGAGCCTGATCGCCCTTGCGGAAGCCAATAGCGTACTTCTCCGATTCGCTGCCGTCCGTAAATATTCTCCAGTCCTTGCCCGCCTCTGCTATCTCATACTCAGCAACAACGCTGTCAAGATATACCGCATCTACAAGACCGAGATCCATCTGCTGCAAAGCCTCAACGTTTGTAGCCAGCGGAGATATCTTGCAGCTGCCGCCTATTGCAGATTCTTCAAGAAGCGTCTGAGCGGTAGAACCGTTCTGTACCGCAACTGTCTTGTCTGCCAGGTCTGACATCTTCTCCGCAGTGCTGTCGCCCGGCACTACGAACACCATGCTGTTTTCCATATACGGTTCTGAGAGGTTCATTCTCTCCTCTCTCTTTTCGTCTATCGACATACCGTTCCAAATGCAGTCGATAGTGCCTGCATCGAGGGTGTCCTCTTTGGTATCCCAGTTGATGCCTTTCTTTTCGAGGGTTACGCCCAGTCTTTTGCAGACTTCCTCGGCGCAGTCGATGTCAAAGCCTACGATCTCGTCATTCTCATCGGTGTAGCCCATAGGCTTGAAAGACGCGTCAAGACCCAGAACGAACTTGCCGCTGTCGAGCACTTTCTGCAAAGAATCGTCTGTAGCAGCCGCGCTTTCGTCTGCCGCAGAAGAAGTGTCGTCAGCAGATGCAGTGCTTTCGGCCGCGGATGTTGTGTCATTGTTTGCAGCAGTGCTGGCTGTGCTGCTGTCGCTGTTTCCGCAGGCGCTTGCAGTGAGCATGAACATTGCCGCAAGAGTACCTGCAAGCATTTTTTTGATACTGATATTAGCCATAATTATTTCCTTTCCAACTAGAAGTATTTCAAAGACTCCTTTATACAAAAGTGATGATTAGATAAACTTTGCGCTGTAAGATGTTAGAAGTTAGAGGTTAGAGGTTAGAAACGGTTTTGCGACTTTTGCGCGAAGCCGTTTTCTTCTGCGTTTTACAAGAGGCAAGAGGCAAGATGTTTGAGCTTGTCTGTACTGCGAGTTTTCCGCAGTACGTTTCAAGTCTAATTCCCGCACTACTGACCTCCGTTGCCTTGCAAACAAACCCTATGCGTATTTCGCTATTTAGCCTCTACCACAAAGGCACGAAGTTCCGAGCGAAGAGGTCGCGGCTTTTCACCAAGGCTCAGCGCGTGGTCGTAGGTGTCGGGTACAGCGGTCGCAAGCGACCGCTTAAAGAGAGCTCGAGGGGAAATTTTAGATAAGAAGGGAGCAAGTTTCGCAAGAAACTTGGCGCGTTCGTTTACGAACGCTGCGGAGCCTGCGCGCCCTGCCTTGCAGATACACTCCCTATATCCTCTATGGCACACTTCGCGAAGCGAAGTGCAGAAGAATTGGGCTTTTATATATTGTTGCCCAATTCTTCACGCGGTCGCTCGCGACCGCTACCCCTCGAACAGAGTTGCGCAAACGTATTAGCACATTCAAAGTGAGAAGAAAACCGAAGTATAGAGGGCGTTAAACAGCTCCGCAGGCTTGCGCGTAAGCGCAAATATTCTCAACACAATAGTATAAAGTTACTTCAAAATTTGCCGTGGGTACCCCCACTTACTTTATCATACTAATATAATACCATATTAAGTGCAAAAAAGTAAATGCTTTGCGAAAAACTTTGTCCGCTTGTCTAAAACAAACGGACATTTTTCACGTTTTATCAGTAATAATGCCTTACTACCCCTATCACCTTGCCCAGCACAGATACCTCGTTCGCTATTATAGGCTTCATCGTGTCGTTCTCCGGCTGCAAGCGATAATGCCCTCTCTCCTTGTAAAATCTCTTCACCGTTGCGCTGTCGCCGTCTACCAAAGCTACCACAATATCGCCGCTTTCGGCAGTCGTCTGCTGGTGCGCTATAACTATATCACCGTCTAAAATAGCGGCGTTTATCATGCTCTCGCCCCTTACTTTCAGCGCGAAAAGCGGGTTGTCAAAATGCTTGTCGCTGCGAAAGCTGATGTAATCGGTTATGTCCTCGATAGCCGTAATAGGCACACCTGCTGTAACAGTGCCCAGCACAGGCACGGTAATGCTCCTGCCTGCCTGCTTCAGCCTTATAGCCCTATTGCAGTTTTCGCCCTTTTCAAGATAGCCCTTTTCGGTCAGCGACCTCACTATGCGAAACGCCGTTGACGTTGACTTGAACCCGAACTGCGTGCATATCTCCCTCACGGTGGGGGCGTAGCCTTCTTCTATCCTCTGCTTGATGTACTCATACACCATTTTTTCCTTGTCGGTCATCTGCATGGCTCATTCCTCGCTTTCCAGTATTTTACCCAGCTTTTTCGACAGCTTGTAAGCATCGCCGCAGCCGAGAGTTATCACAAGATCGCCGTCTTTCAGCTCTTTCAGAAGAAAATCAATTATCTCGCCAAAGTTTTCTTCCTTGCGCTTTGCCGTCTGCGCGTCGGCTGTTTCGTTGTCGCAGTCAAAGAATATGCAGCCCGGTATCGCCTTTGCCAGATCGCGCGTGTAAATGCCTATGTCGTTTTTCTCTCTGCTGCCCATAATATCTGTAAGCACGACCATATCTGCAATTTGCAGGCACTTTACAAAGTCGTCAAAAAGTATCTTCGTTCTTGAATAGGTAAACGGCTGAAACACCGCTATAACTCTACCAAAGCCGCACTGTTTCGCCTCGGTAAGCACCGCAGCAAGCTCAGCAGGGTGGTGTGCGTAGTCGTCTACCACTGTTATGCCCCTAGCGTATGCTATCTTCTCAAAACGCCTGCCTGCGCCCGTAAACTTTGCAAACGCCGCCTGCATTTTCTCAAACGGCACGCCGTTTAAGTCAGCCGCCGCTATAGCAGCCAGGGCGTTCATAACGTTGTGCGTGCCTGCAACATGCATGGTAACGCTGCCCATTTTTTCCCCTCTGCGATAGGCATCAAAAGTCGTTTCAAGACCTTTCATCTTTATGTTCTTCGCAAAGTAGTCGTTTCTCTCCGAAAGCCCGAACATCACCATCTTTTTGTCTACACCGTGAACAGACTCTACAGTGTTCTCGTCGTCGCCGTTTATGATAAGCATATTGCTTGCTTTTTCTGCAAATTTTCTGAAAGACTTCTTTATGTTGTCCAGCGTTTTGAAGTAGTCAAGGTGGTCGGCATCTACATTAAGAATTACCACCGTGTCGGGGTACAGTTTAAGAAAGTGATCCTCAAACTCGCAGCTTTCGCAGACAAACGTGTTGCCCTCACCTGCCCTGCCGCTGCCGCCTCCCAGCGCTTTGAGCTTGCCGCCTATAAAGCAGGAAATATCCTCGTCGGTCTCTAAAAATATCTGTGTCAGCATGGAAGTTGCGGTAGTCTTGCCGTGCGTGCCGCAAATGCATATAGCGTTTTCATACCACGAAGAAACAACGCCGAGCATCTGCGCCCTTTCAAGCAAGGGTATGCCGCTTTCTTTCGCAGCAATAAGTTCGGGGTTGTCGCTCATTATCGCGGCGGTGTACACAATAAGGTCTGCGCCGCGGATGTTTTCAGCCCTCTGCCCGAAAAAAACTTCGCACCCCATATTCCTTACCGCCTGCAAAGTTTCGGTCTCGTTGTTGTCAGAGCCGCTGACGTAATACCCCTTTGATCTGACTATCTGCACCAGCGGAAACATACCCGAACCGCCTATGCCTATAAAGTGGATATGCCTCTTGCCCTCTAAAATATCACTGTTTTCGCAGTTTTTCTTATTTTCAGCCGCCATATGCCTGCCCCTTTCCGTGCGAACATACATTCTCTTATATATATTATATTAAAATTGCGGCAAAAAGTAAAGACCTTTTTGAATATTTTTCAAAACTTTCGGCAAATATATTTTCAGAATAACATTTTTGGAGGCAGTCATGGAGATAACAGACGTAAGGATAAGAAAACTGATGCCCTCGGAGCAAAGCAGCAGGCTGAGGGGCATAATAAGCATAACGCTTGATGATACGGTGGCGGTGCATGACATAAAGGTCGTGCAGGGAGATGAGCGGCTGTTTGTGGCGATGCCCTCGCGACGGGACGATAACGGGGTGTATCGCGACATAGTACACCCCATAACGCCCGAAGCGCGCAGCCGGCTTGAGAGCAGGATACTTGCCGCCTACAAAGAGGAGATAGAGCGCCAGCAGGCGGAGGAGGACGAATAGACCGCCTTTAGTGACGGTCGGGGTTATATTTTTCGCTGCTTTTGCAGCGCGCAGGAGCGCACACGTTGACCGCCACAAGTATTTGTCAGAATGTACTGCACCACAGCACACAAAGCTTTTAATTCTTGTCAAGACATTAAAAGTTTTCGATCGACCCTTTTTCAAAAGGGTCGCAGGGGTACGGGGACAGAGTCCCCGAAAACACGTCAGGCGCTCTGAGAGGGGTGAATATTAAAACAGTCCTGTGGACTGTTTTAGTAGAGGGGAGGCTCTGCAAGAGAGAGCCTCCCCTTGTTGTAGCGCAACGCTCTCTTTCTGCGTTCCATTCTGGAACGCCATACAATGTGAAAAATTCATAACGAGTAAAATGCGCAAACGTATTAGCACATTCAAAGTGAGAAGAAAACCGAAGTACAGTGGGGCGTTGAACGAAAAAAGCCCGTCATACCGTAAGGTATGCGCCGCCGACCGTTTATGGCGGCGAGGAATTTTTTCTGCACTTGACCGACTGCTCGCAGGCGGTCAACGTGTGTGCTCCAGCAGGCTTGCGCGTAAGCGCGAATAATATAAAAATATAAAGCAACACTCACACGCCTCCTTACCACACATCTTGCCTCAGCCACTAGAAGCAAGATAACGAGAAGCAAGATGCAAGATGCGCATTTTGATAAATTAGAGCAAAACTATAGAAAGCATTTTCTTGCTTCTTGCCTCTTATAAATCGCAGGTATAAAAATCCACCGCAAAAGCAGTAAAACCATTTCTAACCTCTAACCTCTAATATGGCAAGATGTTTGTATTTTTTCAATAGCGTAGCGTTCTCTGAGAGAACGCGGCAAAAAAAGCTAAGGTTTTCTCAAAGGAGAGGCTCTCTCTTGCAGAGCCTCTCCTCTGCTAAAACAGTCCACAGGACTGTTTTAGCATTCACCTCTTGCAGAGCGCACGCTGTGTTTTGTGGGGCGCCGCCCCACACCCTGCAAGCCTTTTGAAAAAGGCTTGACCGAAAACTTTTCCTTTCTTGACAAGATTTTATAGTTAGCGCGAAATATGAAGTTACAACCTCTTGCCTCTTGTTTCTTAATTTCTTGCCTCTAAAAAAATTCCTTACCTACTAGGTAAGGAATTTTTTACTATTGCAAGCCTGCCCTTTCGCGCAGGTGCTTTCTTATTATCTTTCCGCTGTCGGTCAGCTGACCCTCGCCCGGCTGTATCGCAGCAAGGTTTGCGCCGCCCTGGAACGCCGAGGCAGTCTCACCCTTGTTGCAGAACGACCAGTTAAGATAACCTATGTTCAGTCCGTCCAGCAGCGTGAACCAGTTCTGCGTTTCGCCAACATTGAAGCCGCCGTTGCCCGATGCATCACAAGTGCCAAACTCCGAAACCAGTATCGGCAGACCGTTGTTATAGCACTGCTGCACCCTGTCGCGCAGCCACTGGGTATGCGTGTTTGCGTAAAAATGCAGCGCGTACACCGTGTTTTTGTCCGAAAGCCTGTTGTTTGCCGCCTGATCTATATCCTGCGACCATGTAGGCGTGCCGCAGATAATTATCGCATCGCTGTCATACTTGCGTATGACCGGTATCACCTGCTCGGCGTAGCTCTTTACCTTGTTCCAGTCAGCGCCGCTGTTAGGCTCGTTGCATATCTCGTATATTATGTTGGGATAACTTCCGTACTTCTGCGCTATCTGCGAAAAGAATTTCTTCGCATCTTCGGTATGTGTAGTAGGGTCGCCCGGGTTGAGAACGTGCCAGTCAACTATAACATACAACCCCAGATCCGAGCAGGCATCAACGCCCTTTGTCACAAGATCCATATTCTTCTGCGGCTGTGCAAGATACAGCGACTCGCTTCCGCCCCAGCTTTCTTCTATATACATAGCAAGGCGTATCGTGTTGCAGCCCCAGTCATCACGCAGAACGCGGAAACTTTCTTCCGATACCGCTTCGGGGAACCAACCCAGTCCGTGGGTAGACATACCCCTTATCTGAAACACTTTGCCGTTTTTATCTACAATATTCGCGCCTTTTACAGAAAGCTGACCGTGGTTCGCCACCGGTGTGCCCTTCTCAGCGTTTGGCGCAGGGGCAGGTTTTTTCGCCTGTGTCTTCGCTTTTGTGGTAGTGGCTTTGGCAGTAGTGGTAACTTTAGCGGTAGTGGTCGGTGCGGGCGTTGTTACAGGCGCTGCGGTAGTTACCTTTTGTGTGGCAGTCGTGGTCTTTTGGGTGGTAGTTGTGGTCTTTTGTGCAGTCGTAGTCTTTTTCTTGGCCGTGGTAGTGACATCTTCCGGCGGCTTTGTAACTTCCGTTGTAGTTTCCGTAACTTCCTCTGTAGTCACCGTTGTCACCGCAGCTTCAGCCGATGTTTCTTCGGGAGTGGTAACGGTCGTGGTCTGCGTGACATCAGGCTGCACTACAGGTATATCTTTATCGGTTTTATCCGCCGCGAACGGCACGCACAATATGCATATTGCCGCCACCGCCATCAGCGCGACAGAAAGTATCTTGTTCTTCATATCAGTCACCCTAAATAATATAATTCTTCGCCTTGTTTATAATGGTCTTGTCGTTTTCGTAAGACAGCACCGAGCATATCCTGCCCAGCTCCACCCATCGTATCTCGGCAATTTCGCCCTCCTGCGGCACAAAATCGGTGTTGCGCGCCCGTGCGATGAAATACACCACTGTCTTATTGGTGTCTTTTTTGGGGGAATATGATATAAGCTCCCTGAAAGTGGGGTCTATCATGACTTCTATCCCGGTTTCTTCAAATATTTCTCTTTTGGCGGTCTCTATCTCGGTCTCGTCACCCTCAACATGACCTTTCGGGAACGACCAGTGACCGCTCCCTACGTGCTTTATTAGCAATATCTCGGTGTTGCCGTGATATTTTCTGTAAACGATAGCGCCGCATGATTTTTCATTCAGCATCATCATGCTCCTTACATAAGATTTTTCGCCGCCTGCGCCAAGCGGCAATACCTAGATATATTATAATACATTTGCACGGTTATGTCAATAAATAAATCGCCGATCAAAAAAAGTTTTAAATAAAGTAAAATTCGGGAATTTATTTCACGAATTTTACACCGCTGTCGGCGCAGCCAAAAATCGCATTATTATGTGATTTTTGGCGTGAGGGTAACGGAGCCGACGCCAAAGGGGGTTCACGGGGGAACCATTCGGGGTGCCCCCGTGAAGCGTCAACCATGTTGACGCGTAGTTAAATTTTTGTTTGATATTGCAAATTGAACAAAAGTGTGATATAATATACGAAGACCTAAAGGTCTGCTCCCGACGTATCGGGCAATTATATCAAAGTGCTTACGATTTTATGATGTTATAATATATTTTGTATATAGATGTTAAAGAGGTGATATGCGTTGGACAACAACAACGATAACGAATGGTTCGACGATTATTTTGAAGGCAATAACAATACAGATAACATAGATAAAGATACCCGGCCGCAGAAAAATACCACCCGTCATATAAGGTGGGGCGCTATTGCGATACTTGTTCTTATAATACTTCTGATAGCTTTGCTCGTTTTTTTGATAGCTGTTTTTAAAGATGATATAAAAGATGATATGAACAAAAATACGTCTGACGTTCCGGCAGGTGCGCAGACGGGCATTACCACAACTCCGCCCACAACGGACACGACAGACCCGGCACGATCAGATACTACAACAACTACAACAGAGCCCGAGCCGCCAAAGCCCCCCTACCCCGTTGAGGCAGATATTGAAGTTATAGACGGCGTTACCTATATAAACGGCATACTTATAGTAAACAAAACATACGGTCTGCCCGAGTGGTTCGACCCCGGTGTTGACCCCGTGGCGCAGGCAAAGCTTGAAGAAATGTATGCTGCCGCGGCGCAGGACGGTCTTACACTGTGGACTGCATCGGGCTACAGAACATATGAAGAGCAGCGCACACTCTATGAAGATTATGCCGCTGTTGACGGCTATGATGCGGCTGATACATATTCGGCAAGACCGGGGCATTCGGAGCACGAAACGGGACTTACCTTTGACGTGAACGACCCCAGCAGCACCTTTGACGGCACGCCCGAAGCGCAGTGGCTGGAGCAGCATTGTGCCGAGTACGGCTTTATAATAAGGTACCCCAAGGGAAAAGAAGACATAACCGGCTTTATGTATGAATCGTGGCACGTGCGCTATGTTGGCGAGGAAGTTGCAAAAGTTGTAATGGAAAACGGCATATGCCTTGAAGAATATTTCGGTATAACATCTGTATATTCCGAAAGTGAGTAAATAATATAAGGAGTGACAGCTATGAAGTTAATGTTCGCTATTATCAACAGTGATGACAGTCACAGTGTTGCATCGGCGCTTACAAAATCGGGCTACCGCGCAACAAAGCTGGCATCAACGGGCGGTTTTCTCTCTACGGGGAACACCACTTTCATGATCGCCTGCGAGGACGACAAGGTGAGTGATATAGTTGAGGTCATCAGAACACATTCGCGCAAGAGAAAGCAGGTAGTCACATCCGAAATGGCTGCTTCTGTATCGGGCAGCACAAGTTTTCCCGTTGAGGTCTCCGTTGGCGGCGCGACTATATTCATAGTACCTATCGAGAAGATAGAGAGAGTATAACATGGTAATTGTCGGCAACGAAAACGCCGTGGCAGCCGCAGACAAGCTGTTCTCGGGAGATAGAGCGCCCCACGGTATCGTCATATACGGCGACAAGGGCTGCGGCAAGAAAACTCTGGCAAAATACATAGCCGCAAAACTGCTGTGCAAAAGTGCTGTAAAGCCCTGCGGCAGCTGCAAGAGCTGCAACATGATAGACGACGACTGTCACCCCGACTTTGTTATGGTCAAGCCCTCGCTGGCAAGCGGCGCATACAGGCTGGAAGATCTGCGGAACGTGGTGTCTGAGTCTGTGACCGCGCCCAATGAGAGCGACTATACCGTGTATCTTATCGCAGATCTGGACAAAACGCCTGTCGGTGCGCAGAACACTCTGCTGAAGCTTATTGAAGAACCTCCTCAGCACGTGGTCATAATACTGACGGCTTGTTCTAAAGAATATTTTCTGCCGACAGTGCTTTCAAGAGTGGTATCTATAGGCGTATCACCCGTTACAAAAGAGCAGTGCGGCGAATATCTTACAAGGAACACAAAATACAAACAAGGAGACATAGACAAAGCGGTGTCTTCAATGGGCGGCAATATAGGAATGTGCCTTGAATACCTTAGCGGCAGCACACTTCGCGCCTGTTGTGAAAATGCCGAAGAAGCAGCCCTGGCAATAGCAAGCGGCAGTGAATATCAGCTGCTTAAAATACTTACCGTATGCGGCAAGAACAGAGAGACCGCTGAAACATCGCTGAAACTTCTTGAAAACATACTCAGAGATGCGGTAATGCTCGGCATGGGGTGCGAGGGCAAAGTTTTGGGCAGCAGCGAAAAGGCTGCGCGAAAGCTGGCAGAGAAATACTCTGTAAAAAAGCTTGGCGGCATATGCACCCTGCCCGAAAAATATCTAACGGGAATAAAATTCAACGCATCGCTGCCGGCGGCAATGGGTTCGCTGTGCGCTGAGATAAAAGAGATAACAGGCTGAAACACGAAAGGATAGTGATAGTCTTGACCGAGATAATCGGAGTGAGATTTAAAAGTGTCGGAAAGGTGTATTATTTTGCGCCCGACGGCAAAAACATAAAGCTGGGCGACAAGGTTATTGTTGAGACCGCGCGCGGTGTTGAGTGCGGAGATGTTGTTCTTGCGCCGCGGCAGATAGACGACAGCGAGATAATCGCGCCGCTGAAACCCGTTATGCGCCTGGCGACCGCGCAGGATCTGAAAACGGTAGAGAACAACCACAAGAAAGAAGAAGATGCTTTCAGGATATGCGAGGAAAAGATAGCCAAGCACGGTCTTAAAATGAAGCTTGTAGACGTTGAATGCACGTTTGACAACAACAAGCTGCTGTTCTATTTTACAGCCGAAAACAGGGTAGATTTTCGCGAGCTTGTGAAAGACCTGGCATCAGTCTTCAGAACGAGAATTGAGCTCAGGCAGATAGGCGTGCGCGACGAAGCGAAAATGCTGGGCGGCATAGGCGTTTGCGGTCAGCCGTACTGTTGTTCGCGCTTTCTGGGCGAGTTTCAGCCGGTTTCGATAAAAATGGCAAAAGAGCAGGGCTTATCGCTCAACCCGACGAAGATATCGGGCGCGTGCGGCAGGCTTATGTGCTGCCTCAAATACGAGCAGGACAGCTACACCGAGCTATTGCGCAGCACCCCGAAGATAGGCGCAATAGTGCGCACCGCCGAAGGCAAGGGCACTGTTGAGGACGTAAACCTGCTGACAGGCAAACTGCACGTTCGCATGGAGAGCGACGCGGTCGTAACGGTGGACAAAAAGGACGTGCAGATCATAAAGGACAGCGTTATCAGGGTGAACAAGGACGAACTGAAAGCACTGAAGAATCTGGAGGAAGAATAACGACCAGATATAAGAGGTTATAAGTAAGATGTTAGAAGCGGTTATACTCATTTTGAGTGAAACCGCTTTTTCTGCGCTATCAGAGTCAAGAGGTTAAGAAGCAAGAAGTTGCTCTTTCCAAGTTTATCACATAATTTTCAAAACGCTCGTCTTGCCTCTTGCTTCTCGTCATCTTGCCTCTAGTAGCTGAGGCAAGAAGTTGTTACTTCAACTTTGTGCGTTGTTTTATATTCGCGCTTACGCGCAGCGCAGGAGCGCGTTCAACGCCTCACAACGCGCAAGGGTTTTAAATCTTGTCAAGAAAGGAAAAGTTTTCGGTCAAGCCTTTTTCAAAAGGCTTGCGGGGTTACGGGGGCGGCGCCCCCGAAAACGCGTCAGGCGCCCTGAGAGGGGTGAATTAGAAAATAATCCGGTGGATTATTTTCTAAGAGGGGAGGCTCAGCTTTTAGAAGCAAGAAAACTAGAAGCAAGAGGTAAGACGTGCGTTTTGAAAATTTATGCTAAACCATAATAAGCAATTTCTTGCTTATTGCCTCTTGTAAACCGCTGGTATGAAAAACTGTCGCAAAGCCTTAAAAACCGTTTCTAACCTCTGACATCTAACTTCTAACCTCTAATAGCAGAGCGCACGATGTAGGGAATTTCGCCGTGCTGCGGTAGCGTGCGCAAGCGAACGCAGGCGACGAGGCTTGACCGAAAACTTTTCCTTTCTTGACATGACCTTATAGTTAGCGCAAAAGTTGAAGTCGCATTTTCTTGCCTCTTGCCTCTTGTAAACCGCTGGTATGAAAAACTGTCGCAAAGCCTTAAAAACCGTTTCTAACCTCTGACATCTAACTTCTAACCTCTAATAGCAGAGCGCCTGCCGTAAGGGGATTTCGCCGTACTGCGGTAGCGTGCGCAAGCGACCGCAGGCGACAATGGGCTTTCCGCCCGGCGTATGCTTGCATACGCTATGACCCATGATGACCCTTTTGAAAAAGGGTCAATCGAAAACTTTTATTTTTTTGACATGACCTTATAGTTAGCGCAAAAGTTGAAGTCGCATTTTCTTGCCTCTTGCCTCTTGTAAACCGCTGGTATTAAAAACTGTCGCAAAGCCTTAAAAACCGTTTCTAACCTCTGACATCTAACTTCTAACCTCTAATAGCAGAGCGCACGATGTAGGGAATTTCGCCGTGCTGCAGTAGCGTGCGCAAGCGAACGCAGGCGACAATGGGCTTTCCGCCCGGCGTATGCTTGCATACGCTATGACCCATGATGACCCTTTTGAAAAAGGGTCAATCGAAAACTTTTATTTTTTTGACATGACCTTATAGTTAGCGCAAACGATGAAGTTACAACTTCTTGCCTCTTGCCTCTTGTAAACCGCTGGTATGAAAAACTGTCGCAAAGCCTTAAAAACCACTTCTTACCTCTAACCTCTAACTTCTTGCATCTAAAAGAGCAGACCCCAAAAGGTCTGCTCTTTCTTTTTATTCCAGCTCGAATGCGCCGGTGTACAGCTGATAGTACGTTCCCTTTTCAGCTATCAGTTTGTCGTGCGAGCCGCGCTCGATTATGTGTCCGTGGTCAAGCACCATGATAACGTCCGAGTTCTTTACCGTTGACAGCCTGTGCGCTATGACGAACACCGTTCTGCCCTTCATCAGCGCGTCCATGCCTTTCTGCACTATCGCTTCGGTACGGGTATCTATCGAAGACGTTGCCTCGTCCAGTATCATGACCGGCGGATCTGCAACTGCCGCACGCGCTATCGCGATAAGCTGCCTCTGCCCCTGCGACAGGTTTGAACCGTTGTTTGAAAGCTCTGTGTCGTAGCCCATCGGCAGGCGCATTATAAAGCCGTGCGCGCCTGCAAGCCTTGCCGCCTGCTTACATTCCTCGTCGGTGGCATCAAGTCTGCCATAGCGAATGTTCTCCATAACCGTGCCGGAGAACAGGTTGGTCTCCTGCAAAACTATGCCCAGCGAACGCCTCAGATCGCTCTTGCGTATCTTGTTTATGTTTATGCCGTCATAGCGTATCTTGCCGTCGGCGATATCATAAAAGCGGTTTATAAGGTTGGTAATGGTCGTTTTACCTGCGCCCGTTGCGCCAACGAACGCCACCTTCTGACCCGGTTTTGCATACACGGAAACGTCATAAAGCACCTGTTTGTCAGGCTCGTAGCCGAAGTCTACACCGTCAAGAGTAACATCACCTTCCAGCGGCGTATAGGTAACAGAGCCGTCTGCGGTGTGGGGGTGTTTCCATGCCCACTGGTGTGTTCTTTCGGTAGTTTCTGTAATAGTGCCGTCATCAGCGATCTTAGCGTTGACCAGCGTAACATAGCCGTTGTCTTCCTCAGACGGCTGATCTATCAGAGCGAAAACTCTTTCAGCGCCTGCCGCGCCCATTACAATGGCGTTTATCTGCTGAGAAACTTGATTGATATTTCCGGTAAACTGCTTTGTCATCGACAAAAACGGTATTATTATATCGATGCTGAACCCAAGCCCCGATATTGACAGGTTGCTCATTCCCGAAAGAAAGAACATACCGCCCACCACTGCAATTATTACATACATAATGTTGCCGAGGTTCATGATTATAGGACCTAAAGAGTTTGCAAACGCGTGCGCCCTGTACATATTCTCGCAAAGCTCATCGTTTACAGCATCAAAGTCTTTCTGGCTCTGCTCCTCATGGCAGAATACCTTTACTACCTTCTGACCGTTCATTATCTCTTGTATAAAGCCCTCGGTCTTGCCGACAGATCTCTGCTGACTTATGAAGTATTTCGCCGAGCCTTTTCCTATAACAGACGATACCAGCATCATAAGCAGAACGCCTACCATAAGCACAAGTGTCAGCCACACGCTGTAGTATATCATTATACAGAAAACAGTAACGACTATAACGCACGCCTGCAACAGTGAGGGCAGCGACTGCGAGATAAGCTGCCGCAGTGTATCTATATCATTGGTGTAGCAGCTCATTATATCGCCGTGTTTGTGTGTATCAAAATACTTTATCGGCAGATCCTGCATATCGTCGAACATATAGCATCTCAGCTTGCTAAGATAGCCTTGTGTCATATATGCCATTATCTGCGACCACGCCGTTATTGCTATTATAGAAAGCACATACATTCCTATGAGCAGCAATATTTTGGGTACGATGTCCTCTTTCGCGCCCGCCCAGTCGCCTGTATCTCTCCATACTTCAATATCTTTGATCACCTTTTGCAGGAAGAACGCCGGTATTGCGGAAGCCACCGCCGAGAAGATTATGCAAACTATCGTTATCGGCACAAGCACCGGATAGAACTTGAACAGCATCTTTATCGCCCGTCCCAGGGTCTTGAAAATGCTTACCTGCGGTCTGCCGCCTTTCATATTTCTTGGCATCCTAGGCATTTTCATCACCCCTCTCGTCGTCAGAGCCGCTTCCGTTAGTCTGCTGCTCGTAAACTTCGCGGTATATCTCGCTGCTTTCAAGAAGCTCATCGTGCTTGCCAACAGCGGTAACAACGCCGTTATCCATAACTATTATCATATCTGCATCCTGCACCGAGGCGATACGCTGAGCTATGATTATCTTCGTAGTTTCGGGTATGTATTCTTTGAAGCCTGCCCTTATCAGCGCATCTGTCTTGGTGTCCACCGCGCTGGTAGAGTCGTCAAGAATAAGTATCTTAGGCTTTTTGAGAAGCGCTCTGGCTATACACAGTCTCTGCTTCTGTCCGCCCGAAACGTTAGTACCGCCCTGCTCTATATATGTATCGTATCCGTCGGGGAACGACTGCACAAATTCATCTGCTTGTGCCAGTTTGCAGGCGTGTATCATTTCTTCGTCTGTAGCCTGCGCATTGCCCCACCGCAGATTATCTTTGATAGTACCCGAAAACAGCAGGTTCTTCTGAAGCACCATTGCAACACTGTTTCGCAGCGTGTCAAGGTCGTAATCGCGGACATCAACGCCGCCTACCTTTACTTCACCGTCGGTAACGTCATAAAGGCGCGGTATAAGCTGCACCAGCGTTGACTTGCTCGAGCCCGTGCCGCCTATAATACCCACCGTTGCACCCGAGGGTATCTTCAAGTCAACATCTGCTAGCGCATATTTCTGCGCATCTTCCGAATACTTGAAGTTTACGTCCTTAAATTCTATAGAACCGTCAGCAACTTCCATAACGGGGTTCTCGGGGTCATGAATAGCGGTCTCCTCGTTGAGTACCTCGCATATACGCTTTATAGACTCCGCCGACATGGTGAGCATAACGTATATCATAGAGAGCATCATCAGCTGCATGAGTATCTGCATACCGTAAGTAAGCATAGCCTGTATCTGACCTACGTCTATAGTTGCGCCCCTGCTTGATATTATTATCTTCGAGCCTATCAGCAGCACGAACGCCATATTGAAGTAAACACATATCTGCATAAGAGGCGTGTTCAGCGCTACCAGTCTTTCAGCCCTTGTAAAGTCCTTGCGTATATCTTCCGATGCGGCTGCAAACTTTTTCTTTTCATAGTCCTCTCTTGAAAAGCCCTTTACAACTCTCATAGCTCTTACGTTTTCTTCTACCGATTCATTCAGTTTATCGTACTTTTTGAATACTCTTCTGAATGCGGGCATTGCCGAGCGCGCTACCATAAGCAGCCCGAAGACCAGCACCGGTATTACCACCACAAAGCATGAAGCCAGCGCTCCGCCCATTATGTACGCCATGATCACTGCGAATATGAGCATAACAGGTGCTCTTATCGCCATACGTATCAGCATCATGTAGGACATCTGAACGTTGTTTATATCGGTGGTCATTCTCGTTACCAGAGAAGAGGTCGAAAATTTGTCTATATTTTTAAACGCGAACGTCTGCACGCGTTTGAATATGTCATGCCGCACGTTTTTAGCAAAGCCTGCCGAGGCCTTCGCACAGGTAAAGCCTGCCATACCTCCGCACGCCAGCGAGACCAGCGCCATTACAAGCAAAAGCGCCCCTGTCTTCAGTATCTCAGACATGACAACGCCTCTGTTTATTGAGTTTATAAGATCTGCCGTGATAAAGGGTATTATTACCTCTATTACTACCTCTCCTATTATAAATAGTATGGTAAGTATAGTGGGCGTTTTGTATTCCCTTATACACTTTGTCATAGTTTTAAGCATTAAAGTCAGTCTTTCCTTTCGCCCTGTAGATTTTCTTTCATTCTTCGCATAAACTCGCTGAGCATTTTAAGCTCCTCGTTTGAAAAGCCTTTAGTAAGCTGCTTTTCGGTTTTTTGATTGTCCTTGCATATCTTCTCCGCAAGTTTTTTGGAACGCTCTGTAAGCACAAGTTTTTTCAGCCTGTCATCGCACGCCACTTTCTCCTTGCCCACAAGACCGTTCTTCTCCATAAGCGCTATCATCTTAGATGTGGTAGAACGCGTTATGCCGAACTCTCTTTCAAGGTCGCGCTGATAAACGTCCTCGTTTTCGTGGGTGGCAAGATAGGCTATCACCCAGCCGTGAGTGCCCGAAACGCTGTCAAGCTCCTTTTTCACCGGTGAGCGGTCAATGAACTTGCGCATAGCGTTGTTCAGCTGATAAAGCTCACGCATGATAAAATTGTTTGTCACTATTTGTTCACCCCTTTGGCAAATATTTTGTTGAAAAGCAAACAATCTACTTTTCAACATTATAACTCTTTTTGCCCCCTTTGTCAAGGTATCATTTCGCATAAATTTTAGCCCTCTCAAAGGCTTGTTTTATAGCTAAAAAACAAAAAGCTCCCCCACTTCCACAAAAGGAAACGGGGGAGCGGTGTATATCTGCGCAAAAGCTTGTTTTCAACGCCTTGCCGACTGCGCAAACAACCTTAGTATCTCACGGGCACGGCTCTTGTCATCATCAGACAGCGTTCTGTATATTTCGGTAAGTTCGTTTTCTCCGTCAGGGTGCGGCTCGTTTCTGCCGTTTATTATATAGTCGGTAGTTACGTTCAAAGCGGCGGCAATTTTTCTAACGGTAGTAACGGTCATGTTTTTTCTGCCCTTTTCAATATCCGAAAGAAACTGCACCGAGATCTCCGCGCTTTCAGCAAGCTGTTCTCTTGTCAGCTTTTGCCGCGACCTTAAAAGAAATATCCTCTGACCTACATCTGAATATTTGTTTTCCATGCTCTCACCTCTATAGTTATAGTATATCCCATACTATAGAAATAAAAAATCATCTATAGATATTGACAATCAGAAACTATAGTTGTATAATTATATACAAGGAGGTCGAATTATGAAAAAAACAATAACTTTTATTATGGCGCTTGTGTTGGCTGCAACTGCTTTGTGCGGCTGCACAGATGAAGATCAAAGCAGTACTTCTGTATCGGGTGAAAGCTCTGATGTCAGTTTGGCAACTACCGCAAAGCAAACTTCTGCCGAAGATAAAGACGCTGCGGAAAACACGAATGATACTGACAACACCGAAAATTCTGTTGAGCCTGAAGATGCGGAAGATACAGAAAATACAGAAGGCAGCAATACAAATTCCGACATAAATTGGGCAGTAAAGCAGCTCGCACTGCAAGAACTTACGGCGATAAAAGATAACGATCTTGAAAAATATCTTGAACTCACCAACATTGACAACCTTTCCAACAAAACAATTAAAACACTTTTTGGCGAGGATGCAAACTTGACCGATTTGAAAGAAGAACTTAAAGAAGAATTTTATGATGCTCAAAAAATAATAAACCGGTCTGAGACGGACTTTTCAGATCTTGAAATAGCAGATGATTTTGACTATTACAATGACGAAGATAATCAGTGTGAAATTTATGGTTACGGTCTTAACTGGAGAGGCGGAGATTATACAGCAGATCTTATTATCATCTGTAAAACAAATGGAGCGTATTTTTCTTATTCTTATATTGAAGATGTTGATGAGGAAAATGCCGGTACCGCCAACTCTATAGCACAATTAGTTTTCACATCACTAAACTCGTATTGTGAAAAGCAGATCGGCTCCGGAGGATATGATACCACGCAGCTGACAGGTTCGTATTATATCGGACCGGATGCGCGGTACGATAATGAGGTCATGACAAATTTTGTGGAAGAGTGGCTGCCAAGAACCGTCAATATTGAATATATACCCGGTTTGCTGTATATACAAATAGGCAATGACGGCTTCCCTACATTGGTGCAGTGGGCTGAGTCAGAGGACAGCAAAGTTATAGGTCAATATCCCAACGCCGATGAAAACGGTGATGTTGAATTTTTGTGGTAGCTGTACTAAATCATAGATATAAAATTTTTTGGAGGTATGATATATGTATTGTCAAAACTGCGGAAAACAGATAAACAACGGCAGTAAATTCTGCCCCGATTGCGGAGCGCAAGTTTCAGCGCCGCCAGCCGCTCGTTCGTCAGCATCAGTAAATATAACATTTGATCATGAAGCCGTTATTAAGGTCTTGAATGTTCTTTTAATATGCTTGCTATTATCGACATTGTTCGCCGCGCTGTTTCTTCCGATATCCCAGATAAGAACGGTGTGGACTGATAAATATTATGATGTAGGTATGTTTATAAAAGGCGATGAAGACCTGCTTGCCGAATTTGGAAATGTAGGCGGCAAATACTTTATATTAGCATCTGTATTTTGCTTTTTGATAACCGGTCTCTTCGCTGCAAAACCCAATATATCCAGCAAAGTAGTTACAATTGTGCTGTCAATAGCCAGTGTGCTGCTAATGAACAGAGCCACTGCCAGTCTTAATGATATAGAGGGCGCGGACTTAATTGTTACAAAGCACGGCTCGGGGTACATTGTTTTCATGATAAGCATAGTTGCCTATAATATAATTGCGGTCATTCTCAGCTACCTTAAATACTCAAGCCCACAGTCCGATCAAAACTTAGCAAAAAATATGGTGCGGCACGGACTTCATCAATTATCTATGGGTAGCGGTGCAGACGATTTGTATTGGGTATGTTCTTGCGGTGCGGACAATCCGTCTGCTGTAAAGTACTGCAAAGTTTGCGGCAAGGCAAAAAACAGCAAAAAATCAGGTGAACAGTGGGAATGCAGCTGCGGCTGTATGAATACGTCCGAAAGCTCACATTGCAAAAAATGCGGCAGGTCAAAGCCAATGTTATGACCCCGCGATGTTCATCATACAAAAACAGATAAATAATTTTTGGAGGTTTATTTATGAAAAAAGTATTGACATTATTACTTGTACTGTCACTTTCATTATTGGCGGTATCATGCAATTCAGAAGATGAAAATGCCGGCAATAACAGCGGTGGATATAACGGCAGCCCCGAACAGTCGGTCGCGGAAAGCATTGAAACCGATGAAACATTCAGCGAAGCGGAGCAATTGTTCAGCAGCGGCAGTTATCTGGAAGCGGCAGATACATACAAAAAAGTACAGCAGGACAGCCCGAATTATCAGACTGCTCAGGAAAGGATAAACGAAGCCAACACAAAGTATATTGAAAAGGTACTGACCGATGCCGACCGTTATATTAGCGAGACATACTATTATGATGCCGAGAAATCACTTGAAGAGGCTATGAAAATTTTCCCCGAAAACAATGACCTGCAACTAAAATATGACGAAGCTATTACAGCACATTTTGATGATCTGTCCGAAACGGTGAACAATTATATTCTCAGACAGGATTATGAAGGTGCGATATCCTTTATATATTCAAATGATGATATACCTGCCATAGCCGAAAAATTGCAGGACACTCTGAAAGAGACCGAGCAGCTGTATATTTCTTCTGTAATTAAAGAGGCTGAAGACATGGCAGCTAACGGACTTAGCGAAATGGCTATTGAAAAGCTGCAAAGCGCCGAGAACATTGTAAGCGACACCGAAGAATTGCAAAACAAGATCACCGAGATCGAAGACAGCATACCTGTGCCGTTGTCTGATATGAAGCTTACGGAAGTGCAGACATTTGAACAAATTACAGTTGAACAAGGTTCGGTAGATGATACTTTAGGCAACGTATATGCACCGGGCAATTTATTTAAAATGTATACACGCAGTACATTAGGCGGCGGCAGTAACGATACTGGATTTACAGAAATATTTCTCAATAAAAAATACTCAACTTTCACCGGAACAGTAGCGGTATCAGACAGCACGGAAAGAGATGCAACTGTAAGATTTGAGATCTATTCGGACGACAAACTTATCTATCACCAAGATTTAACTCGCAAATCTGTACCCGTTGAATTTAACGTTTCAGTTGAAAATACCGATTGGATAAAGATACAACTTGTAAAACCCGAAGACGGCGGCAACGGCGAGGTCTATCTTTCAGAGCCGACATTCAGCAAATAAATATATACAACCGCTCCCCCACTTCCACAAAAGAAACGGGGGAGCGCTTTTTGCTCATTCATTTATGCACAGCACCGAGAGCGCTGCCTTTTTCTGTATCTCCGAGAGCGGTTTCAACACGCCGCGCCTGAGCAGTATCTCAATAACTTTCGGTATCATAATGCCGCTGCCAATGCAGTTTGAATAATAACATTCCAGCGTTTCGTGCATATGCTGCGGAAAATGCTTCTTGTTCTCGTTTATCACCATCTCGTCCATATTCTTTGCATACTCTGTCACCTCGTCGGGAACCGCTATCTTTTCATTCAGTCCGCTGAAAAACGCCGAGATAATGTCCTCACTGCTTTTTATCCTCATCACCGCAGGCTGCACTCTGTCCTCATAGAGATACCCCTTGTCGCACAGACGTTTGTAGCCCTCCTGCGAAAGCGCATCTTTTCCGCTCCTTATAAACTTCGTGAGCTGCTGCCAGTCTTCCTGCAAATTATCCTGCCAGCCGCCGCTGCGGTCTGTGTATCGGCAGTCAACAGAAATGCTTTCAAAAGCTTCTTCGGCAGGCGTGTCGTTTACGCCCCTTGTCATATATCCGCAGCACCAGTATGGGTTTGGCTTCGCGGCAGTTATAGAAATATCGTCTTCAACGTTTGCATAGGCTATAAAATCTCCGCCGTCGGGGCGTTTGACCGTGTATTTTTCAAACTTCTTCTCGTCAAAGATAAGCCTTCTTACAGCCAGCATCACCACGCTGTATTTCAGAAAGTTCAGATCTCCCCCGTCGCAGGAAAGTCCCCAATGGTCTTTGTCGTTTTCAAATTCTTCAAACACTTTCGGCAGATATTTTTCGCTTATAAACTGCGCCGCATCAGAATATATCTGTGAAAAGTCCGCCTTGTCCCTGCCGTCATAGATCAGCATATTCGTGCGGTATTTCGGGTCGTTCGTGTTGTCCAGCCTGTCAATGTAGGCATACTCGACCAGCCTTTTCAGATCATCTGAAACATACACCTGCGGCACACCCACCGTCCTTGCTATCTCTTCAAGCGTTTTAGGTTCGCTGTAGCACGCCCAAGCAATGTTTTGTTTCAAGCGCGTGTCGAACATAGCGTTTGTATCTCCGTTTGCGCCCGCACAGCCGCTGTGCCCCATGTGTGTAAATCTTATCGGGGAAAGCTGTATATTCTGTTCATTGATATTCATGTTTATACCCTCTTTCAGTCTGCTTCTCGCATCAGACAAATGCCATTTTACAGTACCCTGCGATATTTTCAGCTTTTGCGCTATCTCTGCCACCGTGCGCTTTTCATAATAGTGCATATATAGCACGGTGCGCTGCCGCTGAGAAAGATACCCTATCTCTCGCCGAAGTATCTGCTCTGTTTCAGCCTCTTCTTCCAATGGTTCTTCGGGGGCGGCTATCACCATGCCGTCAATGCTGACAAAATTTCTGCCGCGTGCAAGGCTGTCAATATAATGCGCGTACACGTTTCTTGCAATTCTGTAAACATAGCCGTCAATATTCACAATGCCGTCAGCTTTCAGAAACGAGCGGTACACCTCATACACAATATCGGAAGCCAGTTCGCGAGCGCCGTCAATGGTGTGCAGTTTATCAAGCGCAAAGCCGAATATCCTGTCCATGTACTGATAAATATATTTGTCTGCAAGTTGTTTTTCCATATCGAATGCCTCCGGAAGCGTTCTCATATATATAGTGTGCAGCTTTCTCAAAAGGTTGGGTATGCAAAAACCGGCACACCGCGGCAAGGCGGCATGTCGGTCTTGTTGATTTTATGTTATCCTATACTAATTGCTTATATTGAAGAATGGCTCTTTACATACTCGATAACCTCATCGAGCTTGCAGAACGCCAGACCTACCACCGTGTCGGCGCAGCCATAGTAGATAGCTATCCTGCCGGTGTCCTGATCTGCGAGCGTTGCGCACGGGAAGGTAACGTTCTGAACATCTCCCACACACTCGTAGTATTCACGAGGATTGAGCAGATACTCGGCGCAGCGGTACTTAACTTTCCACGGCTCGTCCTTGTCCAGTATGCAAGCCGAGAAGCTGTAAACAAAGCCGTTGCAGCTTTCCAGAACGCCGTGATAGAAGCACAGCCAGCCCTCGTCGGTCTCTATCGGGATAGGGCCTGCGCCGATCTTCTTGGACTCCCAGCCTCTCAGGGGACCCATAACGTGGCGGTGTTCGCCCCAGTATTTCATGTCGGGCGACTGCGATATGTACATATCACCGAATGGCGTGTGACCGCTGTCCGACGGGCGAGAGAACATAAGATACTTATCGTTTACCTTTCTCGGGAACAGCACGCCGTTTCTGTTGAAAGGCAGGAAAGCGTTCTCGCACTGATAGAATGTCTTGAAATCGAAAGTATAGCCAACGCCGATGGTCGGTTTCCAGCCGTAAGCGTTGCACCATGTTACCCAGTATCTGTCCTCGATAAAGCAAACTCTCGGGTCGTAGCCGTAGCCCCACTGGTTCACCTCTTCGGTAGACTTGTCAGCCTGCACAAACTGTATTCTCTCCTCGTTTATGTTCCAGTGAATACCGTCGTCGGAGAAACCTGCGTGCAGCTCCATGTTTCTCTGCTTGTCGTCGCAGCGGAAAACGCCTGCGAACTTGCCCTCAAACGGCACAACAGCCGAGTTGAATATCGAGTTTGAGGTAGGTATAAGGTCGCGAGGGATAATGGGGTTCTCCGTGTATCTCCAGATGACCTCTTTGCAGCCCTGCGGCTTATCCTGCCACGGCATATTTGGTATAGACTGTCCGTTGATTATCTTGCTCATAAATTATCCGCCTTTCAAGTAGGTTATTCATGTTAAACGGGGCTCACCCAAAGGCTTTTGCCCTTAATAATATTAAAACACAATTTCAAAAATTTTTCAATACCTTATTTAATATTTTATAAAAAAGAAAACGTTTAACTTCGGCTTGAAAACGATACCTTTTTAATATTAACAAAAAATTTACAATTAGTTTGTAACATTTTACCGTTTTGTTGACACCATACAAAATATCACTGCAAAATTTGTAAAAAATTAGGCTAGTATGTCATTAAAATATACTGTATAATTAAATTAACATCAAGACAAAAAAAATGGAAGGTGGCATTCTTATGACCAAGCGCCAAAAAAGAGTAATAATAATTACTGCGATAACGCTGTGCATTGCGGCAGCTATAGTGGTTTCTGTTTTACTATATGTACACTTCAGCCACAAAAAAGTTGCCATCAATGGTGTGCCGTATAAAGAGATAATGGAAAACACCACAATTCCGACCAAACAGTATGACAATCTTGATCTTTCAGATGCCGTTCTTAATATACCAAAAGTCGATAAATTTTACAGCTATTACAAGCTGGGCGAAGCCAATGATATATACACGCCAAAAGAAGCTGCGCAGCTCTGCCGAAAAATGTTCCCGGTGTTATTTGATATTACCGATACTGACGGGCTTATATTCGGAAATACCACCTGCACCCCACTGACTGATGAACAAGCTTGGGATCCTACATTTCATGATTGCTCTTTCTATATTTCTTACCCTGATTTCGTATATGATACCGATGTCGGAAGAAACCATGGATTTGCTGATGTGAATCTGGAGGGCACTTTTCTTTTTGAATATCTGGTAGAATACGGTCTCGAACCCGACTCCGAACTTATAGAAACTATCAACATTGACCGCGGCGAACAAGTGCCCGATAAGTCTTACGACCTGCGCGGCGGAGAATACAAAATGTCAGATGCAGTGGAATTTGGCAACAAAACTATCGAAAAACTAAAGGACTATCTTCCCGATGCCCAACTGCAACCTTCTAAATTATGTGTATATAAAACTACCGAATATGACAAATACGCAGAGCCATGCGGAGAATATTATCAGTATCAGATAGAATATGAATTTGTGCTTGACGGCATACCTTTGAGCGATTCTTACTCTATGTCATTCAACAATTTAGAAAGTCTGTATAAAGTGTCTGTCAACCAAGTGCTTTTGGTAATAGATACGCCAGATAAAGTATCAACGCTTACCCATGTAGGACCGTATATGTTGACGAACAAAGAAAGCAAGCCTCTTAAAGATGAATATATTACCCTTGAAAGTGCCTGTGATTTGCTGAGCGACTACCTTGCGCCGAATTATATGCAGCACATTGACGAAATAACAATAAAATATGCCGCCGCATGGGATAATACAAAACACTACGGAGATGACGAAAAGCGCAGTACCAGACCTTGTTGGTGTTTTATAAAAGATGATGGCTTTGACGGAAACAAAAATTCTGCAATTTGTGAAAAGCAGCTTCTTGTCGATATGCAGACCGGCGATATTATTGCATATGTTGGCGACAGGTACGAATCGACCCTGAGCCACGAGAACGACAAAAGCGTTCTACAACAGCAGCTTGACGAATGGGACGGGCAGGCAAACGGCAGTTGACAATATGCCCCATAGTATGTTATACTATATATAACATTTTAAGAATGGGGTGCGGCATATGAAAAGAAATGATTATCTCTCGTGGGACGAGTATTTTATGGGCATAGCAAAGCTGTCAGCAGGGCGCAGCAAAGATAGCAACACGCAGGTGGGCGCTTGCATAGTCAGCAGGGAGAACAAGATACTCTCGATGGGCTACAACGGTATGCCCACAGGCTGCTGCGACGACGATATGCCGTGGGAGCGCGAGGGCGAGAACCTTGAAACGAAGTACCCCTATGTCTGCCACGCCGAGCTCAACGCGATACTCAACCGTTCTACCGGCTCACTCGAGGGCGCAAAACTGTATGTTACGCTTTTCCCCTGCAACGAGTGCGCCAAGGCTATAATACAGTGCGGCATAAAAGAGATAGTTTACGGCGACGACAAGTACGCAGGCTCAGACAGCGTAGTCGCCTCAAAGAAGATGTTTGACATGGTGGGCATAAAGTACACAAAATACGCCCCCACCGGCAGAACGTTCGCTATAGAGCTGTAAAGTTTTCTGTACATATAAAAAGCACATCGTTTTGGCGGTGTGCTTTTGTTTTGGTTATTTATATTTGCGCTTACGCGCGGCGCAGGAGCGCACACGTTGACCGACTGCGAGCAGTCGGTCAAGTGCAGAAAAAATCCCTCGCCACCAAAAACGGTCGGCGGCGCACACCTTACGGTGTGACGGGCTTTTTTCATTCAACGCCACACAGTATTTTTGTTATCTTCTCATTTTGAGTGTGCTAACAATTTTGCGCATTCTACTTGTTATGGATTTTTTCACATTGTACGGCGTTCCAGAATGGAACGCGAAAAGTTTGATATGACTTCTCATTAGGGAACGCCCAGCTATTAGAAGCAAGATAACGAGAAGCAAGAGGCAAGAAATTGCTTTTTATAGTTTATCACAAATTTTTCAAAACGCTCGTCTTGCCTCTTGCCTCTAAATCTAAACCGCAGATATGGCAAACTGTCGCAAAGCCTTAAAAACAGCTTCTTACTTCTAACTTCTTACTTCTAACCTCTAGCAGCGGAGCGCCTACCGTATGGGGATTTCGCCGTCTGCGGACGGCGACGGGGGTTTCACCCGGCGTATGCTTGCATACGCTACGACCCATGACAAGCCTTTTGAAAAAGGCTTGACCGAAAACTTTCCCTTTCTTGACAGATTTACAACAAGAGTAATTTTATCCCTATTCCTCGCTCTGTTTGCGAAGCTCCGTCTTTATTATCTTGCCGCTTATGGTCTTTGGCATTTCGTCAACGATCTGCAACACCCTTATCCACTTGTACTCGGCAAGTTTTGCGTTGCAGAAATTCTTTATGTCGTTCTCCAGCTGCTTTGAAGGCTCATAACCGCTAGACAGCACTACCACGGCTTTTATAGCCTGACCTCTCAGCTTGTCGGGTATTCCTATAACGCCGCACTCCATAACGGCAGGGTGCTCCATCAGCACGTTCTCTATCTCCGATGGTCCTACCCTGTATCCGCCTGTCTTGATTATATCATCAAATCTGCCGTTGAACCAGTAAAGACCGTTTTCATCGCGCCATGCCGAATCGCCCGTGTGGTATGCGCCGCCGCGCCATGCGTAAGCCTGCTGCTCCTCGTTATCAAGGTACTGGCAGAAAATACCCGGCTGCTTGCCGCCCTCGGGAGGGATAACAACTATCTCGCCTATCTCGCCGTCCTTGACCTTCTTGCAGTCGCTGTCCCAGAGCTCTATGTTGTACAGAGGGTTTACCCTGCCCATAGAACCGTGCGTGGGCACGTAGCCTGTCATGTTGCCCAGCAGCAGTGTTGATTCCGTCTGCCCAAAGCCCTCATAGATAGGCATACCCGTCTTTTCCTCAAACAGCCTGAACACCTCTGCCGCAAGCATTTCGCCGGCAGTTGAGCAGTGTTTCAGATTAGGCATAGGGGGTATCTCCTTGCGCACTAAATATCTGTACACCGTCGGCGGAGCGCAGAAAGATGTAACGCCGTAGCGGTTTATTATAGTGATCAGGTTTTTTGGCTCGAAGTTGTCAAAATCGTATACCATTATCGCGCTGCCAACAGCCCACTGACCGTATATCTTGCCCCATGATGCCTTCGCCCAGCCTGTTTCCGCAACGGTAAAGTGCAGACCGTTGTCCTCTGCCTGCTGCCAGTATTTCGCGGTAGGCACGTGCGCCAACGGGTATGAATGGTCATGCATAACGCCCTTGGGGTAGCCCGTAGTGCCCGATGTAAAGTACATAAGCATAGGCTCGTAAAGCTGTGTGGGTATGCGCTCCCAGTGATCGTCTGCCTTTTCTATTGCATCGTCAAAGTTTTCAAAGCCGTCGGCATTTCCCTGCGCACACCACAGTTTGCAGCTTTCAAGCTGTGATCTCTCCAAAGCCGCAATAACCTTTTGGGGAAATTCATTCTGCGCGGTGCAAAGAACGCCCCTTGCCTTTGAGCAGTTCAAGCGGTAAACCAAATCGTCCACCGTCAGCTGATTTGTCGCGGGAATAGCCACAACGCCCAGTTTCAAAAGCGCTACAACAGCTATCCAGTATTCATAATGCCTCTTTAATACTAGCAGCATTCTGTCGCCCTTTTTAAGACCTGCATCTTTGAAAACATTCGCGGCCTTGTCGCTAAGCTTTTTAATTTCGCCAAAGGTAAACACGCGCTCTTCGTTTTCGGTATTGCACCAAACAAGAGCCCTTTTGTCGGGTTCTTCAGCGGCTATTGCATCAACTATATCATAGCCAAAGTTGAAATTATCGGGCAGATTAAGTTTAAACTCTGTAAGCCTGCCGTTTTCGTCTACCTTTTCATAGCAGTATTTCTGATATATGCTCATTATACGTTGTCCTCTTTTTATTGATATTTTGTTAGTTTACTGTCCGACAGCCGTGCTCCTGGTCTCGCTGCCTATCTTGCGGAAACGCTCGTAACGCTTCTGTATAAGCTCAGGTTCTTCCGTAAGCTGCGACAGATCTTCAACAAGCATAGCTCGCAGCCTGTCGTAGAAAGGTTTTGTGCCGATCTCTTTTTCGGAAAGCACCTTTTCTATAATACCCAAAAACTTCGCATCTTCAGCAGTAAGCCGCAGACTTGCCGCCGCCGCCTCTGCCTTTGCTGAGTCTTTCCACAGAATGCTCGCGCAGCCCTCGGGAGAAATTACAGAATACACAGAATTTTGCATCATGTATACCCTGTCTGCCACCGCAAGAGCCAACGCGCCGCCGCTGCCGCCCTCGCCTATCAGAATAGAGATTATCGGCACACAAAGGGTAGTCATTTCCATAAGGTTCTCTGCAATCGCCTGCCCCTGACCGCGTTCTTCAGCGCCAATGCCGCAGTATGCGCCCGAGGTATCTATAAAGCAAACGATAGGTCTGCCGAACTTTTCAGCCTGCTTCATAAGCCGCAGAGCCTTTCTGTAGCCCTCGGGGTGGGGCGCGCCGAAGTTTTTAGCCACCCTTTCTTTCGTGGTGTGACCTTTGTCTATCGCTATAACAGTAACGGGCGTGCCTTCAAGCCGCGCAATACCGCCGACTATCGCAGGATCATCGGAGAAGCGTCTGTCGCCGTGCAGCTCTATAAAGTTTGTAAAAATGTTTCTGATGTAATCGCCGCCCGTAGGTCTGTTTATGCTGCGGGCCTGCTTTACTCTGTCATAAGGTGTCTGACCCATTGTCTTAACCCCCATTATGCATATTCAAAAGCTCCGCGAGGAGTTTTTTCTGTTCTCTGCGCGGCACTATCTGATCGATAAAACCGTGCTTCAGTACGAAATCAGCCTTCTGAAAGCCCTTTGGCAGAGCCTTTTTGGTCGTCTGCTCAATAACTCTTGCGCCTGCAAAACCGACCGTCGCATCGGGCTCTGCAAGAATAATATCGGCTTCCATAGCAAAACTTGCAGTAACGCCGCCCGTCGTCGGGTCGGTAAGCACGGCGATATACAAAAGCCCTGCATCGCTGTGCCGTTTTACAGCCGCGCTCGTTTTAGCCATCTGCATAAGGGAAACAAGCCCCTCCTGCATTCTCGCGCCGCCCGAAACTGTAAATCCTATAACAGGCAGACGGTTTTGCAGCGCGTATTCAAACAGCCTTGTTATCTTCTCGCCGACAACGCTGCCCATGCTGCCCATCATGAAATACGGCTCCATGACAAAAAGACAGCAATCCTGCTTGCCTATCTGCGCAGTGCCGCATATGACCGCCTCGGTCTCGCCGCTTGCGTTGCCGACCGTTTCGAGCTTCTGCTGATAGCCGGGAAACAGCAGCGGATCTGTTGACTGCAAGTCTGAGAACATTTCCTTGAAAGTGCCCTTGTCAACGGTCATGTTGATGCGGTGGCGCGCTTTCATGCGGAAGTGATAGCCGCACGGGCACACCAGACTGTTCGCCCACAGCTGGCTGATAGGTATTTCTTTGTGACAGTTCGGGCAGGTCTTCTCGGGTTCACCTGCATCCTGCTGAATGGGCGCGGCAGTTCTTCCGCCCTCTTCCAGCTGATTTTTCGGTTTAAGAAAATTCAGTAATGCCATTTTATTTTCACCAACCAAATTAAAATTTGTATATGTTTAATGTTGCCTATATATTTCGCGCTGTCGCGCAACCTGCTGGAGCTCAGTGTCTTGTCGGCTTAAGCCTCCAAGCCACAATGAAAGAATTACTTCGCCGCCGAAAGTGGGGCGGCGATTTTGCTTTCTGAAAGTCTGAAGCCTTTCAGAAAACAAAACCGTAATTCTTTTGCACAGTCCGTTTAGAGCAAAAAGCGCATATCTAAAAATCCCACAGTATGCAAAGCTTTTAAGCCCTGTCAAGAAAGGAAAAGTTTTCGGTCAAGCCTTTTTCAAAAGGCTTGCAGGGTGTGGGGCAGAGCCCCACAATACGGAGTGCGCTCCGAAAAAGGTGAATTGTGAAATAGTCCGGTGGACTATTTCACAAGAGGAAAATCCCTGCAAGAGAGGGATTTTCCTTTGAGAAGCCATATCTCTCTTTCCGCGTTCTCTCAGAGAACGCCAAATAACGTGTAAAATTCAAATAAAACAAATCTATCTAATATCTTTCCACCAAGAGCAGTTGCTGGAAGAATATTCTGCCAGCCGTCTTTCTTTTGGGCGGTCTGAGGGTGGGTGTAAAAATATCTAATGCACGTACTATCTGTGTTGGTACATAAAACTTTTAAAATCCGCGGCGTAAGCCGCTCCTTAACTCTAAACTATTCGTTATTCAATATTCACTATTCACTAATTCTGCTCCGCAGGTGCTGCGAAAGCAGCGAAAATACAAATAGCTATTGCGCACGCAAGCGCACAGGGAAGATAGCTAAAGTTTTCTCAAAGGAGAGGCTCTCTCTTGCAGAGCCTCTCCTCTTAGAAAACAGTCCACAGGACTGTTTTCTAATTCACCTCTTGCAGAGCGCCTACCGTATGGGGATTTCGCCGTGCTGCGGTAGCGTTCGCAAGCGACCGCAGGCGACGAGGGTTTCACCCGGCGTATGCTTGCATACGCTGCGACCTTGACGACCCTTTTGAAAAAGGGTCGATCGAAAACTTTTATTTTCTTGACAAGACCTGAAACCTTTGCGCGTTGTGGCAATCAATGTGTGAGCGCCCTGCGAAAGCAGCGACATTATTACTCACAAAAGTTGAAGTCACAACATCTTGCCTCTTGCCTCTAACTCTATACCGCAGAAATGAAAATCTGTCTCAAAGGCTGTAAACCCATTTCTAACCTCTAACTTCTCACTTCTGCCCTTTGGCAACCGGAAGCCGCGCTGTATGTGAATTTTCCGCTTCTTAACTATTCCAAGCAAAGCTTTATCTGTTCCCCATAAACGTGAGGTCATAATCCCCCGAAATAAATCGGTCGTCATCTATTATGCGCAGCTGCTCTTCAATGTTCGTAGCTATGCCCTCTATCACAAGCTCGCACAGAGCCGCACGCATTTTTCTCAGAGCCTCTTCCCTCGTGCCTGCGTGAACTATCAGCTTGCCTATAAGCGAATCATAATACGGCGATACCGAAACGCCCTCAACAAGGCTGGTATCAAACCTCACGAACGGGCCTCCCGGTATGTGCAGCATAGAAAGCGTGCCGCAGCTTTGCGCGTTTATCCTGCATTCTATCGCACTTCCGCGCATACGGATATTTTTCTGCTCAAAGTTTATGCCAATACCTGCCGCTATGCGTATCTGCCACTTTACAAGGTCAATGCCGGTAAGCATTTCTGTAACACAGTGCTCAACCTGCAAGCGCACATTCATCTCCATAAACCAGAAATTGCCCTCTTTATCAAGCAGAAATTCCATCGTGCCAAGACCCACATAGCCTATCTTCTTCACGGCGTCTATCGCAAGCTCTATTATCTTATCTCTCTGCGCCTTATCTACCGCAGGAGACGGCGTTTCTTCAATAAGCTTCTGGTTTCGCCTCTGCATAGAGCAGTCGCGCTCACCAAGGCAGACAACATTGCCGTCCTCGTCAGCCATTATCTGCAACTCAACATGACGCGCAGGGAAAACATACTTTTCAAGATACACAGAACCGTCGCCAAAAGCCGAAGCTGCTTCTGCTGTCGCCTGCATATAGTTATCTTCTATCTCGTCCTCGCTGCGTATAAGCCTTATGCCTCTGCCGCCGCCGCCCGCGCACGCTTTGAGCATAACAGGGTAGCCCAGCTTTTCAGCGGCTTTTTTGGCCTCATCTGCCGATGACAGCGCCTTTGTGCCCGGTATTACCGAAAGATGAGTATCCGAGATAAGCTCCTTGAGCACCGCCTTGTCGCTGAGCCTTTCCATGCCCTCGGGGTCGGGACCTATGAAAACAATGCCGTTCTTTCGGCAAAGACGTGCAAAATGCGCATTTTCTGACAAAAAGCCGTAGCCGGGGTGTATTGCCTGCGCGCCCGAAAGTATAGCAGTGCTGACTATCTGATTTTCGTTAAGATAGCTCTCGCTTGCCTCGGGAGCGCCAATGCAGTAGCTTTCGTCAGCAAGGGCAACGTGCAGGGCGTTTTTATCAGCCTGCGAATACACCGCCACAGTGGCAATGCCCATTTCCTTGCAGGCTCTTATTATCCTTACCGCTATCTCGCCGCGGTTGGCGATAAGTATTTTTGAAAACATTTCTCAATCTCCGCTTCGCAGATCATTTTTTGTCGGTAACGGCAAACGAAAATTCCGCTGCCACTGCCACTTTGCCGTCAACGCAAGCCGTGCCCTTTGCAAAATAGAAAGGCGGTTTTGCTCTCGTTATAGTGCAGCGCGTTTCAATGGTATCGCCGGGGCGCACCGATGAGCGGAACTTCACATTGTTGAGCCCCGTGTAAACAGGCAGCTTGCCCTCGCTTATAGCGTCCTGCAAAAGCACGCACGCTGACTGTGCCAGTATCTCGCAAAGAATTACGCCCGGCACGATAGGGTTGCCCGGGAAGTGACCTTTCAGAAAGAACTCATCTCCGCGCACCTTATAATGCGCAACAGCCTCGCCGTCAACGTTCTCGGCATCGTCCAAAAGCAGCATATTATCCCTGTGGGGGAGTATTTTCATAATGTCCTCGCGCTGCATCTCAAGCCCTCCTTATTTTGAAAAGCTCCGTGCCGAACTCGACCACCTGACCGTTGGTTACGCATATTTCGGCTATCTCGCCGCCGACCTCAGCGGTTATCTCGTTCATCATCTTCATAGCTTCGATTATGCAAAGAGTTTTGCCCTGCTGTATCTTGTCGCCCAGCGAAACGAACGGCTCAGCGTTCTCGGCAGGCGCGGCGTAAAATACCCCCACTATCGGAGATCTTACAACAAAGCAGCCGTCGTCAGCGGCAGGTTTTGCAGCCGCGGCAGGCGCGCTCTGAACGGGCGCAGAAACGGACGCGGCAGCCACCGCGATCGGTGTGCGCTCCAGTCTTACGCCGTTTTCGTTTATCTCCAGCGCGGTAAGGTCAAGCTCTTTCATAAGCTCGGCGTATTTTCTTATATCGGACTCTTTCATATCTGAAATAGCCTCCTTATATAGAATATTATTTTTTTCGTTTATATTTTGAAGTGCAGATATATCAAAAAGCGGCGCTACCAAAGGTTAGATATCAGATGTTAGAGGTTAGATGTTAGAAATGGTTTTTAAGGCTTTGCGGCAACTTTTCATACCTGCGTTTTACAAGAAGCAAGAAGCAAGAAGTTGTAATTCCAACTTTTGCGTGTAATAATGTTGCTGCTTTCGCAGCACGCAGGAGCGCACACATTGACCGCTAAGTACACAAAACTTTTAATTCTTGTCAAGAAACTAAAAGTTTTCGGTCAAGCCTTTTTCAAAAGGCTTGCAGGGGTACGGGGGCGGCGCCCCCGAAACACAACGTGCGCTCTGCAAGAGGTGAATGCTAAAACAGTCCTGTGGACTGTTTTAGCAGAGGAGAGGCTCTGCAAGAGAGAGCCTCTCCTTTGAAAAAACTTAGCTCTCTTTCCGCGTTCCATTCTGGAACGCCGTTCAACATGAAAAATTCATAACACAAAATGCTTAAACGTATTGACACACTCAAAATGAGAAGAAATCCAAAGTACAGATGGCGTTGAACAGCTCCGCAGGCTGCGCGTAAGCGCAAACTTAATTTTACCCTTTACATCTTCCTGAACGCAAGGCAGGCGTTGTGACCGCCGAAGCCCAGCGAGTTTGACAGCGCAAGCGTTATATCAGCCTTTACAGCCGTGTGCGGCACATAGTTAAGATCGCACTCGGGGTCGGGCTCGTTGAGATTTATCGTCGGCGGAATAATGCCGTCGCGCAGTGCAAGTATGCATGCCATAGCCTCAATTGCTCCTGCCGCACCGAGCATATGTCCCGTCATAGACTTTGTCGAGCTCACATACGCTCTTCTCGCGGCTTCCTCGCCCAGAGCTTTCTTTATTGCAATAGTTTCAGTCTTATCGTTCATCGGCGTGCCCGTGCCGTGAGCGTTTACATAAACAACATCGCTCTCGGTGTAAGCAGCCTCTGCCATGGCATCTTCCATAGCTTTCGCACCGCCTATAGCCTCGGGGTGCGGCGCGGTTATGTGGTGAGCATCGCAGGTAGAGCCGTAGCCTACTACCTCACCGTATATTTTCGCACCTCTCGCCTTTGCGTGTTCGTATTCTTCAAGAATGATCGCGACCGAGCCTTCGCCTATAACAAAACCTGCTCTTCTCTTGTCAAACGGCAGCGATGCCGCATCGGGGTCGGTAGCAGTTGAAAGCGCCTGCATATTTGAAAATCCTGCGACGGCGCATTTTGTTATAGTTGACTCAACACCGCCCGAAATTACAGCATCTGCGTAACCGTGGCGAATAAGCCTTACAGCCTCGCCTATAGCGTTTGAGCCCGAAGCACACGCAGTAACAGCAGGCATCGAGGGACCCTGACAGTTGTGTCTTATAGCGATAGTACCCGGCGCCATGTTGGGTATCATCATAGGTACAAACAGCGGCGAAACCCTTTTCGGACCGCGTTCCATAAGCTTTGTGTGCTCCGTTTCAAAAGTAGCCATACCGCCTATGCCTACACCGTAATATACAGCATATCTCTCAGGCGCAACATTTCCGTCAATGCCGCTGTCTGAGCAAGCCTGTGCGGCGGCGGCAACGGCAAGCTGTGTGAACCTGTCGCTCCTCAGCGAATCGGACTTTTCCATATAATCTAAAACGTTGAAGTCCTTGACCTCTGCGCCCAGCTTTGCTTTAAAATCAGTAGTATCAAAAAGTGTTATCGGCGCAATGCCGTTCTTGCCGTTTTTAAGGCTCTCCCAGGTGTCGGCAACGTTATTTCCAACCGGTGTTACCGCGCCAAGACCCGTAACTACAACTCTTCTCCAAGCGTTATCCATTTTCATCTACTCTCCTATATAAATTACATAGCAATGCCGCCGTCTACCTTTATAACTTCGCCGGTGACGTAGCTTGCCTTTACCAGAAATTCAGCCGCGTCTGCAATATCTTCGGGGCTGCCCATTCTCGCAAGTGGTATCATCTTCAAAAGCGGGTTTTCCGTCTGCGACTGTGTCATGCTCGTCTGTATGAAGCCCGGGGCAATGGCGTTGCAGCGTATTGAGCGCGGTGCAAGCTCTTTTGCGACCGACTTTGTAAGACCCACAAGACCTGCTTTAGAAGCCGCATAGTTGCTCTGACCTGCGTTTCCCATAAGACCCGAAACAGAGCTTATGTTGATGATGCAACCCTCTTTCGCGCGCAGGAAAAGCCCCGTGCAGTGGCGTATCATGTTGTATGCACCTTTGAGGTTCACGCTTATGACCGCGTCAAAGTCTTCCTCTTTCATAGTCACGATAAGTCCGTCACGCGTAATGCCTGCGTTGTTTACAAGTATCGCAGCGCCGCCGAAGTCGGTCTTTATCTGCGCGACTGTTTTCTTGGCATCTTCAAAGCTTGAAACATCGCAGTAATAGCTTTTTATCTTAACGCCGTATTCCTTTGTGATATCCTCGCATACTTTTTTAGCAGGCTCATCGCTGCCCACATAAAGAACAGCTATGTCGGCTCCCATAGAAGCGAGTCTTTTAGAGATAGCCTCGCCTATCCCCTGCGAGCCGCCTGTAACAATAGCGGTCTTGCCGCTTAGTATCTTGTCCATATCAAGCACCACCTTTTAAATTCTTTTATATACTAATTTTTGCGCTTACGCGCCACCTGCGGAGCTGTTAAACGCTCCACTCTACTTCGGTTATCTTCTCATTTTGAGTAAGCTAATACGTTTGCTCAACTCTAATCGAGGGGAAAACCATAGGGATATAGGGAGTGTATCTGCAAGGCAGGGCGCGCGCTCCACTCCCTACCCTAAGGTTTTCCCCTCGAGCTCCTCACGCGGTCGCTTGCGACCGCTGTACCCGACACCTACGACCACGCGCTGAGCCTTGGTGAAAATTCGAGACCTCTTCGCTCGGAACTTCGTGCCTTTGTGGTTACGGCTAAATAGCGAAATACGCATTGGCTTTGTTTGTAAGGAAACGGAGGTCAGTAGTGCGGGAACGTGATATATAACGTACTGCAAAAATTTACTTTTCATATCTACCATAACTAATATACATAGCCTACCCCACAGAAACGGCTCACCCATCTAACGCCGATGGAAGAATATTCTGCCCTATTAGAGGCTAGAGGTAAGATGTTAGAAGTTAGAAACGGTTTTTATATCTCTCGCGGCAGTTTTTCATGCCTGCGGTTTACTCAGAGGCAAGAAGCAAGACCGCGCCCCACAACCTCTGCTCACTGCTCTACATTCTCCGCTTCTCCCCAAAAACTCC
>CANQKD010000005.1 GCA_947624375.1 uncultured Clostridia bacterium | reverse complement strand
GACCGCGCCCCACAACCTCTGCTCACTGCTCTACATTCTCCGCTTCTCCCCAAAAACTCCGCGCCGCTCCTCCACGCTGCCGGAAGAATATTCTGCCAGCCGCCTCTCTTTGGGGCGGCAAGTGGGAGGGTGGGTTTTATAGGTATATGATTGTGAGAGCATCTAAGTGTGAGCGTTTAACAGCTCCGCAGGCTTGCGCGTAAGCGCAAACTTTTAACAATGCTATTGCGCACGCAAGCGTACGCAGGGAAGAAAGCTTAGGTCTTTTCATAGGAGAGGCTCACCTATTAGAAACAAGAAAACTAGAAGCAAGAGGCAAGAAAATGCTTTTATAGCTTTGTTCAAACTTTTCAAAATACTCGTCTTGCCTCTTGCTTCTATCTGAACCGCAGAAATAACGGATTTGCGCAAACGTCAGAAAATCATTTCTAACTTCTAACATCTTACCTCTAACCTCTAGTAGGGCTTTCGCCGTACTGCGGTAGCGTTCGCAAGCGAACGCAGGCGACGGGGGTTTCACCCGGCGTATGTCGCATACGCTACGACCCTGACAAGCCTTTTGAAAAAGGCTTGACCGAAAACTTTTCCTTTCTTGACAGGGACTATAGCATTGCGCATTGTGTGGCAACGTGTGCGCTCCGCAGGCTTGCGCGTAAGCGCAAACTTTTAACAATGCTATTGCGCACGCAAGCGCGCGCAGGGAAGAAAGCTTAGGTCTTTTCATAGGAGAGGCTCACCTATTAGAAACAAGAAAACTAGAAGCAAGAGGCAAGAAAATGCTTTTATAGCTTTGTTCAAACTTTTCAAAATACTCGTCTTGCCTCTTGCTTCTATCTGAACCGCAGAAATAACGGATTTGCGCAAACGTCAGAAAATCATTTCTAACATCTGACTTCTCACTTCTAACCTCTGATAGCGGCGCGCACGCTGTGTTTGTGGGGCGCCGCCCCCATACCCCTGCGACCCTTTTGAAAAAGAGGTCGATCGAAAACTTTTAGTTTCTTGACAGGGGCTCAAACTTTTGCGCTTTAGCTTTATTTCACCTCATCGATCAGCGTTTCCATTTCCGCTGTGCAGTATGTCTTCACGTCCGCTCTGATCTTCTTTATCATGTTGATGAGCGTTTTGCCCGGACCTATCTCTACAAACGTGTCCGCGCCCTGCTCTATCATGTTCCTTACTATCTTTTCAAACTTCACCGGGCTGCATATCTGCTTTGACAAAAGCTCCCTTTCATCACCCTCGTAAGGCTGCGCGGTAACGTCCGAATAAACCTGCGTTTCGCCCTTTGCAAACGTAACGCCTTCAAGCACTTTGGCAAAACTCTCAGCAGCGCCGTTCATAAAAGGCGAATGGAACGCGCCCTTTACTTTCAGCGGTATTGCTCTGCCGCCTGCCGCCTTTACATCGGCTGAAAACTGCGGCATCTGCTCAGTAAGCCCTGCAACGCTCACCTGACCGGGGCAATTGTAGTTCACGGGGTACACCTGCGAATAAGCCGAGCAAAGCTCCTCTACTTTTTCATTGGTAAGCTTTACTACCGCCGCCATAGAAGTATCAAACTTCTCCGCCGCGCTCTGCATAAGTTCGCCGCGCTTGCACACCAGCTTAAAGCCGTCCTCCAGTGTCAGCTTTTCTGCCGCCGTAAGAGCAACTACCTCGCCCAGCGAAAAACCTGCCACCATATCGGGCTTTATACCTTTTTCCTGCAATACCTTGAAAGCGGCCATTTCAACTGCGAAAAGGCAAGGCTGCGTGTTCTTTGTCTCTTTCAGCTCGTCCTCGCTGCCCTCAAAGCACTGCCTTGAAGTGCCCTCGCGCAGGCTGTCGCACAAAGAGAAGACCTCTGCCGCCGTGCCATACTGCTCGCAAAGCTGCTTGCCCATTCCGGGAAACTGATCTCCCTGACCGGAAAATACAAATGCTATTTTACCCATTTTTCTGCCCCCGAAAGAACGACCTCGGTCTGTTCCATAACTTCTTTGATTATCTCAGCGGCAGGCTGTTCTTTGTTTACAACAGCCGCTATCTGTCCTGCAAGGAAGCAGCCTTTTTCAAGATCGCCCTCCTGCACTGCAAGACGAAGCGCGCCGCCGCCCATTTTTTCAAGCTCATCATCGGGCATTCCGCCGTATTCAGCCTTTGAGTAATCTCTCGCAAAGCGCGTTCTCAGGCTGCGCACGGGGTGACCGAGCCTTTTGCCCGTAACCATGGTGCAAAGGTCGTTTGCCTTGAGTATCTTTTCTTTGTATGTCGGGTGTATGCTGCACTCGTATGCCGAAAGAAAACGTGTGCCCATCTGTATGCCGCAAGCGCCCAGCATGAACGCCGCAGCCGCACCTCTGCCGTCGGCAATGCCGCCTGCCGCAATAACGGGCAAGTCTGTGGCATCGCATATCTGCGGAACAAGCACAATAGTAGTAAGCTCACCCACGTGACCGCCGCTCTCGCCGCCCTCGGCAATAAGAGCAGTTGCTCCCACTCTGGTCATAAGCTTTGCCATAGCAACAGATGCCACCACAGGTATGACCTTTATGCCTGCTTCTTTCCAGCTTTCCATATATTTTGAGGGATTGCCTGCGCCGGTAGTAACAACGGGCACTTTCTCCTCAACTACCACCTTCGCGACCTCATCGCAGAAGGGGCTCATAAGCATAATATTCACGCCTATCGGTTTGTCGGTAAGCGTTCTTGCAATTTTTACCTGCTCTCTTACGTACTCGCCGGGCGCGTTTCCTGCCGCAATAATACCAAGACCGCCGCCCTCAGATACGGCAGCGGCCAGTTTTCCGTCAGCTATCCACGCCATTCCGCCCTGGAATACGGGGTATTTTATACCCAGCAACTCGCAAATACTTGACTTTATCATTATGAGATTACTCCTGCTTGCTCTCGATGAACTTTACAAGGTCATTTATAGTCTCAACTTTCTGGTCAAGCTCTATCTCGATGCCTATCTCGTCTTCAAGGTTCATCAGCAGCTCAACGGTGTCAAGAGAATCGATGCCCAGCTCTTCAAAAGTGCTCTCAGGCTTGATCTCGGCTATGTCGCGGTCCGTGCGGTCTGCGATTATCTTTGCAATAGTTTCAAAAAGGTCGTTCATAATAGTGTCCTCCAAATATAATTTTTTGATGTCAGCAATAACATCAGTGCTGACTGCGTGTACTATTATACATTATGAAAGTTCCCCGACTGTTCCATGACTGTTCCAGCATAGTTCCTTTGTGCAGGTCTATATATGAATGTCAGGAAAATTTTTTGTAACTTTTTTGTTAATATTCCCCCGAAATAATTTCACGGCGGCGTTTTTATTTGACAAATTGTACGTTTTATGTTATGTTAGAATAAAAGCATATACATATATATAATTAGGAGCTTTTTTATGAAAAACAGCCTGGACAGATTATTTATACATAATATAAACGGCGCGCACAAGCTATCCTCGCCTACGCAGCCCGAAATCGCGCTTGCCAGCGAGAGTTTTTGCGATATACTCGGCTACAGTGAGGGCGAACTTGACGGCGCAGACCTGACCTCCCTTATACACCCCGACGACAGGGAAATATTCTCAGCCCTCCTGCGCTGCCTTACCCCGAACGGCAAGCAGTCGCCGCGCACCGCACGCATGAAGATGCTTCGCAAGAACGGCTCGGTGTGCCACGTAAGTGAGTCAGTCTCGCTGTATATCTCAAAAAACGGCGATATTGCGGTCTACGGCACACTTACCGACATGACACCCACCGTTGAGGAAAACGAGGAGCTTGACTATCTGCGCACGGGCGTTCCCTGCGGCTTTTTAACGCTGACCTGCGAGGAGCACCCAAAGATAATCTACATGAATGAGAGAATGTCACACATATTGCGCGTGCCCGAAAATGCCGACGGCGTGCCATACCCTTTGCGGCTGCTGGGCAACGATGTATACCTTATGATACCCGTTGAGGAGCGTATGCACTTTGCCGAAATTCTCTCCCACGCCCAAAACGCAGGCGGCAAGGCTATATACAGCGAGCTTTCAGCGCTTAGATTCGACGGCGTCAGAATACGCCTCTCGGGCTGGATATCGCGCTTTGCGGACGACAGCGGCAGGCAGCTTCTGAGAGCCGTATGCACCGATATTACCGAAAGATACGATCTTCAAAAAGGGAAAGAAAGGCAGCAGCTGCTTGGCGTGCTGAGAGACGTCTACAACAAAATTTTTCTGTGCGACCTGAAAAGCAAGACTATAACCTGCCTTGAGGGCGAGAGCAGCGCGCTTTTCAACAACATACAGAACATACCCATGCACCTTGCCGAGGCTGCCGCACACTGGATAGACACAGCCGTTTCGGAAGAAAGCAGGCAGGTTGTGCGCGGCTTTGCAGCCGATATTTTCAACCACAGGGCAAAGGGCAAAAACGGTATGCCGCCAAAGATAGAGTTTTACGCGCTGTCTTCAAGCGGCGAAGAAAAAAGCTATACCGCAACATATGTAGAAATAGACGAAACTTCGGGGCTTTTCTGCTGTCGAAGAAACGGGGATGCGCGCCGCAGCAGCGAACTTACCGCAAACGTAAAAGAGCTGGTCATGCAGATGACCGACGGTATTGTTGCGTTTGAGATAGAAGATGCACGCATAAGACCTTTGTATGCAAGCGAGAACGTGCGCACGTTTTTCGGCTATACCAAAGAAGAATGGGCGTATCTTGCACGAAAGAGCCGCAGCCTGAAAGACTTTGTGTCCCGCAGCGGCATAGCCTACAGCGAGTTTGTGAAGATATTCGACAGCGGCGAGGCTGAGTTTGACTACACCGACCTGTCTACCGGCACGCGCCGCAGGATAAGGGCGGTAAGCTCTCACGCCGCAGACGACGGCACACCGCGCTATGTAATGCTATACAACACCGATGACAGCGCAATAAGCGCATCTAACGGCACACTTACAGTAAGGCCGCGCGTATTTATACGAACATTCGGATATTTTGACGTTTTCATAGGCGACAAGCCGATAGCCTTCCGCAACGAAAAATCAAAAGAACTTTTCGCGCTGCTGGTAGACCGCAAAGGCGGCTATATCTCCTCGGAGGAGGCGATAAGCTTTTTGTGGGAAAACGAACCGGTGAACTCTGTAACGCTGGCAAGATACCGCAAAGTTGCGCTGCGGCTTAAAAATATTCTAGAGGAATACGGCATTTCGGATATTGTGGAATCCGTAAACGGCAAGCGCAGGCTGGTAACAGACAAAGTGCGCTGCGACCTGTACGACTACCTCTCCCACCGTGAAAAGTATTCGCACCTTTTCAAGGGCAGCTATCTTACCAACTACAGCTGGGGCGAAAACACCCTCGCAGAGCTGGTAAACTGAATAAAAAAACAGGGCGTAATTATGCAGTACACTCTGCTATTAGAGGCAAGAAGTTAGATGTTAGAAGTTAGAAACGGTTTTGCTCATTTTGAGTGAAGCCGTTCTCTATTAGAGGCAAGAGGTTAAGAAGCAAGAGGCAGAATTAGTGAATAGTGAATATTGAATGGGAAGAAGCCTCGCAGAGGGTTCTTATGCACTTGGACGACTGCAAAGCAGGCGGTCAAGTCTGGTGAATAGTTAATAGTTAAGGTGCGGCTTACGCCGCGTATTTTAAGAAGTTTTACAAAACAACACAGATAGTATGTATGTTAGATATTTTTTTATATCCCCAACCCACATACCGCCCAAAGGAAGGACGCTGGCAGAATATTCTTCCAACCATGTGTGAGGGTGTGTGAATGTGTGGTGGGGTAATATTTGAAAAAATTACCGCAGTACGTTATAAATCAATTTCCCGCACTACTGACCTCTTTTGCCTTACAAACAAAACCTATGCGTATTTCGCTATTTAGCCGCAATCTCAAAAGCACGAAGTTCCGAGCGAAGAGGTCGCGGCTTTTCACCAAGGCTCAGCGCGTGGTCGTAGGTGTGGGTAAGGAAAAGAGAGCGCGAGGGAAAAACCTTAGGGAAGGGAGTGGAGCGCGCGCCCTTCCTTTCAGATACACTCCCTATACCCCTATGGTTTTTCCCTCGCATAGAGTTGCGCGAACGTATTAGCATACTCAAAATGAGGAAATAACCGAAGTACAGAGGGCGTTTAACGCGCTCCTGCGCTGCGCGTAAGCGCAAATATTACGATTTATCTCATTATCAACAAAAGTAAAAAAGCTTATTTTTTATCCTCTTCTTTTTCTTTCTCTGCCGAACATACCAAAAGATCGCCGTCGGTGTCGATTATCTTAACTCGCGTGCCTATCGGTATAACTTCATCGGTCGCCGAGATAGCAAAGCTGTCAAATGTGCTGCCGAAAACATCAACGCTCACGCAGCCGCGGCTGTCGTTGGGGTATACCGTTTTATACACCAGCCCTATGTGACCGATAGTCACCCTGTTGTCGCGCTGCGGAAACTTGGGCTTTTTGGGCGTACCGAAAAACACCACCGCCAACAGCGCGTATAACAGCGTTACCAGCACCGATGCAGGGTACGCCATATACCACGCCACGCCCTTTGATATAAGAAAAAGCGTCAGCAGCGAAAAGAGGCTTATGCCGCTCATAAATATTATGTTTTTCATTGAAGAGCTGCTGTGCCGCCTGACTCCCCTGTCGGTGCGGTCAAGCTTTTCTGTAAGAAGATTCATAAGCGCCGCGGCGAGCGACAAAAGCCCTATCACCAGCAGCACTCGCTCAAAATGGCTCAGTGCAAGATAATTTTTCAGCATTTGCCGCCCTCCTTTCTGTTATTCTTCGGCAGCGAACTGGCTGTTGTAAAGCTGCGCGTAAAAGCCGTTTTTGTCAAGCAGCTCTCCGTGTGTTCCCTGCTCTATGATGTTTCCGTCACGCATTACTAAAATAACGTCTGCCTCTCTTATAGTAGAAAGCCTGTGCGCCACTATGAAAGACGTTCTGCCTTTCATCATCTTTTCAAAATTGCGCTGTATGCGTATCTCGGTGCGCGTGTCTATTGAAGAAGTCGCCTCGTCAAGTATCAGCATAGGCGGCAATCTAAGCATGACCCTTGCAATGCATAAAAGCTGTTTCTCACCCTGCGAGAGTGCGCCGTCGTCGCTGAGCACAGTATCGTACCCCATCGGCAGGCGCTTTATTATGCTGTGGCAGTGTGCAGCCTTTGCAGCCGCGACTATCTCTTCATCTGTAGCATCGGGGCAGCCGTAGGCAATGTTTTCTTTTACCGAAGCTGTCTTCAGCCAGGTCTCTTGCAGCACCATGCCGTAATTTGCGCGCAGGCTGTCAAGTTTTATATCCTTTACCGGTATGCCGCAAACACGTATCTCGCCGCTGTCGCAGTCGTAAAAGCGCATCAGCAGATTTATAAGCGTGGTCTTTCCGCAGCCTGTAGGACCGACTATAGCTATCCTCTGACCGCTCTTTACCGACAAATTGAAGTTCTCTATAAGCTTTTGGTTTGGCGTATATGAAAAACATACATTGTCTATATCCACTCTGCCGTCAGCGTTTTGCAGCGTAACAGCGTTTTCGCTGTCCGGCGGCTGCTGTGGAAGATCTATCATTTCAAAAAGCCTCTGCGCACCTGCTACAGCGCTTTGAAGCTCTGTAATAACGCCCGAGATCTCGTTGAACGGCTTTGTGTACTGGTTAGCATAGCTTAAAAAGCATGAGAGCTGACCTATGGTTATTCCGCCTGCAATAGCCGAAAACGCCCCGAAAATGCCTACCCCTGCATACACAAGACCGTTTATAAAGCGCGTTGTGGGGTTTACCAGCGATGAGTAAAACAGCGCCTTTACGCCCACTTTTCTGTAACGCCTGTTTATGTCGTCAAAGCCCTCCAGCGTTTTTTCTTCGCGAGAGAATGCCTTTATCACCTTTATGCCGCTGAGTTCTTCGTTTACATACCCCGTCATCTCGCCGCGCACCACGGTCTGGTCTTTAAAAAGCCTGAATGTTCTGCCTGCAATAAACCTTGCCACAAACAGCGAAAGCGGCGTAAGCAATACTACCACCACGGTAATTTTAAGATCTATAGAAAGCATGAAACCTATCGTAGCAAAAATAGTTACCACGCCCGTGAAAAGCTGCGAAAATCCCAGCAAAAGACCGTCGCACACAGTTTCTGCATCTGCAATTATCCTGCTTACTATGTCCCCGTGCGATGTGCCGTCTATGGTTTTCAGCGGCAGTTTTTCTATCTTCGCAAAACATTCGTCGCGTATCGTGCGTATTACAGAATAAGCCGCTCTGTTTGAGCAGTATGATGCCACCCACTGAAGTGCAGCCCCCACCGCTACAACTATCGCAAGAACCAGCACTATCTCTTTTATCCTGCCAAAATCAACATTGCCTTTGTCAACAACGCAGTCTACCGCATCACCTATAAGCAGCGGCGCGTACAAAGTGCATATCACCGTTGCCGCCGTGCACACTACCGAGAGCGCCAGCATGCCTATGTGCGGTCTTACATATTTCAAAAGCCGCTTCATAGTGCCAAAGCGCTTGTCTACCTGTATCTTATCGCTCATGCGCTCTCACCTCCCCTTTTTTCGGAGGAAAGCTGAGATAGGCATATCTCCTCGTATACCTCGCAGGTATGCATAAGCTCATCATGCGTGCCAAGACCCACACACTCGCCATCATCGAGAACCATAATAGTATCGCAGTTTTTTACCGCGCTTGCCCTTTGCGATACTATCACAGTTGCCCTATTTTTCCCCGTCTGCGCTATAGCGCGGCGAAGTTTCGCATCTGTCGCCATATCCAGCGCCGAAGCAGAGTCGTCAAGTATCAGTATTTCAGGCGAGCCTGCCAGAGCCCTTGCAATGGTGAGCCGCTGTTTTTGTCCGCCCGAGAAATTCTTGCCGCCCTGCAACACCTGCTGATCAAGTTTGCCGCTTTTTTGCTCTATAAAATCTTTAGCCTGCGCCGTTTCAAGCGCCTGCCATATCTCATCATCGGTGACATTTTCATTGCCCCACTGCATATTGCTGCGTACCGTACCGCTGAAAAGCACAGCTTTCTGCGGCACAATGCCTATCTTTCCTCTCAGCTGTTTGAACGGGTATTCTTTAACGTCAACGCCGTCTATTTTAATACTGCCCTCCATGGCATCATAAAAGCGGGGGATAAGATTTACCAGTGTAGATTTGCCCGAGCCCGTGCCTCCTATAATACCCATTGTCTGCCCGTAATTCAGTGTAAAACTTATGCCGCTCAGCGAGCGTTCTTCAGTCTGCGAATATGCAAAACTTACATTTTCAAAGCACACCGCAGGGGCATTTTCTATAGGTGTAACGTTTGAAGAAGCGGTTTCTTCTACTGAAGCTTTAACGCTGAGAAGATCCGATATCCTCGCCGCCGATGCGTTGCCCTTTGTAACAAATATTATCAGGTCTGCAAAGGCTATCAAAGCGAAGAGTATCTGCGTCATATAGCTTATAAGCGCGATAAGCTGCCCCTGCTTTATGCCGCCCAGATTCACACTTATGCCGCCCTGCCAGATTATCGCAATTATCGCAATGTATACTATAATATAAGTCAGAGGATTTAAAAGCGCGGCTATCTTGCCAACTTCTATCTGCGACTTTTTGAGCGACTGCGTTTTGCTGTAGAATTGCTCTTTCTCCCTCTCCTGCGCAGAGAACGCCCTTATCACCCTCGCGCCCGAAAGGTTTTCACGCACCGAGAGCATAACGCCGTCAAGCTTTTGCTGTATCAGCTTGTATCTCGGCAGGTCGGCGCGCATTATAATGTATATAACAAGCGAGAGAGCAGGCACAGCCGCCACAAATATCAGCGTGAGTTTAACGCTTATCGTCAGCGACATTATCAGCGCACCCACCACAATAAACGGCGAACGCATGAAAAGGCGCAAAAAGCGGTTCACTCCGTCCTGTGCTAAGGAGGTGTCGCTTATCATGCGGTTTATAAGCGTGCTCGTGCCGCTTTTGTCTATCTCGCTGAAAGAAAGCGAGCATATGTGCCTATATAGGTCTTTTCTGAGCTCCGTTCCAAAGCCGAAAGCCGCCACCGCCGCAAAATACTGCGCCGTTAAAGAGCACACAAGCCCCAGCACGCCCAGCACTACCAGCACCACCGCGCGCTTTAAAATATAGCCGCTGTCGGCATTTGCAACGCCTATGTCTATTATGTCCGCCATAATAAGCGGCACCAAAAGCTCAAAAATAGCTTCCGTCAACTTAAAAAGCGGCGCTATAACTGACTGCGCCTTGTTGTTTTTAAGATATCTTATCAGGCTAAGCAAAAGTTTCACCCTTTACAAAAAATTCTGTTGAAATTAAAATGCGTATGTGTTAAAATATATATACTACAAATTCACGAAAGGCAAAGTTTTATGTACGACTTTATAATACAAGCAGACAACGCCGCCGCCGACTTTATGCTGGGCATACAAAACGGCATTTTAACACCGCTTCTTAAAATAGTCACCTACGCCACCGAGAAGGGCATTTTGTGGATAGCCATAGGTCTTTTTCTGCTGATATACAAGCCCACCCGCCGCTTCGGCATAGTGTATGCGCTGTCGCTTTTCTGCGCGTTCATGCTCTCCGAGTACGCCCTTAAATTTATAGTGTGCCGCCAGCGCCCCTTTATCATGCGCGATGACATAAAACTGCTTATTTCCGCGCCATCGGGGTACTCATTCCCCTCCAGCCATACCTGTTCATCGTTCGCCTGCGCGGTGTCAATTTTCCTGAAGAAGAAAAACATAGGCATTATAGCCCTTGCCTTCGCTTTTATCGTAGGCTTTTCAAGAGTCTATTTTACAGTCCACTGGCTGTCTGACGTCATAGTCGGCGCGGTAATGGGCACGCTCTGCGCGGTACTTGTCCGCGCGATCTTTGAGTATGAAAGAAAACGCAAAAGCTGTTAGATATACTGCCCGAACCTCTCACATATCTTCTTCATAATGTCGTAAGATATTTCGCGGTATATGGTAGAGTGCCGCGGCTGATCCGCAACATAGTAGGTTATGTTCATCATTATCTTTGAATAATCCGGCAGATAGTACACCCTTGCAAGCAGGTAGCTCGCCTTTGAGGCATAGTAATTTGATGGCGTAAGAGTAGGTATAAGCTCCGGCTTGCCCTCTACCATGGCATCTAAAACTTCTGTTTTTATCGCCTCAAAGCTGAACTCTTTGCACTTAACGCCGCTTTGCTTTACAAAGGCAGGTATTTTTACCTTGTTGCATTTACCGCTGCCTTGCTTGTCCTTTTTTAATATGTCGAATAAGCTCATGCATACACCCCGTTTACATTCGTTTATAATAGTATAATACTTTTTTGCGAAAACGTCAACAGCCTTTGCAGCTTGTCAAAAAAGCGGTGCAAATTTTATGACTATTGCATATTGAACAAACTGCGAAAAAGTGGTATACTATTACTAATAATTATGTTTCGCACAGGAGGATAAACCATATGGAAAACAGACTTCAGGAAATAACATCACGCAAAAACAGGAACATTAAAATAGGCGTAATACCCGGTCACTTCGCCACAAACCACTCGCACGTAAACTATTATGTCGATATGACCTCGATAAAGACAAGCTCGCAGATGGCAAAAGCAGCCGCCGAGGAGCTTGCATCGGGCTACAGTTCAACGCATATTGAAACGATCATCTGCCTCGAGGGCACCGAGGTCATCGGCGCGTTTCTGGCGCGCGAGCTTTCAAACGCAGGCATAAACAGCGGCTCTGACATCAAGGTAGTTACCCCCGAGCTCAACGCTAACAACCAGCTGATCTTCCGCGATAATACGCAGAAACTCATATGGGGCAAGCAGGTGGTAGTGCTTATTTCGTCAGCCTCCACCGGCAAGACCATTTCGAGAACCGTTGACTGCCTGAAATACTACAACGGTCAGCTGGCAGGAATAGCGGCGATCTTCTCGGCTATTGATCAGTCGCACGACGTTGAGGTGCATTCTATTTTCACGCCCGGCGACCTGCCCAAGTATGAGAACTACTCTGCCGACAGCTGCCCCATGTGCAAAAACGGCGTAAAGGTCGATGCGCTTATCAACAGCTACGGTTACTCAAAGCTCTGATATTGTGCATTTTGTGCAAATTACGCAAGGTCAGATACAATATATTGTGCTTATCACGTCTTGACATCTAAGCCGAGACGTGATATTATTTTTATAGAAGAAAATTATTTTGCTGCTTTCGCAGCACCTGCGGAGCTGTTTAACGCCCCACAACGTGCAAAGGTTTTAAATCTTGTCAAGAAAGGGAAAGTTTTAGGTCAAGCCTTTTTCAAAAGGCTTGTCAGGTCGAGGGTGAAACCCTCGTCGCCGTCCGCAGACGGCGAAATCCCCTACATCGTGCGCTCTGCTGCTAGAGGTTAGAAGTGAGAGGTTAGAAGTAAGAAACGTTTTTAAGAACTCTTGCGGCAGTTTTCCATATCTGCGGTTCAGATAGAGGCAAGAAGCAAGAAAATACTTTTTATAGCTTTGTGCAGTCTTTTCAAAGCCAAACATCTTGCCTCTTGCTTCTAGTTTTCTTGCTTCTAAAAGCTGAGCCTCTCCTTTGAAAAGACCCGACTATTACTCCTGCGTGCGCTTGCGTGCGCAACAGCTTTGTTAAAAGTTTGCGCTGTTGTGCACCGCAGGAGCTGTTTAACGCCACACAACAGCCGTATATCCCAAAAAGGAACCTTACACCTATCCAAAAGATGACCGGCAGAATATTATTCCAGTTCCCTTTTGTTGGACGGATAGTGGGTGAGAATATTTATAATTTATAGATTTGTTTTATAAGATTTTTTCACATAGCACGGCGTTCTCTGAGAGAACGCGGAAAGAGAGCGTTGCACTACAACTAGGGAACGCCCTCTCTTGCATGGGCGTAGCGTTCCCTTTGGGAACGCCCGAAGAATTTATCGCTCCAAAATTAAAATGCGAAAAATTCTTCCCCGCGGTCGTTTACGACCGCTGCCCTCATTTCAAAATAGTCCACAGGACTATTTTGTAGGCGACTGCTAGCAGTCGCTGCACCCATTTGCGGAGCGCACGGTGTATGGGCTTTCGCCCTCTGCGGAGGGCGACGGGGGTTTCACCCAGCGTATGCTTGCATACGCTACGACCCATGACAAGCCTTGGCAGTTGCGAAGCAACTGTAAAAAAGAGCTTGACCGAAAACTTTCCCTTTCTTGACAAGACTTAAAGCCCTTGCGCGTTGTGGGGCGTTGAACGCGCTCCTGCGCTGCGCGTAAGCGCAAACAACAACATTTATAACCCTTTATCTAATAGGAGGATCATTATGAAATTCACCCAATGGCAAGGCTTTACGCAGGGCGACTGGTGCACCGGCATTAACGTGCGTAACTTCATTCAGACAAACTACACCCCCTACACCGGCGACGACAGCTTCCTCGAAACGGCGACCGAGCGCACCAACTCCCTTATGGACAAGCTGCGCGGTCTGCAAAAACAGGAGCGCGAAAAAGGCGGCGTGCTGGACATTGACACCACGACCGTTTCTTCTCTGTGCAACTACAAGGCAGGCTACCTTGACAAGGAAAACGAGCTTATTGTCGGCTTGCAGACGGACGCGCCCCTCAAAAGAGGCGTGAACCCTTTCGGCGGCATAAGAATGGCTCGTGAGGCTTGCGAGGCTTACGGCTACAAGCTCTCGGACAAGATAGAAGAATACTTCACCTACCGCACCACCCACAACGACGGCGTTTTCCGCTGCTACACCCCCGAGATGAAAGCCGCACGTCACTGCGCACTGCTCACGGGTCTGCCCGATGCATACGGCAGAGGCAGGATAATCGGCGACTACCGCAGGGTGGCTCTTTACGGCGTTGATGCTCTCATAGAACAAAAGCAGCAAGACAAACTGAAGATCGGCGATGGCGTAATGAACGCCGATACTATAAAACTCACCGAGGAACTCTTCCAGCAGATAAACTTCCTTGGCAAGCTTAAAGAAATGGCTGCCATCTACGGCTTTGATATAAGTCAGCCTGCTTCCACCGCGCGTGAAGCTATGCAGTGGACATATTTTGGCTACCTTGCCGCGAACAAGGAGCAGAACGGCGCGGCGATGTCGCTTGGCAGGGTAAGCACATTTTTTGACATATACATAGAACGCGACATGAAAAACGGCATACTCGATGAAAAAAGCGCGCAGGAGCTTTTCGACCAGTTTGTTATGAAGCTGAGAATGGCTCGCCACCTGCGCACGCCCGACTACAACGAGCTTTTCGGCGGCGACCCGATGTGGATAACCGAAAGCGTTGGCGGCATGGGCGAGAACAACACAACGCTGGTAACAAAGTCAAGTTTCCGCATACTAAACACGCTGTATACTTTAGGCAGCGCGCCCGAGCCGAACCTCACAGTGCTGTGGAGCGCACGCCTGCCCGAGGGCTTCAAACGCTTCTGCGCAAAGGTTTCGCAGGATACCGATTCAATACAGTATGAAAACGATGATCTTATGCGTCCTCACTTCGGCGATGATTACGCGATAGCCTGCTGTGTTTCGGCTATGAAGGTAGGCAAGCAGATGCAGTTTTTCGGCGCGAGGGCGAATTTGGCAAAGCTTCTGCTGCTGGCTATAAACGGCGGTATAGACAACGTATTCGGCACACGTGTAGGGCCGCAGATGCAGCCCATGCAGGACGAGTATCTTGACTACGACAAGGTAATGGAGAGATTCCGCCTTTACCGCGAATGGCTGTGCAGGCTGTATGTAAACACTATGAACGTGATACACTATATGCATGACAAGTATGCGTATGAAAAGATACAAATGGCACTGCACGATACCGATGTTGAGCGGCTTATGGCGTTTGGCGTGGCAGGGCTTTCGGTGCTGACAGATTCGCTTTCGGCTATAAAGTATGCAAAGGTAAAGCCTGTGCGCGATGAAAGCGGCATTATAGTTGATTTTGAAACTACGGGCGATTTCCCCAAGTACGGCAACGATGACGACCGTGCGGACACCATAGCGCAGGATATGCTGCACGAGTTTATAGATGAGCTGAAGAAAACTCCCACCTACAGAAACGCCAAGCACACCCTTTCGGTGCTGACTATTACTTCAAACGTTATGTACGGCAAGAAAACAGGCTCAACGCCCGACGGCAGAAAGAAAGGCGAGCCTTTCGCACCCGGCGCAAACCCCATGCACGGCAGAGAAGAAAACGGCGCTCTGGCATCACTCAACTCTGTATCAAAGCTTTCGTACTCAGCTTGTATGGATGGCATTTCAAACACGTTTTCTATAATACCCGAGGCGCTGGGCAAGAGCGAAACAGAGCGCACCGACAATCTTGTTGCTATACTGACGGGATATTTCCTCAACGCCGCGCACCATATAAACGTGAACGTCATGAATCGCGAAACGCTTCTCAAAGCGTATGAGTGTCCCGAAGATTACCCCAATCTTACTATACGCGTTTCTGGCTATGCGGTGAACTTCTGCAAGCTCTCTCGTGAGCAGCAAAGAGAAGTTATTATGCGCACATTCCACGAGGCTATATAATGTGCGAGATCTTCGGCAGAATAAGCAGCTTTCAGTCGCTTGGCACTGTTGATGGTCCCGGCGTGCGGTATGTGGTATTCATGCAGGGGTGCAAACTGCGCTGCAAATGCTGCCACAACCCCGAAACATGGGATCTGAGCGGCGGCAGCGAGTACACCGCGCAGGAAGTTATGAAACGTGTAGAACGCTGCAAAAGCTACTTCGGAAGTGACGGCGGCGTTACCGTTTCAGGCGGCGAACCGCTGTTGCAGGCAAAATTCGTAACGCAGCTTTTCTCTCTTTGCAAACAAAGCGGTATTTCCACCTGCCTTGATACCAGCGGCTGTGTTATAAACGATGATGTTATGCAGCTTCTGCAATATACCGACACCGTGCTTCTCGATTACAAATCTACCGATGCAAAAGCATACAAAGATTTCTGCGGAATGGATATGCAAGCCGCCGATGATTTTCTTTTACTGCTGGATAAAATGCATATAGATACGTATCTTCGGCAGGTTATAATAAAGGGCTTTACCGACAGCGAAGAAAATGTGCGGCGGCTGTTTGAGATAGCCTCGGCGCATAAGTGCGTTAAGAAAACGGAGCTTTTGCCGTTTAAAAAAATGTGCTCTGCAAAATATGAAAAGCTGGGTATTCCGTTCCCTTTGAAAGATACCGAAGAAACACCTGCAAGCGTTATTGAGCGGCTGTATGCTCTTAAAGATAAAAAGACAAATAGAAAGGCGGCGAATTTATGAGGCCGAACGATCCCATACTAACATATATAATAAAACACGATATGCTTGAAGATCTGTATGATTATGCGCCGTATATGTGGCAGATGTCGGGGCTTTCGCTGTATAATTCGGCTGTGCTGCTGGTGCAAAGACCCGGGCTCGGTTTTGCAGCAAACGAGAGCACCTGGCTTAGAGATTACGGCAGACTTATAAAACCCGAGGCAAGGCCGCTTCTTATTGTAAAGCCATTTTCGCCGCTGGAGATATATTACGAGGCGTGCGATACCTACAGCCCCGAGGGTGAACCGCTCCGCAGCTGGATGCAACAGCAAAAAAGCTATGAACTGCCCACAGTGCCGCCGTTTACAAAAGAAGAACTTGTGTATGTGCTCAGCAGTCACGGCGTGTATTTTGGCGAACAGGACTTCGGCGAACGCCTTTTCGGCGAGATGATATACCAGAAAGCGCCGATGCCTATAGAGTGCCGCGGCAAAAAGGGCGAACCGCTCAGGCTGTATACCCACTATGCCATGGTACTGAACATCAGGCATAAACTCACCGAGCAGATGCCGACATTCTTTCATGAGATAGGTCACCTGCTGTGCGGTCATCTGCCGCAGGATAAAGAAATAACCGACAAAGACTTTCTGGGCTGCAAGATACCTAAGCGGTGCGATATTCCGCCCGAGCAGAAAGAGTTTGAAGCAGAGCTCACCTGCAAAGCGATAATGAAAGCATTCGGCTGGCAGTATACCCCCGACGAAAACGTAGAGGGCGTTGCAAAATTTGAAAGCAAAGATATGCCGCCGGAAATTTTAGATGTAACTTTGTCAGCCGCTAACAGGTTTTTATCATGGCTTTCAGACTGCAAGATAGCCCAGCCTCAGGGCAAGTACACATACTGATAAATTTCATTCATTTTACATATTTAAGCGATTGACAAACGCCCCTTTTGTGTGGTATACTTTAATTGTGGCTCAAACTGCCGCAGAATTTTGTATGATGGAGGTAATTTATATGTCAAAATTTGTATGTACTGTTTGCGGATACATATATGAGGGCGATGCAGCACCTGCCGAGTGCCCCGTATGCCATGCCGCTTCATCAATGTTTAAGAAGGTTGAGGGCGAGATCACTCTTGCTGCCGAGCACGAGTACGGCATTTACGCCAAGACCGTAAAGAACAACCCCGACGTTAGCGACGAGGACAAGGCTTATATACTCGAGCAGCTGAAAGCCAACTTCAACGGCGAGTGCAGCGAGGTAGGTATGTATCTTTGCATGGCGAGAATAGCTCACCGCGAGGGCTACCCCGAAGTAGGTCTTTACTGGGAAAAGGCAGCTTATGAAGAAGCAGAGCACGCAGCCAAGTTTGCCGAGATGCTCGGTGAAGAGCTCGAACCGAATATGAAAGCTTCCACCAAGGACAACCTTGCATGGAGAGTTGACTGTGAGTTCGGCGCAACACAGGGCAAGACTGACCTTGCTAAGTGCGCTAAGAAGAACAACCTCGATGCTATACATGACACCGTTCACGAAATGGCAAGAGACGAGGCACGTCACGGCAAGGCTCTTAAAGGACTGCTGGAGAGATACTTCAAGTAATACATACACAATGAAAGGAGTATGGATATGAAGAAATATGCTTGCCCCTGCGGCTATGTATATGACGAAGCGCTGGGCGATCCCGACAACGGCATAGCCCCCGGCACCAAGTGGGAGGACGTACCCGACGACTGGACCTGCCCCACCTGCGGACTGGGAAAAGATGCTTTTGAAGAAGCGTAAAACAATGCATAACAAAAAGGCTTTCTTGTAAAAAAGAGAGCCTTTGCTATTAGAGGCAAGAGATTAAGAGGCAAGAGGCAAGAAGTTGTGACTTCAACTTTTGCGCTAACTATAAAGTCTTGTCAAGAAAGGAAAAGTTTTCGATCGACCCTTTTTCAAAAGGGTCGCGGGGGGTGGGGCAGCGCCCCCGAAAACGCATCAGGCGCTCCGAAAAAGGTGAATTTAAAAACAGTCCAGTGGACTGTTTTTAAATGAGGACAGCGGTCGCTAGCGACCGCTGGAAGAATTATTTCGCCATCAAATAATTTAAAAGCGAAATAATTCTTCGGGCGTTCCCAACGGGAACGCTGCTCCTGCAATAGAGGGCTTTTCCTAGTTGTAGCGCATAGCTATCTTTCCTGCGCGCGCTTGCGTGCGCAACAACTTTGTAAATATCCCCTACTTATTGCCTCTTACTTCTAGTTATCTTGCTTCTAAAAGCTGAACCTCTCCTTGTTGTAGCGCAACGCTCTCTTTCCACGTTCTCTCAGAGAACGCCAAACTGTATGAAAAAGTTTTCACTTTTTAATGTTCCATTTCCATTAGTAAACCTAAAAATACTCTACTGCTCCCCCAAAAAATCATCACTAACCCCCTAAAACTTCCGGAAGAATATTCTTCCAGCACCCCTCTCTTATGGGGGACTAATGGGTGGATTTTAGCAGCCTATAATTGTTGAAATATGTAAATGTAGGCGTTGAACGCGCTCCTGCGCTGCGAAAGCAGCAACATTATTACACGCCCAACAACTACCGCCCACCGCCGCACTTTTCCACGCCCACTTACCCACATAAGCCACGCCTACCCCCTCCACGCCACTGGAAGAATATTCAGCTATTAGAGGTAAGATGTTAGAGGCTAGAAGTTAGAAACGCTTTTGCTATTTTCGCGGCAGATTTTCAATACTGCGGTCTACCTAGAAGCAAGAAGCAAGAAACGCACCTAACAAGCACAGCTCATTTTCGCACTATTACTCTCCCTACTAAAACATCTCTGCCAAAAATCACGCCGCCCCATACCGTTGGAAGAATATACTTACAGTAACTTCTCTTTGGGCGGTATGTGGTGGGTACGTTTCTTGTTCTTATAGTTTATTGCAAACTTTTCAAACCGCACCTCTTGCCTCTCGTTTTCTTGCTTCTAACAGCTGCGCCTCCCCTATGAAAAAACCTTATCTCTCTTTCCGCGTTCTCTCAGAGAATGCCAAACTGTATGAAAAAGTTTTCACTTTTTAATGTTCCATTTCCATTAGTAAACCTAAAAATACTCTACTGCTCCCCCAAAAAATCATCACTAACCCCCTAAAACTTCCAGAAGAATATTCTTCCAGCGCCCCTCTCTTATGGGGGACTAATGGGTGGATTTTAGCATCCTATAATTGTTGAAATATGTAAATGTAGGCGTTGAACGCGCTCCTGCGCGCTGCGAAAGCAGCAACATTATTACACGCCCAACAACTACCGCCCACCGCCGCACTTTCCCACGCCCACTTATCCACATAAGCCACGCCTACCCCACACACTTCTGGAAGTATATTCTTCCACGTCTCACACAAAAGTTTCGCCCTCTCAACGCTTTTGAACGTTTTGAGAGGGCGTTATTTGTACAGAACGCTTATTAGCTTATTATGATAAATCAGAATTTACATTATTTTGATATTAAAAAGCACTCTGTGATCTCCTCAAAATCATTACCTGTCAAATATGAAATAACGATTTGTTTACCATCTTCATCAATTTTGGCTTGAATAAACGGGTCAACTGAATTTGCGACAGGGAAACTAAATTTGTCAAGCACCATGTAAAATTGCGTGTTATCGAAAATGTCACTTACTATAATACTGTCATTTTCCTTATACACTACATTTTCTCCAAATTCGTCGAACACGCTATAGTATACAGGGGAAAACTTATCATTTTCAGTATCATAATAGAATGTCCATTTTGTTGATAACCCGGTTCCGGCTTGATATGATACTTTTACAATTGATCCATTTAACATTGATATATCAGGTTCTTTAGGATAATAACCACATTTTACAATATTTTGACTTTCATTCAAAATTTCATATTGGAATACTTTATCACCTTTTTTTAAACGATAATACTGACTCTCATCTATGATCTCAAACTCATTTTCATTCATTACAACGTTCGTATTTGCTACCGAGGAAGTATCTTCGTTTTTTGTACAACCCGAAAATAAAACCATTGCACATAAAACTAAAACAATTTTCTTCATTTGTCACTCATCTCTCTATTATCTTAACATAACGCGATCTTCATTCCGATCTATCTTATTATCAACATAAAAGCAATAAGCAACTCACTTTTTATATTTCTTCCCCTGCCAGCTTCCTCGCCGTGCCATTTCCTTGTCAATAGCATTCATCACCGCGAATTTGTTTGTGCTCCACATCGGGGCAAGCAGCTCGCTTTTCGCGCCGTCGCCCGTTATGCGCTCTATCACCGTTTCGGGCGGCAACAGTTCCAGCTGATCGCACACGATATTCACATATTCTTCCATACTAAGCGGTTCATATCTGCCGCTTTCATACATCTGTGCAAGAGCCGTTCCTTTAAGCACGTGCAGCAAATGCAGCTTTACAGCGTGCGGCGAAAGCGATGCCACCACCCTCGCGTTCTCTTTCATCTTCTCCCTGTCCTCGCCCGGCAGACCGTCTATCAGGTGTACGCAAACGTTTATGCCGCGGCTGGCAAGAAGTTCATACCCTTTCATAAAATCGCCAAAAGTATGGCAGCGGTTTATAAGAGAGGCGGTGTCGTCATGCACCGTTTGCAGCCCAAGTTCTACTACAAGATAAGTCTTTTCCGAAAGATAGGCAAGCATATCCGCCTTTTGCCCGTCTATACAGTCACACCGCGTTGCAACGCTGAGCCCCACAACACCGGGCAGCTTCAGCGCTCTTTCAAAATTTTCTTTCAAAAAATCACAGTCAGCGTAAGTGTTCGTTCCCGCCTGAAAATACGCTATGTAAAGGCAGCCGCTCCACTTGCCGCCCAGCACGCTTTTAACGCTCTCAAACTGGCTTTCAATGCTCTGGCACGGGTCGCCGCCAAACTCACCGCTGCGCGCAGCCGAACAGAATATGCAGCCGCCTGTGCCTTTTGTGCCGTCGCGGTTCGGGCATGAAAGCCCCAGATCCAGCGATACTTTCGACACCTTTCTCCCGAACCGTCCGCGCAGATAGTAGTTATACGTGTGGTATCTCTTGTTGTCGTCAGAGTATGGAAACGTATTTTTCACTTTGCTCACGGCTCGGGTGTTTCGGGCGGAGTGGTGGTAACAGCAGGCTCTTCCTGCGTGACTTCAGAAGCAGGTGTCGTGGTCTCGCTGCTCGTTTCCGAAGGTGTATCGGGCGTTGTTTCACTTGCCGTTGTAGTGGTTTCGCTTGTCGTCGGCGTGGTCTCGCTGACGGAGGAAGCCGTGGTCTCTGAAACGCTCTGAGGCGGCTTTGTCTCAGCTTCTGTGGTCTTTGAGGTCGTTGCCTCTGACTTTGTGGTCTCGGGCTTTGTGGCAGTCGGTGCTGTGGTCTTTGGCTTTGTTGCGGTAGGCTTGTATGTGCCTGTCGTCGTAAATTCCGATGTCAGCGTAGTGTAGCGCGATACCTTGCCTGTAAAGCTGGTTTCTATCGTTATCGAAGAGGGTTTCATAGTCACAGGCGAGCCGGTAAGCTCGGGGTCAACTACCGCCGATACCTCCCCCGTAGTCTGCTGCAAAGTCTCCGAAGCGCTTTCTGCAGTCGTCGTGGTATACTCGGGGAAATTCGTAACATACCCAGTGCTTGGCTGATCATCGGGCGATATCTCATCTTCCGGCAGAGCCTGCGCCACGCCGCCAAAGCCGTATAAATGCCCGGTTATGTTCTCTATCTTCTCTTTCAGAGTGTCAATATTCAGCCTGCTTATATATCTGTTGCTCATCGCCTGCGTGTAAGAGCCGTCCATAAAAGACTGAAACGACAGCTTTACGTTGTCCTCTCCATACCTGTCGGTCTCGCGCATCAGAAGCAGTGTAAGAGCTACAGCAAAAACCGTAGTTATAAGCACGGCAAGGTCAAAAAACGTGTAGTGACCGCGCACTGTATCTATCGCCATGCCGCTGAGCACTTCGTCTGCCCTGTGGTCTTCTTCGGGAATAGGTACGCCGCGCGCTTCTTCTCCCTCTGTGGGCTCTTGCGCGTATTCTTCCTGCTCTTCAATAGTCTCATATACTTCTTCAATTGCAGTATCTTCAATATTATCGGTATATTCTGTACTTTCTGTATTTTCGGTATTTTCTGTACTTTCCGTACTGTCGAACGTATTGATGCCGCCCAGAGTTATGTCGAGGTCTCTGTTTCTCTTGTTATCAAAGTTATCCATGCCGCTCCCCTCCTTATACAGACCACGGCGCCGCGCCTGCCAGAGATGCCGCACCAAGCAGCAGCAACGCACACAGCGCAAGCGTTTTCAGTATCCTGAATACTCCGTACCAGCGGACAGACTTTTGCGAAAACTGCTGTACAACACGCCTGCAAAGATATCTCACAGGCGGAAAATATGCCAAAGCCAGCACAGCCAGCACGAAGAAATATTTCTTTATTACTTCTTTGAGCGCAACACTTAAAATATACGGCTCACCCATGCCTATAAGACCTTTGCCCCAGTCTGCAAGAGCAGCAACGCTGTCAAACCGCGTTACGCCCACGATAGATATAAGCACTATCGCGGTGTAGCACCATGTAAGCGCCTTGTTGCCTTTGATTTTTTTGGAAAGCATCCTCTCAGCGGCGAATATAAGCCCTGCCGCCGCTCCTGCCGCCAGGAAGAATATGCTCTGCCCAAACCACGCCGCCGAAAGCGCACCGCACAGTATGCAGGCAAACCCTGCCGCAATGCGGCTCTTTCTAAGTATCGGTCGCACGGTAACATCGTATATAAAGCCGTTCAGAGTGCCATTGAGGCTTTTTGCAAGCCCCGCAACTCCTTTACTCATCTCAACAAACGAATATCCTTCCGGGTATACAAAACCGAACAGCCTGCCGCAGCCTACAGAAATATCCGCCAGCGCAGACCAGTATATGCAAAAGCGCAGAATGTAAGCCGCCATGCCTGCTATGCTGCCCGAAAGCGTTATCTCGCTCCTGTCAAGCCCTGCCGCCGTAACAGCCGCAAGCACCGGCGAGGCTATCGCAAATTTTGCAATGCCTATCACCATTTTGTCAAGTCCCTGCGATATATCTTCACCGTCGGCATTTCTCTCGCGCAGCTGACCGCATATATCTGAGTACCTCACCAGCGGCGCGGCTGTCATCATCGGGAAGGATATAAGATATGTCATAACGTTCAACAGGTTTTTATCGGCAGATGTCTTTTTGGTAAAGCAGTCGAATGCATATGAAGCAGCCCTCAGCCCGTATAAAACCAGCGCCAGCCGCCGCACTCCCGTAAGCTGCATATCATGCGATGCCCATAAAACCAACGCAGCGTTGCCCAAAACAGCAGCCGCAAGACCCAATGCACGCAGTGCGGTATGCTTTTTACTGCCGCACAAAAGCCCCAGCAGCCAGTCAAGCACGGAGGACAGGAGAACAGCGCACACAGCAATGCCTATGCCTTTTCCCCATACAAAGAAAAGCGCTGAAAATACTACAAGAATAAAATTTTTATATTCTACACTGCGGTCAAAATATGAGAACAGTATAGCAAGCGGCAGAAACATGAACAAAAAGAACAGACCTGTCAGTTGCAAATTTATCTCCCCTCACGGTATCATACCCTTGAAAATATTGATAAGCGTCAAAGATTCTGTCAATATTTGTCAGGCAATTATTTACAATTTTCAATTTTTATGCTCCGAGGCGTTATACCCTCTTATGCAATTTTATCACATTTCACAAAAACTTGCAAGCAAAATTATAAAATAAATCAAAATAAACGAAAAATACAAAAAAAGATTTGCATTTTCAAGATATTGTGTTATAATATAAGGTAGGCGGATAATGTTTTTGCCTTTTACATAAATTTTAATATAATTGACTACCGAAATTTGAGGTGAATAAAATGGCATCAGTTTTTATAACGGGCGCGAGCGGAATGATAGGAATGTATCTTACGTCATCGCTTTTGCAGAAGAAGCATAAAGTATTTGCGGTCGACAGCAAGCCCAATGAGTTTATAGGCACCAGCCCCGATTATTCGTTCACTCAGTGCGACATTGCCGACAGAGGAACGATAGAGGGCATCATAAAGGGCAACAGGATAGATACCTTGGTGCACCTTGCCTGCTCTGTAGACAACGACATCGACTCTCTCATAACCGATGATGTTATGAAGTCCAGCAAGGCGTGTGATAAATTTCTTTATGATGCGGCTGTAGACGCGAACGTTACCAACATAGTGCTGCTGAGCACTACGGACGTGTACGGTATGCAGAAGGGCAGAGAGCCTATCAGAGAAGATACCCCCGAAAAGGGCAGCAGCTATTATGCAGACATGAAGCTTACGAGCGAGAAATTTCTCAACAAGGCTGTAAAGAAAACAAACGTTGTGCCTGTAATAGCAAGGGTAGCTCCGCTTTATACCGCTGAATATACCCAGAACCTGCATGACAGAGTGTACGATGCGAAAGAAGACGTTGCGTACATAATCAGAGAGGGCGAGAACAGCTTTTCATTCTGCTGTGTTTTCAACCTTATAGATTTTATAAACGCAATAGTCAGCGTGCCTACATCGAGATACGAGGGCGTATTCAACATTGCCGATACAAGAATGATCTCCGCAAAAGAGATACTTGACTATGAAAGAGAGCACCACAGGATAGGCGCGGTAATACAGAAGCAGCCGTCGGTGAGCCTTGTGCCGCTCAGCAAGCAGAGAGCGAAGACAGACTACAGATATTTTGATATATCCATGGCTTTGGCAAACTGGCATATAGACAACACCAAAGCGCAAAGGATCTCGACCTTCCGCTGGAGCTTGAAGAATACAAAGTAAAATATGCTGCCCCTTGTGCTATTAGAGTATAGGGGGCTATTTTTTATTTCGTACCTATTCTTTGTGTATATTGAGATAAATCGTAATTTGCGCAATTAGAGGTGAGATGTTAGAGATTAGAAACGGTTTCGCGCCTTTGCGATAGTTTTTTATACCTGCGATTTACAAGAGGCAAGAAGCAAGAAATTGCTTTTTATAGTTAGTACAAATTTTTCAAAACACGCATCTTGCCTCTTGCTTCTTAGTAGACCGCAGGCATGGTGATATAATGCAATGTCGAGAAAAAATATTTCTAACTTCTAACCTCTAATTTCTAATAGGGCAAGATTTATTTTCGCTGCTGTCGCAGCTAACCTGCGGAGCTGTTCAACGCTCCAACTTTATTTTGGTTTTCTTCTCATTTTGAGTGAGCTAACACGTTCGCGCATTTCTATGCGAGGGACAGCGGTCGCTAGCGACCGCGTGAAGAATTGGGCAACAATATATAAAAGCCCAATTCTTCTGCACTTCGCTTTGCGAAGTGTGCCATAGAGGGTATAGGGAGTGTATCTGCAAGGAAGGGCGCGCAAGGCTCCACAGCGAACGCAAGCGTTCGCCACAAGTTTCTTGCGAAACTTGCTCCCTTCTTATCTAAAATTTCCCCTCGAGCTCTCTTTAAGCGGTCGCTTGCGACCGCTGTACCCGACACCTACGACCACGCGCTGAGCCTTGGTGGAATGTCGCGACCTCTTCGCTCGGAACTTCGTGCCTTTGTGGTAGAGGCGAAATAGCGAAATACGCATAGGGTTTGTTTGCAAGGAAACGGAGGTCAGTAGTGCGGGAATTAGACTTGAAACGTACTGCATATGAATTTTTTGTCAGTTGATTTAAATCTTTTGTGGGAATGGCGTAAAAGTCCACACCATTGATATTAAACGCACTGTGCAAAAGAATTACGGTTTCAGAATATGCGAGCTTTCGAGCATATTCTGAAATAGCCGCCACACTTTCGGCGGCTAAGTAATTCTTTCATTGTGGCTTGGAGGCTAAAGCCGACAAGACACTGCGCTCCTGCGCCGCGCGTAAGCGCAATTAACTACTTATCTCAGAAGCTCTTTTATATAAAATAGTATATTTTTTAAAAAAACAATAAGAAATTCACCGAATATGCTATTTACAAACGCTCAAAAATGTGATACAATATATAGTTGGAAGGATAACGCCCGATGAAAGCTGTTTGCTCGGGCGATAAAACGGCAAAGCTTTTTGCCTATATCTGACTTCAAAATACTTGAGGAGGTTTTTTACCAATGGCAAGAAAAATGAAAACCATGGATGGTAACAACGCTGCTGCATGGGCATCATACCCGTTTACAGAAGTCGCTGCTATCTATCCGATCACACCGTCTTCGGTCATGGCTGAAGTAACAGACCAGTGGTCCGCCAAGGGTCAGACAAACATTTTCGGTACGCCCGTAAAGGTAGCCGAGATGCAGTCTGAAGCAGGCGCTTCGGGTACTGTGCACGGTTCACTCGCAGCAGGCGCGCTGACTACGACCTACACCGCATCTCAGGGTCTTCTTCTGATGATCCCGAATATGTATAAGATCGCCGGTGAGCTGCTCCCCTGTGTTATCCACGTTTCGGCAAGATGCGTTGCATCACACGCTCTTAACATCTTCGGAGATCACTCTGATATCTATGCGTGCCGTCAGACAGGTTTCGCTATGCTCTGCTCCACCGACCCCCAGGAGGTCATGGATCTGGGTACTATAGCACACCTTGCAGCTATCAAGGGCAGAGTTCCTTTCCTGCACTTCTTTGACGGTTTCAGAACATCTCACGAAATTCAGAAGATAGAAGTATGGGATAAGGCTGACGTTGCCGATATGGTCGATATGAACGCTATCGATGAGTTCAGAGCAAGAGCTCTCAACCCCGAGCACCCCGTTCTTCGCGGTACTGCCCAGAACCCCGATATCTTCTTCCAGGCTCGTGAGGCTTGCAATAAGTATTATAACGAGATACCCGGCATCGTTGAGGAGTATATGAACAAGGTCAACGAAAAGGTCGGCACAAATTATAAGCTGTTCAACTACTATGGCGCACCCGATGCTACACACGTTATCGTTGCTATGGGCTCGGTATGCGATACCATCGAAGAAACTATCGATTACCTCAACGCTACAGAGGGCACTAAGCTCGGTCTTGTAAAGGTAAGACTGTACAGACCGTTCTGCGCAGACAAGCTCGTTGAAGCTCTGCCCGATACCGTCGAGCAGGTATCTGTTCTTGACAGAACAAAAGAGCCCGGCTCTCTCGGCGAACCTCTGTACCTCGATGTTGTTGCAGCTCTCAAGGGCACTAAGTTCAATAACATCACCATAGCTTCCGGCAGATATGGCCTCGGCTCCAAGGATACCACTCCCGACCAGATCAAGGCAGTATTCTGGAACGCTTCATGGAAAGAGACCTACAAGCCCAGATTCACTATCGGCATCGAAGACGACGTTACCAACCTCTCTCTGCCGACAGAGGGCAAGCTGGACAGCGCTCCCAAGGGCACTACAGCCTGCAAGTTCTGGGGTCTCGGCGCAGACGGCACCGTTGGCGCAAACAAGAACTCCATAAAGATAATAGGCGACCACACCGATCTGTATGCTCAGGCTTACTTTGCATACGACTCCAAGAAGTCGGGCGGCGTTACCATTTCTCACCTGAGATTCGGTAAAACACCTATCAAGTCAACATACCTTATAAATATGGCTGACTTCGTAGCTTGCCACAACGAAAGCTACATCACCAAGTATAATATGGTAAACGATGTTAAGCCGGGCGGTACGTTCCTCCTTAACTGCCAGTGGGACGACAAGGAGCTCGATAAGCACCTGCCGGGTCAGGTAAAGAGATATATCGCACAGAACAACATCAAGTTCTACACTATAAACGGCGTTAAGATAGGCAAGGAGATAGGTCTGGGCAACAGGATAAACACCGTGTTGCAGTCAGCATTCTTCAAGCTTGCAAACATCATTCCTATCGATGAAGCCGTTAAGTATATGAAAGATGCCGCGACCGCTTCTTATTCAAAGAAGGGCGAAGCTATCGTTAAGATGAACCACGATGCTATCGACGCCGGCTATCAGCAGATACACGAAGTTAAAGTTCCTGCCGCATGGAAGAAGGCTAAGGATACCGAAATGGGTATGCCTGCCGTTAAGAACAGCAACAAGACACTTGAGAGCTTCGTAAACAACATACTCATTCCCTGCAACGCTCAGGAGGGCGACAAGCTTCCTGTATCTACATTTGCAGATATGGCAGACGGCACATTCCCTCAGGGCTCTGCCGCATTTGAGAAGAGAGGCATAGCTGTAGACGTTCCCGCATGGAACAGCGAAAACTGCATACAGTGTAACTTCTGCTCTTATGTATGTCCTCACGCTGTGATCAGACCTGTTGTTATGACAGACGCAGAGCTGAAGAAAGCTCCCGAGCTTGCAAAGAAAAAGGCAGTTCCTATGACAGGTATGCCGGGATATAACTTCATGGTAACTATGTCGGCTCTCGACTGCACAGGCTGCGGTTCTTGCGTAAACGTATGCCCCGGCAAGAAAGGCAACAAGGCTCTGAACATGATGCCTCTGGAAACTCAGCTTGCCGAGCAGGAAGTATTCAACTACGGTCTTACTCTCCCCGAGAAGCCGGAAGTATTCGAGAAGTTCAAGGCTACCACAGTAAAGGGCTCGCAGTTCAAGCAGCCTCTGCTCGAATTCTCGGGCGCTTGCGCAGGCTGCGGCGAAACTCCGTATGCTAAGCTGGTAACTCAGCTGTTCGGTGACAGAATGTATATCGCCAACGCAACAGGCTGCTCGTCTATCTGGGGCGGCTCTGCACCGTCAACTCCTTACACCACCAACAAGGCAGGCAAGGGTCCTGCATGGGCAAACTCGCTGTTTGAAGATAACGCTGAGTACGGCTACGGTATGTTCCTCGCTCAGAACACTATCAGACAGAGAGCTATAGCTAAGATACTCGAGCTGGAGAAGACCACCAAGAAAGCTGACCTCAAGGAAGCTATCGAGGGCTACCTCTCCACAGTAAACGACGGCAAGGCTAACTCGCCTGCTACAGATAAACTCATCGCTGCTTTGAAGAAGAACAAGACCAAGGCTAGCGAGGAGATACTCAAAGATGCAGACTTCCTCAGAAAGAAGTCAATGTGGATCTTCGGCGGCGACGGCTGGGCATATGATATAGGCTATTCGGGTCTTGACCACGTTCTCGCCCAGAACGAAGACGTGAACATCTTCGTATTCGATACCGAAGTTTACTCCAACACCGGCGGACAGTCCTCCAAGTCTACTCCTACAGGCGCTATAGCACAGTTTGCTGCCGCAGGTAAGGAAGTCAAGAAGAAAGACCTCGCAGGTATGGCTATGAGCTATGGTTATGTATATGTTGCTCACATCGCTATGGGCGCAGATTACAATCAGTGCATCAAGGCTATTGAAGAGGCTGAAAGCTATAACGGACCTTCGCTGATAATTGCTTACGCTCCTTGTATCAACCACGGTATCAAGGGCGGCATGAGCATCGCTCAGACAGAGGAGAAGAAGGCTGTTCAGGCTGGTTACTGGCATCTGTACAGATTCGATCCGCGTCTGAAAGCAGAGGGCAAGAATCCGTTCACGCTCGATTCCAAGGCTCCTACTGCCGACTATAAGGACTTCATCATGGGCGAAGTTCGATACAACGCTCTCGCTCGTCAGAATCCCGAAAGGGCAGAGAAGCTGTTTGGCGCTGCCATCAAGAACGCTGCCGACAGATATGATTATCTCGTTCGTTACAGCAAGCTCTACGGCGACGACAACAAGTAAGCGTAATATTTAAAATACCGTCGGTGTTTATTCATCGGCGGTATATTTTTTTATTTTTTGTACTTGAAAACATTGCCGTGGGTATGTTATAATAATTGTAAGGTCACAGACCGTATTAAATATGAAAGGATATGATATTATGAGCAAATACGCAGGAACACAGACAGAGAAGAACCTCGAGGCAGCCTTTGCAGGCGAATCTCAGGCAAGAAACAAGTATACATATTTTGCCTCAAAAGCAAAGAAAGACGGCTTTGAGCAGATATCCGCACTGTTTCTTAAAACGGCAGACAACGAAAAAGAGCACGCCAAAATGTGGTTCAAAGAGCTTGAAGGCATAGGCAGCACCGCCGAGAACCTCGCAGCAGCAGCCGACGGCGAAAACTATGAGTGGACGGATATGTACGAGGGCTTTGCCAAGACCGCCGATGAAGAGGGCTTTCCTGAGCTGGCGAAGAAGTTCAGAATGGTGGCAGCTATCGAGAAGGCTCACGAGGAGAGATACCGCGCACTTTTGAAGAACGTTGAAACAGCGGCAGTTTTTGAAAAGAGCGAAGTCAAGGTGTGGGAGTGCCGCAACTGCGGACACATCATCGTAGGCACAAAAGCGCCCGAGGTATGCCCCGTCTGCGCGCATCCGCAGAGTTATTTTGAAATTCACGCGGAGAATTATTAAGGTTTTTGCGCTTACGCGCAAGCCTGCGGAGCTGTTCAATGCCCCACCAAAGTTGCCTTACCAAAACGGAAAAGTTTTCGGTCAAGCCTTTTTCAAAAGGCTTGTCAGGGTCAAGGGGCGGAAGCCCATTGTCGCCGTCCGCAGACGGCGAAATCCCCATACGGCAGGCGCTCCGCAAAGGGTGAATTGAAAAACAGTTCGGTGAACTGTTTTTCAAGAGGGGAGGCTCTGCAAGAGAGAGCCTCCCCTTGTTGTAGCGCAACGCTCTTTTGCCTGCGCGCGCTTGCGTGCGCAATAGCTATTTAAAAGTTTGCGCTTACGCGCAAGCCTGCGGAGCTGTTCGCAGCCTCATAACGCGCAAAGCTTTAATTTCCTGTCAAGAAAATAAAAGTTTTCGATTGACCCTTTTTCAAAAGGGTCACGGGGGGTACGGGGGCAGAGCCCCCGAAAACGCAACGTGCGCGCCGCTGCTAGAGGCAAGAAGTGAGAGGTTAGAGGTTAGAAATGTCTTTTCGGCGTTTGTGCGTGATTACCATTTCTGCAATTTAGAAAGAGGCAAGAGGCAAGATGAGCGTTTTGAAAAAATTGTGCTAAACTGAAAAAAGCAAATTCTTGCCTCTTGCTTCTAGTTTTCTTGCTTCTAAAAGCTGAGCCTCCCCTAGTTATAGCGCAACGCTCTCTTTCCGCGTTCTCTCAGAGAACGCCGTACAATGTGAAAAAGCCATCACAAGTAAAGTGCAAACTTTTTACAAAGCTATTGCGCACGCAAGCGTGTGCAGGCAAGAAAGCAAAGGTCTTCTCAAAGGGAACGCCCTCTCTTGCATGGGCGTAGCGTTCCCGTTGGGAACGCCTGAAGAATTATTTCGCCCCAAAAACTAAAAGCGAAATAATTCTTCCCCCGCGGTCGTTTACGACCGCTACACCCATTTGCGGAGCGCCTGCCGTATGGGGCTTTCGCCGTCTGCGGACGGCGACGGGGGTTTCACCCCTCGACCCTGACAAGCCTTTTGAAAAAGGCTTGACCGAAAACTTTTCCGTTTTGGTAAGGCAACTTTGGTGAGGCGTTGAACGGCTCCGCAGGCTTGCGCGTAAGCGCATTATATATAAAGCGACCATTAAATTGTAAACATATTATGAACTGCCCCTTTGTTCTTGACAAATAGAAAAATTTTGAGTATAATATAAATATGATAGTTTAAACCTATGACGAAGTGTAAGTAACTGCTGCATACGTCTTTCAGAGAGCCGACGGTTGGTGCAAGTCGGCAGGCGCGCGCAGAGAATGGGCTTCCGAGGGTGACCGAAAGCCGCATGGGCAAGTAGCAGTCAACGGGCCGCCGCCGTTATCAAGGCTAAGAGATGGGCGCACTGTGCGCCAACTTGGGTGGTACCGCAGGTTTGTATTTCCTGTCCCTTGATCTTTTCAAGGGACTTTTTATTTTACTAAATTCAGAAAGGAAAGATAGTTATGTCAACAGAAAAAACGATCCCCTACAAGATCTATCTCGAAGAAAGCGAGATGCCTAAGCAGTGGTATAACGTAAGGGCTGATATGAAAAACAAGCCCTCGCCGCTGGTAAACCCCGGCACTGGCAAGCCGATGAGCGAAGACGAGCTTTCGCAGGTGTTCTGCCGCGAGCTTGCAAAACAGGAGCTCGACGACACCACGCCGTATATCGACATTCCGCAGGAGATACTCGACTTTTACAAGATGTACCGCCCCTCGCCGCTGGTAAGAGCATACTGCCTTGAAAAAGCGCTCGGCACACCTGCGAAGATATACTATAAGTTTGAGGGCAACAATACCTCGGGCAGCCACAAGCTCAACTCTGCTATAGCGCAGGCTTACTATGCAAAAAAACAGGGTCTTAAAGGCGTTACCACGGAAACAGGCGCAGGTCAGTGGGGCACGGCGCTTTCAATGGCGTGTGCGTATCTCGACCTCGACTGCGATGTCTATATGGTAAAATGTTCGTATGAGCAAAAGCCGTTCAGGCGTGAAGTTATGCGTACCTACGGCGCTAAGGTAACACCGTCACCGTCAAATACAACACAGGTCGGCAGAAAGATACTCGAAGAGTTTCCCGATACTACAGGAAGCCTCGGCTGCGCTATTTCAGAAGCCGTTGAAGCCGCAGTATCGCGCGAGGGCTACCGCTATGTGCTAGGCTCGGTGCTCTCTCAGGTACTGCTGCACCAGTCTGTAATAGGTCTTGAAACAATGACAGCCTGCGACAAGTACGGCATAGACCCCGATATAATCATAGGCTGCGCCGGCGGCGGTTCTAACCTCGGCGGACTTATCTCACCGTTTATGGGCAGAAAGCTGCGCGGCGAGAACGACTACGAGATAATCGCCGTTGAGCCTGCATCATGCCCGTCGCTCACAAGAGGCAAGTATGCTTATGACTTCTGCGATACAGGCAAGGTTTGTCCGCTGCAGAAGATGTACACCCTCGGCTGTGAGTTCATACCCTCTGCAAACCACGCAGGAGGACTTAGATACCACGGCATGAGCGGCATAGTTTCGCAGCTGTATGACGACGGACTTATAAGCGCCAGAAGCGTTGAGCAGACCGCAGTATTCGAGGCGGCAACCAAGTTTGCACGCACCGAGGGCATACTCCCCGCGCCTGAGAGCAGCCACGCTATCAAGGTAGCAATGGACGAAGCCATAAAGTGCAAGGAAACGGGCGAAGCAAAGACGATAGTGTTTGGTCTGACAGGCACGGGCTACTTTGATATGGTAGCATATCAGAAGTACAACGACGGCGAAATGGGCGACTATATCCCGACGGACGAAGAGATCGCCGCAAGCCTTTCAAAGCTCCCGAATATCGAGATAAAGTAATTAGTATAAGATAGAATAGAGAACCCCTGCTCCGTAAGGAACAGGGGAATTTTTTGTACTGTTAAATTACTTTCTTTTCTTTACCGCCACAATACCTGCGATCGCCGCACCAACTACCGCGACCGCCGCTACCGCAATACCTACCGCCGCACCCAACGGGAACTTTTCGCCGTCATCTTTGCTTTCAACTTCAGGTATCGAGATATCTGACACAGTGAACTCCGGCATCGACGAAAGCTCTGAACTCTCCTCCGATGTAGTCTCAGCCACCGATGATTCTCCTCGTATGCTTTCGATCTTGGCAGTATCAGCCATTATAGCCGTTGTTTTGTTCAAAGACAGCGTGTAATATCCCGAGCCGCCCGAGTAATCGCCGTCATCGCACGGCAGCCTTTTTATGTAATAGTCTTCGTGCTCCTCGATCTCTCCATTCACGCACGCTTGCAGAAGATACTGGTTGTCGCTGATATTTACCTCGGAAACATCGCAGCCGTTGCAGAAAAGCTCTTTCAGAGCCGTGTTTTTGCTTATGTCAAACCAGATAAGCTCTTTGTTTTCACTGCAATCAAGCTTTTCAAGAGCGGTAAAGTTTTCTATCCCGTCCAGATACGCTATACCCATCGCCGAGCAGTTTATTTCTTTGACCGCAGCAGCCTCATCGCCTGACAAACTGCCGTCCTTGTCGATGTCGCAGTTTTCTGAAACATATGCCCTGAACTTCTCATCGGGAAAATTCTCTTCATCAACAGCCACACCGCCGTCAGCAAATGCCGTAACCGACATGACCGCCAGCGAGAGCGCCGCCGCACAAAAGCACGCAGCAAGTTTTTTCATATTCATAATATCCGCCTTTCGCAAAATAATATGTGCTTTAATAATTATAACCCTTTCATCGGCAAAAGTCAACGGTTGTTTGTAATATTGTTGCTGCTTTCGCAGCAAGCCTGCGGAGCTGTTCACCGCCCCAAACTTCTTGCCTCTTGATTCTCGTTATCTTGCCTCTAAAAAAATTCCCCCGTTCTAGCAGAACAGGGGAATTCTTTGTACTGTTAAATTACTTTCTCTTTTTGCTAACCATAAGCGCCGCGCCTGCAAGTGCAATGCCAGCAAATGCTATGCCTGCCGCAGAGCCTGTCGGCTTGTTGCTGTCGTCAGCAGGTTTGGTGTCGCCTGTTGAGGGTTTCTGTTCGGGCTTGTTCTCCTCGGGCGTGGTCACGGGCTTTTCTTCCGGCTTGTCTTTCATAAGCGCGTAAACCGAGAGATGATCAACCGTGAACACATAGCAGCCGTCAACGTACTTCGACTCTATGTATTCTTTTGTGCCGTCGTCCTTTATGTGGTAGAGGTACAGCCCCTTAGTCTCGCACGGGATAGATATTTCAATCTTGCCGCTGGGCTGAACCACCTTGTTGTCGGCATCGGTAAGAGTAATGTCATAAGCCGCAACTGCATCTTTCACATCAGCAGGCTTTACGTTCAGTTTAAGTCCGTCAAGCATGCCGGTAACTGCTACTTTGGTTTTTTCATCGGTCAGAGTAACAGGCTTTTCTTCGGGTTTTGGTTCGGTCAATATCTTTGTAGCCTTATCCCAATATAAATAGTAATAGTGAGTAAACGGCTCTTCTTCATTTTCTCCCAATGGGATTCCCAAATAAGACTTTCCGAGAACATCTTTAAGATCATCTTCCGGCAGATACTCGAGTTCTTCACCTTCAGTATAGACTTTGATGATATTCGGATTACCGCTTATATCAAGTTCTGCAAGCTTATTGTTGTAGCAGCGAAGGTTTTTAAGTTCTTTACAGCCGCTCATATCAAGCGAGGTAAGTTGATTGCTGATGCAATACAGATATGCAAGCGCAGTATTCTTGCTGACATCAAGCGAGGTAAGTTTGTTATTATTGCAATACAGATTATAAAGTTCACCGCAGCCGCTGACATCAAGTTTGGTCAGCTGGTTGTCGTCGCAGCTTACATTTGTAAGCTTTGTATTCTTGCTTAGATCAAGCGTTGTGAGTTTGTTGTTGTAGCAATCCAGCGCTTCAAGCTCAGTATTCTTGCTTAGATCAAGCGTTGTTAATTTGTTGTTGTAGCAATCCAGCCATTCAAGCGCAGTATTCTTGCTTACATCAATCTCTGTGAGCTGGTTGCCGCTGCAATCCAGTCCTATAAGCGCAGTATTCTTGCTTACATCAATCTCTGTGAGCTGGTTGCCGCCGCAATCCAGATAATCAAGCGCAGTATTCTTGCTCACATCAAGCTCTGTAAGTTTGTTATTACTGCAGCTCAGATACTCAAGCTTTTCGCAGCCGCTTACATTAAGTTTGGTGAGTTCGTTGTTTTCGCAAGACAGAGATATAAGCGCAGTATTCTTGCTTACATCAAGCGTTGTGAGCTGGTTGTCGCTGCAAGACAGAGATGTAAGCGCGGTATTCTTGCTCACATCAAGCTCTGTGAGCTTGTTGACGTAGCAACTCAGTTGTGCAAGCTTAGTATTCTTGCTTACATCAATCTCTGTGAGTTTGTTGCTGGAGCAACCCAGTTCTTCAAGCGCAGTATTCTTGCTTACATCAAGCTTTGTGAGCTGGTTGCTGCTGCAATCCAGAGTGGTAAGCGCAGTACATCCGCTTACATCAAGCTCTGTGAGATTGTTGTTGTAGCAATTCAGATATTCAAGCGCGGTATTCGTGGTAACATCAATCTTTTCAAGGTTATCACATTCAGAACATTCTAAATATCCAAGAGAAGAATTTTTGCTTACATCAATTTCTGTGAGTGAGGTGTTGCGACAAACCAATGTACTAAGCTCTGTACAGCCGCTGATATCAAGCTCGGTAAGAGGGTTGCTGTAACAGATCAATGTTTTTAGTTTGGTGTTTTTATTCAAATCAAGTGATGTGAATTTATTACCGTCACATTCCAATAATTTAAGTTCTGTATTACTGCTAAGGTCAATATCTGTAAGATCGTTGCCATAGCAATGAAGTTCTTCAAGCGCAGTGAAATATTCTATTCCGTCAAGTGATGCTATTTTATTGCTGTCACAGTACATTTTTTTGACTGCTGTTATCTCCTCGGTTGATAAACTATTGTTGTCATCTGTATCAAATTCTTTAACAACTTCCCTGAAATTTGCATCAGGAAAATTCTTTTCATTGATAGCCACCCCGTCGGTATCAGCCGCGAACGCGGTAACTGACATAGCCGTCAATGAGAGAGCCGCCGCGCACAATGCCGCAGCCGCTTTTTTCATTTTCATATAATTTCCGCCTTTCGTAAAAGTACTTGTACTTTTATTATATACCCGTGCGCATATACAAAAAAGATGTAACTTTATACAATGCTTAAAGATACATCTACACCGTTTTGCTATGCTGTTTTATAATATGTATATAATTACATATAATCGGAGGTATAACAATGGCAGGCAAAATACTTATTACGATAGATGATTACAGGGCACAGCACAACGTATCAAAATACAAAATATGCCGCGCGTGCAATTTGCAGCAAACGCAGCTCAATGCCTACTGCAACAACAAGCTGGTGCGCGTTGACCTCGACGTGCTTACGCGCATCTGCGACTATCTCCACTGCGACCTTTCCGACATATTGAAATATATCCCCGAAGATGAATAACGCCTCCGCTTTCGCCCAAACGGAGGCGCGTTTTATTTGTACATTTGTTCGTACAGTGTTACCGCTTCTTCATACGGGAAATTCTTCGCCTTGTACTTCTTCGCCGATAGCGACTGCCCCTGCACGCAGATGTTGCAGTTGTTCTTGAAAAACTGCGGCACCGACTGATAAAGCGTTACCTTGCTTATGTTCTCAACGGGTATTATCACCGTGTGAAAGCTGTATAAACGGCAGTGATCTATCCGCAGATAGCCGTCTTTTATGCCTGCCCCCAGCGTGAAGCCGCTGACGAGTTTTACTACGGTCAGCCATATCGAGGGCACTTCAAAAATAACTATAGCAAAGCGTATTATCCGCGACCACGACGGCAGATAATACAGCGTGACCATGCCGCCTATCGGTATAAACAGGCACAGCAGAAGCGGCGGCAAAACGTGATACATTATCCGCTTTACGCCAGGGCGCAGAGTTATCTCGGGTATCTTAAGCTCGGGCATCAGCAGCCGCAGAGAACACGCCACCTCTCGCTGCGTGGTAATGGGTATCAGAGCGTTCGTCTCACGGTCGCTTTTGCCGTAGCCGTTGCAGTTTATCCTTACCGAGCATATCTTGAAAATACGCATCAGCAGGCTTTGCTGAACGTCCGCGCACACGATAGATTCGCGGTCAAGAATGTGTGACCGCCTTGTTATAAAGCCGCTTTTTATTACCACCCTGTTTTTGCGCCGCACCACGCTGAACGACCAGTGCCGCATGAGCATCGCTATAAACGACACCACCCAGCTTGCAATTGCCGCCAGCGAAACCGCCACTGCAATAGGCGGTATATTTGAAAGCAGCGCTTCCACCCTTTCGGTAATGTTGAATATCTCGCTTCGTATGCGCTCTTGTATCTGCGCGTCAACAATGCGGCTGCCCTGTATCAAAAATGTGCTCCATATGATTATACCCGAAAGTGACGACGAGAACAGCAGCGAGAATATCAGCATCTGCGAGTGCTTTGGTCTGTAGGTAAAGCTCGCCGAATCTGCGCTCTGCGGATCTATTATCTCAAACAGCTTGTTGTAGTCGCTCATCTTTACGGTAAGGGTTATGTCAACGCCGTTTTTGAAGCCCGAATTTGTGTTGAAGTACAGTTTATGCGCGCGGAATATTCGGTAAATAAAGCTCTGGCTTGCCGATACCGAGGTTATCCTGTCATAGTATATTTTGCTCTCCATAAGCCCGAAGTAGCCGCTCTTTGCTATGATGCAGTCTTTCTCTATGTGGTATGAAATAGTCGCCCACCGCACGAACGCGTACCCGAAAATAAGCGTTACCGTCAGTATGCTCAGCCACGAACCTTTAAGCCACTCCGCGATGTCATACCGCATGGCAACAAGGTTTCTCGTCAGCGGTATTATTATCAGCCAGAAGCTGCGCGTGGTGTAGCCGAGTATGCGTATCGGGTGCTGCCTGTATTTGAAGAAATCTGCGATCTTCGTCTTGATACTAACCATTTTTCTCCTGCCTTGCCTTTTCCCACTCTCGCCGCTGGCGTATAGTTCTGTTGAGTGTCGCCGAAATTTCCAGCGCATCTTTTTTTGAAAGAAACAGCATTATCATTCTGCCGCCCAGCGCGTTTACTATTATGAAGTTCATGCCCGTCAGCTTTGAAAGCGGCGTAGTCACCGTGGTGATGTACTGTATGCAGCTTGTTTTCATATACTGCCGCGATATAAAAAACATACCCGAAACTTTCAGTATCTCGTCTTCAGATACCGTGTAAGTCGATTTTGCAAACACTATCGGTAAAATAATCATTCCCACAGCAAAGGCACTGGCGCAGAATATTCCAATCACAAGATACATAATCATAGGATAAGCCGATAAATATCGTCTTGAAAGAATAACCACCGCCACGCACGCGGCTATCAGCACAAGCCGTATTATGCCAAGTCCCGAAGCCGACGGGCGGTATTTTTTAACGCTGCTCATTCGCAAAGCTCCTTTAATGTGTTGTGTAAATATATACTACTAGAAGTAAGAAGATAGAAGTAAGAGGGTAGAATTGTATTTATAAATTTCGCGCAAACTTGCATTGCCAGCGGCGAGAAGCAAGATGCAAGAAGCAAGAAATTGCTATTTATAGTTTTGCGCAGACTTTTCAAAACACACGTCTTGCCTCTTGCTTCTATCTAAACAGCAGGTATGAAGAACTGCCACAAAGCTTTAAAAACCGTTTCTAACCTCTAACCTCTAACTTCTATCTTCTAATAGGGCAAGATGCAAGAGGCAAGAAGATGCTTTTTATAGTTTTGCGCATAATTATTATTTTCGTATTTTTTGCGCTTACGCGCGGCGCAGGAGCGCACACGTTGACCGCCTGCGAGCAGTCGGTCAAGTGCAGAAAAAATCCCTCGCCGCCATATATGGTCGACGGCGCACACCTTGCGGTGTGACGGGCTTTTTTCCTTTCTGTCCACAGTACCCAAAAGTTTTAAGTTTTGTCAAGAAAGGAAAAGTTTTCGATCGACCCTTTTTCAAAAGGGTCGTCAGAGTCAAGGGGCGGAAGCCCTTTGTCGCCTGCGGTCGCTTGCGAACGCTACCGCAGTACGGCGAACCCCCCTTACGACAGGCGCTCCGAAAAAGGTGAATTGTGAAATAGTCCTGTGGACTATTTCACAATGAGGACAGCGGTCGCTAGCGACCGCGGGAAGAATTATTTCGCCCCAAATTAAAAAGCGAAATAATTCTTTAAGCGTTCCCTTTGGGAACGCTAATCCCATGCAAGAGAGGGATTTTCCTTTGAGAAGACCTTATCTCTTTTTCCTGCGCGCGCTTGCGTGCGCAATAGCTATTTGTATTTTCGCTACTTTCGCAGCACCCTGCGGAGCGCACACGTTGACCGCCTGCGAGCAGTCGGTCAAGTGCAGAAAAAATCCCTCGCCGCCATATATGGTCGACGGCGCACACCTTGCGGTGTGACGGGCTTTTTTCGTTCACCGCCCCACTATATTTGGTTATCTTCTCATTTTGAGTGTGCTAATAAATTCGCGCATTTTATATGTTATGAATTTTTCACATTGTATGGCGTTCCATAATGGAACGCGGAAAAATAGTCGGGTCTTTTCAAAGGAGAGGCTCTCTCTTGCAGGAGCAGCGTTCCCGTTGGGAACGCCCGAAGAATTATTTCGCCCCAAAAATTAAAAGCGAAATAATTCTTCCCGCGGTCGCTTGCGACCGCTGTCCTCTTTAGAAAACAGTTCACCGAACTGTTTTCTAATTCACCTCTTGCGGAGCGCACGCTGTGTTTCGGGGGCGCTGCCCCCGTATCCCCCGCAAGCCTTTTGAAAAAGGCTTGACCGAAAACTTTTCCTTTCTTGACAAGACTTATAAGCTTGCTTATGGCGTTCAACGTGTGCGCTCCGCAGGTTAGCTGCGACAGCAGCAATAATAACCCATATCTATAGAGGTACTCACCATGAAACTTTTACAAACCCTCAGCGGCGTGGTATTCGGCGCGCCGACACTTTTGCTGCTCGCCGCGGCAGGCGTGTTTTTTACCGTAAAAACGCGTTTTTTGCTGGTTCGGCATATAGGTCTTTTCGCCCAAGCCACCCTGCTCTCACTGTTTAGCAAAAGCAGCCGCAAATGCCGCAGCGGCAGAATTTCCAAACTGCAAAGTATGTTCACGTCTCTCGCCGCCACCATTGGCACCGGGAGCATAATGGGCGTTGCCTCCGCTATAGCAATAGGCGGCAGCGGCGCGGTCTTCTGGATGTGGCTCAGCGCCTTCCTCGGTATGTCAACAGCCTATGCCGAGGGCGTGCTTTCGGTGCTTTACCGCTGCAAAAACGGTGCGGCAGGTTATATCTCAAAGTGCAGCAAACACGCCGCACTGTTGTATGCTGTTTTAGCAATTGCAGCATCGCTCGGCATGGGCAACGCAGTGCAAAGCAGCAGCATTTCGGCAGCCGCAAAATCGCTTGGTGTGCCGCCCGTGGCAACTGCTTTTGCGCTGACCGCGCTGGTTTTTGTGTTCTCTGTAGGCGGTCTTAAAAAGACTGCCAAAGCCGCACAGGCGGTCGTGCCGATAATGAGCGTTATCTACATTGCAGGCTGCGCCGTAGTGATATTTACTTTCAGAAAAAATTTGCCGTCCGTTTTTTCGGACATCTTCACAAACGCTTTCGGTATCCGTCAGGCAGTCGGGGGCGGCATAGGCGGCGTTATATCCGCAGGCTTTCGCAGAGGCGTATTCTCTAACGAAGCAGGTCTTGGCACTACCGCTGCTGTACATTCTTCTTCCCAGACAGACGAACCTGCTGAGCAGGGAATGTGGAACGCCTTTGAAGTTTTCGTCGATACTATATTATTATGCACTCTGACCGCCCTCGCGATACTTTCAAGCGGCTGCTATATATCTTTTTCAAACGAACAGCAGATAGTATTTCACACATTTTCATCGGGACTAGGCAGCTTTGGCGGTGTGTTCTGCTGCGTGTGTTTGATACTTTTCGCGTTCTCCACCGTTCTCGGCTGGAGCGTCATAGGCTCGCGCGCTTTTTCGTATGTTTTCAAAAGTGCAGATAAAAAACTATACTGTATCATCTTTTGTACAGTTTGCTTTATAGGCTGTCTGGTATCCCCCACCGCCGCATTCATGCTGTCCGATATTTTCAACGGTCTTATGGCTTACCCCAACATAGCCGCGCTCTTTATGCTCTCCGGTGAAGTTGCGCAGCAGACCGACATTTTTATCTCGTCTGTTATATCACCGCGCTTGCATGGCGAGTTACATGGCAGCCTACGTTCACAGCCACCGGCAGACCGGCAATGTGTGTAGCGTACTGTTCAATGTTCACCGCAAGACAGGTAATGCTGCCGCCAAACCCCTGCGGACCTATCCCCAGCTTGTTTATCTCTGCAAGCATTTCGCCCTCTAAACGCGCGTAACGCTCATCGCTGTTTCTATGCGATACATCGCGGCAAAGCGCCTTTTTGGCAAGGTATGCGCACATCTCAAAGTCGCCGCCAATGCCTACGCCAATAACAGTCGGCGGACAGGGATTCGACCCTGCCTGCGATGCCGCGCCTACCACAAAATCAACAATATCTTTCTCTGTTGCCGCAGGCGTGAACATCTTCAGCCTTGACATATTCTCGCTGCCAAAGCCCTTGGGCGCAACAGTTATCTCCACCTTGTCGCCGCTCACCAAACGCGTGTGGATCACCGCAGGCGTGTTGTCGCCGGTGTTCACCCTCTCCAATGGGTCAAAAACCACCGAGCAGCGAAGTTTCCCTTCGGTGTAGCCCAGCGAAACACCCTTGTTTATCGCATCATAAAGGCTGCCGCCCACAAAGTGCACATCCTGCCCGATATCGATAAACACCACCGCCATACCGCAGTCCTGGCAAATGGGCAGCCGCTCCTCAGCCGCCGCCGCAAGGTTGTCCTGCATATCCTTGAAAACTCCCCTGCCCACGGGTGATCTCTCCTCAGCCGCGGCGCAGTTTATACAGCTTTCCAGCGACTTTGGCAGATACAAATTCGCATCAATGCACAGCCGCTTCACAGCCTTAGTTATTTCTTTAACATCAATTTCTCTTGTATTCATTTTATCACCATATTTCGTGCGTTTTTCTAACGTTTAAGCCGCTGAGGCGTTCAAACCTCCTGCGGTTTTTGTGCTTTCATTTCCCCGTCGAGCCGAACCCTCCCTCGCCCCTTTTCGTTTGGGAAAGCTCTTCACACTCTTCCACTTCGGGCGTGAGGATCGGAGTCACCACAAGCTGCGCTATTCTCTCACCGCGTTTTATCGTCTGACACTCATCAGACAAATTCACCAGCGGCACGATTATTTCGCCGCGATAGTCGGTATCGACTACGCCAACGCAGTTTGAAAGCGTAACGCCGCGCTTCACCGCCAGCGACGATCTCGCATAAATAAGCAGAACGCACTGCGCCGCGCCCTCTATCTCGCAGGCAAGCCCCGTGTGAGCCGAAGCCCTTTCATGCGCTGCTATCACCACATCTTCGCAGACCGTAAGGTCATACCCTGCGCTTTCTTTTGTTGCCCTGCACGGCAGAGTTGCGCTGTCGCAAAGGCGTTTAAATTTCAGTTTCATATATTTTTACTCCTATTGTATACCTCTGTAGTAAAGACCTCTTGTTATATTACCTGCTTTGTTTAAAGCCTCGCCTGCAATATAAGCTTTGATCACCTGCTTTATACGGGCAGGCGGCTCTTCAAAAAATAAAAGATCCAAATGATCAAGCGTTTCAAAATCGCTCAGCTTATCTGCCAGCCACAAGGTATCGCTGTTTAATATCTCAACATATCCGTGCTCCTTGCGGCAGGCGATCTCAAACTTCCTGCCGGTGCGATCGGTTATGTGCCGCGTGCAGTTTTTGCACCCTGCGAACGCCTTGACAGGGCAGTTTGCCGTCAGCATCAGCGGCAGCTTGCCGTAGGAAACGCACCCCAGCGGAAGCGGCGTTTGCAGCCGTGCCATCTGCGCGTGTGTCAGCTCCGGCGATGCCGTTATGTCGCGCGCGCCCAGATTTTGCAGCATTTTTGCCGCGCGTGAGTTGGTCACATTCAGCCCGAAACCGCCGTGTATCGCCAGTCCCTCGCGAAGTTCAAAATGTGCCAAGTTTGTGGCTAAAACGTGTTTCAGCCCAAGCTGCCTCAGCCTTTCTATGCGCTGCGCTGTCTGCTCCTCGTTTAGATCAAACCTCGGCAGGGCGGCGCACATTTTGCCCTCAATTTTGTCAAGCTTTTCAAGCTCTACAAGCGGCAGAATTATCAGCTGCGCCATGACGTAAATTTCGCTGTCAAGCTGATTTAGTGTATTTAAATGTACTCTTATCTCCTGCCTGCGCTTTTTACGTTTACTATCTTTCTGCGGTGCATATTCGCCGCAGTTGTATATCGCAGTGTTGTTTTTCAGCCGCTGCGAATCAAGGCTTTCCAGCGCCTCGCGCCGCAGTTTGTTCACAGCCGCCGCCGAAACAAACGCCACACCGTCGCTAACACATTCCAGTTTGCCGACCTCATACGCCGTGCCGCCAAGTTTTGCAAGGCACTTTTTTATCTCTTCCTCGCTTGTCGGTCTGCTGTCGGCAGCCTGCAAAATATCGCCCGTAACGGTGGCGCAAATATCGCCGCTTTTCACCGAAAGAGCGAGCTTTTCACCCACCGCCGCTCTTATCTTCATGTCTGCCATGAAACGCTTGTAAGGTCTGCGGTAAAGCTCGTGTATCGCCGGCAATGCCTCTTTGGTCTGCTGCGCATCATCAGCCGTTCTCATTCCGAACATTTCTCTGCCCGTCTTCGAGAACAGATACCCGTCAGTAAATTCGCCGCGAGAAAACACGTTTTTCAGCAATTCTTCGTCATATTCCTTGCCTGCAAGTGCCTGCCTGCAAGAGTGCACCGCCGCCGCAACATATTCGGGGCGTTTCATTCTGCCCTCAATTTTCAGCGATGCCACCCCTGCTTTGCGCAGCTTGTCAAGGTATGAAAAATACGACATATCTTTCAGCGAGAGGTCATGCCTGTCAGCGCCTGCCACCGCCGAAAACGGCAGCCTGCAAGCCTGCGCGCACATACCCCTGTTCGCGCTGCGTGAGCCTATCATCGCTGACATATAGCACTGCCCCGAAACGCTCATGCAAAGTGCGCCGTGCACAAAAACCTCTATCGGCATTCCTGTTACGCACAGCTTTTTTATGTTGTCTATCGGCAGCTCTCTCGCCGCCACAACTCTGCAAAGCCCCATTCTTTCGCACATTTTCACGCCGCCCACGGTGTGCACTGTCATCTGCGTTGATGCGTGCAGCGGCATATCGGGGCATATTTCTTTCGCAAGCGTGATTACCCCCAAGTCCTGCACAATAATGCCGTCAACCCCTGTTTCGCACGCCTGCTTTAGCATATGCGCGACGTCTTTCATCTGGCTGTCAAACACCACAGTATTTATCGCCTGATACACCTTTACGCCGTTTGTGTGACAATATTGCACCGTTTCTTTAAGCTGCTGCGGCGTAAAATTTGCGCACCCCTGCCGCGCCGAAAACTCCTGCGCACCAAGATATACAGCATCACAGCCGCAGTTCACAGCCGCTTCAACGCACTGCGGCGAGCCGCACGGGGCAAGCACTTCGGGGCTATTTTGCATTGCTGCCATTGCCATTGCTGCCCGAAAGCGCCTTGCGCACCGCCAGTTCTTTTTCCAGCTTTTTTATCTCGGCTTTCAGTTTATCGACCTCTTTTTTCGCTTCGTCAGCCGCCGCCATCGCCTTTGAGGCATCATCGGCGTATTTTTTTATCTGCGAACGAATATTCTCCAGGTTCGCACTCGCCTTGTAAGCCTCGTCAGCGCAGTCAAGCGCCACAAGCGCCGCCGCATCAAGCTTTGCAAGCGACTGCCCCTTGGTTATCTTCGCCATTTTCTGATCCAGCATCGCCGCCAGTTTGCGCGCGTAACTCTCCTGTTCTTCGGTAGCAATAGTATAATCTTTACCGAAAATACGCAGTTTTACATTTTTAGCCATTGTTTTGCACGTCCTTTCCGTATATGCAGTCATGCACAAATACCCATATTATAGTATAACACAATTAAGAGCCCGTGGCAAGTCTTTATTGACATTTTAGAAAAATTGTTGTATACTTATTCTAAGTACGACTTTGAATTTCGCAGAGGAGCAAATATATGAAAAATATTTCTAAATATGCAAAACATTTCTTTATGCCGCCTGACGACTGCTACGACTGGGCAGGCAAAACTTACATAGAAAAACCGCCCGTGTGGTGCTCTGTCGATCTTCGCGACGGCAACCAGGCGCTTATAAGCCCCATGTCGCTGGAGGACAAGCTGGACTTCTTCAAAAAGCTGTGCAAGATAGGCTTTACCGACATCGAGATAGGCTTCCCTGCCGCGTCGGAGACCGAGTTCACATTCTGCCGCAAGCTCATCGAGGAAGACCTGATCCCCGATGGCGTTACCGTTCAGGTGCTCACGCAGGCAAGGGAGCACATCATCGCCAAAACTTTTGAGGCTGTGAAAGGCTGTAAAAACGCCATTGTTCATCTGTATAACTCAACTTCCCCCACGCAGAGGGAGATAGTTTTCCGCAATACCAAAGAGCAGACTATTCAGCTGGCAGTCGATGGCGCAAAGCTTTTAAAAAAGTACGCCGATGAGACCGAAGGCAATTTTCGTTTTGAATACTCGCCCGAGAATTTTTCCGAGACCGAGCCGCAGTTCGCTCTGGAGGTCTGCAACGCCGTTTTAGATATCTGGCAGCCCACTAAAGAGCGCAAGGCTATAATAAATCTCCCCGTTACGGTGGAAGTTTCTATGCCGCACGTGTATGCCTGCCAGGTGGAATATATGTCGAAAAATCTAAAATACCGCAACAGTGTGCTGTTATCTTTGCATACCCATAACGACAGAGGCTGCGCTGTGGCAGATACAGAGGCAGGTCTTCTTGCAGGCGCGGACAGAGTAGAGGGCACGCTTTTTGGCAACGGCGAACGCACAGGCAATGCAGATCTTGTTACAGTCGCGCTTAATATGTATTCGCAGGGCGTTGACCCGGCGCTTGATCTTTCGGATATTCCCGATCTTGTGAACTGCTATGAAAAAAACACCGGCATGACAGTTTTTGAAAGACACCCATATTCGGGCGACCTTGTGTTCGCGGCGTTTTCGGGTTCTCACCAGAATGCTATTGCAAGAGGTATGGAAAAGCGTGACAGCGGCGAGAGCACACAGTGGAACGTTCCCTATCTTCTTATTGACCCGAAAGACATCGGCAGAGAGTACAGAAAGGACGTTATAAGGATAAACAGCCAGTCGGGCAAGGGCGGCATAGGCTACCTGCTGCACCAGAAGTACGGCTACGACCTGCCCAAGAAGATGCGCGAAGACTTCGGCTATGCTGTTAAAGCAGAGTCGGAAAGACAGCGGCGTGAGCTTACTATGCATGACATTCACGTTCTCTTCAGAGATATGTATGTAAATGTAAGCAGCGTGTTCACCGTCTGCGAGACACACTTCAGACAAAACCCCGGCGGCAGCATTACTGCGATAGTTACGGTCATAAAAGATAAAAATACACAACAAAAAGACGTTTACACAGCCGACGGCAACGGCCGTCTGAACGCGGTAGCCAACGCTTTGGAAAAAGCCCTCGGCAGAAGCATAAACGTTGACAGCTACCAGGAACACGCCTTAGAGCGCGGCGCGACATCGCAGGCAGTTGCATATGTAGGTCTGCAAAGCGGTGATAAACTCGTGTGGGGCGCAGGCAAGCATACCGACATCATCACGGCATCAATAAACGCTCTGGTGTCAGCAGTAAACAGAGAGATCGAGAAAGAACAGGAAAAATCACAAAAATAGAAAAGGAGACGTTATTATGAAGGTAAGTAAAATGCGGCTGGCAGCAGCCGCGACGGCAGCAGTGATATGCGTTTGTATGTCAGGCTGCGGCAACGCTATTGAGTACAAAACATTCAACACATCTTCATCACAGCCGGAAAGCATCGCTGACAGCTCTTCTGTGCCCGACAGTTCCGTCACCGACAGCGCAGCAGACAGCAGCACCGACAGCAAAGATGACAGCAAAGATGATAGTAAAAATGACAGTAAAGATGACAGCAGCGAACCTGTTGACGAACCGGCGGATAATACCGTAAAAGCAGAAGACGACCCCGAATACCTCACTAAAACAGCTTTTGTAGGCGAAGCTCTGTGTTCGGGTCTTCTGGTGTATACCGAGGGGCTGGAAGAAGACCAGGTGTATACCGAAAACAATGCCCATGTTGATGATATCGCGGATACCACCTGGGACGTTGGCGGCAAGCAGTATGAGCTGCCCGATGCTCTGTATGAGTCCAAAAGAACGTACATTTATCTCTGGCTTGGACCTAACGATGTCAGTAACTATGCCCCCGCAGAATTTGCCCAGAAGTATCAGGAGCTTATTGAAAAGATATTCTATGCAAACCCGCTTGCCTATGTGGGAGTTGTATCCGTTGCCCCCGTTTCAGCCGAGTATGACGGCACTTTGCCAAACGGAAAGATATACGACTATAACGCAAAACTTGCAGAGATGATAGACAAAATAGGCAACAACAGAGTGTACTTTTTCAACGTTACCACCGTGCTCGGCGACTCAAACGGCAACTTGAAAAGCGAGTATGACTCGGGCGACGGCGTTCATATGACCGGCGATGCCTACCGCGCACTGCTCGATAATCTGGTAAGTATGCAGATACACCCCTATCTTACAGACTTTGAAACACCCGATGACAGCTCAAGCAAAGATGATAAAGACAGCAAAGACAAAGACAGCAGCAAGAAAGACAAAGACAAAAAAGACGATACCGAAAGCAAAAGCGACGATTCCGACAGCGGCGAAGAAAGTTCCTCACAGGCTGATGGAGAGTAAAGCACACGGCTCATAAAAACAAAAGGGCGTTCAAAGTGAACGTCCTTTTTATTGTACAGTAAAATTATGATCAAAGCAGCGTTATGCCATGCTCGGCGCACTGTTTTATCATGTCCTCGCTCCATACCGAAGCCTGCACCTCGCCGATGTGCGCCTTTTCAAGCAGGAACATACACAGCCTCGACTGCCCTATTCCGCCGCCTATCGTGAGGGGAAGCGTGCCGTTTGCTATCATCTTGTGATAGTCGTATTGCAGCCTGTCGCTGTTGCCGCACTCCTCCAGCTGCGAAACAAGCGACTTTTCATCAACGCGTATGCCCATAGAAGATATCTCCAGCGCGCTGCCGAGTACCTCGTCCCAGAAAATAAGGTCGCCGTTGAGCTGCCAGTCGTCGTAGTCGGGCGCTCTGCCGTCGTGCTTTTCACCCGATCTGAGCTTGCCGCCTATCTGCATAACGAAAACGCAGCCGTACTCTTTTGCGATCAGGTTCTCGCGTTCTTTCGGCGTTTTATCGGGGTACATATCCTCCAGCTGCTGCGAGGTTATAAAGTAAGGCTCACCGCAAACTTTTGCTTTCAGCATCGGGTAACGCAGCGATAGTTTGCGCTTGGTGTAAACTATCGCTTTTACTATGCTTTTCACGGTTTCTTTCAGGTAGTCCACGCTGCGGTCGCCGCGCGTTATCACCTTTTCCCAGTCCCACTGGTCAACGAAAATAGAGTGAATGTTGTCGGTGAAGTCGTCACGGCGAATGGCGTTCATGTCGGTATAAATGCCCTCGCCCGCGCCGTAGCCGTAGCGGTAAAGAGCCATGCGCTTCCACTTTGCCAGCGACTGCACCACCTCGGCATTTTCTGAAATTTCCTTGATGTCGAAATCAACCTTGCGTTCAACGCCGTTGAGGTCATCGTTGATGCCGCTGCCTTTTTTGACTATCAAGGGCGCAGATACCCTGTCCAGCGTGAGGGCGAACGAGAGCACCTGCTGAAAGATGTCTTTGATGTACTTGATAGCGTGCTGAGTCTCACGCAGCGACAGCGCCGACGAGTACCCTTCTGGGAAAAATAATTTTTCTGACATAGTGATTCTCCTTTTTAAAAGTATATATAATGCAAATGTTATTCGCGCTTACGCGCAGCGCATGGAGCGCAGTGGATTGTCGGCTTAAGCCTCCAAGCCAAACCTGACACACATTGATACTTCGTATCAAGTGCAAATTACTTCGGCGACATTATGGGGTCACGATTTTGGCGCGGTTCTGCGAACCGCTGAAAACCGTAATTCTTTCGCACAGTCCGTTTAGTTTAAATAGCGCGTATCTGAATTGTAACTTTTCGGCGAGTGCATTAACCGCATAAGTCGTAAATCCTGTCAAGAAACTTAAAGTTTTCGGTCAAGCCTTTTTCAAAAGGCTTGTGGGGTGTGGGGTGAAGCCCCACAATTACAGCGTGCGCTCCGCAAAGGGTGAATTTCAAAATAGTCCGGTGGACTATTTTGAAAGAGGGAAATCCCTGCAAGAGAGGGATTTCCCTTTGAGAAGACCTTAACTCTCTTTCCGCGTTCCATTATGGAACGCCGTACAATGTGAAAAGTTCATAACAATTAAAGCGCACAAAAGATTTAGCACACTCAAAATGAGAAGAAAACCAAAGTAAAGTTGGGCGTTTTACAGCTCCGCAGGCTTGCGCGTAAGCGCGACTATTATTCTTATCTTATACCTCCGACCGTCCTCGGATAAAGTATCACATCTCTGATATTCGACATACCCGTAACGTACATAATAAGCCTCTCAAAGCCCAGACCAAAGCCCCCGTGCGGCACAGAACCGAACCTGCGCAAGTCCAGATAATCCCCATAAGGCGTCATGTCCATGCCTCTGCGCTGCATCTCTGCCACCAGCTTGTCATAACTTGCCTCTCTCTCGCTGCCGCCTATTATCTCGCCAACGCCCGGCACAAGCAGGTCGACCGCCGCCACCGTCTTGCCGTCGTCGTTCTGCTTCATGTAAAACGACTTTATCTCCCTCGGGTAGTTCGTCACGAATACCGCCCTGCCGAACACCTTTTCGCAAATGTAGCGCTCGTGCTCGGTCTGCAAGTCAAGCCCCCACTCAACAGGGTATGCAAACTCAACGTCAGCCTTCTTCAGAAGCTCTATCGCCTCGGTGTAGGTGCATACCACAAAATCGTGCGAGATAAGATCTTCCAGCTTCTGTATAAGCCCGTTTTCAAACCTCTGATCGAAAAATTTCATCTCGCCCGGGCATTTTTCAAGTATCCTGCCAATGACGAATTTTATCATTTCTTCGGCTATTTCTATAACTTCATCAAGCTGCGCGAAAGCTATCTCAGGCTCAACGTGCCAGAACTCCGCAACGTGGCGCGGCGTGTTGCTGTTCTCCGCCCTGAACGACGGTCCGAACGTGTATATCTTGCCAAACGCCATAGCGGCAACTTCGCCCTCCAGCTGTCCCGAAACACTCAGCCCCGCGCGCTTGCCGAAAAAGTCGTCCGCGTAGTATTCATCGGCGCTTTTGTATTTGTCGGTATAGCCTATAGTCGTCACCTGGAACATCTCGCCTGCGCCCTCACAGTCACTGCCCGTAATGAGCGGCGTGTTCACGTAAACGTAGTTTTGGCTCTGGAAGAACTCGTGTATAGCGGCAGCCGCAACCGAGCGCACCCTGAACACCGCGTTGAACGTGTTCGTCCGACCGCGCAGATGCGGCATGGTGCGCAGATACTCCAAAGTATGGCGCTTTTTCTGTAGTGGGTATTCCGCAGGGCACTCACCTATAATGTCTATGCCCTCCGCGTTTATCTCAACGCCGTTTTGCTCGGAAGCCACTGCCGTGCCTGTAACTCTGACAGCAGTGCCAAGCTTCAGCGCATCTTCAAAGTCTATGCCTGCCGCCTTGTCAATTACTATCTGCAAATGGTTCAGCGTAGTGCCGTCGTTGACTTCCATAAACGCCATGTTTTTAGAGTTTCTCGCAGTCCTCACCCAGCCGCATACGGTAACTTTGCCGCCTACCAGGCTCTTGTCTTCAAAAATAGTTTTAATGTCAGTGTGTTTCATATCAAATTCAGTCCTCCTGTAAATTCCGGGCAGCGCACATCTTGCCTCTTGCTTCTTGCTTCTAATATAAAACGCCCCATGCAAACGCCTGATACGCTTGCAATAGGGCGAAAAATTCCGTGGTGCCACCTATGTTACCCGAGAACGGGTCACTTTATCCGCGTAACGTGCGGCAGCGGCTTCCCTACTGTGGTTCGGGTCGCAGCTCAGGAGTGTTATTCACGTCATGCCGCTGCGCGCTCACACCCACCGCGTGCTCTCTGAAAGCAAGCCTTGCCGCTACTTCTCTCCGTCTTAGCTTTTTTAATATTACTTTTGAATTATACCACTTTCGGATTTACTTGTCAAGTGGTTTTTGTTTATTTTTAATTGCGCTTACGCGCAAGCCTGCGGAGCCGTTCAACGCTACACAACGTGCAAAACTTTTAAGTCTTGTCAAGAAAGGAAAAGTTTTCGATCGACCCTTTTTCAAAAGGGTCGCAGGGGTTCGGGGACAGAGTCCCCGAAAACACGTCAGGCGCTCCGCAAAGAGTGAATTGAAAAACAATCCTGTGGATTGTTTTTCAAGAGGGAACGCCCTGCAAGAGAGGGCGTTCCCTAATGAGAAGAACTTAGCTATTTCTCCGCGTTCCATTATGGAACGCCATACAATGTGAAAAATCCATAACAAGTAAAGCGCGCAAAAGTATTAGCACTCTCAAAATGAGAAGAAAACCAAACTAAAGTGTAGCTTTGAACAGCTCCGCAGGTGGCGCGAAAGCGCAAACTTTTATAAAGCAATTGCGCACGCAAGCGCGCGCAGGAAAAATAGTCGGGTCTTATCAAAGGGGAGGCTCAGCTTTTAGAAGCAAGAAAACTAGAAGCAAGAGATTAAGAAGTCGGGAATTTTTACAACGCTATTGCGCACGCAAGCGCGCGCAGGAAAAATAGTCGGGTCTTATCAAAGGAGAGGCTCTCTCTTGCAGAGCCTCTCCTCTTAGGAAACAGTCCACAGGACTGTTTCCTAATTCACCTCTTGCAGAGCGCACGATGTTGGGGCTTTCGCCCTCTGCGGAGGGCGACGAGGGTTTCACCCTCGTCCTGACGACCCTTTTGAAAAAGGGTCGATCGAAAACTTTTCCTTTCTTGACATGAACTTAAAGTTATATCGGCTTCACAAAATACTCCTCATACCACACGAGGAATGTGTATATCGTCCACACCTTGCGCCAGCCGTCTGAGTTGCCGCCAAGGTAGTCGTCAAGTATCGCGTTTATCTCATTTATGTTGAAAAACTCCGCCGCATAGCTGCTGTTGAATTTCGCCTTTACGTCCGCGTTGTACCTGTCATCTGCCAGCCATATGCGTATAGGCACAATGAAGCCCAGCTTCTTGCGGAATGCTATCTCCTCGGGCAGCACCTTCGCCGCAGCCGTGCGGAACGCCACCTTGTTCTGCTCCGCGTTTACCTTGTACTTCGAGGGCATCGCAGCCGCTATCTCAAAAACTCTCATGTCGGTCAGCGGCATACGTATCTCAAGCCCTGCCGCCTCGCTCATCTTGTCAACGTTGAGATAAATATCACCCTCCAGCCATATCTGTATGTCAACATCAGACATCTTCGTCAGAGGGTCGAGCCCCTCGGTCTCCTCATAAATGTACCTTACCAGGTTTATCGGCAGAACATCGGGGTCGTATTCTTTCAGTATGCGCTTTTTCTCGTCCTCTTTCATAATGTTTGTGTTGCCAACGTAGAAGTTTTTCAGCTCATCGCCGTATCTGTCCGCATTTCTGTACATATTATATCCGCCGAAAAATTCGTCAGAGCCCTCGCCCGAATAGCATATTTTCGTGCTTTTTGCCGTCTCTCGGCAGGCTATAGCAAACGCTATCGCAGAGGCATCTGCAAGCGGCTGTTCCATGTTGTACATAACATACGGTACCGCCTCAAAATACTCCTGCGGCGTGATAAGGCAGCGAACATTCTCTCTGCCCAGAAGATCTGCCGTCTGCTTTGCAAGAGGCGATTCATCGAACCTCTCGTCATCATATCCGCAAGAGCCCGTCACCTGCGCATCTGAGACCGCCAGCACGTATGACGAATCCACACCGCCCGATAAAAACGCCTGCGCGCTCTCGCTTGCTTCTTTAACCTGCGGCATTACCTGCTTCGTTACAGTAGTGTGTATCATATCTGCCCATTCTTCAAGCGTTTTGCTGTTGTCTGGCTTGAAAGTCGGCACCCAGTAGCGCGTTATTTCCACCTTGCCGTCTTTATATACGAGATACCGCCCCGGCATCAACTTCTTCACGCCCTTGAAAAAGGTGTCCTCGCCTGCCACATACGTCAGCGAGAGATAAATTTGCAGCATATCTTTGTTTATCTCTTTTTTGAATTTCGGGCTCTGCGCGATGTCTTTTATAAATGTGCCGAAAAGCAGCTCGCCGTCGTCAGTGAGATAGTAGTAAAACGGCTTTGTGCCGAACTGGTCGCGAATGCAGAATATCTCCTCTCCATCACCGATCGCCAGCGCGAACATACCGTAAATGTGGCTGCCCATGTCGCCGCCCCACTTTTTGTATGCCGCCAGCATGGTAGCTTTTTCTCTCTCCTCACGCGGCAGAGAGTGATCCACCCCCAGCTGCGCGCAAAGCTCCGCGTGGTTGCGAATGTGTCCGCGGTAGGTAAGCAGTCTGCAATTGTCTTTCATGATCTGTTGCTCCTTTGTGTGTATTTAATTTCACTTTATGCGAATGTATATAATCGCGCTTACGCGCAGCGCAGGAGCGCACACGTTGACCGCCTGCGAGCAGTCGGTCAAGTGCAGAAAAAATCCCTCGCCGCCATAAACGGTCGGCGGCGCACACCTTGCGGTGTGACGGGCTTTTTTCCTACTAGAGGTTAGAAGTGAGAAGTTAGAAGTAAGAAACGTTTTTTAAAACTCTTGAGGCAGTTTTCCATACCTGCGATTTACAAGAGGCAAGAAGCAAGAAATTGCTTTTTATAGTTTAGTGCCGTCTTTTCAAAGCCAAACATCTTGCCTCTTGCTTCTTGTAGACCGCAGGCATGGTGATTTAGTGCAATGTCGAGAAAAATATTTCTAACTTCTAACCTCTAATTTCTAACTTCTAATAGGGCAATAAGCAAGACCGCGCCCCACAACCTCTGCTCACTGCTCTACATTCTCAGCTTCTCCCCAAAAAACTCCGCGCCGTTCCTCCACGCCGCTGGAAGAATATTCTGCCAACCGCTTCTCTTTGGGGCGGCAAGTGGGAGGGTGTGTTTTATAGGTATATGATTGTTAGAATATATAAATGTAAGCGTTAAACAGCTCCGCAGGTTAGCTGCGACAGCAGCAAAATTAAATCTTGCTTCTAACTCTGAACCGCAGAAATGACAAGCACGCGCTAACGCCGCAAAACCATTTCTAATTTCTAACATCTAACATCTAACTTCTAGCAGCAGAGCGCCTGCCGTATGGGGATTTCGCCGTACTGCGGTAGCGTTCGCAAGCGAACGCAGGCGACAATGGGCTTTCCACCCGGCGTATGCTTGCATACGCTGTGACCCATGATGACCCTTTTGAAAAAGGGTCAATCGAAAACTTTTAATTTCTTGACATGACTTAAAACCTTTGTGGTTTAATGCACTCACCGAAAAGTTACAATTCAGATACGCGCAAATTAAACTAAACGGACTATGCAAAAGAATTACGGTTTCAGAATATGCGAGCTTTCGAGCATATTCTGAAATAGCCGCCACGCTTTCGGCGGCTAAGTAATTCTTTCAAGTGGCTTGGAGGCTAAAGCCGACAAGACACTGAGCTCCATGCAGGCTTGCGCGACAGCGCAACTTATATTACCTTTCTATCCCTCGTCCAGCACTTCATCAATAATAAGTATCGACTTCTTCTCACTGTCAGACAAGTCTTTGCTGCGGTATGGCGCGAACGACAGCATTACCGACTTTTTGCTTCCGTCGCTGCACTTGACCTGCGTTTTCTGTGAGAATATATTGCCCTCGGCTGCCTTGGTAATTACCGATTTTACTGTCTTTTTCTTCTCGGGGTCGCTGAGTATGTCGGGAATTATAGTGCCGCTCTTTTCATAGCTTTCCTTGTCCTGACCCAGCACCGTGTAGTATGCATCGTTTCTGTAAAGCGTCTTTATCGAGCCGTCGTCTTTCACTTCAAAAAGCACCACGCCCGAGTTTGCGCTGTTTGCAATGTTGCTCATCATCTCGCTTGCAGCCAGCAGGCTCTTTTCCGAAAGCTTGCGCTCGTTTATGTCGATCATCGTGTAGCCTGCCTTTTCGGGCACGCCGTTTTCATCGCGAACCACCGTTTTGGTAATGCTGCACCACATATAGCCGCCGTCACGCAGTTTCAGGCGCATTTCTTTCGGTCGGCAGTCTTCAGAATTTGCAAACATCTCCATCGCCGCTTTAAAGTCTTCGGGGTGAATAGTATCTTTTGTGATCTCCGCCGTCAGCTTTTTGTTTGAAAGATCAACGCTTTCAATGATCCTGCTTATCTCAAACAGCTTAAAATTCTCCGTCGCGAACAGCTTTCTCGTCTTGTGGTCATATTCGATTATAACAACACCCGAGCTGTTTACATACACGCTTTCAGAGTCATGGAACTGCTGCTCCAGCTTTAGTTTTTCGTTTTCCATGCTTATCTGCTCAGCCTGCTTTTTGTCCGTCTCGTCCAGTGCGCACATCAGATAGTCCGTGTCCGTAAGTTTTAAGAAAGTAAGGCTCAGCCACTTTTTCTCGCCGCTTACTTCAATGCTGTGATCACACGAGTATGTGTTGTTTACAAATGCCTGCATACACATTTTTGCAAGCCACTTTCTGTTCTTGCTCTGATCTCCCGAAACATCGAAAATGTGTTCTATCCATTCAAACGACTTATCATCGCCGCCCTCTTTAGATACCATACTTATGCAGCTGCCCGAAAGATCTATTCTGTATATCCTGTCGAAAACCGAAGCCAGCGCAGAGCTGTACTTGCCCTGTTCTTCCTCTATCTCGCCGGTAACATCGTTTATTACCGCTATCATCTCACTGCGCTTGCCCTCTCCGCCCGTAACTACAGATGCCGCAAAGCTTATCCACTTAGCCTCACCGCTGCCGGTTTCGCTGCCGCTCAGCCTGAACTCGTCGCTCATCTTGCCGCCGCTGCTGATAGCCTTTTTCAGATTCTCTGTAAACGCTTCCCTGTCGCGCGGGTCTGCAAGTATGGTAATATCATCGGGAATACTGTCCTTGTCAAGCTGCGCTATCTTTAAGAAGTTGTCGCTTACAAATATAGTCTTTATCTCGCCGCTCTCGCCTATGCTGAACAGACCAACGCCGCCGTTCATGTTCGCAATAATGGCGTTCATCTGCCTGTTGTAGCTGTCTGACGTATCCTGTACATGGTGCCTTACCACCACCAGCGAGAAGTAATAGCTGAACGACTGCAAAAAGTCCAGCTGATCTATATTCTTTTCGGGGTTGTCAACGCATATGAAGCCCGTCATGTGCTCGCCCGTATATATAGGCACAGCAACAAGAGATGTTATACCCATCTCGCCGAATATTTCTTTAGTTGCCTCATCAAAGTTTTCAAGCTCGTCAAGACTTCTTATCGTTACCGTCTTGTGTGTGCGCAGAAGATCTAAAAACGGCTTGAAATTCTCAAACGGCACTTTCTTCACATCGCGCCTGTCGGGAATAAAATCATCGCTGCGGTTTTCAAAGAACAAATTGCCCTTGTCGTTGTATGCATCCAGATCAAATATCGCAGCCCTCTGCGCTTTGAAATACTTTCTCACCACGCCCAGAAGCTTTGGCACTTCTTTTTCAATATCTCTTATCTCCAGCAGCTTCTTCGCCAGGTGATTCAGCAAGCGTATCTTCTCATTGCCCTTTTTCTCCAGAAGTATGTGCTCTGTTATATCGTTGAAGGCTATGCACATCAGCTGCTTTTCGTTGTTTCCGCCAAATCTGCTAACGCTGGCGTCCAGCCATAAAAGCTCGCCGTTCACATCATATCTGCGGAAGTTAAGGTGTACCGCCTGCTTTGTCTCTGATGCCTGCCGCAGCGCGTTTTTAAGTATCGGAATATCGTGCTTGTGTACCTTTGCCAGTATGTCTTTAGAATCGTGCGCGTGCTGCGCCACCGTGTAGCCGAATATCCTGTAATATCCGTCATTTACGCGTATAACTTCAAGATTCTCGCCGTCAAACTCATAAAATCCTATGCCGCCAAAAAGTCCGTTCATAAGCCTTGCCACAGTAGCATTTCCCGAAAGCATTATATCAACGTCATCGCTGAGCGCCTCTAAAGAGCTGTCAGCATCGTGATCCATGTGCGCCTTGCCGTTGTCAACCGAGATAAGGTGTTCAAAATCGCTCTGCATAAGCGGTCTTGAAAAATAATACCCCTGAATGTTCTCGCAGCCTATGCTCCTCAGAAAATCGACCTGCGTTTTGGTCTCAACACCCTCTGCAATACACGGCATATCAAGCCATTTTGCCATTCTTATTATAGATGCCAGTATGTTGTTCGCCTTGTCCGAAGTGTTAAAATCAGACATAAAGTTCATGTCTATTTTAAGTACATCTATCGGCAGATCTTTCAGTATGTTAAGCGATGAATATCCGCTGCCGAAGTCGTCCATAAGTATCATAAAACCGTATGAACGCAGCTTGTTTATAGTATTGAGCAGCTGCTGCGGATAGTTGTTGTATGCGGTCTCTGTTATCTCTATCTTGAACAGATCGGGTGTCAGCCCGTACCGCTCCACAATGCCTATTACCTCGTCCGCAAGGTCGTCGGCACACAGGCTCATTCTCGAAAAATTCACCGAGATAGGCAAAAGATGTATACCGCACTCCTTGCAGTGGCATATGTACATACAAACGTGCTCGAAAATGTAGCTGTCAAGCTTTCTTATAAAACCGTTCTTCTCAAATATCGGTATGAACATTCCGGGTGATATAAGCCCCTTTGTCGGGTGCCTCCACCTGACAAGCGCTTCCGCACTGTAAGGCTCCATTGAAGACAGACTGTATATCGGCTGGAACCATACCTCGAACTGCTCGTTGTCCAGCGCCCACTGCATCTCGCTCTCAATGCGCTGCTCCAGCAGAAGATTTTTTCTTATGTCGTCATTGTAGTATGCAAACGTCTTGTTCGTGTCCTCTTTTATAGTATGCATAGCAAGCTTCGCCCTGTCGCACATTACAGATACCGAAATAGCCTTGTCGTTTATCTTGTATATGCCCGCTTTGAAACTCAGGTTGTAATAGTCAGGGAACGCGCTGGAAAACTCGTGCATTTTCTTTACAAGAACCTCTTCACTGAAATCATCGGCAGGCACGCAGAACGCAAAGTGATCGGATGTTATACGCCCGTAAGTAGCCCTGCGGTCTTTCAGCAGATTTTCTATAAAATGCGCTATGCTTATAAGTATGTTGTCCGCAGCCTTCGTGCCGAAAAGGTCGTTTACCACCTTGAACTTTACAATGTTCGTGCGTATCATTATAAAGTCGTCATTCGGGTTCTCGGTCAGAAGCTCGCGCGTCCTCAGATAAAATGCGTTCGCGTTGTAAATAGAAGTCAGCTCATCGTGATCAGCACGGAAAGAAAGCTCCGCCTTGCTGGTTATCTCCTCGGTTATGTCGGTAAATGTCACAACAATGCGCTTTACCTTCTCCCCCTGCTCCAGTATGTTAGAGCTGCATTTTACCCATACCAGAGAACGGTCTCGCCTTACAAAGCGGACCTCTTTTTCGTTGCTCATGCTGCTCAGTATGCACAGCTTCATGCAGTCGCTCAGCTTGGGTATGTCCTCACTGTAAACGCAGAAAAATACATCCTCGGAGCAGCGCGCAATAAACTTTTCGTGAGTGTAGCCAAGCATAGTGCATACCGTCTGATTGCAGTATACCATGGTGAGCCTGTCACCCGTGTATTCGTAAAGCGCCACACCGCTCGAGACCTTTTCAAGTATGTTATTTATAACAGCATCATTCATGTTGATCACCACTTTAGATGAAATAATCAAGTAAGCAGGCATAAATACCTATACATAAATTTATTATAACATATCCGAACAGATTTTTCAACCACTTTGCCAAGCTATTTTGAAACATTTCTCAAAATAAAAAAATGCACCGCAGTGCAAAAACCTCTTGACAAACAAATTTCCACGGTGTATAATATGAATAGAAAAAGGAGCACCGGCTTTGACTAAGCGGTTGTCTCCCATCATCAAGTCAAAATAACCGTCAGATTAGAGCCCTGCGGTTATTTTTTATGTATGTTCTTAATAATCTCGTTTATCAACGCAAGAATTATTATAAGCAATACTGCTGTAGCAATATCCATATACATACCCCCTTTCTTCCTCAGACTGAGGGTAAAAGGGAAACAACCGCTCCGAATAGTCCAGTTTCGGTACTCCATGATTACATTATATCACATCTTGTCGATAAATGTCAACCCACAGAGGACTTACCTTAAACGTTTGTCCGCTGTTTTTTTATATCTCTCTTCGCCTTGTGGCAAAGTAGGAGATCGCCGCGAAGGCAGCCATTATTGCCAGTCCCACGCCGAAGACTACAACATAATACACCGACTTCATATATAGCTTTCCCATGCCGGTGACAAACTTAGTCAGCATTGATTGCATATCGATGTTCATTTCCACAAAAACTACCGTGGCGCCGAACATCAGTAGCAAGCCTGTCACTATGCCGATAAACTCTCTTTCCATGCCCAGCACGAATATCGTCGTCAGCTCCCAAGCGCAGAACAGGCAGCTGAGATCAAAGATCACCGAAGCCATCATGACCGAGCCTTCAAACGTTCCCATGCCCTCCGATTCAAGGATAAGCTCCTCGTCGTAAAACAAATTCAGCCTAAAGGCAAGCCACGCCACCGCGATAACGAACGCTGTGGCGACTACCATGATCATCGCCGAGAGCAAAAACCTCGCCCACACCAGACGCCCTCTGCGCACGGGCAGCATACCGTAAAGTTTGTCCATATTGCCTTTTGCGGTAATGCTGAACAGCGCCTCGATCGGCAGCCATGAAAATACCAGTATTATCATCATAAATACCGGGTGCATAAATATACCTGTGGCTGCGGCGCATATCAGCGCGAGCACCAGCGGCAGCAGCGTTTTTCTTTTCATGCAGATAAAGTCGAGCCGCATAAGATCAATTATCTCTTTCATCGTTATCACCCTTTTTATCCTCTCTCGAAATGTACACAAGTATTTCGTCAAAGTCCGCTTTTTCGTACTCAACGCCCTGCGGCAGTTCATTTTTATAAGCAGAATCGAGCATAGCTTCGAAGCCCGTGGCACGCGTTCTAAGGCCTATCGAATACTTTTTGATAGCCTCTGAAACTGCCGATCTTTCGCCTTTTATTATTATGTACTTTTCCGCCAGCTCGTCTTTTGTGCCCGTGAACCACACCTTGCCGCCCTGTAACACCGTTACATAATCTGCTATGTGTTCAACGTCGGCGGTGATGTGCGTTGAAAAAAGTATACTGCGCTCGCCGTCCTCGATGTAGTCCGAAAGAATACCCAGAAGTTCGTCTCTCGCAACGGGGTCAAGACCGCTTGTAGGCTCGTCTAGGATAAGAAACTGCGTATCGCGCGAGAGCGCGCAGGCTATCATCAGCTTCATCTTCATGCCCTTTGAAAAGCTGCCGACTTTCTTTTTAACGGGAAGCGAGAACCGCTTTGCAAGTGTGTAAAATTTTTCGCTGTTCCAGCTTTCATAAAAGCGCCTGAGCATTTTGTCAATCTCAGAAATATACAAATGCTCTGCAAAATAAAGGCTGTCCAGCACAACGCCCGTGCGCTGTTTTATCTGTATTTCGTCTTTAACGCTGTCAAGCCCGAGCACCTTTATCTCGCCGCCGTCGATGTTAGCCATATTCAATATAGAGCGAATAGTCGTTGTTTTTCCGCTGCCGTTCTGACCGACGAAGCCCATTATATACCCCTTTGGCAGAGTGAAGCTGACGTTTTTCAGTTCAAAGCCTTTGTAGCGTTTGCAAAGGTCATTTATCTGAAGCACATTTTCCATAACTGTCCTCCATAATACTTTTCAGCGCCGCCAGAATGTCGTCATCTGAAAGACCTGCTTTCCGACCGTTATCGGCGGCTTTTTCAAGAGCGTTTTCCATCTCGCAAAGCATACGTTCGCGCAGCAGTTCATTCCCCTGCTCAGACGCAAAATACCCCTTGCCCTGCACCGAAATTATGTAGCCTTCGTCGGCAAGCTCGGTATATGCTTTTGCGGTGGTTATAACGCTTATTCGCAGGTCTTTCGCAAGCTGGCGCACCGAGGGCAGCTGCTCCCCCTCAGCGATAGAGCCGTTTGTGAGCTGCTCGCGTATCTGCGATTTTATCTGACTGTAGATAGGTTCGTCAGACTTGTTTTTGATAATGATAGTCATGGTGTACACCTCGTATATACTGTATATGCTGCAACATATACAGTATAGCACACATACAGACACAGTTCTTTGCAATAGTATGAATAAATCGTGAATATTCTATAAACTATGCAAAATGAGTTTAACAAAAAGTGCGCACTTCTTGACATAAATATTTATTGGTGTATAATATTATCAGATATTATTTTAAGGAGGCACAAATATGGAAAAGAAACTTGTAGCATATTTTTCGGCTGAGGGTCACACTGGAAAAGTGGCGAAAAGCGTGGCAAAACAGGCAGGCGCAGAGCTTTTTGAGATAGCCCCTTCAGAGCCGTACACCGCGGCGGATATAAACTGGAAAAACCCACTCTCGCGCTGCAACAAAGAGAAGTTTGGCAAAAAAGATGTGCCGTTTGCAAGCGAGGTGGAAAACTTCGGCGAATTTGACGTGGTGTACATCGGCTTTCCGATATGGTACTACACCGCGCCTAATGTGGTGATAACATTCATAAAGCAGCATGACTGGTCGGGCAAGAAGATCGCTCTGTTTGCGACTTCGGGCGGCAGCGACATTGCCAAAACGGCAGAAAAAATTTCGCCCCTTTTTGTCGGCGGCGAGGTGGTATCATCAAAGCTTTTCAAGCCGTCAGACTCACCTACAACGGTGAAAGAATGGCTGGAGGACATGGCAGAATAATAACAAAACAAAAAGAGGGTGTTAAGCCCTCTTTTTTGGTGTACGATTATTTACTTAGTATGTATTTAAAGAAAATTTGCTTGCCTGTCTTGCAGAGTGTTTGATTTCTCTGTAAATTTTAAGGTGTATAAAAAAGGCGGAGAGATCTCTCCGCCTTATTTTGTAAGTTCAACAACTATTTTTCCTATCACAGCGAATTGTTCCTGCGTCAGCGAATGATTTGTGCCTGCGCTTCTTATGCGGTAAAGGTCTGTCAGTTGTTTCAGCGTTTCTATCTGATCTTCCGAAAGCCCGTGCACCGACAACGCCCCTTTATGCTCCATTCCGCACAGGGTATCCATCGATACGTTAAAGATACTTGCTATTGACCGCAAAGTTTCAAAAGGCGGTGTTGCAGTATTTGCTTCATACTTGCTTACCGTTGCATCTGTCACATGAAGAAGATCGGCAAGCTGCTGCTGTGACATACCGCGCTGCTTGCGCAAAGACTTTATCAAAGCTCCCAGATCATATATTTCCATTTTGATCTCACCTCAAAATACTGAATTATATGAAAATTATACCCCAACATACTTGCGTTATAAGAGAATTTGTGTTATAATAGTTTCGTATGCAGAGAATTATTTAAAAAAATATTTCACAAAGCGAAAGTTCTCTGCAAAAAATGTTGGGAGGAAAAGAAAATGGTATGTCCAAAATGCGGAAGCGAGAACATTCAGGCAGTAAATCAGCAGGTGGTCGAGGGTAAAGTGAAAGACACCAGATCAACCAAAGGATTTGGTTGGTGCAAGGGGTGTATAATGACTTGCATCCTTGGACCGATTGGCTGGCTGTGCGGTTTTTGCGGAATGGGAAAAAGAAAGGGCAAGCTCAAAGATAACCGAACGTATAAAAACGAGATAACATATGTCTGCCTTAACTGCGGAAATCAGTTTAAGTAATGAAAAACATATATTATTACCCTCGTCTGATATGGGTGAAAGCTATGCGCCTTGGGTATTTGTCGGGGTGTCATCAGCTGCCGGACAGAAGTTTTTACATCGGGCGTTATCAGTTCCCGGTATGCGCGCGCTGCACCGGCGTGCTTATAGGAGAGGCTGCGGCGTTGACAGCGTATTTAAGGGGTATAAAAACTTCGCACCTGACAAACGCGGCATTTGCGGCAGTCATGTTTATTGACTGGTTTTTGCAGTATATTGAGATAAAAGAGAGCAATAACCGCCGCAGGTTCATCACCGGCATTCTGGGCGGCTATGGCTGCTGGGCGGAGGAGATAGGTCTTGTAAACAAAATGCTGTCAACAATAAAAAACACCGCTTGCAAAAAAGCGGCGTGATACAGTATGATACAGCATAATAAAAACGGTCGGTATTGTGTTTACCGACCGCATTTTTTATATCGTTATTTATTCAGCTCCTGCACCAGCATGGGCAGCGATTTTTCAAACTTCACTCCGTACCAGTGGGTGTCGTCGCCGATGGTCTTTTTGATAGAATCTACCGTAAAATCGGCGGCAAGTTTTGCGCTGTCGTAAATGCTCTTGCCCTGCGTTACCGCGCCGCAGAAAGCAGATGCATAAACATCGCCCGTGCCGTGAGAAGAAACGTTGAGTTTCTCGTGAAAATAATAATTCACAGACTTCGCGGCGGTGTCATAAATAGCAATACCCAGCTTATCTTCGGAGTAGGTAACGCCGGTAAGCACCACAACTTTCGCGCCCAGGTCGCCCAGCTTTGCCAGCAGGTCTGTAATATAGCTCTCGTCATAGCCCGACTGCTTATACTCTGCGCCGACCATAAAGCAAGCCTCGGTAATGTTGGGCAAAATAATATCTGCCTTGCCGCACAGCCTAGCCATTGCCTTTACAAACTCGTCGTCAAAGCCGTAATACAGCTTGCCGTTGTCAGCCATTGCAGGGTCAACTATGCGCACGCCGTCATCGCTGAGCAGTTTTTCCATAATATCGATAGAATAATCTATCTGCTTTGTGCTGCCCAGGTAGCCGGTATAGACGGCATCGAACTTTATGTTCTCTTTCTGCCAGTGAGCCGCAATTGCAGGTATATCATCGGTAAGGTCGCGGAAAGTATACCCCGTAAAGCCGCCGGTATGGGTAGAAAGCACCGCCGAGGGCAGTATGCAGGTCTCAACTCCGCAGGCGGAAATTATAGGCAGCGCAACGGTAAGAGAGCACTGTCCCACGCAGGAGATATCCTGTATTGTAAGAACTTTTTTGTCTGTCATGATGATCATTCCTTTATATATAGATAAATAGCTTATAATATTATAATCCTCAAACGGCGATATGTCAACACAATTGCAAAATTTTCGGCGAATTTGCCGTTAAAAGCGGCTGTGCACATCTTTATATTGTTGCAAACGGCAGTACAAAAAGGAAAAAATATCCTTGACGAAAGCGCGCAAACGTTGTATAATAGTAGTATGTTCAATGAGAGGAGAAGTTAAAATGGACAAGAAGCCATTCTATATCACAACGCCTATATATTATCCGTCGGGCGATCCGCACATCGGCACCTGCTACACCACAGTTGCCTGCGACTCTATAGCAAGGTACAAGCGGTTGCAGGGCTATGATGTCATGTTCCTTACAGGCACGGACGAACACGGTCTTAAAATAGAGCAGAAAGCAGCCAAAGAGGGCATTACGCCGAAAGAATACGTCGACAACATTGTTGCCATCTTCAAAAAACTCTGGGGCTTTATGAATATCAGCTACGACAGGTATATCCGCACTACCGATGATTACCACATTGCCACCGTGCAGAAGATATTCAAAGAGCTGTATGACAAAGGCTATATCTACAAAGGCGAATACAAGGGCAAATACTGCACCCCGTGCGAGAGTTTCTGGACTGACAGCCAGCTTGACGAAAACGGCTGCTGCCCCGAGTGCCACAGAGAGGTGACGCAGGCAAGCGAGGAGGCATATTTTCTCAAGCTTTCGCCGTTTGCAGACAGGATAGAAAAGCTGCTGACAGAGACAGACTATTTGCAGCCTGCCAACAGGGCGGCGGAGCTTGTAAACAACTTTATAAAGCCGGGTCTTGACGACCTTTGCGTTTCGAGAACTACTTTCAAGTGGGGCATACCGGTAACGTTTGATGAAAAGCACGTTGTGTACGTGTGGGTAGACGCGCTGACAAACTACATTTCGGCAATGGGCTTTTATAATGACAAGTACGATGACTACGGCAAATACTGGCCTGCCGATGTTCACATGGTAGCGAAGGACATAATGCGCTTTCACGCGATAATATGGCCTGCGATACTGATGGCGCTGGAGCAGCCGCTGCCAAAGCATCTGGTAGTACACGGCTGGATATCCTATAACGGACAGAAAATGTCAAAGTCGCTTGGCAATGTAGTTGACCCGTTCATACTGGGCGAGAGGTACGGCGCAGATGCTATAAGATACCACATACTGCGTGAAATGGCGCTCGGCGCGGACAGCTCGTTCTCTAACGAGATAATGATAAACAGGATAAATTCCGACCTGGCGAACGGTCTGGGAAATCTGGTATCGCGCACGGTCACGATGGCAGAGAAGTATTTTGGCGGTACTCTGCCCACAGAGCGTGAAGCGGCAGATGTTGACAGCGAACTTATCGCCGAGGCTGAGGCGCTGATAGCAAACGTTGACGGATATATGGAGAAGTATCAGCTGAACAACGCGCTGGCGGAAATATTCAAGCTGGTATCACGCGCGAACAAGTATATAGACGAGACAGAGCCGTGGGTGCTCGGCAAAGACCCTGCAAAAAAGGCGCGGCTTGCAGCGGTGCTTTACAACCTGCTTGAAAGCATACGCATTGCGACGACTTTGCTTAGCTGCTTTATGCCCTCGACAATGCCGAAAGTATGGGAGCAGATAGGCGCGGCACAAAGTGATGTGACATACGAAAATGCAGGAAAATTCGGTGTTTTGCCTGCTGATGTGACGGTACACAGGGGTGATATACTCTTCCCGCGCATTGACGTTGACAAGGAGATAGATGAACTGAACAAGCTGATAGGCGGCAATGCTCCTGCTGAAGAAAAGAAGATAGAAGTGCAGCCCGTTTTGCCTCAGATAAGTATTGAAGACTTTGCGAAGTGCGATCTGAGAGTTGCAAAGGTTGTGGCGTGCGAGAAGGTAAAAAGGGCGAAAAAACTGCTTTGTTTGCAGCTTGACGACGGCATGGGCGGCAGGCAGGTGGTATCGGGCATTGCGCAGTGGTACAAGCCCGAAGACCTCATCGGCAAGAAGATAATCATCGTTGCAAACCTGAAACCCGTAACGCTGTGCGGTGTTGAGTCAAACGGCATGATATGCGCGGCCGACACCCCCGACGGCGCGGCAAGCGTTATCTTCCCCGACCAGTCGCTGCCCTGCGGCTCGAAGATAAGGTAGTGCATACTGCGGTTTTTGCGGCTTTTATTGTAGTTTTTTATATTTTTTTAGTTGCGCGGAGCGCCTGTGCTCCGCCCTCCCTTTGCGCTCGTAGCTCAGTTGGATAGAGCGTCAGACTCCGACTCTGAAGGCCGCTGGTTCGACTCCAGTCGGGCGCACCAGGCAGCGTGACGCTGCACCCATTTTCGGGACACAGAGCGATGTGTCCCACTTTTGCACCCGTGAAAGTAATTTTGCGTAAAGGCTCAGTGAATAGTGAATGGGAAGAAGCCTCAAAGAGGCTTCTTCTGCACTTTACGGCTGCAAAGCAGTCGTAAAGTGTGGTTTATAGTTAATAGTATCGGTTCGTTTACAGGGCGTTTCTGTACTATTCACTATTAGATATTCACTATTCATTATTCACTAATTTGTAATTCATATGCTGTGATAAACAACGCTGCTATGTTGTTTATTACACTATTCACAAATTTATGATTTATATCTTGTGATGAGCAATGCAGTTGCGTTGGTTTCAAAATTATTTACTTGTAACTGAATATAAAAATGTAAAGAAAGGCGGTGCTTTAGTGGCGAGCCCTATACTTGACAAAAGCTTATTGTTCGCGGCAAGGATAGTAAAGTTGTATCAATATCTTGTAAAACAAAAGCATGAAACTATCATATCAAAACAGATAATTCGCAGCGGCACATCTATAGGCGCAAATGCCAACGAATCCTCCTTTGGCAGCAGCCGCGCTGACTTCATCTCAAAAATGCAGATCGCACTGAAAGAAACCGCCGAAACGGAATACTTTATCCTCTCTGGGTATATAGAAAACACTGACGGCAATTCTTTACTTGACGATTGCCTTGAAATTAAGAAAATGCTGATCTATACTTTAAAAATTGCAAAACCAAAGTAACATTTAGGAGCGATGAATTTTGTCTGATGTCGTTGACTTCGACTTACGGAAAATCGAATACTTATACACCACACGCTGTTTTACTCAAAGAAATCTGCGCGGCGGTCTTATCAAGCTGTCGCGAAAGCCAAAAAGCTGCGCTGACGACTACGCCTGCATACGCTTTGACAGCACAATGAAAAAGGGCGTAAAATACACTCTTGATGTTTCTTTCAAAGTAAAGACAAAATCTCACCATATGGATTTTTTTCTTCTTACGCAGGACAGGCAGGTAATACACAAGATAGGCGAATATTCGATAAAAAAAGAAGACAAAAACAGCTTTACGCATTTTAAGACAGATTTTGTTCCCGACATTGACGGATACTCTTTGATAGGCATATGCGGAGGGCTGCTTTACGGACCTTTGAATTTCATCATAATTAGCGCAATATCGGTAAAAGAGACGATGTCTGAAACCGAGATGCTCAGGCAGAAGTTGGATGCAGTGAACGCAAACATTGACAGGCTGAGACGTTTGGTGGAGGGCGTAAGGAACGATGTAAACATAAACTATCAAAGAGAGTTGTTTATTCACTGGAACGAATCAAGAATGAACGGAGAAACTACCGTCGATGCAAAAAAGAGGTTTTTCTCGTCGCTGCATACAGAGGACGAAAAAATGCGCGTTATGCAAAGGGCAGCTTCCGTTTTGCTAAGGGAATTTGACAGGGTGTGCAGAAAGCATGAAATAGCATACTGGCTGGATTTCGGAACGCTTTTGGGTGCTGTTCGTCATAAGGGATTTATACCTTGGGATGATGATATAGACGTTGGTATGCTTAGAAAAGATATAGCGCATTTGGCAGAAGCTGTGAAAGGCGAAGAAACGTTTATAAAGGTAACACAGCACTACTGTGCTGATAAATTTACCAATAATGTTGTGCGAATAAGGTACCTGGATGATGATGTGAAAGTGTTTGTTGACATATTCATACACGATCTTGTTGAAACTGACGATATGCAGACAAAGTGGGAGCAAGTAAAGAAATACCGCAGACTTTTCAGTGATGAAATGCTTAAGTTTAAGCACGTTGACAACACACCCGGTCTTAACAGAGAAGAACGGCTCAGAATACACGATCCGCAGCACAAGAGGATAATAACCGAGCGCCGCGACGAATACAACGAGATACTTGGTGTAAATGACAGCAGCGGCAACGCCGTTTTTTGGGGAGTAGACAACTTTGACTGCTTTGCGGCTAAAAATGGCGGCATTCAGACCTTTGACAGGATCTTTCCGCTTTCGCAGGTCGAATTTGATGGCACAGTGTACTGCGCGCCGAATATGGTACAAGAAAGACTAACCGAGATTTATGGTGATATATATTCTTTGCCAAGAGATATGGTTGGTCACACGCACGTTGCCAGAACGGACAAGCAGTATCTGAAATGTCTTGAGGCTTTAGAAAAATATGACAATGCCCCCTCGCGCTGAAATACTGAAAATAACAAAAATAAAAAGACCAAAGTTTAAAACTTCGGTCTTTTTGTTAGTACTCAATTACAAATTTTGTACATTCTTTTACCCACTTTTCTCTGCCCTGCGGTGAAAACCCGTGCCCTTCGCCGGGGTATTCGGTGAGGAAAGCGTTTGGAAAAGTCTTCACCAGCCGCCTTGAATAGCTTATGTCGACCACGCTGTCGGCAGTGCCGTGGGCTATAAGCGCTTTGCCACCAAAGTTTTTCATTCTTTCAAACACATCATACCGCGGAAGATCATCTATATACTTCTGCGAAATTTCCATGCCCATCACCTGCGTGCAACTGTCCAGATGTTTACCCTGCCAGTCATCGGGTATGCAAAACGCAGGGTACAAAAGTGCAAGAGCGCAAAATATCTTTGGCGCATTTGCAGCCGCCAGTGCAGACACAAATCCGCCCTGACTTTCGCCATACAGAATAATGCGCTTGAAGCCTTTTTCTTCTATACTTTGTGCAACGCGCATAAGATCATCAGCTTCGGTGGCAACACTCATTTCTTGCGTTCCTCCGCTGCTTTTTGAGAAAAGCGAACCCCCTCGGAAATCATAGCACACCGCATACACACCGCGCTCTGCCAGAGCAAACGCAACATCGCGAAGCTCCTCGTGCGAGGAATTGAACCCGTGCGAAAGAATTGCGGCGGTGTCGGATTTAGCACTTGGCGCAAAAGTTTTTGTGTATATAAAGCCATCGTCTACAGGCAGGCGGTTTTCTACAGCTGTAACATTATTCATACTTCACAAACGGTCTTTCAAACTGCGCTGTTACGTTTCCCACGGCGTAAAGAGCAAGCACCGTGCCTGTAAAACCGCTAGAGACCTCGCTGCTGAGATACTTGGTCTTTCCGCTGCCGAGCTCTGTGAGAATATCCCCCTGCCGCACCGCAAAACTGTATAAATAATTGTTCCCTTGCAAAATAAGCTCGGTTGGCATTTTTGAAACATCACCAATTTTTACGGTATTTTCAATATGTTTTATACCGCCTATATTCAGCCTGAGTATAGCGCTGAAACCGCCTTCGTCTTTAACTATCGCCGCTTCATAGTGCTCGTCCTCACACATAAACGCTGTTATACCTGCCTCGCCCGTGCCCTCAAAAGCCGTAACAGAGGCGCGCATTTCAAACACAAAATCGCGCTGGTGCATACCCACAAACGTAGGAGATGCGACATCATCAAGCGTTTTTTCGCAGCCGGTCAAGCGAATGGCATCATCATAAAAGCTATAGTTATCCATATCCGGTATGCGAAGAAAACGGCGGTCAACTTCTTCAAAAGTGTACAATTTATTACTCTGCTGTGCAAAGTCGCCGGGCATTTCAAAGCTCTCATCGCAAACGCCGTTGTTGCCTGCCGCTATCCAGCGATCGCCGGTTATGCTCGCAGGAACGAGGAAGACCTCTCTGCCGAGGTTGTGGTAAGGCATCCACGGGTGTATCTGCCGAAAGCCAAGGCAGACAATGTGCCAGCCGCCCTGTTTGTCCTGTATCAGGTCACCGTGGCCTATGCCCTGAATGATGCATGGGGCTTTGTCGCGGTTGGTGAGTATGGGCTGGCGCGGACTGTTTTCAAACGGTCCCCACGGTGACTCCGAGCGCGCGAGGGTTATCATATGGCCGTACTCGGTGCCGCCCTCAGCCGCCATAAGGTAGTAGTATTCGCCGATGTGATACATATGCGGACTTTCGAGGTACCTGCCGCCGCTGCCGTTCCAGATGCACTTGCTTTCTGTCAACTTCCTGCCGCTTTCGATGTCGATCTCGCACTGTATTATGCCCTCTTTGCCGCTGTCGTCAGTACCGTTTGAGATGAAGTATACCTTGCCGCCATCGAACAAAAACGATGGGTCAATGCCACCCTGATCAACGGTAACGGGGTCGCTCCACTTACCGTAAATATCATCGGTATACACGTAAAAATTGCGGTTTGTGGTGTTGTTGTTAGTCACCATGTAGAACCTGCCGCCGTGGCAGCGAATAGTTGGTGCGAACACACCGCCCGAGCTGTTCACGCCCTCCAGCTCGACCTGTTCTTTCCGCGTGAGCACATAGCCTATCTGCATCCAGTTTACAAGGTCACCGCTTTCAAAAAGCGCCACACCGGGGAAGTACTGAAACGTTGAGCTTACAAGAAAATATTTTTTGTGAGTTTCACTGTAGCACACGCTCGGGTCGGGGAAAAAGCCTTTTATAACGGGGTTTTTGTAGATCATGTCAAACTCCTTTCGTAATGCAAAGCCGATTTGTATTCTTGTATTTAATTATAGCACATCACACAGCGCAAGTCAATCGGCGTGGGTTGAAAAAAAGTGATAAGATTTGCTATAATAAACTTGTACCATATCCAGTCGATGCCTGTCAGGGCGCGCCGTTTTTAAAAAATCCTTGACAAACAAATTTCTTCGGTGTATAATATAAATAGAAAAAGGAGCACCGACTAATACGATAGCGGTTAGCTCCCAAAAATTTCAGTTAAAAATAGCTGTCGTATTTGAGAGTAGGCGGCTATTTTTTATTATGATCGATAATGTCATCGACAATTATCAGTATAATAATTATCAATATCAATGTTATGTAATCCATTGACATCGCCCCCTTTCTTCCTCTGACTGAGGGAGAGGTCGGGAGGGAAGTTTTATGGTTTTAAGCGACTTCTATGAAGTCGCGCAAAAATCGCCGACCTTTTGTCGGCGAAATAAAACTTACAAGCGGCTTCGCAAGAAGACGCTGTTGCCTGCTTTCCGTTTTCGCACTTCACCGGTGCATTTATATTATAACACATCTTGTCGGCTTATGTCAATAAAGGCACAGCCGACAAAATTACATAAAAAATTTAATTTTACTCTTGCTTTTGCAGGCGCAACGTGATATAATAAAATCATAAATGATTTCATTATATTTTTATGTCCTCGTCGATACGCAGACTAATGGGTCTGCTCCCGACGTATCGGACAATTATATCATAACGCTTACGCTTTTATGATATAATGGTAAATTGGATAATACCGGACACTTCATGCAAATTATATACATTTACATTTTAAGGAGCAGCAACATGGCGATATACCTTTATCATTATTACGATCAGGAAATTGGACCTTTCAAAAATCTGTCGGCGCTTTCCGATGACGAGGCAAAGCAGATACTTCTGGATATGCGCGAAACGAAGCCTTACTCTCAGCCTGCGCAGAGAGATGTTCTTTACATGATGCGCCGCCGCCAGTATGAAAAGATAGCATACGACAAATTCGTCGAGATAGGCGGCAAACCGCAGAGAACGTATCCGCAGTATATGGTAGTAGAATACTGCAAGTGGATGAGCGAGTGGTATCAGAACAGCGCGTTCATAAAGATACCGATAGAGAAATTCAACAAAGATACGATCTCGTTCACATACGGCGATATGCCACTGAATTTCAGCCCGCTGGAGGAGAGCGACAACAAGCCCTACCGCGGCAAGGTGTACAACTACGAGCAGATACTTAAAGTTATAGAGGAATATGGTCTGCCGCAGGAGTGGAACCCAAACGGTGAGCTGGGTCCCGAGAGATACATAGAAGTTCAGGTGTGGAGCGACGACGCTATTGCAGAGTATTTAAAGTAACGCAAAGGAGAATTTGCTATGGCTATGATAGTTTACGGCTGGGGAAATGTGCTGAAGAAAAAGCAGTTTATGGGGTATCGCTATTGCGCGAGCTGCTGCGACTTTATGCCTGCGTATCTGGCTAAAGTTGTTTTTCGTATACACATATGCTACATACCGTTATTTATGCTGACAAAGGGTCATTACATCTGCTGCGGCACTTGTGAGAGAGGCAAAGAGATATCCAAACTTGAATACAAGATGCTCAAATTCAACTACAAGGCGATCAGCAGATCGCAGGGCAAAAAGGCATTTACTGAGCTTTGTCAGATATGCGACAGCCTGCCAAACTATTCGCCCGAAAACGTTGAGTATGTATATGGTCAGATAGCTTCTTCATACCCTATTGCCGCGAACGAAGTGCTGCAAAACCACTACCGCGACCTTATCACCGCGCGTTTGCAGATAATGGAGGCTTTGAGAGCCCAGCGCGCCGGCGTGCCCATTCAGCAGCCTGCCTCCCCGAAAAAATTGCAGATGGGCGAAGAATGGACTTGCCCCAACTGCGGAAGCACAAACAAAGCAAAATTCTGCTCAAGCTGCGGTCAGGCAAAACCTGCGCCGACTATGGACGAAGTACAGATACCGCAGGCAGCACAGCAGCAGCCTGCACAGCCTGCACAGCCTGCGCCCGTTACAGTCTGCCCGAGATGCGGAAAAGAAGACAGTTCCGCGCCGTTTTTCTGTATGGCGTGCGGCGCACCGATGAACAAACCGCAGTAAAAATATTAAAAGCAAAAAGCACCGCACAAAGCGATGCTTTTATTTTTATGCCTGAATGTCTAAACGACCGTGTGGGCGGTCTTCTTGTTTTTCAGCTTTGCAATAAAGCTCAATATAATTGCCACATTCAGCGCCGCAGCGTTCAGCATAACAGCCGCTATCACACCCATGCTGTCTGCGCCATTTTTGTTGACTGCCTTAAACACGTGATAAAACAAAGGCTTTCTGCCAAACATAAATACCGAAACAGCAAACACTATGGTCGATACAACGGACAAGTAATAATGTCCGCTTTTGCTTCGGTGTACGAAGAAGATAAGCTGTACAAATAAATACGCAGCTGGAAAAATCAGAAATGCAAAGACAGGGTGCAGAGCCGCGCCGAGAAACGCTGTAATATTAAACAAAAAGCCGCACAGCAAGCATTCAAAAAGCGTGACAGTAATATGTAAAATGCGGTCAGAAAATTTTTGCATCTTTTTCAGCCTCCGTTTTTATTGTATCACATTAAGGTAAGTTTTATCAATACATAAGGTATTATTTGCGCTCCATGCGCCTGTTTTCTTTTGGGGGAGACCCTTTTGGAAAAGGGTCTTCCCCCAAGCCCCCTCACTAAAACTCATATATTTTTGGCGAGGGGTAATTATACTATATAATACACGCAGAACTTACAACCTATAGAAGATTTATAAAAGCAAATTACCTCTCGCCAAAAACAATATAAAAGTCTTTGGAAAGGGGTATGGGGAACAACCTTTCTTCAGAAAGGTTTTCCCCAAAAAAGCAAAGGAGAACGTCAAGCGCTCTCCTTTTTATGTTATTCTTTTTTATCGTTGCGGTGGAGCAGGTAAATTATCGTTTCGCCGAGTATCCAGCCTATTGCCACCGCTATCACCCTGCCGACTTCAAACAAGCCGTCTACCAGCCCCGTTTTGTCAAGCACGAATGTTATCAGCGCGAACAGACCTACAAAAATCACAAATCTTACAACTATCTTTAAGATCTTGTTCATTGTGCACCTCCGTTATCTGCCGAGGGTTATCTTTACCTCGGTGTTGTCCGTCAGTTTTTCAGCCGCAAGGAAGTCGCCCTCTACCTTCTCGCCGTTTACCAGCATAGTCTTAACGCCACTCTCAACGTGATCGGGGTTGGCTATCTCTATGTGAACATTCTTTTCCCTGAACTTCTTGTCAATGGTGAAGCCGTCCCACTTTGAGGGGATAGACGGGCTTATAACAAGACCGTCAGCGTTCGGGCGCATGCCGCAAATACCCTCAACACAGCCTACCATAACGGTTGAGCCCGTGCCCGTAAGCCAGTGAACGTGTGAACGTCCTGCAAAAGGCGAGCGTGTAGACTCTGTAAACTGACCGTGAACATACGGCTCTAAAACTCTTATCTCAGCCTTATCGTTCATAGCCGCCGGCGAGCTTTCCATAAAGTACTCAAACGCCCTGTCGCCGTGACCGAGCAGAGACTCAGCCAGTATCGCCCAGCCCTGTGTCTGAGAGAATATACCGCCGTTCTCTTTGGTGTCGGGGTTGAATATGTGCATCAGCGCGCCGTCAAAATAGTGGTCAACATACGGCGGCTCCATGACCTTTACGCCATACGGTGTGTTGAGTATCTCGTGAACGCTGTTCATAGCCTTTTCAGCCTGCTCTTTTGTAGCAAAGCCCGAAATTACCGACCAGCTCTGAGGGTTCAGCCACATACTTGCCTCGGGGTCTTTCTTCGCGCCGACAATAGTGCCGTCCTCTCTTATGCCTCTTATGAACCTGTCCTCGTCCCAGCAAGCCGCCAGACTCTCACCCAGCTGCGGCTGTACCTTTTCAATGTATGCAACATAGTCGGTGTCGTTCTTCTCCTGCGCATACGCCTTGATTATAGTCATCGCATAGTACAGCTGGAATGCAACGAACGTTGACTCGCCCTTCTTGCCAAGGCGCAGGCAGTCGTTCCAGTCAGCGTGCAGACCGGCAGGCATAGAGTGCGCGCCGAGCCTGTTCATTGAAAATTCTATAGCCTTTTTAAGATGCTCATAAACGGTATCTTCGCCGCCGTTGGCATACACTATAACTTCATCCAAGAACGCCTTGTTGCCGCTCTCGCCTATGTACTTGTATACCGTCGGGAACAGCCACAGAGCATCGTCTGCACGGTAGCAGGGGTGACCCGTTTCTTTTGCGTATACAGAGTTTTCATCGTTCTCATCGGGGCAGTTTTCGTGACCTGCATTGTGATTGAACTTAACGAGTGGCAGTCCGCCGCCGTTATCCACCTGCGCCGAGATCATAAACCTTATCTTGTCCGCGGCAAGCTCGGGGTCGATGTGTATAATACCCTGAATATCCTGAACGGTATCGCGGTAGCCGTAGCCGTTGCGCAGACCGCAGTAAATGAACGATGCCGCTCTTGACCATATAAACGTTATAAAGCACTGATATGCGTTCCATACGTTTATCATGTTGTTAAATTCTTCGCTCGGCGTTTTAACAACAAAGTTTTCAAGCTTGCTGTGCCAGTAGTTTTTAAGCTCCTCTATCTCTTTGTCAGCCGTGCCGGTCTGCTTGTAGGTATTAAGTATCTCTTCCGCCTCGGCGTTGTTTCTCTGACCCAGAACATAAACAAGCTCTATGTCCTCTCCGTCTGCAAGGGTAATATCGCTTTGCAGAGCGCCGCAGGCATTTGAGTTGTAGTTGAGAACATTGTCGCACTTTCCGCTCTCTACCGCTATCGGGTCGCTGTATGTTCTGTAAGGACCTATAAAGCTGTCAAGGTTGCCGTTGTATGCGGTAACATCAGCGCCCACCATGCCGAAAAATCTTTCTCTGTGATTAGAGCCCGTGGCATCCTTGCCGCTGTTTTCGTTTATATGCTGTACTATCTTGTTGCCCTCAAAAGAAGTCCTTGTTATAAAGAGGGTGTATTGCAGGTTTACCTGATCCTGCTCGTAGTTGTTGTCGTTCGTAAATTCTATAAAGCCGTATGTTGAGAGCTTTCTCTCCCTGCCCGAGATGTTCTTTATCTTCGCGCGCCATACTTCATAAGTCTTGTTCAGAGGTACATAATATGTTACCTCGGAAACGATGTTGTCATACTCAGCGCTTATCACCGTGTATGCAGTGCCGTGGCGGCACTTTGACTTGTATGTGTCAAGCGGCTTGCCGACAGGCTGCCACGATGCCGACCAGTAGTCGCCGTTTACGTTGTCTCTTATGTACACATATCTTCCCGGAAGAGCCATGTTAGAGTTGAAGCGGTAACGCGCAATTCTTCCGTTCGCGCCGCTCTGAACAAAGCTGTAGCCGCCCGCGTTGTTGGAGATTATCGCTCCGTATGCAGGAGAGCCCAGGTAGTTTGCCCACGGTGCCGGGGTGTCCGGTCTTGTGATGACGTATTCCTTGTTTTCAAGGTCAAAATAGCCGTACTTCATAATTTTTCACCTTTACCTTTTTATATTTTTTCGGCTGCCGCATGAGCCGATATTTCCGTATATAATATTGTAACATAAACCGCGCGGTTTTGCAATAGCAATAAAAGCACTTTTAGTAATTTATTAACCTGCCTGAGGAAAAGTCACCGATATCCTCGTGCCAACGCCCAATGTGCTTTCTACCTTTATATCGGCGTTGTGATAAGCCGCACCGTGCTTTACTATAGAAAGCCCCAGCCCCGTGCCGCCTATCTCTTTTGAATGGCTCTTGTTTACGCGGTAGAACCTCTGGAAGATATGCTCTGTATCCTCGGGCGGTATGCCTATCCCCGTATCGGATACCGAAAGCACATTTCCGCTCTCGCCGCCGTATACCCTCACCGTTATCCAGCCGTTTTCCTTGTTGTACTTTATAGCATTGTCGCACAGGTTGTATATTATCTCATCTATTATCTGCTCCACTCCTATTATGCTCACGTGCTCGCCCTCCAGCGTGAACCTTACGCCCCGTTTGTCTGCGGTGCTTTTCAGCTGCGATATAACAGCCGCGCAGGATTCATACAGATCTATCTGCTCTTTCTGCGCAGGCACGGCATCTTCGTCCAGCTGCGAGAGTTTCATTATATCCCCCACCAGCGTTATAAGCCTTTGCGTTTCGTCGTAAATATTCCCTGCAAAGCGGCTTATATCCTCCTGCTTTACAAGCCCGTTCTGTATTATCTCCGCAAAGCCCGAGATAGATGTCAGCGGCGTTTTCAGCTCGTGAGATACGTTCGCGGTAAATTCGCGCCTCATCTTGTCTTGAGCCTCATGTTCTTTTTTAAGCTCGTTCTGCTGCTCTGTAAGCACCTTGCGCATATTCTCCGTTTCCGCAAGCATCTTCCTGCTTATCACGGTAGCAAGCACAAACGCCAAAGCTGCCGTGAATACTATCCCTATACCTGCAACAGCCCATGCCGGCAGCCCGAAGTACGCAGTCGCAGCTATAACAGCCGCCGCAAACGCCGAAGTCAGAAATATGCTGAAAAAAATTATCTCTCTCATAACTCTCATTTGTCTGTGTCTCCGCTTATCTTGTAGCCTATGCCTCTTACCGTTTCTATAACGTCGCACGGCTTCAGTTTATTTCTCAGTGTTCTCACATGAACATCTACCGTTCTGTTCTCACCGTCAAACGCATAACCCCACACCTTGTTGAGTATCTGATCGCGCGTGAGCACTATGTCCCTGCTCTCCAGAAGCAGGCAGAGCATCTCAAACTCTTTCAGCGTAAGGGTAATATTTTTCTCTCCCACCTTTACAATGTGCTTTGATGGGCTCACATAAAGCTGCCCTATCCTGTATTCTTTCGAGTCCTCGCCGCCGTCATCTGTGCGCCGAAGCAGCGCCTTTATTCGCGCGATAAGTTCCATCATACCAAAAGGCTTTGGCACATAGTCGTCAGCGCCCAGGTCAAGCCCTACCACCTTGTCATACTCGCTGCCCTTTGCGGTAAGCATCATTATCGGCGTTTTCTTTGTCGCCTGCGATTGCCTCAGCTTTTTCAGTATGCTAAGACCGTCCTCCTCGGGCAGCATAATGTCCAGCAGTATCATGGTCGGCAGTTCGTTTTCCATAGCCGCCCAGAAGTCCGAAGGCTTTGCAAACCCCACCGTCTTCATGCCCGAGTTGTTCAGCGTGTATACCACAAGCTCTCTTATGCTGTTGTCGTCCTCAACAAGATATATCATCATATCACCCAATTTCAGCGCTGTCAAGCACTATAGTAAAAGGCCCGTCGTTCACAAGTTCAACTTCCATATCCGCGCCGAAAACGCCCTTTTGCACGCAGCCGTCAATGCGCTCATCTACACATCTGCAAAAGTATTCGTACAGTTCATTTGCCAGATCGGGCGCAGCAGCTTTTATAAACGAAGGCCGGTTGCCCTTTTTGCAGTCCGCATACAGCGTGAACTGCGATACCGCAAGCACATCGCCGCCAATGTCATTTATAGAAAGATTCGTCTTTCCGTTTTCGTCTGAGAATATCCGCAGCTTTGCAAGTTTGTCTGCAAGCCTTTCGCAGCGGCTTTTGTCGTCACCCTCGCCTGCCCCGAAAAGCACTAAATAACCGCCGCCTATGCTGCCTGTAACAGAGCCGTCAACTGTAACGCTTGCCCTGCTCACCCTTTGTATTACAAGTTTCATTACTTTACCTCTATATCGTATCTGTATTCAAACACCATGCCGCTCTCCAGCATAACAGCGTGCGGCTTTTCTTCAATATTTTCAAATGCATCATCGCAGTATACCGGCACCGAAGTCCACGGCTCTAAGCACACAAACGCCGCATCGTTATCCCCCGTTACAGACCACACCGCAATGCAGTCTGAATCGGGGTAATACAAAGTAACGCTTCTTTCGCCCTTGTCGCTTTGGAGTGAAATGCTCTCCGACATCGGCATGTTCTTCATAATAACATCGTAATCGAAAAGTTCCCTGCTCAGCGGCAGTTTGTTTTCACCGCAGATTATCGTGCGCATACTGTCACCCACCGTCTGCTCTATTATCTCGTTCTGCTCGTATTCAACGTAGTAGTCGTCAAACGTCAGCCCCTCTTCCAGCGGGCAGTTGAACGCAGGGTGACCGCCCAGGTAAAAATACATATTTCCCTTGCCGGTGTTCTTCACCACGCATTTTGTCACCAGCCTGCCGTTTTCAAAAAAGTATCTCACCGTCAGTCTGAACGGATACGGATACTGCGCAAGCGTTTCTTCATTTTCGCAAAGAGCAAATTCGCAAAAGCCCTCGCCGCTGTCGCAAAGAGTAAACTCCATATCCCTCGCAAAGCCGTGGTTGGCTTTCATAGCGTACTCCTTGCCGCCTGCTTTATACTTCTTGCCGCCCGGCGAGCATATGAACGGGAAAAGCAGCGGCGCGTGCCTGTTCCAAGCCTTTCCTGCCTGCCAGATGTACTCAGTGCCATTATATACGAGCGAATGCAGCTCCGCCCCGAATGACGATATCTTTGCGGTCATTTCTCCGTTTTTTATTGTGTATATCATTTACTTCAAGTCCTTTCTGCTTTTCTTTTCCCAGCGCGATTTTGCAGGCTTTTCAACACGCCTTGCAAATATGCCCCAGGTGATGTACAGTATAGCACCTGCCAGAAAGCCTATAATTATCGGCAGGAACAAAAGTTCTATATAGCCGAGTATGCCAAGAGGCGGCCGCTTGAAAATGCTGAGCAGCACCGTTGCGATAAAGCAAGCCGCCGCGGCTGCCGCACCCGTAACGCTTGCCCACGTGCCGCTGTCGCTCTCGCAGTGGTAGCCTATCATAAATGCGGCTATCATCAGGCTGTCGCAAATGCAAAGGGGTATCAGCGGTCGGTAGTCTTTCCCCTGCTTTGCAAACGTTAGTATGTATATCAAGGCAGCAAAAACGCACACCGCAGCTGCTGCCACGCAGCAAATTATCTCGTATTTTCGGCGTTTTATATATGCCGCCTGCAAAACCTTGCTTCTCTCAGAATACTCCCTCGCGTAGTCAGCCGCACCCTCTATCGAAGAATATTTATTTAAAAACAGCTGCGATATCTCTTCCAAACGCCTTGCAGCATCGCGCTTTTTAAGTATCTTTTCCGCCCTGTCGGCCTCCTCGCGCAGGCTCTGGTATTCAGCCCTCAGCTTCTTGTCGGCTTCTGTCTTCAGGCGGTCGTCCTCAGCTTTTTTCTCTTTCAGTTTTTCAAGCCGCCGAGCGCATTTCTCCAGCCGCTCCTCGCTGTCGGAGTAATCGCCGAGTTCTTTAAAGAGTTCAACAAGCCGCTCCAGCTGAGCGATCACCTCAGTGCCGTCGCTGCCTGCATAGGCGGTCTCGCTCATAAGGTGGCACGCCTGATAATATTTTTCAGCCGTCAGACCGTCCTGCATATCGTTTATTTCGTTCTTCGTCCCGGGCATAGTTTCACTTCCTTATAATATTTTCGCTTACGCGCACCCTGGAGTGGGTTCACCGCTCCACAGTACGCAAAGGTTTAAAGTCTTGTCAAGAAAGGAAAAGTTTTCGATCGACCCTTTTTCAAAAGGGTCGTCAGGTCGAGGGGCGAGCCCCTCGTCGCCGTCCGCAGACGGCGAAAGCCCCTTACGGTAGGCGCTCTGCAAGAGGTGAATTTCAAAATAGTCCTGTGGACTATTTTGAAAGAGGAGAGGCTCTGCAAGAGAGAGCCTCTCCTTTGAGAAGACCCTATCTCTCTTTCCGCGTTCTCTCAGAGAACGCCAAACAAAGTTCAATTTCCTAACCTATAATTTGCACCGAAGTATCAGCTCACTCAAAATGAGAAGAAAACCGAATTAAAGTTGGGCGGTGAGCAGCTCCGCAGGCTTGCGCGTAAGCGCATATTTAAATCAACACAAAAATTAAAATGAGTCTGATTATTTATACGCATTTCTTCATATTTAATTATACCGAAAAATGCCGCCGATGTCAACCTTGCAAGCACAAAAAGCGCTCCGCATATTTGCGAAACGCTCCGACCTCTTTTAACTGCCCTGCCATCAAGACTTTTGTATATCCGAAAACTCCACGCTAAGCCTGTTTTCTATACTCAGCGAAATAAGCCTGCCGCCGCTGTCGGTCCTTAAAATATACTCGCCGCACGGGGCTTTGCCCCTCAGCATTACCTCGTCGCCGTCCTTTTCGCTTTTTACCGACGACGAATTTGCCGCGTGGTCCAGACATTCCGTAACCGATGCAGCCACCGAGCCCACAGGCATTTTGCCGCGTTCTATCTGCTGCGAAAGACCAGAAAACTCAACAGCGTAGCTCTCGCCGAACGTCTTCACCGTCATGTCGCAAATGGTCTCGGGCTGAGAAAACCTCACCGTCCACACACCGCTCTCATCTCGGCAAATATCGGCACAGTAGCTTTTCTCTCCGTCAGTCACCTGCGCCGTGCAAACCTTGGGTATCTCGGGCTTTACCTGCACATCACTGCTGCCGCAGCCTGTCGCCATGCATGATAGCATAGCCAGAGCCGCCAGCCCTATGTATCTTTTCTTCAAACAAAGCACCCCGTTATTTTTCAATATCGCAGAGTACCCCGGGCAGAGCGTTTAAAATATCTTCGGCAATTATTCCTCTAGGCGACATTGTCAGGCACAGTCTTTCAGCCGTTTCACCCAGAATATAGGAAGCCAAAGCTCCGCAAAGTTTTGCACCCTGCGCCCAAAGACCTGCCGTAAGCCCTGCCAGCATATCGCCGCTGCCGCCCTTTGAAAGCGCCGTGTTGCCTTTCGCTGTTATATAGTCGCCCTCGCGAGAAACATAAAACGTCTGCGCGCCCTTTGCCAGCACCGAAACGCCAAAGCGTTCCGAAAGCTCCTTAGCCGCTTCGTATCTGTCCGCGGGAGGCTTTTCAAAGCCGCACAGCCTCGCCAGCTCCATCGGGTGAGGGGTCAACAGCACGTCAGCCCTTGTACTCTTTAGTATATCTATATTCGCCGAAAGACAATTTATGCCGTCCGCGTCAATAATTACGGGACATACCACATTTTCAAGCACAACCGCCAGAAGTTTTTGCGTATCGCCGCCGCAGCCCATACCGCAGCCGAAAAGCACACTGTCGGCGGTTTTCACTTCCTGAGCCAGGATCTGCGCCGCCGCAGATGATATATACCCCTCGTCGTTTTGCGGTAAAGTTTTGAATATCGCGCCGTACATATTCCCTGCCAGCCTGTCGATTACCGTCTTCACACTGCACAGCTGCACCAGCCCTGCGCCGCTCCTCATAGCCGCTTTTACTGCCATAGCCGCCGCGCCCGTGTACCTCTCGCTGCCGCATATGCACACCACTTTTCCAAACGTTCCCTTGTGACCGTTGGGCACTCTTTTTGGCAGAGCGTTTTTCACATCTTCTTTATCAAGCATAAAAATACCCGAAATATCGCTCTGTATGCCAATGTCAGCGACTGTTATTCTGCCAAAATATTTGCAGGCAGGGTATAGCGCCGCAGCCGTTTTAGCCCTGTGCATAGTAACGGTCTCATGCGCCGCAAAAGTGTTCTCATCTGCCTCGCCCGTTGAGCCGTTTACGCCCGAGGGTATATCGCACGCTATGCGGTATGCATCTGTGCTGTTATATCTGCTGAATATTTGTGCTATATCTTCTGTCAGACTGCCCTTGAACCCCGTGCCGAAAACGCAGTCTGCCACAATGTCAAATTCTTCATCGGGCATACTTTCTGTAACGCTTACGCCATAACTTTTCATGCTCTCATATGCCGCCTGCGCAAGGGAAGTTTTCGGCATACCGCAGCAAAGAAAGACGGTCGTATCAATGCCGCTCTGAGAGAGTATCTCAGCCGCCGCAAAGCCGTCGCCGCCGTTGTTGCCCTTGCCGCACAGCAAAAGCACCCTTTTAAGCATATTTTTATAGCAGACGTCCCTCACCTTTTGCGCAAGAGCCGCGCCTGCGTTTTGCATAAGAAGATAAAGATCCTTACCGCAGTTTTTCTCCGCCAGCGACATCTGCTTTGGTGTGTATAGTTCAGTCATTGCCGCCGCTCCCTTTCGTGTAAGCTATAACTACCGCTGTTGCATAGTTTTCGCTGTGAGATATAGACACCGCAAATTCCAGCCCCAATATCCCTGCTATCTTTTCGGCGTTTCCCGAAAGCTTTATACACGGCGCGCCCATTTCATCGCGAAGAATTTCGACCTCTGCAAGCTTAAAATCGCGCACGCCCGTGCCCAGCGCTTTTGAAAACGCCTCTTTCGCCGCCCAGTTGCCTGCCATTGAGGGGTAAGGAAAACTTCTCCCCTCAAACATTTCTCGCTCCTGCGGCGAATAAACGCGCTCAACAAAACTTTGCCTCTGCGCGCTTTTCTTTATTCTGTCTATCTCGACAATATCAGTACCTACTCTTATCATAGCTGTTTGTTTTTAAGTTCTCTCGGAAAATACGGTTTAAGCTCTTCAACAAACTGCTCGCTCGGCGTGAACACCACATAGCACAGCCCCAGCGTTTTGTGCTTACACTGCAAGTAATAGTCCTCGTCAGACTGCATATTGTCTGTAGCATCGACCACCGTGCAGTCCGATGAAAATATCTCCGTGCGCTTTTGCTCCGTCACCTTGCCAAACTGCATTATGCCCGAAATATCAACGGTTATAAGGCGTTTTCTTTTGCGCTGACCCATTATCTTGTCAACGTCCATATCGCCGTTTGTAAAGATGTACTCATACTCTATCTTTTTATATACGGCAAAAATATACACCCCGTAAAACGCCGCCATAAGCCCGAATATAACAAACCCCAGCACGGGCAGTATGACCTGCATAAACGTTATTGCCAGCATAAGCGCAAAACAGCACAGAAACGTCAGCCCGAAAATTTGCAGTCTGTCCTTGCCGTCCTGCCTCCTTGTCACCATATATTCTTTGAATGTATCCATACAAAACACCTGCTGTTCTTATAATATAATGATATTGTACCACATATACAAAAAAATTGCAAGCGCGAAAAGAAAAATCAGAAAAATACCCCGATGCTCGGTATGAACATCAGGGTATCCCATCATCATTCAATTATGCTAAACATTTGTTAAATGCTTGCTTGTGTAATTATTCAGCGGCAGTTTCCTCAATAGGGTCGCCAAGTGTAACGCTTGATACATTGATACCGTGAGTCTGGAAGATCAGACCGCCCCACTGAGAGCCGTCATCGTTGGTAGCAATGTTGTCATATATAGACTGTACGCCCTCGGGAGTGATGTTGAATGTAACGCTGTCGCTGCTCCAGTTGCCGTCAGCATCCTGGCAGAATACTATGTATCCGTCAGACTGCATGAAGTATGCACCGGTGAAGTCTTCTTTCAAATCGCCGCCCTTTTTAACTCTTGCATCGAGTTCTTCAGGGATACCGGTGATATAAGGAGTTCCCTCGGGAGCAGAAGGATATATAGGTGTCCAGCCGTTTGCATAACCTACAGAGAGCAGATAATAATCATAGTACTTCTCTTCAAGAGTAGTCATGTCCATTTCTTTCTCAAACGTATACTTGATAGTTACAGAGCAACCGGTGTCCTTGTACTTATCAAAGTGCTTAAGGTTGAAGAAGTTTTCAACATTGCCCTCATCGTCAATAACGAAGTTAGGTGACTGGAAGTCAGCAGGCATCTCGCCGTCAGTGTTAGCTGAGCCGTTGTACTCAACAGCCGCAGGCTCGCCGCTTTCATCTGTAGTGCTGTCAGCAGGAGCAGACTCCTCAGCAGCAGTGGTCTCCTCAGCGGTGGTCTCCTCGGGTGTGCTTTCCTCGGGAGCAGTAGTGGTCTCCGCAGCGGAAGAAGTGTCATCAGCCGCAGGTGCAGCAGATGAAGAAGAATCGTCGCCGCAAGCTGCAAACATAGTAGCAGCCATCATCATAGAAACAAGTATCGCAAGTTTCTTTTTCATTTCAATTACCTCCATAAATAGATATTATCCATACGAATAAAATTATTCTATGCTAATTATAACATCTGAAAAATCAAAAGTCAACGTGATGATTGTAGCGAATTTTCATTAAAAATCAGCCTTTTTTCATGTATTATGCACAAGTAAACGTTACCACATGACCGATTTTTACCAGTGCCATATTGCAAGAATATGAAAGCTCTTGTTATTCAGCTGCCTCAAGTTCGCCCGCAGGAGATTCAAACTTGATAGTTACATCTTCGTCGGCGGCCTTGTCGGTCGGCAGACCCGAAACGGTAAACTTGATAACTACAGGGTCGGTAGACTGCCATGTCAGGCACTTGTATTCGTCAATGCCTCTCTGGTCTATCTGCTCGCCTGCCCAGCTGTTTACTACTTTAATAGTACCGCCGTGGTTGTCCGTACCGTTATCCTCCATGCCTACCGTGGAGCCGGAAAGATCGAATGTCTTGCCGTCCTGCTGATACTCTGTAAGAGTTATCTTGGCATCGGGGTAATCCTTGAACGTTGCAACGTTGTCTTTCACCTCAACAGGTATCGTGGTGTCAAGACCTACCCAGCCCAGCAGTGCCTCGTCAAATTCGCACCACCAGCCTTCAAGGCTTACTTCATAGTCGCCGTTGCCGGTAATGTAAACATCATTGCAGGTAGCAGCGAAAGACTTGTTGCTGGATTCGTTGAGCAAAAGCTCTCCGACAGCGTTTCTGTGCTCCCATGAGTCTCTTACCTGGAAGGATATGCCTGCTATGCCGTAAGCGTTTTCGGGAAGCTCAACGGGTGCGGGCAGTGTTACCTTTGCAGCCTCAGTTACCTCGGCAGTTGTCTCCTCGGGCTTGCTCTCCTCGGGAGCTGTAGTGGTTTCTGCTTCTGCTTCTGATGTTGTATCGGCGGCAGATTCTGCCGGAGCTGTAGTGGTTTCATTTGCTGTTGATGAAGACGATGAATCGCCGCAGGAAGCAAACATTGTTGCAGCCATCATCATGGCGGCGAGTATCGCGAGTTTCTTTTTCATCATTATTCCTCCTTTAAATTTTTTGGATAAAGATGATATAGATACATTCTATCTCTATCCTGTTGTCATTATAACACTTTGCAGGCGCAAAAGTCAACATTATTTTTATAATATATTTCACCGCCGTATTTGGCTACATTGCACAATAAACGTTACGGTTTTGTAATAATTGTAACAAAAAGTCCCTTCATTTACCATGAAAGGACTTTTAATATTACTGAATTTTTACATTTCTGTAACTGACTTTAAGCCGTCACATACCTCTCTTAACGTATGAAGTATGCAGAACGTGATGTGCCTTTTCAGAGCCCGGCTTGCCGAAATACTCAGCATATACCTGCTTGATGGCAGGGTTCTCGTGAGATTTTCTTACAGGCATATTTGCATCGAGATCATAAAGCACCTTAGCTCTCTTGGCTCTGATGTCAACAGTATTTCTGATATAACCCGGCTGCTGCGGCTGACCACCGCCGTTTACGCATCCGCCCGGGCAGCCCATTATCTCAATGAACTGATAATCAGCCTCGCCTGCCGCAACTTTCTTGAGTATCTCCTTGGCATTTGCAAGACCGGAAGCAACTGCTACCTTTACCTTCATACCGGCAACGTCGTACTCGGCCTCTTTGATGCCCTGAGTGCCTCTTACCTCTGTAAAGTCTACAGATTTGAGCTCCTCGCCGGTAAGCGTTTCAACAGCGGTTCTGAGAGCAGCTTCCATAACGCCGCCAGTTGCGCCGAATATAACGCCTGCGCCCGAAGAAAGTCCCAAAGGCTCGTCGAATTTCTCGTCGGGCAGCTCGTTGAACTTGATGCCTGCCTTGTCTATCATTCTGCCAAGCTCTCTGGTAGTCATAGCGTAGTCAACATCGGGAACGCCTGCCGCGTTCTCATCGTCTCTGCCTATCTCGAATTTCTTAGCGGTACACGGCATAACAGCCACTACAACGAGGTCTTTGGGGTCTATGCCCATTTTCTCAGCATAGTATGTTTTAGCCGTTGCGCCGAACATCTGCATAGGTGACTTACAGCTTGAAAGGTTCTCTGTCAGATTGGGGAAATAGTGCTCGCAGTATTTTACCCAGCCCGGTGAGCAAGAGGTTATCATCGGCAGAGTGCCGCCGTTCTGTACTCTCTCAACAAACTCGTTAGCCTCTTCCATTATGGTAAGGTCGGCTGCAAAGTCGGTATCGAACACCTTGTCAAAGCCAAGCCTTCTCAGTGCGCAAGCCATTTTGCCCTCAACGTCGGTGCCTATCGGCATACCGAAGCACTCGCCAAGACCTGCTCTTACCGCAGGTGCGGTCTGAACTATAACAGTCTTTGTCGGGTCTGCAATAGCGGCGAATACGTCGTCTATGCACTCCTTTTCTCTAAGCGCTCCCGTCGGGCATACTGCGATACACTGACCGCAGGATACGCAAGTGGTATCAGCCAGGCCGTTCTCAAAGCTTGTACCGATAATGGTCCTGAAGCCTCTCTCGTTAGCGCCTATAACGCCAACAGACTGTACCTTTTCACATACGGCAGAGCAGCGGCGGCAGAGAATGCACTTGCCATTATCTCTTATCATATGCGCGGCAGATTCGTCAACTTCTGTTTCTGTTCTTACGCCAGCAAAGTATTCCTCATCGTCAACGCCGAGGTCACGGCAGAGCTTCTGCAATTCGCAGTTGCCGCTTCTCACGCAGGAGAGGCACTTCTTATCGTGATTGGAGAGCAGCAGCTGCAATGTAGTCTTTCTTGACTCCAGCACCTTCGGAGAGTTTGTGAATACCTCCATGCCCTCGTTTATCGGGTATACGCAGGAAGCCACCAGGCTTCTAGCTCCCTTTACCTCAACAACGCAGATACGGCAAGCGCCGATCTCATTTATGTCTTTCAGAAAGCAAAGGGTCGGGATCTCTATGCCTGCGTACCTTGCCGCTTCCAGAATGGTAGAACCCTTGGGGGCGGAAACGGGCACGCCGTTGATCTTTATATTAACCATATCCATTATATTATCCTCCCTATTACTTCTTGGAAATTGCGCCGAACTTACACTGAGCCATGCACGCGCCGCACTTTACACACTTCTCCGGATCTATAGCCAGAGCCGGCAGCTTCTTGCCGGGAGCGGTGTAATCGGTCTTTGATATAGCGCTTGCAGGGCACTGTCTTGCACACATACCGCAGCCTATGCACTTTTCCTTGTCTATCTCATAGCTGAGCAGGTCTTTACATACGCCGGCAGGGCACTTCTTGTCAACAACGTGGGCGATATACTCGTCCTTGAAGTAGCGAAGTGTTGAAAGCACGGGGTTGGGGGCTGTCTGACCCAGACCGCACAGAGAGTTGTCTTTGATGTAGTAGCAAAGCTTCTCTATCCTGTCCAGATCTTCCAGAGTAGCCTGACCCTTAGTTACCTTGTCGAGCATTTCAAGAAGTCTTCTTGTGCCTATACGGCAGGGCGTACATTTGCCGCAGGACTCATCAACGGTGAACTGGAGGAAGAACTTGGCTATATCTACCATACAGTTGTCCTCGTCCATAACGATAAGTCCGCCCGAACCCATCATAGAGCCTATAGCGATAAGGTTATCGTAGTCTATAGGAACATCGAGGTTCTCAGCCGAGATGCAGCCGCCCGAAGGTCCGCCTGTCTGTGCAGCCTTGAACTTCTTGCCGTTGGGTATGCCGCCGCCTATCTCTTCTATGATGGTCCTCAGCGTAGTACCCATAGGAACTTCAACAAGTCCGGTGTTGTTTATCTTTCCGCCCAGGGCGAATACCTTAGTGCCCTTAGATTTTTCCGTACCCATTTCAGCGAACCATTCAGCGCCGTTGAGAATTATTCTCGGAACGTTTGCATATGTCTCAACGTTATTAAGAATGGTAGGTCTCTCAAAAAGGCCCTTTACGGCAGGGAACGGAGGTCTCGGACGAGGCTCGCCTCTGTTGCCCTCTATAGAGGTCATAAGAGCGGTCTCCTCACCGCAGACGAATGCGCCCGCGCCGAGTCTCAGACCGATATCGAAATCAAATCCCGTACCAAATATATCTTTACCAAGAAGTCCGTATTCATGCGCCTGATTTATAGCAATTTCCAGACGTTTAACAGCTATAGGATACTCCGCACGGACATAGATGTAGCCCTGCGATGCGCCTATTGCGTAACCTGCTATAGCCATAGCTTCCAGTACAACGTGGGGGTCGCCCTCAAGTACCGAACGATCCATGAACGCGCCCGGGTCGCCCTCGTCAGCGTTACAGCAGACATACTTCTGTCCGCCGTCCTGAACGAAGTTTCTTGCCATCTGCCATTTGCGTCCGGTCGGGAAGCCTGCGCCGCCTCTGCCTCTCAGTCCCGAAGCGAGAATGGTATCTATGACCTGCTCCGGTGTCATCTCTGTAAGAGCCTTGCCCAGCGCCTCATATCCGCCTGTGCCTATATATTCCTCGATATTCTCGGGGTTGATAACGCCGCAGTTGCGAAGCGCTATTCTCTTCTGATTTCTGTAGAAGTCGGTATCCTGAAGCGACTTTACACCCTCGGTGGTAACGGTCTCATCATAAACGAGCCTTGATACTACACGGCCCTTTACAAGGTGCTCGGAAACTATCTCCTCGATATCCGCTTCCTTTACCATCGAATAGAAAGTACCTTCGGGGTAAACTATCATTATCGGACCCAGTGCGCAAAGTCCGAAACAGCCTGTCTTGACTACCTGCACTTCCTTGTCCAGACCGTTCTTGGCGATCTCGAAATTCAGCTTTTCGATAATAGCCTGACTTCCCGAAGAAGTACAGCCTGTTCCGCCGCATACCAAAACGTGTGAACGATACATATTATGTACTCCTCCTTAAATTACTTGAATGTATACTCGGCAACTACCTGACCTCTTACAAGGTGCTTGTCTATAACTTCGGCAGCCTTTTCGGGGGTCATTTTAATGTATGTTACCTTTTCTTTGCCGGGTTCCATTACCTCAACTATAGGTTCATACTGGCAAAGACCTATGCAGCCTGTCTGGGTAACGACTACCTTGTCGTTTATGCCCTTGGCAGCAACGCCCTCAACAAAAGCGTTGAGCACCGGTCTTGCGCCGGAAGCTATACCGCAGGTAGCCATACCTACAACAACTCTTGTGGTAGTCTCGTCCTCGTGACGCATACCAACCTGACCCTGCATTTTTTCGCGTATAGCCTTCAGTTCTTCCAAAGATTTCACTTAAATCACCATTCCTTTACTGATTTGCATTTACACGCCGACAGCCCTTGACTATAAAATTATATCGCCGTCGGTCTCTTTTTTGTTTTCGGAAAGATATTCTTTTATATAATCCGAAACGTCGGGAACATCAAAGGGCACGCCCTCAAGTATTTCCCTCAGTTCTCTCGTGTCAAGAACGAATCCTCTTTCATTTACTTTGTAGCTGTATACAAAGTCTGTATCCTTGTTCAATGTGATGAGGCTGTGCATCGTCGAGGTCATATCCCCCAGCGGCATCCTGTCAATGCTCGATATCACGAAAGTCGCGGTCACGGTAGTACCCACGCCCTTTTTTGAGGTTATCTCAAACTCTCCGCCGGTGCTTTCGGCTGCAAGCTTGAAAAACGATACCCCCAGACCCACTTTTCTTGTGGTGCGCGTGGTAAAGAACGGGTCGCACACCCTTGCGAGCTGCTCTTCGTCCATACCCTTGCCGTTATCCTTTATAACTATCGTCATAAGGTCTTTCGCTGTATCGCTGCACACCGATATCTCTATCAGCGTTGCCTCTGCCTTGACGGAGTTTTCGGCTACGTCAAGCACATTGAGCGAAAGCTCGGTCATCATGCGTTGCGGTATTTATCGAGAATACCTTCAACTTCCTTGGTGGTAAGTCTGCCGTAAACGTCATCGTTTATGGTCATTACCGGGGCAAGACCGCACGCGCCTATGCAGCGGCAGTCCACCAGAGTGAACTTTCCGTCCGCGGTAGTTTCGCCGCCCTTGATACCGAGCGTCTCGCTGATCTTGTCAAAAATATCTCCGCTGCCCTTAACGTAGCAGGCAGTGCCGAGACATACCGAAATAGTATATTCTCCCTTAGGATAAAGTGAAAACTGAGAGTAGAACGTTACAACGCCGTATATCTTCTCCATGGAAACATCCATTTCTTCGGCGATGATCTTCTGCACCTCCACAGGGAGATAGCCGTATATCTCCTGTGCCTTCTGCAAGACAGGCATCAGCGCGCCCTTGTCGGACTTGTGCTCCGCAATGACCTGACGCAGTTTAGCCTCCTGCTCAGCCGTTCCCTTGAACGGGATAGCTATGTTTTTAGCCATTTCAAAACCTCCTGTAAAATTTATATGCACACATGGCAAACAAAACAGCTTTTGCGGCGAGTTCCCACCGCGCAAGTAATTTTTTGCACCGCAGGCAGAAAATGCTGTATTGCCCCTGCTTACGGTCTTACAGTATCTATTATAACATATTCGCTTTCAAATTGCTATAAACATTTCTTACATACAAAGCAAACGTTTTTTGTGCAATTTCGACATCTTTAATAAAAAAGAAAAATTTCTGACTTTATTTTCCGCTTTTTGCACAAAAGAACTTCCTTAAAATTATATGAAAAACGACTTGAAAAAAATGCGGAAAGATGTTATTATAGAAGTATATATTTTTTGATACGCGCAGATCTCTAAAAAATGTAAGGAGTTTTTAGTCATGACAATTGCCGATATTCAGAAGCTGCTCGGCGCAGAGGTGCTCTGCGGTGAGGAATTTATTTCAAAGAACGTACATACCGCCTGCGGTTCAGACATGATGAGCGACGTTTTAGCATATGTAAAAGACCAGTCACTTTTGCTGACGGGGCTGTGCAATCCGCAGGTGATAAGGACTGCGGAGATGATGGATATAATCTGCATATGCTTTATCAGGGGCAAGCGCCCTTCGGAAGAAGTGCTGGAGCTTGCGCAGGAAAGAGACCTTGTTGTGCTGGCATCGAACATGAGAATGTTTGAGGCTTGCGGCATACTGTACTCAAACGGTCTCGCAGGGGGTGCGGTGCTTGAGTAATCTTGTTTTAAAATACACTATAGACGGCAACGACTTCACCCGTGCAGGGGAGGCATCGAGCGACACCAAGGGCAAGCTGAAAAGAATGGGGCTGCCGCCCGAAGCTGTGCGCAAGGTGGCTATCGCTATGTATGAGGGTGAGATAAACATGGTGATACACGCAAATGGCGGTGAGATAACCGTTGAGATAACCCCGACGCAGATAATCATGACGCTTGCAGACAACGGGCCGGGCATTGCAGATATTGAAAAAGCCATGCAGGCAGGCTGGTCAACGGCATCGGAGAACGTGCGTGCGCTCGGTTTCGGCGCAGGAATGGGTCTGCCGAACATGAAAAAGTATTCCGACGAAATGACGATAGACACTGTTCTGGGCAAGGGCACAACGGTAACCATGAAAGTTAATATATAAGCTAGAGGTCAGAAGTAAGAAAATGTGACTTCAACGTTTGCGCATTGTTTTAATGTTGAGTATTTTTGCGCTTACGCGCGGCGCAGGAGCGCGTTCAACGCCCCACAACGCGCAAAAGTTTTAAACCCTGTCAAGAAAGGAAAAGTTTTCGATCGACCCTTTTTCAAAAGGGTCGTCAGGTCGAGGGTGAAACCCTCGTCGCCCTCCGCAGAGGGCGAAAGCCCCATACGGCAGGCGCTCCGCAAAGGGTGAATTGAAAAACAGTCCTGTGGACTGTTTTTCAAGAGGGAACGCCCTGCAAGAGAGGGCGTTCCCTAAGTAGTAGCCATATCAAACTTTCCGCGTTCCATTCTGGAACGCCAATCAAAGTAAAAAATTCACAACAAGTAAAACGGCAAACGTATTAGCCTACTTAAAATGAGAAGGCAACTAAAATGCAGTGGGGCGTTTAACAGCTCCGCAGGCTGCGCGAAAGCGCAAACTTTAACAAACATATTGCGCACGCAAGCGCGCGCAGGCAAAAATAGTCTGGGCTTTCCAAAGGAAAATCCCTCTCTTGCAGGGATTTTCCTCTTGAAAAACAGTCCACCGGACTGTTTTTCAATTCACCTTTTTCGGAGCGCTTATCGTGTTTTTTGTGGGGCGCTGCCCCACACCCCGCAAGCCTTTTGAAAAAGGCTTGATCGAAAACTTCTCCTTTCTTGACAGGGATTAAAACTTTTGCGCGTTGTGGGGCGTTGAACGCGCTCCTGCGCTGCGCGTAAGCGCAACTATAACAACTACATTTCATGAACACTTTTGTATAAAAGGAGTTTAATTATGAGCGAAAAATATACAAATTCCGTGCGGCTCGACCCCGACAAATGCATGGGGTGCATAAACTGCATAAAGCGCTGCCCCACTCAGGCAATAAGAGTGCGCGGAGGAAAGGCACATATCATTCAGGATTTCTGCATCGACTGCGGAGAATGTATCAGAGTGTGCCCCCACCATGCCAAAAAAGCTTATTATGATCCGCTTGAAGTGCTGGATAACTACAAGTACACCGTGGCTCTTCCTGCGCCGTCATTCTACGCGCAGTTCAACAACCTTGACGACATAAACATAGTTCTGCGCGCATTGAAGCTCATGGGCTTTGACGATGTTTACGAGGTATCCGCGGCGGCTGAGATAGTTTCGGAGCTCTCGCGCGATTACATAAGCAATCACCCCGAAAACGCGCCGTTCATCTCCACCGCCTGCCCCTCTGTGGTAAGGCTCATACAGGTGAGATTTCCAAATCTTTTGGAACATCTTATACAGGTGAACGCGCCCGTTGAGATAGCCGCATCGGAGGCTAGGCGCATAGCGATGGAGAAAACGGGTCTTAAAGAGGAGGACATAGGAATAATTTTCATATCCCCCTGCCCTGCCAAAGTTACCTCCGTTAAAAACCCCCTCGGCTGCGACAAGAGCGCGATAGATGCCGTAATAGCTATAAAAGAGGTCTACCCTAAAATACTGCCGCTCATGGTGCAGACAGCCAACGAAAGCTCGGAGCTTGCACATTCGGGCAAGATAGGCATAAGCTGGGGCGCGTCTGGCGGCGAGGCAAGCGGTCTGCTGCTTGATAACTATCTTGCCGCCGACGGCATAGAGAACGTTATAAACGTTCTGGAAGATCTTGAAGATCAGAAAATATCACATTTGCAGTTTATAGAGCTCAATGCCTGTGCCGGGGGCTGTGTAGGCGGCGTTTTGCAGGTCGAGAACCCATACGTTGCCAAAAGCAAGCTGAAGCAGTTAAGAAAATATATGCCCATTACCAAAACTCATGTGGGCGAGGCTCTGCCGTGCAACGCTTACATCGAGCAGGCGATAGAATACAAGCCTGTGTTCAACCTCGGCAAAGACTTCGCTGACGGTTTGAAGAAAATGGAGCAGGTCGAGGAGATATGCTCACGCCTGCCGGGACTTGACTGCGGCTCATGCGGCGCGCCCACCTGCAAAGCTCTCGCGGAGGACGTTGTGAGGGGTCTCGCGAACGAGAAAGACTGCGTTCACCTGCTGAGAGAATACATTCACAAAATGGCAAGCGATCTGAACGGTATCTAAGATTTGCTGATTTCAAAGCGCGCTGAAGCAGAATTAGTGAATAGTGAATAACGAATAATGAATAGTGAATAGTTAAGGTGCGGCTTACGCCGCGTATCTTAAAATCTTGTCAAGAAAATAAAAGTTTTCGATCGACCCTTTTTCAAAAGGGTCGTGGGGTGTGGGGTGAAGCCCCACGAAAAACACAACGTGCGCTCTGCAAGAGGTGAATTAGAAAACAGTCCGGTGGACTGTTTTCTAAGAGGAGAGGCTCTGCAAGAGAGAGCCTCTCCTTTGAGAAAACTTTAGCTATCTTCCCTGCGCGCGCTTGCGTGCGCAATAGCATTGTTAAAGTTTGCGCTTACGCGCGGCGCAGGAGCGCGTTCAACGCTTCACTTTTATTTGGTTATCTCCTCATTTTGAGAGTGCCGTATGTTTGCGCATTTTACTTGTTATGAATTTTTCATATTGTATGGCGTTCCATAATGGAACGCGAAAAGAGAGCGTTGCGCTACAACTAGGGGAGGCTCTCTCTTGCAGAGCCTCCCCTCTCCAGAAACAGTCCACAGGACTGTTTCTGAATTCACCCCTCTCAGAGCGCCTGCCGTTAGGGGATTTCGCCGTCTGCGGACGGCGACGGGGGCGTTGCCCCTCGACCCTATGACCCTTTTGAAAAAGGGTCAATCGAAAACTTTTATTTTCTTGACAGGAATTGCAGCTTTTGATATTAAGCCGTAGTATAGCGGCTTGGAGGCTAAAGCCGACAAGACACTGCGCTCCATGCGCGCGTAAGCGCAAATAATATTACAGCCCCCACTTTTGTATAAAGTGAAAAATCCAATACAAAAAGGTGATAATATGACAGTAAACGAACTTATAGAAAAAACAGGCTACCGTCCGCTGAACGTTTCCTCCGGTTACAGAGAAATAAGCGGCATTTACAACTGCGACCTTATGAGCGTGGTAATGTCAAAGGGCTTTGCAGGCGCGGCATGGGTAACTATAATGGCGAACATAAACGCCGTGGCAGTCGCGGCGCTTACCGATATGGCTGTTATAGTGCTCTCCGAGGGCGCGGCTCTTGACAGCGTTATGGTGGAGAAAGCCAAGATACAGGACATAAACGTCGTGCAGTCTGACAAGCCTATCTTTGAGACTTCGCTCGAGATCTACGAGCTTATGCAAAATGCTTAGTCTTTCGTATGACCTGCATATACATTCCTGCCTTTCACCGTGCGGCGACAACGAAAGCACCCCTGCAAACATCGTCGGCATGGCGTATGTAAAGGGGCTTGATGTTATCGCGCTTTCGGATCACAACTCCTCCAAAAACTGCGCGGTTGCAAAGGAAGTCGCCGATGCATACGGTGTCACGCTGATATGCGCCATGGAGCTTACCACCAGCGAGGAATGTCATGTGCTTATGCTTATGCCCTCTCTTGAAAAGGCTCTGGAGCTTGACGAGTATGTGCACCAAAGAATAATGCCTATACAGAACAGCCCCGAGCTTTTCGGCGAGCAGCTTATAAAAAACAGCGACGACGAAACGGTCGGCATTGAAGACACCCTGCTTATAAGCGCGACGAGCATATCCTTTTCGCAGGCTTTCCCATTGGCGGAGAGCTTCGGAGGGGTGGCTCTGCCTGCGCACGTTGATAAATCGACGACTTCGGTTATATCAAATCTGGGCTTCATACCGCCCGACAGCACTTTCAAGAGCTTTGAGATGAAAAACATCTCGCGGCTGGAGGAGTTCCGCAGCGGCTACCCCTATCTGCAAAGCTGCAAGGCAATAACCAATTCCGATGCCCACTATTTGCAGGATATAAACGAGCCGGTCAATTTCCTGCACGCCGAGGAAAAGTCTGCCGCCGCGGTTATTGAGGCACTGCGCCACCCGAGCATTTTGCAAGAGTAATATATGAAAGCGTTTGTATCTTTTCTTAAAAAAGTATTCTGCCTGCCGCCCGTGCCTACACTTATCGCGGCTGTAATAGGCTATGGCTCTATACTTTGCGTGGCGATTTTTAATATACATCAGCTGGTGGTATGCTATTTTGCATACATCGCCTCTGCATATGCTCTTACGGTTTCGATAACGGGTATTAAGTATTTGACGGCTGCTTTCGGCAGTCTGAAAAAGCGTGTGACAGACAGCGCGCCTGTGAGAAAACTGCGCTCAACAAAGATAGGTCAGCGCTATTTTTCTGATGTTCGTTTCCGCACGGGCATATCTCTGTATCAGGGCTTTTTTGTAAGTATTCTGTACATAGCCGTAAAGCTGTTTTCTGGTATATACTATCGCTCGGAGTGGTTTGTTGCGCTGGCGGTGTATTATATTTTGCTTGCTGTGATCCGGCTTATGGTGATACACCGCATATCAAACAGCGACATTGTAGCCGAGATAAAGCGCTACCGCCTTTGCGGAATAATGCTGCTGCTCATAAATCAGGCTCTGGCAGGGGTAGTTATCCTGATAGTACACCGCGGCAACGGCTTTGTCTACCCCGGCGTGCTTATATACGCAATGGCGTTTTATTCGTTCTATATGGTGATTACGTCAGTCATAAATATAGTAAAATTCCGCAGGCACAAAAGCCCCCTGCTTTCTGCCGCAAAGGCAATAAATCTGGTCTCCGCGCTGGTATCTATACTTTCTCTTACAACTGCCATGCTTACGCAGTTTGGCGGCAATGACAGCGCAGACTTCAACAAAGCAATGACCAGAGCGGTCGGCGGCGGAGTGTGTACCATAGTTATTTTAATGGCGGTGTTTATGATAGTGCGTGCAAACGTTATGATGAAAAGTATTAAAAAGCAAGAAGGGTAAGGTTGTTTGTTGCGCTTACGCGCAGCGCAGGAGCGCACACATTGACCCACAGCACGCAAAGGTTTTAAGTCTTGTCAAGAAAATAAAAGTTTTCGATCAAGCCTTTTTCAAAAGGCTTGCAGGGGTACGGGGGCGGCGCCCCCGAAAACACAGCGTGCGCTCCGCTGCTAGAGGTTAGAGGTGAGAGGTTAGAAGTTAGAAAAGTCTTTTTCTGTCTTTGTGCAAACTTGTCACTCCTGCGGTTTAGATTTAGAGGCAAGAGGCAAGATACGCGTTTTGAAAAATTTGTAATAAACTGAAAAAAGCAATTTCTTGCCTCTTGCTTCTCGTTTTCTTGCTTCTCAAAGGTGAGCCTCTCCTTTGATAAAACCTTAGCTTTTTTGCCTGCGCGCGCTTGCGTGCGCAACATCTTCATGGAAAGCCCCTGTTTTTTGGCTTTTCCGTACTGCGATTTATTCGATTTTTGAGAAATATTATATACCCCTGTCCACTTGCCGCCTAAAGAGGGCTCTGGAAGAATATTCTGCCAGCGGCTTTTTGGGGGAAGTTTGTGGGTCGGGATATATTATATTTTTAGAAAAATCATATAATTTGCAGTACAGGCAAGTCCAAACTTCTTGCCTCTTGCCTCTATCTGAACCGCAGAAAAAACGGCTTCACTCAAAATGAGTAAAACCGTTTCTAACTTCTAATTTCTCACTTCTAACCTCTAATAGGGCAAGAAGTTAGAGCTTTCCACTTTGCACGGCGTTCCATAATGGAACGCGGAAAAATAGTCAGGGCTGCTCAAAAGAAAATCCCTCTCTTGCAGGGATTTTCCTCTTGTAAAACAGTCCACCGGACTGTTTTACAATTCACCTTTTTCGGAGCGCTTATCGTGTTTTTTGTGGGGCTCTGCCCCACGCCCTGCAAGCCTTTTGAAAAAGGCTTGACCGAAAACTTTTCCTTTCTTGACAAGATTTTAAAATACGCGGCGTAAGCCGCACCTTAACTATTATCTATTAAATATTCAATATTCACTATTCACTAATTCTGCCTCTTGCTTCTATCTGAACCGCAAGTATGAAAATCCACCGCAAAATCAGTAAAACCATTTCTAACCTCTAACCTCTCACCTCTAACCTCTCGTCACTGAACGCTCATATGTAAAAAACCTTATCAACACTTTAATTTAACCGCAAAAGAATAATATCTGACAATAGCGCATACCATAAAGCAGAGAATTTTTTAAGGAGCTTTACGGTATGCGTTTTGTTGATAAGATAAAATACGCCGCTGTGGCATTGCTGGCTTCAGGCGGCACCCTCGCTTTGTCTGCCCTTGCGACCATGAACAGCAGCAAGGTCTACGAGCAGATAAAAAAGCCGTTTTTCGCGCCCCCGGGAAAAATTTTTCCTATCGTCTGGGGCATACTCTTCCTGCTCATGGCGGTGTCCTCTTACATCGTTTTAAAGGGCGGCGCGCCAAACCGCAAAAAGGCGCTGCTCACCTATTTTGCACATCTGCCCGTGAACTTTCTGTGGGGCGTGATATTCTTCGATATGCAAAACTTTGCGCTGTCGTTTTTGTGGATATTGCTCCTGCTTGCGTGGGTGATCTGCTTTATGCGTGAGTTTTACAAAGCCGACAAACTCGCAGGGCTTCTGCAACTGCCTTATGCGCTGTGGGTGACGTTCGCAGCCGTGCTTAACGCCGCCGTGTGGATATTAAACCGCTAGTTTTTCATTGATAAGTCTGCACAGCTTTTCGGCAGTTTCATCTACCGATGAAAAATCCATAGCCGCAATGTAATATTTTTCTATCTCGTCATGAACTTTTTTAGCCTCTGTAAGCGTCTGCGCAGTTTCTTCAAGGAGCTTTAAGCAGGCGTTTTTGTTCATTTTAAGGCGAGCCTTTTTAATAGCCATCTCGTTTTTGTCGTAAAACCTCATGACGTTTATCTTAACCGCGTTTTCGTTTTCGTAACCGTTCATCGGCGAGGAGAGCGCGAACGCCATGCCAAGCTCTTTTATTATCACAAATTCGTAAACGCTTTGCGTAAACATATTGCTCTTGCTTATCGTAACGTCGCAGCCCTTGCGCATAGCCTCGTCTGCTATCTTCTTTAAGAATATATCCCCTGCCGCGTAGTAGTCGTCTTTCACCGCGAATATTTTTTCAATGCCGTCAAGCGTGGCGGTCTGTGTCATGTATCCTTTCGGTGATATGGCACTAATCAGCGAAAACTCAGCCTTGCCGCTTACAGAGCATTTTTTTGCAAACAGTTTTGCGGCGGTCTTTTCCGCAAACGCTTCTATCCTGTCGGCAGCCGCATCACCCTGCGCCGAAAAATATGTATCGTCAAAAAGCTTTGTCATTGCTGCCACATAGCTTTTCACGGTGTTCATATAGCCGCGGTGCTTGAGCGTAACGCCGATAATATCACTCGTGTGCTCTCGCAGTATATCTGCGTTCCAGTGGTCGCCAAGGTTCACTATCATCTGCTTTACCGCAGGGAACTCGGGATCGAACGTGTGCGGCGCAGTGCCGTCGACCACAAGCGCGTTAGCCTTTTTTACATACACCGCATCCAGGCTGTCGGGGTCTGATGAGCAGCAGTATGTTACCACGTCGCTCACATCTTCAAACCTTGCCGCTATCTTCTTCATCAGTGACGATTTTCCCGTTCCCGCGCCGCCTTTTAGTATGTAGGTGTACACGCCGTCAGAAGATATAAGTTTGTGAAAATCGCTGCGGAAGCCCTCCTCAGCCATTGAGCCTAAAAAATATTTTTCCATAAATATCCCCCTTTTTGATTTGCTCAGTCTATTTTATGAAAAAATACCGCCGTCTGCCACTTTTACTTCTTCACAAAAAATGCGCAGCGCTCATCGCCGCTTATGTTTGATACCCTTACATCTTCCAGTGTGCACGCGCCCTCTTTCTGATACATACATTCTTCAAGGCAGCTTATCATCGTCATACATATCACCCTTTCAATATGTATACTTCCGCTGCCTCTCCGCTTTTATACATACGCTGACAAAAAACACACCTTCGGCATAGAATAAAAAAGATATTCTCAAACGGAGGTGTGATATGTCTATAATAGAAATAATGCTGATGGCGCTTGCAAGCTGCTTTGACGCCATGTCGGTGTCGGTAAGCTACCGCATTTCCGGCATAGGTTTTCCGCTGCGGTGCGTAATGACAATGACCTTTATACATGGGCTGGGCATGGCGTTCGCTCTTTTTCTTGCAGATGCCGTTTTGCCTTTCTCGCCGCAGACCTGCATAAAGCTCGGCGCGGTGCTTATACTTATGTTCGGCATAACAGGAATTTTAAAACCCCTGCTCTCGCGCATTGACCGCAAACAGGGCGGCAGGCTCAGTAAAAGCAGCCGTGTCATGGCGCTTTTGATCGACGAGACCGCAGCGGATACTGATAATTCAAGATCTCTTTCAGTAAAAGAATGTATACCGCTCTCGCTCGCGGTCGCATCAGATGCCATGGCGGTGGGTATATGCACAGGGCCGTCGCTGAGCACGGGCGGCAAGATATTTACTTCGTCAGCCACTTTTGTGGTATGTCTTATACTCGTACTTATCGGCAGGAATTTAGGCACGCAGATAAACAGGCGGCTGGGCGGCAGGTTTGACCTCAGCTGTATACAGGGCGGTTTTCTGCTGCTTCTCGGGCTGTATATGCTTATTTTTAAATAGCAAAAGTGTTCCTAAGATAAATAGAATATATACGCTTACGCGTGGCGCAGGAGCGCGTTCAACGCTCAACTTTAATTTGATTATCTTCTCATTTTGAGTAGGCTGATATGTTCGCGCATTTCTATGCGAGGGAAAAACCATAGGGGTATAGGGAGTGTATCTGCAAGGAAGGGCGCGCGCTCCACTCCCTTCCCTAAGGTTTTTCCCTCGCGCTCTCTTTTCCTTACCCACACCTACGACCACGCGCTGAGCCTTGATGAAAATTCGCGACCTCTTCGCACGGAACTTCGTAGCTTTGTGGAGGAGGCTAAAGAGAGAAATACGCATAGGTTTTGTTTGTAAGGCAAAAGAGGTCAGTAGTGCGGAAATTAGACTTGAAACGTACTGCGGAAAACTCGCAGTACGGACAAGCCCCAACTTCTTGCTTCTTGCCTCTAACTATAAACCGCAGAAAAAACGGCTTCGCGCAATAGCCGCAAAACCGTTTCTAACTTCTAACTTCTCACTTCTAACCTCTAGTAGCAGAGCGCACGTTGTGTTTGTGGGGCTCTGCCGGCGGTCGCTTGCGAACGCTACACCCATGCAAGCCTTGGCAGTTGCGAAGCAACTGTAAAAAAGAGCTTGACCGAAAACATTCCGTTTTGGCAAGGCAACTTTTGTGGGGCGTTGAACAGCTCCGCAGGCTTGCGCGTAAGCGCAAATATTACGCTCTTATTCCGCCAGCCACGTTATATCAACGCTGCTTTCTATTCTTCTTTTGGGCAGTGCAACTAAAGCCGCTCTTCCCTTTGGTTTTACACCGGCAGTCATAATTTGTTCCTGTTGCAGCTCCTGCACAGAATACGATCCTCTGCCGCCGAAATTGACCTTGCCGATGCCCGTGATCTTCAGCCCCAGACTTTTTGCAATTATCTCAGCCTTTCTGCGCGAATTTTCCGTCGCAGCCGCTAGCACTTCGTCTTTTTTAGCATCATTTTCCGAGAGGAAAAAGTCAACATCATATTCTGCATATTTCAGACCCTTAACAATATCTGTCAGAGCACCCACAACAGCCATATCGGCCTTTGCCGAAAAACTGAATGATTTTTCAAAGGTAAACCTCTTTTTGTTGTCATCTTCAAAACGCGACTCAACTACATTTTCATCTTCAAAAGCCATATTTTCGGGCTTTATTGAAGCCTTTTCCTCCAGCGCGGCAAGCAGTTTCTCCACCTGCTCTTTGCCAACCGCCGCAGCCTTGCCGCTGTCTGCTTCTTTTACCGCAACATTGAAAGTTACCGTCATCTCGTCGCATTCAAATTCTTTTACAGCCCCTGTGCTTACATTTATCTTTGTCATTCTTTCGCTCCTTATTTGAACGGGTCCTCATCGGGGTATTTTTCGCTTTCGGGGTGGTTGTAGTCTATCTCCGCAACGCCCAGCAGCCTGAACGTCTCAAACAGCTCTCTGCCAAAATGACCGAACGCCACAGCCCCGTGGTGAGGGTAGTTTTTGTTTATCAGTACATAACGGTAGAATCTGCCCATATCGTGTATTGCAAATACGCCTATGCCGCCGAAAGAACAGGTCTGCACGGGCAGTATCTCGCCCTGCGCCACATATGCGCGAAGCTTGCAGTCGCTGGTGCTTTGCAGGCGGAAGAACGTTATCTCACCTGCCGCTATATCGCCCTCCAGCGTACCGTTCGTGCACTCCTGCGGCAGGGTGCGCGCCATTATCTTCTGGTACTTCATCTCGGCAGATGACAGCTTGCAGATAGGCGTGTTTCCGCAGTGGAAGCCCATGAACGTGTCGCGGTGGGTGTAATCGAATCTGCCCTTAATGTTGTTTTCGTACATATCCGCAGGGACGGTGTTGTTTATATCGAGAAGCGTTACGGCATCGCGGCTTATAGCAGCGCCTATGTATTCGCTCAGCGCGCCGTAAATATCCACCTCGCACGAAACGGGTATACCGCGAGAGGTAAGTCGGCTGTTCACATAGCACGGCACAAAGCCGAACTGCGTCTGAAACGCGGGCCAGCACTTGCCTGCAATGGCAACATACTTTCTGCCGCCGCGGTGGTTTTCGCACCAGTCAAGCAGAGTAAGCTCATACTGCGCAAGTTTTTGCAGCACCTCGGGCTTTTTATTGCCCTCTCCCAGCTCCTTTTCCATATCCGCTATAACAGAGGGTATTCTCTCATCGCCTGCGTGGTTATTAAAGCTCTCAAACAGGTCAAGCTCGCTGTTTTCCTCTATCTCAACGCCCATATCATACAGACGTTTTATAGGCGCGTTGCAGGCAAGAAAATCCTGCGGACGAGGACCGAACGATATTATCTTCAGGTTCTTGACCGCTATAACAGCCCTCGCTATGGGAGCAAAACCTGCTATCATGTCGGCGCATTCCTCAGCCGTGCCAACGGGGTATTCGGGTATGTAAGCGCTTATGCCGCGAAGATAGAGATTATAGCTTGCGTTCAGCATACCGCAGTAAGCATCGCCCCTGCCGTCGCACATATCGCCCGAGCTTTCTTCCGCCGCCGCAAAGTACATCGCAGGGCCGTCAAAATATTTTGCAAGCAGCGTTTCAGGCGTTTCGGGACCGAAGTTGCCAAGATACACCGCCAGAGCGTTGCAGCCGTTTGCCTTAATGTCGTCAAGGGCTTTAAGCATATCTTTCTCGTTTTCAATGCACACGGGGCATACGTACAGATTGCCCTGCGCGCCGTACTTTTCTTCATACGCTTTAGCAAGCCTGTCTCTCCTGCTGACGGAAAGCGTCATCGGGAAGCAGTCGCGGCTGACAGCCACCAGCGCAATTTTTTCCTTTGGTATGTTTGTAAATTCCATTTCAAAAACTCCTTTATATAATTTAGTCGGGTATTCTCCAGTCTATCGGTACAATATCGTTTGCAGACAAAAATCTGTTCACCAGCGAAAAATGCCTGCACCCAAAAAATCCGTTGTAAGCCGAAAGAGGGCTGGGGTGCGCCGCTGTGAACACGCCGTGGCGGCTGTTTGTTATAAGAGCGGTCTTCGTTCTCGCGTTTGCGCCCCACAGTATGAAAGCTATCGGCTTTTCGCGCTCGTTAAGTTTGCGTATTATCTCATCGGTAAAAAGCTCCCAGCCAAGCCCCTTGTGACTGTTTGCCTGCCCCTCGCGCACCGTCAACACGGTGTTGAGCATAAGCACACCCTGCCTTGCCCACGCGGTAAGCTCGCCGTGTTTTGCAGGCGGAATGTCAAGGTCGCTCTGAAGCTCTTTGTACATATTTTTCAGCGATGGCGGTATCTCGCACCCTTTTCGCACCGAAAAGCACAGCCCGTGCGCCTGCCCCCTGTTGTGGTAGGGATCCTGACCCAACAAGACTGCCTTTACATCGCTGTATGCGGTGGTTTTCAAAGCGTTAAAAACATTCTGCTTTTCGGGGTATATGGTGTACTGTGCGTACTCCTGCCGCAGCTTTTCGCAAAGGCTTTTAAAATACGGTTTTTCGCACTCGCCTTTGAGTACTTCTTCCCAGTCGTTGCCTGTATGTATCATAATTACGATGCCACGCCTGCAATAGCGGTAAGCAGTATTCCGCCTACAATGCTGAGCCCCATTGCTATTACCAGTATCCACGCAACTATGCGCTTTTTCTTCTCACGATTTTTCATAATACCACCTCGTATAATATATATCATGTCATATAAATGTATTATAACATATCTTGTCGCCTTATGTCAACACGGGCACGGGCAAAAAATGCTTGACAAATTGGTCTGAGTGGTGTATAATATAAATAGAAAAGAGATACCGGCTGGTACGATAGCGGCTATCTCCCCAAAATTGGATTAAAAAATAATCGCTGCAATTTGGTGAGTTGAGCGGTTATTTTTTATTATTATTGATAATATCCCTGATAAGTATCAATATAATAATGACTAATATCAATGTAACATTATCCACTGATATCACCCCCGATCTTCCTCTGACGGAGGAGAAATGGGAGGGAAGTTTTATGGTTTTCAGCGACTTCTATGAAGTCGCGCAAAAATCGCCGACCTTTTGTCGGCGAAATAAAACTTACAAGCGGCTTCGCAAGAAGACGCTGTTGCCTGCTACCGTTTTCGTACTTCACCGGTATATGTGCCATATTGGCACAAGTATATTATAACATATTCTTTTTATAATTGCAATACTTGAAAAACTTCTTTACCGATGTTATAATGTATAATAGTAAACTTTGCGGAGGTGACACTTTGTTTACAAAAACCGTAGATGTAAAAATTCTTAAAGACTGGTATGAAGCCAACAAGACCTACTTTCCCGACCCTTTGGAGGATATATTCACAGCCTGCAAGGGCGTTTTCCCCGAGGGCGCGCAGATGAAACGCACAGGCACGCTCAAATGCCGCCTTACGCTATGTACCGAGGACAGCGCCGATCAGACGGTGCGCGTGATACAGGGTATAGCAAAGCAGTCTTTCAGCCTTGAAAGCGTTGCCGAAGCGCTCTTGGTGACACCCGTCTTTCTTGGTAAAGCAAACGCCGTCCACGGCGCGCGTGAGCGGATAGAAAAACTTGTCGGCGCAGAGGAATTCAAAGCGCTTGCAAGCGAGATAGCCGCCATAACACCGCAGATAAAACAGTTTGCCACGCAGAGGGTGTTCGCATCGCAGTCGTATCTTTTCTCGATAAACGACGGCTGCGGCTTTTCCACCTATGCGGAGCTTTTCGCCGACCTTTTAGAGGAGCTTGGCATTTTTGAATTCTGCTCCGAGCGGCGTATAATAGAGCTGAAACTTACACAAAAGCAGCTGACCGACTCGCCCGACACATTCATGGGCGCGCTGGCAGACCTTAAAAAGCTGGGTCTGAAACGCCGTGGCATTATGTACTGCGTTGACATAAGCGAGTGGCTGAGCATGACCAGCGAAAAGCCTTTCCGCGATATGCTTGCCCTGATAGACCGCCACACCGCCGACAACATCTTCATTTTCCGCGTGCCGTTTGTTGAGGCGAATATTCTCAAAGAGATAAAAGATGCCCTCGCCGACTATCTTTTCATACGCGAGGTAACGTTCCTGCCGTTCAGCACCCAGCAGCTGCGGCAGTGCGCCGAGTCAGCCCTTGCAGAAATAGGCTACACCACCGAAGAAAGCGCGTGGCAGGTATTCAACGCTCGAATAGCGGAAGAAAAGCGCGACGGCAGATTCTATGGCATAAACACAGTTAAAAAAGTTGTGTGCGAAATGGTTTATCAAAAGCAGGTCAGCAGCCTTACCTCGGGTGTTGACAACGTTATTCGCCAGAGCGATATTCTCTCACTCTCCGAAAGCAGCATGATAAAAGAGCAGACCAGTGAAGAAATGCTGTCTTCTCTCGTCGGTATGGAAAACATAGCAAAGCGCGTGAAAGAGATAGTCGCGCAGATAAATACAGCCATATCAAACAGCGGCATTGAACGCCCCTGCCTGCATATGCAGTTTATAGGCAGCCCCGGCACAGGCAAGACCACCGTTGCGCGTATCATAGGCAAAATGCTCAAAGAAAGCGGTGTGTTGCGTAACGGCAGCTTTTTTGAATACACCGGCAGAGACCTGTGCGGAAAGTTCATCGGCGAGACCGCCCCCAAAACCGCAGGCATATGCCGCGATGCATACGGCTCGGTGCTGTTTATAGATGAGGCGTATTCTCTCTACCGCGGCAGCGATGACAGCAGAGATTTCGGTCGTGAGGCTCTTGAAACGCTGATAGCCGAAATGGAGAACCACCGCAGTGATATGGTGGTGATAATGGCAGGTTACGCGGACGAGATGAAAACGCTCATGCAGGGCAACCAGGGTCTTAAAAGCCGTATGCCGTATGTTATAGAATTTCCAAACTACACAGGCGAGCAGCTTTTTGAGATATTCAAGAATATGCTGCAAAAGTCTTTCAGCTATGATGAGAATATTCTTTCGGCTGCAAAAGATTATTTTTGCTCTATACCCGAAAGCGTGATTTCCTCAAAAGAATTTTCAAACGCGCGCTTTGTTCGCAACCTGTTTGAGCGAACGTGGGGCAAAGCCGCCATGCGCTGCCGTTTTGAAAACTCAGACGGAATATGCGTTTCAGCCGAAGACTTTTTGCAAGCGTGCAGAGAAAAAGAATTTGACTTAAGCGGCGGCTTCAAACGCCGCACCGTGGGCTTTTAAAAAACAAGACCGGAGAGCCTTTGCTTTCCGGTCTGTATTTTAGTATGTCAGCGATGTCAGTGTGTTCATTCTTTTTTGTTCTTCTGCTCAATGTAGCCGAGGATTATGTCCACCGCGCCTTGCAGCCCCGTTTTTGAGGAATTTATGCAAAGGTCGTAATTTTTAGCCTCGCCCCAGCGCATATCTGTGTAGTAGTTGTAGTAACTCGCCCTGCGCTTGTCCGTCTTGCGGATAAAATCCTCCACCTTGTCTTTTTCAATGTCGTATCTCTGAAGTATGCGCCTTTTCTTTTCAACAATGTTGCCTACGATAAAGAAGTTCAGCACATTGGTGTGCTCTTTCAATACGTAGTCAGCGCACCTGCCGACAATAACACACGGCTCCTTTGAAAGCTCTTTTATAGTATCGAACTGCGCCAGAAAGATCTTGTGGTTTATCGGCATATTGTCAGAAATTATCCTGCCGTCAGAGGTCGGCGTGTAGCTGCCCATGACCAGCGAATACAACAGGCTGTTTGAATACGTCTCGTCATGCCGCACAAAAAGGTCCTCGCACAGACCGCTGCGTTTTGCAGCTTCGCTCAGCAGCTCCTTGTCGTAAAAAGGTATGCCCAGCTTCTCGGCGATCATCTTTCCTATCTCGTGTCCGCCGCTGCCAAATTCACGGCTTATTGTAATAACGTTTTTCATATCAAACACCTCCTGTAAAATACACAGCATTATACTGATAATATTATTATACCACATCTTGAAGCTCTATGTCAACCCACGCGCTTTGCAAAAAAGTCTTGACAAATAATTTTCTGTGGTGTATAATATAAATATAAAAGAGATACCGGCTGGTACGATAGCGGCTATCTCCCAAAAATCAACAGTAGAATGACCGCCGCGTTTTGGAAGAGCAGGCGGTTATTTTCTATTATTCGTAATATCATCAATATAATAAAGAATAATGATAATAAGTATCAAAGTAAGATTATCCATGATACCCACCTCCCTCCTGCCTCTGACAGAGGAGAATCAGGGAGATAGCCGCTTTCCGTTTTCGTACTTCACCGGTACGAGTTTATTATAACATATTTTGTCGCCTTATGTCAACCCACGCGCTTTGCAAAAAAGTCTTGACAAACAATTTTCTGTGGTGTATAATATAAATATAAAAGAGATACCGGCTGGTACGATAGCGGCTATCTCCCAATACTGTTATTCAGAATAACCGTTTACTTGAGAGGTGGGCGGTTATTTCTTCTTGATGTTCTTAATAATTTCGTTTATCAAAACGAGGATTATTATAAGCAATACTGCCGTAGCAATATCCATAACATCACCCCCCATTCCCTATGTATTCAGACATAAGTCCGGATAAGGTCATAAGGGAGAATAGCCGCTACCGTTTTCGTACATCACCGGTGCAAATATATTATACCACATCTTGCCGATACCTGTCAACCCTCGGTGCTTTTCAAAAATCCCTTGACAAATAAATTTCTTTGGTGTATAATATAAATATAAAAGAGATACCGGCTAGTACGATAGCGGCTATCTCCCTGTTAAAGTTTAGTTAAAAATAACTGCTGCTTTCCTAGGGCGAGCGGTTATTTTTTATTATTATTGATAATATCCCTGATAAGTATCAATATAATAATTACTAATATCAATGTAACATTATCCATTGATATCACCCCCGATCTTCCTCTGACGGAGGAGAAATGGGAGGGAAGTTTTATGGTTTTCAGCGACTTCTATGAAGTCGCGCAAAAATCGCCGACCTTTTGTCGGCGAAATAAAACTTACAAGCGGCTTCGCAAGAAGACGCTGTTGCCTGCTACCGTTTTCGTACTTCACCGGTACGAGTTTATTATAACATATCTTGCCTCTTTATGTCAACCCACGCGCTTTGCAAAAAACATAGGTATTTCACGACTTTTGCGAACAAATCATCACGGCGTATTTTGTGCAATTTCATCAATGCGGTCGCACACGTCGTCAATAACATCTTCAAGCTCCTCGTGCTCGTCAGCCCAGTCTTCAAAATCTTCGGAAGCTTCGTTCTTCGGTCTGCGCTTGTCAAGCTTTGCAAGCTCGCCTTTCAGCTCTTTCAGATATTCTTCCAGCTGAAAAATATTCATGTTTTCAATATCCATATGCAACCTCTTAAACGGCGTATTCATCATAGCAGCCCAGCAGCCTGTAGTATGCAAGCTGACTTTTCAGCTTTTCAAAAAGACCGTTCTTTCGCATCTTTTCAAAGTCACCCACAAAATCTATATAGAACATAAATTCAAAGTCGGTGTCCGGTATGGGCCGGCTTTCTATTTTTGTAAGATCCGCGCCGTTTTCCGCAAGCAGCCCCAGCAGAGAGTAAAGCGAGCCGCATTTGTTTTCAAGGCTGCAAATTATGCTTATCTTGCCGCCCGACAAATTATCGTCTTTGGCGGTATTTTTTATGCATATGAACCTCGTGTAGTTGCGGTCGCTGTCCTGAATATCTCTCTTGAATATTTTCAGACCGTATTCCTTAGCGCAGTCCTCGCTGCAAATAGCGGCTATCTCTTTGTCACCCTGCTGTGAAACATATCTCGCCGCCGTCGCAGTGTTGGGGTAGCCCTCCTGCTCCAGCTTGTTTTTCTTCAAAAACGCCCTGCACTGCCCCAGCGCCTGCTCGTGAGAAAGCACCTTTTTAACGTCCGCTGCCGCCGCGCCCTCAATACCTGCAAGGCAGTGGCGAATGGGTATCCTCACCGCTTTTATTATGCTTACTTCGTGCCGCCGCAAAAGGTCATACACCGCCGAGACCGAGCCGTTTGTAGAATTTTCTATCGGCAGAACGCCATAGTCGCACAGCCCGTTCTCTACCGAGGTGAACACCGCATCAAAACTGCGCATGAACATTATGTCAGCGTCCTCGCCGAAAGCCGCTTTGCAAGCCGTCTGCGAGTTTGCCCCGTATGTGCCCTGACAAGCTACCGTCATGCCGCTCATCAGTACATCTCCTTAACGGTGTCGTAAAGCGTGCCTGCCTGCTTTGAAAGCTCATCAAACATCTGCGGCGTGATAGACTGCTGACCATCGCACAGCGCGTGAGGGGGATCGTTGTGTACTTCTATGATAAGACCGTCAGCGCCGGCAGCAACAGCCGCAAGACTCATCGGTTTTACCATAGCCGCAATGCCGGTAGCGTGGCTGGGGTCTATAATAACGGGAAGATGCGTTTTTTCTTTAAGAACAGGAATAGCCGACAGATCGAGAGTATTTCTCGTTGCCGTTTCAAACGTTCTTATACCCCTCTCGCAGAGTATTACATTCTCGTTGCCGCCTGCCATAATGTACTCAGCGCTCATCAGAAGTTCCTGTATCGTAGCCGAAAGACCGCGCTTTAAAAGTATCGGCTTGTTTATCTTGCCAAGAGCCTTCAGAAGCTCGAAGTTCTGCATATTTCTCGCGCCTACCTGAATAAGGTCAACGTTTTCAAAAAGCGGAAGCTGCGAAAGATCCATTATCTCGGTAACTATCGGCATACCCGTCTTTGCCTTCGCTTCCGACAAAAGCTCCAGACCGTTGGCTCTCAAGCCTTGAAAAGCATACGGCGAAGTTCTCGGCTTGAACGCGCCGCCCCTGAGTATCTTCGCGCCCGATGCCTTTACAGACTGCGCTATCGAGCATATCTGTTCCTCGCTCTCGACCGAGCACGGACCCGCTATCAGCGTGAATGAGCCCTTGCCCACCTTTACACCGCTGACATCTACTATCGTATCGTTCGGGTGAAATTTGCGGTTTGCCTTTTTGTAAGGCTCCTGTATGCGCTTTACAGACTCAACTATGTCAAGAGCCTCAAGCATTTCAATGTCCACATGGCTCGTGTCGCCCACAAGACCCAGTACCGTAGAATGCGAACCCTTTATAGCTTCAATTTCTACGCTTTGCTGTTTAAGCCAGTCTTTCAGATGTTCTACCTGTCCTCTGTCGGCATTCTTTCTCAATACGATGATCATTGTTTTTTCTTCCTTTCAAAATACAAAAATTTGCAAAATAAAAACCGCGGCAACGTTTTGTCACCGCGGAGAGCTTACAATATCATGCTGATTACAAAAGCTCATTTTTCACGGCAACACAAATCAGACTTTCCAAAAAACGAAAAGTCAAAAAAGCCGTTAAAAAATCGAGCGTTCATAATATACATAGCCGTTTCTCCTATATAGTATCATATCTTGCAACAGTTATTATAACACCATTTCGCCTGCTTGTCAAGCGTTATGAAGAAAAAAATTTGCCAAAGCTTATAGAAGCAGATACCCTAGCGCCAGCATAAGTTTTACATCTGCGCCGTTTTTGTATAGTATGTATATCAGCATACCGATAAGTGCCTTTTCCTCATCTATCTTCGTGTCGTGCCCGAGTATCGAGCTCAGTATGCCGCCTATACCGCCTTGCTGCTGATTATTTGCAGGCGGCTCGGGGGCAGGAGGCGGCGGAGGAGCAGTTTGCGTGTTTTCGCTGCGGTGTTCACCACCGAAATTTATCGGTATCTGCGCACGCCTTTGCATCTCTCTTGCCCGTGCAATAGCCTCCTGCCTCATCCTATCAAACTGCGTTTCGTCATAAGATGCCAAGCAGGTCACCTCCGAGTATGCCGCTCTCTTTCAGCGCAGGAAGCAGCTGCATTATCCTGAAAAGAGATATGAGCCTGTCTACCTTGCGCTGTGATTCCTCTTTCAGAAGCGGCTTCAGAGCTATCAGAAAATCTCTGTTCTTGTCGGGCTGCGAAGCCCTTGCCATAACGCTTTGCAGCGCCAGCAGCTTGTTCATGTCGATCCCCTGCGCACCCTGTGGCTGACCTGTGTTCTGACTGTTCTGCACGGGCGCGCTCTGCAATGTGTCACCCTGCGGCGAAGAGAACATCTGCGCCAGTTGACTCAGCTGCTCCATGCTCTCTTTGTCGCCCAGTATGCCCTGTATCTTGCCCATCAGGTCGTCCATAGTCTGCCCTCCTTCAGCTTTTCAGCTTTTTTATTATCTCCTGCGCCTGAGGCGTTGCAAGTATCCTCTGCGCCATTGCAGGGTTTGAAAGCGCGTTCATAAGTTTTGCGCTGTCCTGCGCCGAAAGCCCTTTCATAGCCGCGTCAAGCTTGCCGCTCTCCAGCTGTTTTTGCAGCTCCTGAGGGGACATACCAAGTTTCGCGCTCACAACGCCCAGCATTCTCTGTTTAGCTTTCTGATCCATGTTATTCATATATATGCCACTGCCTTTCATAAATTTCGTGTATTTAACGGTTTGTACTCTTGAAATTAGCTTTGGGATATGCTACAATAATATTATCTTTTTATAAAGGAATGTCTGTATGGGTACTAAAACTCTCAAACGAATAATCGTATTTTCTGACACTCACGGCAAACGCAGCGTGATGTATGACATATTGCAGAAAAAAGCCGATGTGTATATCTTCCTCGGCGACGGCGAAAGAGAGCTTGACGCCATGAAAGAACTTTTTGTGCAAAAGCAGATACTGAGCGTGTGCGGCAACTGCGATATATTCTCTCAGCAGCCGAAAATAGGGCTTTACAGCACCGAGGGCGTTCGCATAATGTTCACCCACGGGCACGAGCATAAGGTAAAATATACGCTTGACTATCTGCTGCGCCTCGCGAAAGATAACGATATTCAGGTAATGCTTTTCGGTCATACCCATTGCAGGCGGCTTGAATATGTTGACGGCGTGTATCTTCTCAACCCCGGCAGCGCCGCCGAGCCGCGAGATCTTCTGCCGCCCTCGTATGCATACATAGATATAACAGACAAGGGCATATTCTGTGCCCACGCAGACGTCTGATACATTATATGCAAAACAAACTAATTTGTTGTTAAATTTACGGAGATGAATCTTATGAAAAAAGCTGTCATAATCGGTGCAGGTCCTGCCGGCATTACGGCGGCGGTCGAGCTTTTGAAGACCGGCGGATACTCCGTCACCCTGCTGGAGGCAACGAGCAGCTTGGGCGGCATATCAAAGACCGTTTCATACCAGGGCAACAGAATGGATATAGGCGGTCACCGCTTTTTCTCTAAAAATGATAAAGTCACAAAGTGGTGGGAAGAGCTCATGCCCATGCAGGGCGCGCCCTCTTACGATGATAAACTGCTTGATCGCAAAAAGCCCCTCGCCGATGGCGGTCCAGACCCCGAACAGGAAGACCGCGTAATGCTGGTGAGGGAGCGGGTATCGCGCATATACTACAACAACCATTTTTTTGACTACCCTATATCTATGAAGCCGCAGACCATAAAGAATATGGGTCTGCTGACGACGTTCAAGGCAGGTTTTAGCTACCTTAAAGCGTGTATATTCAAACTGCCGGAAAGCAGCCTTGAAAACTTTTATATAAACCGCTTCGGCAAAGTGCTTTACTCAATGTTTTTTGAAGGCTATACAGAAAAACTCTGGGGCAGACACCCGAGAGAAATTTCAGCCGACTGGGGCGCGCAAAGGGTAAAGGGGCTCTCTGTTACAGCGCTTTTGAAAGATATGGCAGGCAAGGCGTTTCATATAAAAGGCAGAAACGTTGAAACTTCGCTTATCGAAAGATTTGTATACCCCAAATACGGCCCTGGGCAGCTGTGGGAAACAGCCGCAGAAAAGGTAAAAAACATGGGCGGCGAGATACTGATGCAACATGAGGTCAGAAAAGTAATATGCCAAGGCAGGCACGTAACTGAGGTGATTTGCGATACCCCAAACGGCAAAGTAACCATAGAGGGCGACGTTTTCCTCTCTACCATGCCTGTAAAAGACTTAATTGCCGCTATGGACGGTGACAGACCCTGCGGCGTAGTGCAGAGAATTGCAAGAAGACTCCCCTACCGCGACTTTATGACCGCAGGTTTGCTTGTAAACAAACTTGCTCTTAAAAACAATACTGATATACCCACGCTGGGCGATATAGTTCCCGACTGCTGGATATACGTTCAGGATAAGAGCGTTAAAATGGGCAGGATACAGATATTCAACAACTGGTCGCCGTATATGGTGAAAGACCCCGAAAACACCGTCTGGCTGGGGCTTGAATACTTCTGCGCCGAGGGCGATGATATGTGGAACACACCCGACCGCGACTTTATACAGTTTGCCGCCAAAGAGCTTGAAAAAATAGGCGTTATCAACAGCACCGACAACGTTATAGACGCGCACGTTGAAAGGGTAAAGAAAGCCTACCCTGCCTATTTTGATACCTACAAGCACCTGAGCACGGTAATTAAGTTTTTAGATACTTTTGATGACCTTTACTGCATGGGAAGAAACGGTCAGCACCGCTACAACAATATGGATCACTCAATGCTCACCGCGTTTGAAACGGTAAAGGCTATTACAGAAAACAAAAAGAGCCGCAAAGACATCTGGAACGTAAACGCCGAAAAGGAATATCATGAAGAAAAGTAACTATGCCTGTGCAGTGTGGCAGGCTGTAAAACGTCACCCGTATATCACAGTATTTTTACTTTGTGCCGCACTGTCTTTCACGGGGTACAGCTATTCAGAGATCGGCATTTCGCACATTGCGCGGCTGTTTCTGATACTGACATTACTTGCCGCGGCAGCCGCCATACCGATATATTTTATACTGCGGCGAAAAAACATTCCTGCTTTGCGTGAAAAGGCAGCGCTTATGCTCGTTTTCGCCGAGGGCTTTATATTCCGCTTTGCGTATGTTCTTGAAACGCCCGTTACCCTGCGGCAGAACGATGTCGGCGGTTTCGGCGGCTCAAGCGGTCACGCGGCATATATCGAGTACATCTACAACAATTTTTCGCTGCCCAAAGGCGACCCCACCGCTACTTGGCAGTTTTACCACCCACCCGTGCACCATATCGTATCCGCCGCGTGGCTAAGGCTGCTCACATTTTTCGGTATGCCATACAAAAGCGCGTGCGAGTGCATACAGGCTCTTACGCTTTTCTATTCCTGCTGCTGTATAATACTTGCCTATAAAATACTGCGGTATTTCGGCGTTAAAGGCAAGCCGATTGTCTGCGCGCTGGCAATAGTCGCGTTTCACCCGTCATTGGTGATAATGTCGGGCAGTATAAACAACGATATGCTTTCTATAACCTTTGCGCTGGCGGCGCTGTATACCGCGCTTTTGTGGTACCGCAAGCCGGATATGCAAAGCACCCTGAAGATCGCCCTGCTGATAGGCTTAGGTATGTCAACAAAGCTGTCGGCGGCGCTGGTCGCACCTGCTGTTGCTGTAATTTTCCTGTGCGGTATGTATAAGTACCGCAGCGATATAATAAACATTCTCGGCAGGCTGGTAGTTTTCGCATTTGTGTGCTTTCCGCTGGGTCTGTGGTGGAGCGTAAAATGCTTTGTGCAGTACAGAGTGCCTTTTGGCTATGTGCCGGATCTTGGCGGCAGCAAAAGTTTTCAGTATATCGGCAATATACCCACAGCAAAGCGGCTTTTTGATTTCAGTCTTTTTCAGTTTGAAAGCGTGTTTGAGCAGTGGGGCGAACGTCTGGGCAACGACTACTGCGAATACAACCCCACAATAGCGTTTTTGAAAAACTCCCTTTTCGGCGAGCATATGAGCGGCAAACCTTTTGGCGGCATGAAGTACACAGCACCGCAAGTGCTTTTCTATACGGCGCTGTTTCTGGCGGTGATATCGTTTGTATCGCTGGCTGCCGTGCAGTTTATAAAGGGCAAAGATAGGCTGCCGCGCCTCGCGCTGATGATAGCCCACGCAACATACATGATAAGCTACTACAGATTTTGTTTCAGCTACCCCTACACCTGCACGATGAATTTTCGCTACATTCTGCCAACCATGATAATTGGCGCGGTATCACTGGGGCTGGCGCTGCAGCAGCTGAAAAGCCGCACAAAGCAAGGTTTTCTTGTCCGTTACTGCCGCAGCCTTAGCCATATAGCGGTCGCAGTGTTCTGCATATCTTCATGGGTGACATATTATTTTCTGTTCGCAGAGTTTATGTAGATTTTCGCGCTTACGCGCAGCGCAGGAGCGCACACATTGCCAGACTGTGAACAGTCTGGCAAGTGCAGAAAAAATCCCTCGCCGCCATAAACGGTCGGCGGCGCACACCTTGCGGTGTGACGGGCTTTTTTCCTTTGCTTCCCAACTTTGTGCGTATCTGAATTGTATTTTTTCAGTGAGTGCGTTTAACCGCAAAAGTATTAAATCCTGTCAAGAAATTAAAAGTTTTCGGTCAAGCCTTTTTCAAAAGGCTTGCATGAGTCGTAGCGTTCGCAAGCGACCGCCGGCAGAGCCCCACAAACACAACGTGCGCTCTGCTGCTAGAGGTTAGAAGTGAGAAGTTAGATGTTAGAAATAGTTTTACGAATTTTGCGCGTGATTGCCATTCCTGTGGTTTAGAGATAGAAGCAAGATGCAAGAAAATGCTTTTTATAGTTTTATGCAAACTTTTCAAAATGCTTATCTTGCTTCTTGCTTCTCGTTTTCTTGCTTCTAAAAGGTGAGCCTCTCCTTGTTATAGCGCATATCTCTCTTTCCGCGTTCCATTCTGGAACGCCGTGTTGTATGTGAAGTTTTAGCTGGCGCATAATCGCAAACTTTCAACAAGGCTATTGCGCACGCAAGCGCGCGCAGGCAAGAAAGCCAAGGTCTTTTCATAGGAAAATCCCTCTCTTGCATGGGATTAGCGTTCCCTACGGGAACGCCCGAAGAATTATTTCGCTTTTTAATTTGGGGCGAAATAATTCTTCTCGCGGTCGCTTGCGACCGCTGTACCCGACACCTACGACCACGCGCTGAGCCTTGGTGAAAATTCGAGACCTCTTCGCTCGGAACTTCGTGCCTTTGTGGAAGAGGCTAAATAGCGAAATACGCATAGGTTTTGTTCGCAAGGCAACGGAGGTCAGTAGTGCGGAAACATGAACTATAACGTACTACAGAAGAATAAACTTTTCATATCAACCACACCTAAAATACATCGCCTATCCCACAGAAATGGTTTGTCTCCACACAGTTGGAAGTATATTCTGCCAGCCACCTCTCTAAAGGGCGGTACGAGGGTCGGGATATATTATAATCCTAGAAAAATCCTATAATTCGCAGTACAGACAAGTCAAATTTTCTTGCCTCTTGCCCTATTAGAAGTTAGAAATTAGAGGTTAGAAGTTAGAGATATTTTTCTCAGCATTGCATTATATCGCCATGCCTGCGGTCTACCAAGAAGCAAGAGGCAAGATGTTTGGTTTTGAAAAGTCTGCGCAAAGCTTTAAAAATCAGTTTCTTTCTTCTTGCCTCTTATAAACCGCAGGTATGAAAATCTGCCACAAGAGTTGTAAAAACCGGTTCTAACCTCTAACCTCTAACCTCTCACTTCTTACCTCTAGCAGCGGCGCGCCTACCGTATGGGGATTTCGCCGTACTGCGGTAGCGTGCGCAAGCGAACGCAGGCGACGGGGGCGTTGCCCCTCGACCCTATGACCCTTTTGAAAAAGGGTCAATCGAAAACTTTTATTTTCTTGACAGGGTTTACAGCTTTTAATATAAAACCGCAGTCCGTGGAAAGAATTATGGTTTTGTTTTCTGAAAAGCTTCAGACTTTCAGAAAGCAAAATCGCCGCCACACTTTCGGCGGCGAAGTAATTCTTTCAAGTGGCTTGGAGGCTAAAGCCGAAGAACAGGGAAGAAACCTCGAAGAGGGTTCTTTAGATATGTGCTATTTAGCTAAACGCACTATGCAAAAGAATTACGGTTTTCAGCGGTTCGCAGAACCGCGCCAAAATCGGCGACCCCATAATGTCGCCGAAGTAATTCTTTCAAGTGGCTTGGAGGCTAAAGCCGAAGAACAGGGAAGAAACCTCGAAGAGGGTTCTTTAGGTATGTGCTATTTAGCTAAACGCACTATGCAAAAGAATTACGGTTTTCAGCGGTTCGCAGAACCGCGCCAAAATCGGCGACCCCATAATGTCGCCGAAGTAATTCTTTCAAGTGGCTTGGAGGCGTAAGCCGACAATCCACTGCGCTCCATGCGCCGCGCGTAAGCGCCAATTTTATTAGCAACACTTTTACATAACAAAAAATATCTCACGGCTTTCACCATGAGATATTTTAATTTGCTCTTTAATTGTCCGTTTTATCAGACACCGTATTTTGCGGTGCTTACCTTTATGCCGACACCCATAGTCGATGCAACTACCACGCTCTTGAGGTACTGACCCTTTGCGGCGGACGGCTTAGCCTTAACTATAGCGTCCATAAGAGTGTTGAAGTTCTCCTCCAGCTTATCCTTGCCGAAAGATGCCTTTCCTATCGGGCAGTGGATTATGTTGGTCTTGTCAAGACGATACTCTATCTTACCAGCCTTGGCATCGGTAACTGCCTTCGCAACATCAGGCGTAACAGTTCCTGCCTTGGGGTTAGGCATAAGTCCTCTCGGTCCGAGTATCTTACCGAGACGTCCTACAAGTCCCATCATGTCGGGAGATGCAACTACAACGTCAAAGTCCATCCAGTTTTCCTTCATTATCCTGTCAACGAGATCCTGTCCGCCAACGTAGTCAGCGCCTGCCTCCTTAGCGGCGTCGAACTTATCCTCCTTGCAGAACACGCAAACTCTTACGGTCTTGCCCGTGCCGTTGGGAAGTACAACCGCGCCTCTTACCTGCTGGTCAGCGTGACGTGAGTCAACACCCAGACGTATATGCGCCTCAACGGTCTCATCAAACTTAGCTTTCGCGCACTTGCAGGCAAGCTCCAGCGCCTCAGCCGAATCATAAAGCTTTGTTCTGTCTATTTCCTTTGCGGAATTGACATAATTCTTACCATGTTTCATTATATTATCCTCCTTATTGGTGGTGATACCGCAATGCTCCGCGCAAAACGGTTAGCGGAAAATCTTCCTCCCACCTGTTAAGCCATTCACACTAGATCTGTCAGTCAACGACCTCTACGCCCATAGAGCGCGCAGTACCTGCTATCATGCTCATAGCAGCCTCAACAGAGCCTGCGTTAAGGTCGGGCATTTTCTGCTCGGCTATCTTCTTTACCTGCTCTTTTGTTATCTTGGCTACCTTCGTCTTGTTCGGTGTACCCGAAGCAGACTCAATGCCGCAAGCCTTCTTTATAAGAACTGCCGCCGGCGGTGTCTTAGTGATGAATGTGAAAGAACGATCCGCATAAACGGTTATAACAACAGGTATTATAAGACCCATGTCATTCTTTGTTCTCTCGTTGAAATCCTTTGTAAACGCCATAATGTTTACGCCGTGCTGACCGAGAGCCGGTCCTACAGGCGGTGCAGGAGTCGCTTTTCCTGCGGGGATCTGAAGCTTGATCAAGCCTACTACTTTTTGTGCCATAATGCACACCTCCATAATTTGTGGTAAGGCGAGCCGTCAATATGCTCTCCCACGTTCTGCCAATGAACCTTTTCCGCAGCGTTAAGCCTTTTCTACCATATAAGCAGGCAGCTGCGCCGGTGTTTCTCTTCCCATAGTAAATATGGTTATGTTGACAGTCTTGCTTTCGTCGTCAACGCTCTGAACAACGCCGTGCATACCTTTCAGCTTTCCTTCGGTAACAACTACCTGATCGCCCTTTACGAGCTGTATCTTCGCATCATCGAACGTCTTTGTCATCGAAACGCCCAGAGCCTCAACTTCCTTGTCCGTCAGCGGTATCGGTTTCGATCCCGGACCTACAAATCCCGTAACGCCCCTCGTGTTGCGCACGATATACCACGTTTCGTCTGTCATTACCATTTTTACAAACACATAGCTCGGAAAAAGATTCTTATCTTTTGCCTTTTTCTTGCCGCCGTCTTCACCGTCCTCGGGCGATAAATGTTCCGTCGGCATCATAACTTCGGGAATAAGATCCTGAAGCTTGCGGTTTTCGACTACCTTTTTGATATTCTCGGTAACTATCATTTCGTATCCCGAATAGGTGTGGACAACATACCATTTTGCCTGTTCTGCCATTTACGACTGCCGCACACTTTATGCGGCAAACTTCCCCCTCTCAAAAAGTGCTTGTCTTAAAACCGTCACGCGCCTTACGCGCCAAGACCTGCCAGCAGAGTTACCAGCCAGCCGAGTCCTATGTCGATACCTGCAAGTAAAAGTCCGGTTATGCACATTGTCACCATAACAACGGCAGTGTTGTTCACTACCTGCTTTCTGCTAGGCCACGTTACCTTCTTCATCTCGCTCTTGAGATCTCTGAAATACTTGCGGATACCGCCCTGCTTTTTCTTTTTGACCTTAGTCTCAGGCTTTTTAGCCTTTTCCTTTTCTGCTTTTCCCATAACGCTTACCTCCTGCCAAAGACCTACTTGGTCTCCTTATGAAGAGTATGCTTCTTACAGAACTTGCAATACTTGTTCATTTCAAGCCTGTCGGGATCATTCTTCTTGTTTTTCTTAGTGTTGTAATTCCTTTGCTTGCACTCGGTACAAGCCAGAGTTATCTTCACTCTCATATTCGGCACCTCCTGACGAAAATTATGCCCCATGTTAGCTTGGGACATTGTCTAATCCCTTGCCTCCCTCACACAGCACCCTGCTGCGCCCCGACGGTATATCGGGTAGTGCGGCTATATTTTCGCCTCCAAAAAAACGGCGCAAAAAATAATGCCTCACAAAGAGGTAAAATTATTATACACCATTCTTTCCCCGTTGTCAAGTGTTTTTTGCAAATTTGGTCAATTTACTTCATACCTAAGCCCCTGCGCGCCCCTGTTTTGTTGAAATACCGCAATAAAACGCCCCCGCGCCGCCCAAAATACATTGACATTTTAATAAAATGTGATATAATTATAAGTGGAGCGTCGGACAAGACTATACGGGCGGTTGTTTTCCCTTACCCCTATACGGCTTGCTTGCAAGTCAATACATAGGAGAAAGGGGTGGTGTTCATGCAAGTTGCTATACTAGCTCTTACATTGTTGATATTAGTCGTTATTGACGAGATCATAAAGAACATAAAGAAATAACCGCAGCCTCCCACAGCTTTGCGGTTATTTTTTGTAATAATCCATAGTTTAAGGAAGCAACCGCTTAGTCAAAGCCGGCGCTCCTTTTTTCTATTTATATTATACACCACTCAGACCAATTTGTCAAGCATTTTTTGCCCGTGCCCGTGTTGACATACATCGACAAGTTATGTTATAATATAAACGGAGCGTCGGACAAGACTATACGGGCGGTTGTTTTCCCTCTTATACCTTTGGCGTGCGGTTTGCTTTTTGCAGACCGACTACATAGGAAGGGAGGGTGATAGACATGGAAATACTTTATGTAGTTCTTGCTATCATTCTTTCATTAGTCTTTGCTGTGATCTTCGCGATCATAAGTGAGATAATAAAGAATATACACAAAAAATAACCGCAGTCCTACCAAAACTAAACGGTTATTTTTACGTTTATTAGGGGAGACAACCGCTTAGTCAAAGCCGGCGCTCCTCTTTCTGTTTATATTATACACCACTCAGACCAATTTGTCAAGCATTTTTTGCCCGTGCCCGTGTTGACATACATCGACAAGTTATGTTATAATATACTTGTGCCAATATGGCACATATACCGGTGAAGTACGAAAACGGTAGCAGGCAACCGCGTCTTCTTGCGAAGACGCTATAAGTTTTGTTTTGCCGACAAAGGGTCGGCAATTTTTGCGCGGTTCTTTGAACCGCTGAAAACCACAAAACTTCCCACTCCCTTATTCTCCTCTGTCAGAGGCAGATGGGAGGTGAGTATTATGGATCATCTGACCTTGATACTTATTATCATAATTCTTGATCTTATCAACGAAATAATCAAGAACATGAAAAAATAACCGCTCGATCGACCAAAATGAAGCGGTTATTTTATAACTGTAAACATTAGGGAGATAGCCGCTATCGTACCAGCCGGTATCTCTTTTATATTTATATTATACACCACTCAGACCAATTTGTCAAGCATTTTTTGCCCGTGCCCGTGTTGACATACATAAACAGGTTATGTTATACTATAAACGGAATACCGGTAAAATACAAAAACGGTATATACGCCATACTTACGCAAATATGTTTACCATATAGTAAAGATACTTGCATGAACGGAGAGATACAAATGAATACAGAAAAAGAAAAAATGCTCGCAGGAAAGATATACGACCCATCGGACAAAGAGCTTGCTTTCCTGCGTGAGAAGGCTCACACCCTCTGCATAAGCTATAACGCCCTGCCCGAGACCGACCGGCGCCGCAGCGAGATAATCAAAGAGCTGGGCATAGATACCGATGTTTACCTGCAAGGACCGATACAGTTCGACTACGGCTGCTTTACCAAAGTGGGTAAAAATGTGTACGCAAACTTCAACTTCACCTGCGTCGACTGCTGCCCCGTCACCATTGGCGACAACGTGTTCTTCGGGCCTAATGTTTCGATACTCACGCCCGTGCACCCACTTCGCTGGCAGGACAGAAATCAGTACAAAAAACCGGACGGCACGTTTACAGACAAAGAGTACGCCAAGCCCGTCGCCATCGGCAGCAACTGCTGGATAGCCGGCAACGTTACCATTTGCGGCGGCGTTACTATAGGCGAGGGCTGCGTTATCGGCGCGGGCAGCGTCGTGACAAGGGATATTCCGCCGAACACTTTTGCGGTGGGCGTGCCCTGCCGTGTGGTGCGCGAGATATCTGAGGAAGACTCTCTCAAAAACCACCCCGAGCTGTTTTAATGTTGTAATTATTATTTGCGCTTACGCGCAGCCTGCGGAGCCGTTCACCGCTTACACTTAGTATAGCCTTTACAATTTTACTCAAGATCTATCATTCCACACATTCCCCGACCGTTTTTTGTCAGTGAGGTTTTATAGTGCTACACTGCTGCAAGGGTCGGTCAGTGTGTAGTGAACAGCGAATAATACAAAAGATCCGTAACTCACAAAATCATTTTCACGGGAACAAAAACGGGACACATCGATCTGTGTCCCGAAACTGGGTGCAGCGTCACGCTGCTGGTGCGGCAAACGGGACTTGAAATCTGTTTTAATTTTTGTTATACTATAAAAAAAGAAAGGTCTGAGCAACTTTGG
>CANQKD010000004.1 GCA_947624375.1 uncultured Clostridia bacterium | reverse complement strand
AAAGCAGGATTTTCAGATGTGCAAATTATGCGAAACTGGGAAGCCACTTACACCATACTTGCACACTGATAACTTCTAATTTGTTGGTGAGTTACCGAAAAATTAAAACATACCCACATTAAAAACTTCCGGTCGTTTATGTGACCGGAAGTTCTTTTGTTTTATATACCCTACCCGCTTTTCAGCACCGCTTCAGAATACATTACAACACCGTTTATGATATTCGGGTGGATATGGTCAAGCAGATATTTGCTTTGTATATTCTTATCAAGCATATTTTTTATATACGGGTTTGCATTTATATAGTCACAGCCGAGAGTTTGACAGACACTTTTCAGCGCGGCTGAATATTCCTCGTTGAGGACGGTTTTTTCTGCAAAGCTCAGTTCACTTACATTGTCGCCGTCGGTAGAATACCAGGGCGCGATGAAAACAAGCCTTGCCTGCGGCGTTTTCTGCAAAAGCTTATCATGGAGCTTCTTTATCTCCTCGGCATAGCTTTCAGCGGTCATGGCGCAGGTCTTCTCGTCCCGGTAGCGCACATCATTCGTACCTATGGCTATCACGTAAAGATCAGCCGCAGGTATTTCATCTGCACGCTCTGTCATATAAGAGACCGTTACCCCCCAAGAGAGTAATTTTCAATTTTCTTGTTATCAAAATATTCTTCTATAGGTTCATACCACGGGCAGCCGCCGTTTTTAGTGCCCTCTGTAACGCTGTCACCGATAAAACATATAGTATCTGCGTTTTTCATTTCGGTATACAATGTTCCCTTTTTCATATCATCATCAAGCACAAGCCCTGTTGCCTTGCTGCGGACAAAGCCGTCTTTGGTGAAATAGTAACGCTCGGAAATCGAAGTAATATCCATAGCGTGACCGAAAACAACCTTTGTTATGGTCTCATTGGCAGTATCTGCACGCTCGAGGTCATCTGTGCTGAGCTGCCGGCGAAGTTCGCTGTCGGTCATTATGTCATACACAGGCAGTGCGCGGAAATTGCCGTCAGCCGAAGAACAGGTATACAAAGGCACGATGCTTCCGCCTATGACCGATTTTGAAGTGCTGTCGATATAAACATCTACAAGCATACTGGTATCTCCCTGATATTCGCGATAGATATTTGCAAAATTGCCCGGGCAGTATGCCGTGAAAACATTTTTGCCGCCATATTCCTCAATACCGGCAGGCTGCACCGAATGAGCATGATCGCCAAGAATAACATCAGCGCCGAATTCTTTAAAAATGCTGAACCAAGTCTGCTGCATTTCATCGGGCGCGTTAGAAAACTGCGTTCCCATATGCGGCAGAACTATTATAACATCTGGGCTGTATGACTTAGCCTTTTTAAAATCAGCCTTTACCTGCTCTTTTGACTGCTCAAAGTACTCGCTGCCGCTTTCGGGCAAAACAGATGTAACATATGATAATTTGCCGTTTATAAGCTCATTATCCGTCATGCCGTTACTGCCGTATGTATAAGAAAGCACTGCAAATTTTATGCCATCTGCTTCGACTATTTTGATATGCGAATTTTCTTTTTCTTCTTCACTTCTGTAAGATCCTGTATGTTCAAGACCTGTTTTATCCAGAACTGCAAGCGTTCTGAGCGCACCGTAAGCGCCTTTGTCAAGCACATGGTTATTTGCCGTTGTTACAAGGTCAAACCCTGCATCTTTCACAGCTTGCGCAAATTCATCGGGGAAATTGAGTGCAAGCTCCTTGCCGTCGTCAAAATTACTGGTGGAATAACCTGCTTCTTCACCTGCCATAGGGCCTTCAAAAACACCTATAGCATAATCGGCAGATGATATATACTTTTCTGCATACTCAAAAACAGGCGAAAAATCATAACCATTTTCGGTATAGCCTCTCTTGACCTATTCTTCAAGAAGTATAAGGTCGCCCGCAAATGTTATTCTGAAGGCATTATCAAATTCGGTTTTTGTATCACTGTTCATGACGGGATATATTATATCGGTATCAGTTATCTCCTGCGATATTTCCTCATCTTGGGGAGTAAACGAGAAACCGCGGTAAGCATCTGTAACTACTGAAACCACATACAGCAGCGCCGCACAAACAGCTGCGAGCCGAGCCAGTATGTCAGCAACTTTATTGCCCTTTTTGCCTGTGAAAATATCGGCGGCGGAATCTGAGAACATATTAAAATATTTTGCCGCAAAATCGTTTCCGAAAACTAGGCATATGATCAGCGCTGAAACGAGCGCGGCAGCTGCTAAACCCCACCATTGTGTAATAGCAGGTCTTATAATATCACTGATCATAAGTGTAAACGAACGGTGGAAGATAAATATCCAAAGTGAGTTTCTGCCGAGCATAGTTATCAGAGGTATTTTTTTATCAACAGACAAATACCTGAAAACCATTACCATGATGAAAGCTATCAAATATAGAGCTATTCTTCCGAATGCATCTAAAGGCGTTGAATACGGGAACATTTGCAAACTGTCGTCAGAATATTCAAAATAACCTTTGGCAAAATATGCTATAACGGCTGTGGCAGTGAGAAAAGCCGTTCCCTTTAAAAGGCGGCGAGAATATTTTCCTAACTCTGTTTTATCCGGGTTTTCTTCAGGCAAGAGATAGCCTGCCATATAAAATGGATAAAAGCCTATTATTCTTGCTATAGCAAATGTATTATCTACAGAAGAAAAGAAGCCAGCAAACAGCGAAACGCCAAATAATACAAGCATTATATCTTTGAATTTTGCTATGTAACGCGCAGTAAGCCGCCATGCTATCAGCGCTAAAAGATACCAGTAAGAATACGCAGGGGTGATGAGAGAACCGGTATCATAAAAAAACCACATAAAGCTGTTGAATATAAAATAAAGCATTGCAAGTTTTGCTATAGAACGCATACTGCACGAGCGTTCGCTTTTGCCAAAATAGCCTGACACGAACACAAACACAGGCATATGGAACATATAGATATAGTCGCAGATGCTGTTTATCACATTATTATACTGGTGCTGGTACAAAACATGGGCAAACACCGTAAGAAATATGAGTATGCCTTTAATATTGTCCCAGAAGGCGCTTCGTGGCTTTGAACTTGTCATTTGACATTATATCCTCATTTCGTGATTTATATTACTGATTATAACATAAAAGCGAAAGCGTTATGTTATAATTGTCCGATACGTCGGGAGCAGACCCTTTGGTCTGCGTATCGACGAGGACATAAGATTATAATATAATCATCTATGATTATATTATAACATATTAAGATCTTTACGTCAAGAACAGTAGGTAAAACATATATATCGGGCATATTGACTTGCAAAAAATTATGTTGTATAATTGTATAAGACAGAATATATACAAGAAGGCATTTAACTATGAAACGTGAAAAGGGTGTAAAGCACTCTCAGATGGATATACTAAGCGGCAGCATTGTTGACAAGCTGATACTGTTTGCTCTGCCGCTTGCTTTTACAGGAATGTTGCAGCAGCTGTTCAACGCGGCTGACGTTGCGGTAGTAGGCAACTACGTCGGAAAAGAGGCTATGGCGGCGGTAGGCAGCAACAGCGCTATAATAGGACTTTTGGTAAACGGATTTGTAGGGCTTGCGCTTGGCGCTAACGTTGCAATTTCAACATACATAGGTCAGAAAAGGCCCGACAGAATACACAACTGCGTTCACACATCAGTGCTTTTCTCTCTGATAGGCGGCGTATTCATAACCGCTGTGGGAGAGATAGTTGCGCCCATTCTCATTGACAGCTTGTCCGTGCCGTCAAACGTATACCCTATGGCTCTTGCGTACCTGCGAATATATCTGCTTGGTATGCCGGTAATTTTTCTGTACAACTTTGAAGCCGCAATATTCCGCAGTCAGGGTGACACGAAAACTCCGCTGATATGCCTTATTGTTTCGGGTGTGCTCAACGTTGGGCTGAACCTTTTGTTTGTGCGAGTTTTCGGTATGGATGCAGACGGAGTGGCGCTGGCAACGGTGATCTCAAACCTTGCAAGCTCTGTGCTTCTGTTTGTTTTACTTGTTCGCAGAAGCGATGCGATAAAGATAAAATTTTCTGACATTCGCATACACAAGACGGAACTGATACCGATGATAAAAATAGGTCTGCCTGCCGGACTGCAAAGCATGGTGTTCTCAATATCAAACATATGCATACAATCGGCAATAAACAAGCTTGGCAGCGATGTTATGGCTGCTTCTGCGGCGGCGTTCAATATTGAGATACTGGCGTACTATCTGCTCAACTCGTTCGGTCAGGGCTGCACAACGTTCGTTGGTCAAAATTACGGTGCGGGAAATATTTCGCGGTGCAGAAAGGTAACGAGGATAAGTCTTATCATCAACGTTGCTGTAACTACTGCGGTATCTTTGATCATACTGTACTTCGGCAAACCGCTGCTTGGAATATTCAACAGCGATTCAACAATAAAAGACATAGGCTTTATAAGGCTGGCATTTATACTGTCGGCGGAGGGTATAAACGCTGTAATGGAGATAATGTCGGGCGCTATGAGGGGTTACGGTCACTCGCTCTCCCCTGCTCTGATAACATTTTTCGGTGTGTGCGGCATAAGGATAGCATGGGTCTACACAATATTCGCATGGTCGCCGAAATTTATAACGCTAATGCTCGTTTACCCGATAAGCTGGGTGGCTACGGCAATTGCTCTGGTGATAGCATACATACTGTTTATGAAACACTTTTTGCGAACGTTCATTGACAGCAAGATACATCTGAGAAAGGAATAGTTATGATAGGTCTTGAAAGAGGTACGGTGCGGCTTTATCCGCATGAACAGCAGTGGAAAAAAGAAGCGCAAAGAACTATTACATTACTTAAAGAAATACTTGGCGATACTATAAAAGACATTCGCCATGTTGGCAGCACTGCTATAAAAAGCATAAAAGCAAAGCCTATAATTGACATCATGGTTGCTGTAGACAGTTTTGAAGATTTTTTGTCACATGAGCAAAAGCTGAAAGATGCAGGCTTTTATTACCGACCGAAATCGCAGAGCTTTTTGGGTGACCAGCTGCTTTTTGCCTGCGGAAGCTATTACAATGGCACGGGAAATATGCAGACGCACTTTATACATGTTGTGAAAACCGGCAGCATGGATCACTTAAATTATATAAACTTTGTAGAGTACATGAATGATTTTCCTGTGGCTGCAAAGGCATACGAGCGCGTAAAAGAACGCCTTGCAGAGAGTACCGATGACAGAGGCATATACATACAGGGCAAAGCGGAGTTTATAACATACGCTTTAAGAAAGGCATTGAACTACTCTTTCTTCGGAAAGGTGGTTGATATAGAGATAGACCGCCCGATAGGTTACATTCACCGAAAAGATGAAAAGGTGCTGCACTACCCCATAAATTACGGATATATACCAAACGTAATAGGCGGCGATGGTGAAGAGCTTGATGTATACTTGCTGGGTGTTGACAAGCCCGTTGAAAGGTACACGGTAAAAATAATTGCTGTTATACACCGCCGCGAACATGATGAGGACAAGTTGGTCGGTGCGCCTGTGGGAATGACTTTCACAGAAAAAGAAATAGCCGAAGCGGTGCACTTTCAGGAAAAGTTCTACTCCGACTATATTCAGACCGACAAAAACGATTTTTTCTTTGAAGACAAATATTTATAAAGCAAAGCTCCGAAGCGTAAACCTCGGAGCTTGTTTTTATCTTATGGCATCTTTCATAGACTTTACATACTCACCAACATATTTGGGCGAATCTTTGCCATATTTCTCGATTATCTTTATTATCGCAGAGCCTACTATTGCGCCGTCTGCTATATCAGACATTTTCTTTGCCTGCTCGGGCGTTGATATGCCAAAACCTATCGCGCACGGGATACCGGTATTTTCTCTGACTATCTTGACTATCGAGGCAAGGTCGGTCTTTATCTCGCTTCTTGTGCCGGTAACGCCAAGGCTTGAAACTATGTATAGAAAGCCCTCGGCTTCTTTTGCGATCATGGAGATACGGTCGGCGGAAGTGGGAGCTATCAGCGATATAAGGTCAACGCCGTACTTCTGGCAGACGGGCAGAAACTCATCTTTTTCTTCATACGGAAGATCGGGCAGTATCAGACCGTCAATGCCTATCTCTTTACAGGTGGAAATAAACTTTTCCGCGCCGTAAGAGAACACAACGTTTGCATAGGTCATAAACACCATGGGTATGAAAACTTCTTTGCGTATCTCTTTTACAAGGTCAAAGATCTTATCTGTAGTAACGCCGCCGCTGAGCGCTCTTATGTTTGCCCCCTGAATTACAGGACCTTCGGCTGTGGGGTCTGAAAAAGGTATGCCGAGCTCTATAAGGTCAGCACCGTTGTCCGCAGCAGCTTTTACTGCTTGCAGAGTGGTTTGAAGATCGGGGTCGCCGCAGGTGATAAACGGTATAAACGCCTTGCCGTTTGCAAATGCCTTATTTATATTACTCATGGATATCCTCCCCTCTGTATCTTGCAATCGCCGCGCAGTCCTTGTCGCCTCTGCCCGAAACGGTTATAACAATGATCTTGTCTTTGCTCATGGTCGGGGCGAGTTTCATTGCATACGCCACCGCATGGGCTGATTCAATTGCAGGAATTATTCCCTCGGTCTTAGCGAGATACTCAAACGCGCAGACTGCTTCTTCGTCGGTAACGGGAACATACTGCGCTCTGCCAATGTCGTGCAGATAAGCGTGCTCGGGACCTACTCCGGGGTAGTCAAGTCCTGCCGAAATTGAGTAAACGGGCGCTATCTGACCGTATTTATCCTGACAGAAATATGACTTCATTCCGTGGAAAATACCGAGGCTGCCTGTGTTCATAGTCGCGGCTGTTTCAAAGGTATCTATTCCCCTGCCTGCCGCCTCGCAGCCTATCAGCTGAACGTCTTTATCCTCGATAAAATGATAGAAACTGCCTATGGCGTTTGAGCCGCCGCCAACGCAGGCAAGAACGGCATCGGGCAGCCTGCCCTCTTTTTCAAGCATCTGCTGCTTTATTTCTTTTGAGATCACCGACTGAAAATCTCTTACAATAGTTGGGAACGGGTGCGGGCCCATTACAGATCCGAGACAGTAGTGTGTATCTTCTATACGGCTGGTCCACTCTCTCATAGCCTCGGAAACAGCATCTTTCAGCGTTGCTGTACCTGTCTTTACGGGTACAACATCAGAGCCCAGAAGCCGCATACGGTAAACATTGAGCGCCTGACGCTTGGTGTCCTCCTCGCCCATGAAAACTACACATTCCATACCCATGAGCGCGGCTGCTGTAGCGGTAGCAACGCCGTGCTGACCTGCGCCTGTTTCAGCGATAAGGCGTGTCTTGCCCATTTTCTTGGCAAGCAGCGCCTGACCGAGCACATTATTTATCTTATGCGCTCCCGTATGGTTGAGATCCTCGCGTTTGAGATATATCTTCGCGCCGCCAAGGTCGGCGGTCATTTTTTCTGCATAATACAGCCTTGAAGGTCTGCCTGCATAATCGTTGAAAAGCGCCGTTAGCTCATCGTCAAACTGTTTATCGTTCTTATAGAAGTTATACGCTTCTTCAAGCTCGATAACGGCGTTCATAAGCGTTTCGGGTATATACTGACCGCCGTGTATACCGAAACGACCGTTTTTATTAGTCATGACTTTTCTCTCCATTTCTTACTATGCGCACAAATTCACGCATTTTATTCTCATCTTTCAAGCCGTCCGTCTCAATGCCGGAGCTTACATCTACCGCATAAGGGTGCAAGGTGTTTACAGCCTCTGCAACGTTTTCAAGCGATAGACCTCCTGCAAGAAAATATGGCCTGTGCAATTCTTCAAGCAAGCTCCAGTCAAAACGTGTACCTGTTCCCTTTCCTGCATCTGCCATTATGTAGTCGGCAGTAGAGTTTCCGGCATTTTTGATATCTGTAATATTGGTTATTTTGAAGGCTTTTATTATGGGCTTGTCTGTAAGAGCCCTCAGCTCGCTTATATAGCTGTCGTCCTCATTTCCGTGAAGCTGTATAATGTCAATTGTTCCGCTTTCGGCAAGTTGTGCCACTCTTTGCGGCGTTTCGTCTACAAAAACACCTACCGCTTTTATTTTGCTGTCAAGCTTTTCTTTAAGAGCTTTTGCCTGCTCATCTGAAACCTGCCGCTTGCTTTTATCCCAGAATACAAAGCCTATAAATTCGGGCAAAAGCTCATTGACAACATCTATATCGCACTCTCTTGAAAGACCGCACAGTTTTATTTTAGTATCGCCCATTTTAAGCACCTCTGAGTTGTGCCAGTTTGGCTTTCTTATCCTCGGCACGCATAAGTGTTTCACCAACAAGTACCGCATCAGCGCCTATCTCACGCAGTATACGAACATCATCGGCAGTTTTTACCCCACTTTCAGAAACAAACAGAATATCGCCCGGTATAAGCTGCCTGAGGCGGCGGCTGTTTTCGGTATCTACAGAAAAATCTTTAAGATTGCGATTATTTACGCCTATTATTCTTGCACCTGCCGAAACTGCCGTTTTAACTTCCTGCTCGTCATGCGCTTCAACAAGAGCCGAAAGCCCCAGTTTATCACATATGCCGATATAGCGTTTTATCTGCTCTTTGTCAAGAATAGAACATATCAGCAGAACCGCCTGCGCGCCGATAAGCTTTGCCTCGTATATCATATACTCTTCAACGGTGAAATCCTTGCGCAGACATGGTATTGAAACGGTTGCTGCGATCTCTTTGAGATACTCATTACTGCCGAGAAACCACTTTGGCTCTGTAAGTACGGATATGCAGTCAGCGCCTGCCGTTTCGTATTCTTTAGCAATATCAAGATACGGAAAATCGGGAGCTATCAAACCTTTTGACGGCGATGCTTTTTTACATTCGCAGATAAAAGAAATACCGTCTTTTTTCAGAGCTTTTTCAAATGCAAAAGTACCAGCGGGCAGAGAAAGAGCTCTTTCCGCAATTTCTTCGGCTGGAACTTCAAGCTTAGCTTTTTTTACACGCTCTTTTGCATACTGCGACAGCTGATCGAGAATAGTCATCTGTTGCTTACCTCTATAAACTTGTTGAGTGTTTCCAGAGCCTTGCCGCTGTCGATCATCTCGCCTGCAAGCTTTATGCCGTCAGCCATGCTTTCAGCCTTGCCGCCGATGTACAGAGCCGCGCCTGCGTTCATAAGTACTGCATTTCTCTTGTGACCCTTTTCACCTTTGAGGATATTCAGGGTTATCTGCGCGTTTTCTTCGGGAGTACCGCCTACAAGGTCGGACTTCTGACATCTTTCAAGGCCGAACTGCTCGGGAGTGATAACATAAGTTTTATACCAGCCGTCTTTGAATTCACAAACGGTAGTAGGAGAGCTGAGCGATATTTCATCAAGCTTATCCTGACCGTAAACTACCATGCCTTTTTCAACGCCGAGATTTATAAGCACCTGCGCCAGCGGCTGAACGAGATACTCGTCATACACGCCGAGAAGCTGCATTTTCGGGCTGCCGGGGTTAGTAAGAGGTCCGAGGATATTGAACACCGTTCTGAAACCGAGCTCCTTGCGGATAGCGCCGACATACTTCATAGAAGTGTGGTATTTCTGCGCAAAGAAGAAGCACATACCCACTTCATTGAGAAGCTCTATACACTTGTCGGGGTCTTGCTGAATGTTTACACCGAGGGCTTCAAGGCAGTCGGCTGTACCGCATTTTGAAGATGCCGCCCTGTTGCCGTGTTTAGCGACCTTCATACCACCTGCCGCAGCAACGAGCGCGGAAGTTGTAGAGATATTGAAGCTGTGAGCGTTATCTCCGCCCGTGCCGACTATCTCAAAGATGTCCATACCTGTGTCTACCTTGGTGGCGTGGTCGCGCATTGCGGCAGCGCAGCCTGCTATCTCGTCGGTAGTTTCAGCCTTTGCGCTCTTTGTAGAAAGCGATGCGAGAAATGCCGCGTTCTGTGTGGGCGTTGACTCACCGCTCATGATCTCGTTCATAACGGTGTAAGCCTCGTCGTAGGTAAGATCCATTTTGTTTACCACTTTTTCAATTGCTTCTTTGATCATAACTATCTCTCCTTATATATCAATAAAATTTTTCAGCATTGTTTTGCCGTCGGGTGTCATTATAGATTCGGGGTGGAACTGTACGCCGTATATCGGGTATTCTTTGTGCTGTACCGCCATAACCTCGCCGTCGTCTGTAAGTGCTGTAACTTTCAGGCACTCGGGCATTGTTTTTTCGTCAGCCGCAAGTGAATGATACCTTGCAACAAGCGCGCTGTCGGGGCAGCAACAGAACAGCGAACAGTCTTTATCAAACTTTACATTTGACTGCTTGCCGTGCATAAGGCGTTTTGCATATGTAACTTTTGCACCAAAAGCCATACAGATAGCCTGATGACCCAGGCACACACCAAGTATAGGTATCTCACTGCCAAGCTGCTGTACTACTTCTATAATAATGCCTGCGTTTTCGGGTCTTCCGGGACCGGGTGAAAGAATTATCCTGTCGGGAGAAAGTTTTCTTATCTCTTCCACGGTCATTTCATCGTTTCGTATTACCTTTATATCGGGAGATATCTCGCCGACAAGCTGAAAAAGGTTATACGAAAAGCTGTCATAATTGTCTATGAGAAGTATCATTCGTCCGCCTCCTCTGCCATTTTAAGAGCGTTCACTACTGCCTGCGCCTTGTTTATGCACTCCTGAAACTCTTTTTCGGGAACACTGTCTGCAACAATTCCTGCGCCGCTGCGAACAAACACTTTGCCGTTTTTCTTGTATGCTATGCGGATCGCAATGCAGGTATCCATGTTTCCGGTAAAATCAATATAGCCTATCGCGCCGCCGTAGATGCCGCGTTTGTTCTTTTCAAGCTCTGCAATAAGCTGGCAGGCTCTTATTTTCGGTGCGCCCGAAAGCGTACCGGCAGGAAGCACCGCGCTTACTGCATCTAAAGCATCAAACTCATCGCGAATAACGCCTCGCACGGTAGAACCTATATGCATAACGTGCGAATATCGCTCGATAGAATGAAGCTTTTCAACTTCTACACTGCCAAAGCGGCTTATCTTGCCAAGGTCGTTTCTGCCAAGGTCGACCAGCATATTGTGCTCGGCAAGCTCTTTTTCATCGGCAAGAAGTTCTTTCTCCAAAGCCTTGTCTTCTTTTTCAGTCTTGCCGCGCGGTCTTGTTCCTGCAAGAGGAAATGTATGCAGCACGCCGTTTTCAAGCTTTACAAGCGTTTCGGGAGATGCTCCTGCAACTTCAACGTCAGTTCCCGAAAAATAGAACATATATGGCGATGGGTTTATCGTTCGCAGTATTCTGTAGGTATTGAGCAGACTGCCCTCAAACTCTGCGCTTAGTCTGTTTGAAAGCACTATCTGAAAAATATCTCCCTCACGGATATAATTCTTGGCTTTCTCTACCATATCACAATATGTCTGTTTATCAAACAGCGGTGTGACCTCTGAAAGCAGTTTGCCGCCCGGCTCGTTTTTCTTTTCGCCGTTCACAAGCAGATCTCTCAGCTGGTTCAGCTCCATTACGGCTTTGTTGTAGTTGGTCTCGGGGTCGTCAAGCTGCATATTCACTATTAAAATTATCTTCTGCCTGAAATTATCAAATGCTATCACCTTATCAAACAGCATAAGGTCAACATCTTTGAAATGCTCGCTGTCGGGCACATCGCAGCGGACAGACGGCTCACTGTAGCCCAGAAAATCATAGGAAAAGTAACCTACAAATCCGCCTGTGAACGACGGCAGATATTCAAACTTCGGGCTTTTGTAATCGGAGAGTATCTGTCTTAAAAATGATGACGGGTCGTCTGTCTTGAAAGAAAGAGCGCCTGCTTTCATTTCGCCGTTTGCACAAGATACTGCCATTTTCGGGTCAAAGCCCAAAAAAGTATATCTGCCCCACTTTTCTTTGTCGGCTACCGATTCGAGCATATAACAGTGCGTTGAGATATTTTTCAGTATCTTCAAAGCCTCGATAGGCGTGCAGATATCCGAAAGTATCTCACAGCTGAGCGGCAGAACGTTATATTTGCCCTGCGCGGCTATCTCCCTGACCTCTTGGAGCGTAGGTAAAATTTTCATCGTCATTCCCCCATAAATGAATTTTGCAAAACAAAAGTCCCTGACAGATCATTTTCTGTCAAGGACGAATAATTTATATCCGTGGTGCCACCTTGATTCGCGTAAAAACGCGCACTTTGTAGGATACTATCATACCCCCGACAACTAACGTATGTCACACGTCGCAGAATACTAGGCATATTTCTATGCTGTTGACTGCACCCTCAGCGGTCCATTTGACGAACTGTTTCATACCCGATTTTCACCTGCGAGGGCTCTCTGTAAAGTCATATTTCGCCGTTATCTCCGCCTCAACGGTTTAATTTAAGTTTTATGAACGTATATAGTATAACACACAAACATCTTGTTGTCAATAGCTGTTTATTGTTTGTTTACACTTTGTTCATTATTCTGCAATTTATCAAGCGCTGCATAGCAAAGGTATTTTACACTTTTACATAGAAGCGTTACACATAAGACCATAACTGCACCCAAAAGGTGCTGCACGTTTATCACCTGCTTTCCAGATACTTACGGCATAAGCCGCTGTAATATAATATTCACATGAAAGCAGATGCGCTCGTTAGTTTTTCTTTACCTTAGAAAATACCGAATACAGATACTCAGCCTGCGATCCAACGGTGTTTTTCTCATAGAGCACTGTATTGCAGCAATATCTGAATTCTTCTATAAGATCGTCATTTTCAAAATACGGGCTCAGAACCGAGAGCTCGTCAAACTCATTCATCTTTTCATAAGCTTCATACTGTATGCCGCTTAGCATATCGTTATCTGAAAGATACTGTCTGCCTGCCTTGCTTAGCGGTATACCCTTCTCCACGCCCTGAAGCTGCGCTATTTCCTCGGAATTCAGAAGATAATCCAGCAGCATAGCCGCCTCCTGAGGGTGCGAGGTGTTTCTGCTCATGGCATACATAGTGGCAGGCTTTGCATACCAGCCGTCACCGCACTGTGCGCTGTCCGTCACGGGGTAATCTGCAACTACATACTCATAGCCGTTTTGTGCGGCCTTGCCAAAGTATGATGAACCGTCGCTGAGCCAAGCAAGCGTGCCTGCATATTTACCGGTGTTTATCTCGTTACGGTCAAAATATTCTACCTGCGGCATGACCTTTTCATTTATCAGTCTGCAATAAAATTCAAGCATTACTTCAAAGTCTTCCGCAGTGAAATTTACAGTGCCGTCCTGTTCCATAAACTTTTTGCCGCACACCTGCTCTGCGTAAGCGGTAACAAAAAAGAACATTGGCTTTGCCGCCATAGCTATCGGGTAAACTTCACCTTTCATAGCTTTTGCTGCATCAAAGAGATCGTCCCACGTTCTGGGAATATCCAAGCCGTACTGCTGATACAGAGTTTTATTTATATAGACCGTCTGGGTATTCATAGCTATAGGTATGGCGTTGAGCTTTCCTTTTTTCATACCATAGCTCAGCTCATACTCGCTGAAATTTGTAAGGTCGATAACGCCGCTGAGCTGATTGAGATCGTAATATCCGTCGCCGTCTGGCGAATACTGCTCTATCCACGCATAGTTTATAAGCATGACATCTGATTCGGTGCCCGAGCGCATAAGAACATCGCTTCTTGTCTGATAGCCCGACCATTCGGTATAGCGGCACTTCACAGATATTTCGGGGTGCATATCTTCAAAGCGATCTACTGCCTCCAGCATATATTCATGTCTTGCATCGTTGCCCCACCATGAAAGAGTTATCTCAACGGGTGTGGTGAATGTAGTTACAGGTGCAGAATTTGCGGCACACGAAGAAAACATCAATGCGGCCGTCATAGCAAGCAGCATGATAACAGACTTTTTACGTTTCATTTTTGCTGCCCTCGCTTTCTTCGCCGAACAACCTGAACGAGTCTTTGCCGTTTCTCTTGGAAATATACAGCGCGCTGTCCGCACGGGTATAAAGCTCCTGAAAATCACCTGCATTTTCGGGGAACAATGACGCTCCTGCGCTGACAGAAACATTATAGCTCTTATCGCCCGAAGTGTAGGTACTGCGCAGAGCCTCACAAAGTCTGGCACATCGCGTTTTAACATACTCTTTATCGTCTGCAAGTCGTTTGGGCAGCTCAAAGAACGCGCTGAACTCATCTCCGCCCAGTCTGCCGAGATATGCCGATGCCTTAAATTGCTTTCTCATAACATTGCCGACCTCAGCAAGCACCTTATCGCCTGCGGCATGACCGAAGTTATCGTTGAGCCCCTTGAAGTTGTCGATGTCAAACAGTATCATGCAATATTTATCGCTGTTATGCGCATTTTGCAGCGTATCGGAAACTATTTCTTCATAGGATTTTTTATTAAGAAGCTGAGTAAGCTGATCCATCGTAGCTTTCTTTGCAAGCAGCTCTACCATATCACTTACAGGGTTTGAAATTTTGTTAGATACAAGTATATTTATCAGAAATGCAACTACTGACAGTGCGACTGCCACAAGAATGATATAAAACTGCACTTCGTTCTTTTCTTTAAGTATTATTTCGGTAGGCACGGAGCAGATAACTTTCCAGTCATCACCGCAAAGGTTGACTGTAATAAGATAATCATCGTCCATTATAGTTGCGGCATTCTGACCCTGTATGCGGTCGGAGATATCATTTTCCAGCAGTTTGCCTGTTTCGCCGTCAAGAGAAGAATAAATAATATTGTTGTTGCCGTCAACAAGACGCACTGAAATATCTTCTATACCGCCGGGGTGTTTGAATACGTCTTCCAGCTCGGAAGTATAGAAAGATGTAACAAGTATTGCGTTGTCGTTTACTCTTTTTACATAGTATATACGCTTGAAATTATTGTTATAGCCTGCCGACCAGCCGTCGTTAGTGCCTGCACGGTTTATCATTGCGGAAAAGTCTTCATATATCCTGCTGCCGAAAAGCTCGTTTGTGCCGTTAGATATTTTGCCTACAGTATGATTGTTGCTGTACACCATGCAGAAGTCAACAAAGTTTTCCATAATACACAGGCTGTAAAGTTCATCTGAAATATCATCTTCGATGCTTATTGCATCATAGCTGTTGTCCGGATCGTCGGAAACGCTGTACTCATAGACCTCTTTTGACGAGAAAACAAGCGTACCTATAGATTCCAGCCTGTCAAGATAGCTGTCCATGTTCATCTTCATCTGAACGTTAAGAGCTGAGGTCATGCTGCTGACCTTAGATTTAAGTATCTCGTCGGTCCTGTTAAAAACCAGCGTTGCGATAAGTATTATAACTGCCACTACTACAGCAGTATAGCCGAATGTCATGGCATATTTAAGTCCGCGAAGTCTGCTGCCTTGTCTTTTCGTAACAAACGCCCCCCTTCATCATACTATTTTATATTATACCACTAACTGTTCCCGATGTCAACATTTAATCGATTTATCGGTCTTTTCTGTTAAATAACTTAGCAAAAATAAAGTTATACAGCTTTATAATGTTGCCGACCGCCACCGCCGCAATAATACTGCCCTCTCGCACGCCGCTGAGTTTACCTATAAATACAAGGCATATCGCGGCTGAAACAGCTATGTACAGAATATCAAAAAATATCTTTACATTTTCATACTTTTTGCCTGTAACGCGGCTTATGGCACGGTTCATAGCCTCGCCCGGAAGCATAGCCACGCCGCCTTTGAATTGCACCCATATGCCAAAGCCGAGCACAAAGCAGCCTACAGTCATAAACAAAAACTGCATCACATAGCCGTTTACGTTTATGCCGCTTAGCAAAAAGCATGAAAAATCTGTAAGATAGCCATACACAAACGCAAGCACGGTCTGTATGATTATCTCTAAAGGCTTACAGTCTTTACGCAGCAAAGCCACCTGCACGGCTATCTGGATAACGCTCCACACATTCAGCCAGCCGCCGAAAGTAAACAGCTTGCTGACAAGCGACACCGAATACGGCACAGAAGCAACAGGCGATGTACCAAGTCCTGCTTTTGTTGAGAACGCCACGCCGAGCGATGCTATAAAAAGACCTATCAGAAACAAAACATATCTTAAAATAATGCCGCGGTACTTTTCCATTAAATTACCTCTGAACAAAATTACAAGCGCATGACAAAAAGCCACACGCTTGCACATATAATTTTTTGCTTACTTGTTTATGAGAGAAGCAACCTCGTCTGCAAGGTTATCTTCTTTCTTCTCAACGCCCTCGCCTCTCGCAAAACGAACATATTCTGCAATTGCGATATTTCCGCCGAGCTCCTTAGCGGAATTAGCAACATACTTGCCAACTGTCTCCTTGTTTTCAGCCTTTACATAGGTCTGGTCAACAAGGCAGTTTTCCTCATAGAACTTATTGAGCTTGCCGTTTGCGATGTTATCGAGCACCTGCTTAGGCTTATTAGCCATTTTCGGGTCTTCTGCCATCTGAGCGAGAGTTATCTTCTTTTCCTCTGCCAGAACATCGGCAGGAACAGAGTTTCTGTCAAGATATGCAGGGCTCATAGCGGCTATCTGAAGAGCGCAGTTTTTACCTACCTCGTAAACCTTATCGACAGGCAGGTCGGTATCGAGCTTTACAAGAACGCCTATGCTTCCGCCGCCGTGAACATAAGGAACGAGCACGCCCTCAAGTCTCTTAAAACGGCGAATGAGCATATTTTCACGAATCTTTATGAATATATCCTGAAGTGCTTCTTCAACGGTCTTGTCGCCGCCGCTGATAGTGCACTTTTTAAGAGCCTCAACATCGGCAGGATCTTTTTCAATAACGGTCTTTGCAACGGCAGCAACGAAAGCCTTGAACTCATCGTTGTTGGCGGCAAAGTCGGTCTCAACGTTTACCTCAACTACAGCGCCTACGCTGCCTTCAACAACAGAGGTAACAATACCCTCAGCTGCAACTCTGCCGGCTTTCTTAGCCTGAGTAGCAAGACCCTTTTCACGAAGTATAACAATAGCTTTATCCATATCTCCGTCAGATTCAACGAGAGCCTTCTTGCAGTCCATCATACCTACGCCTGTTGCGGTCATAAGCTCTTTGATCTCTTTAACACTTACATTTCCCATAATTTCTTACCTCACTTTTAATATTATACATTTTGGTCTTACACAAAATATGGCGCAAAACCATAGGTCACACGCCATATCTGAAAGTTCACTTCAATTACTCGGCAGCATCCTGCGCGGCTTCGTCTTCCGCCTCAGCTGCTGCTACCTGCTCGCCCTGTCTGCCCTCGATGATAGCATCAGCCATGCAGCCTGCTATAAGCTTAACTGCTCTGATAGCGTCATCATTTCCGGGGATAACGTAATCAACGTCATCGGGGTCGCAGTTGGTATCTACTATAGCAACTACAGGTATACCGAGCTTCTTTGCCTCCGATACGGCTATTTTTTCCTTGCGCGGGTCAACTATGAACAGCGCACCGGGCAGCTTGCCCATGTTCTTTATACCGCCAAGGTATTTTTCCAGCTTGTATATCTCAAGATTGAGCTTTGTAACTTCCTTTTTGGGAAGAAGTTCAAAAGTGCCGTCGCTTTCCATGGTGTGGAGCTGCTCGAGTCTCTTTATTCTTCTCTGGATAGTCTTATAGTTGGTCATCATACCGCCGAGCCATCTTGCGTTTACATAGTGCGCATTAGCTCTCTCTGCCTCTTCCTTAATTGAATCGGCTGCCTGCTTTTTGGTACCTACAAACAATATCTCCTCGCCGTCTGCGGAAAGGTCACGTATGAACATATACGCCTCTTCCAGCTTCTTAACGGTCTTCTGAAGGTCGATGATGTAGATGCCGTTTCTCTCCGTAAAAATGTACGGAGCCATTTTCGGGTTCCATCTTCTGGTCTGGTGTCCGAAATGAACGCCTGCTTCCAGAAGCTGTTTCATTGATACTACTGCCATTTGATTTTCCTCCTGTTGGTTTATCAGATCATTGATCTCCTCCATCCGGCTTAACTGCGAATAACACCGCCTGCGCGGAGAACCGTTCGCAAAGCGCGAATGTGCGAAATACATTTAATATTATATCATAAACTTCCGATTTAAGCAAGAGGTTTCTCACTAGTATTTTAACAAATTTTCCACCGAAAAACTCCTCGATTTTGTAAATATTGAACTATCAGATGTGTTTACAAGGATAGTATCTTCGCCTATAAGCTGGATATTCTCGCATTTTATGATAATATCGTCATCTCTGCCCAGCACGCCCAAAGCACGCGGTCTTCCGTAAATTATCAGCGAAAGCACCGATTTATCCGCTGTGTTTATCTCAATATCGTCGATATATCCAAGTTTGAGCCCCGTCTGCACGCTTACGACTTCCTTGTTTCTCAGGTCACTGAAATTACAAACCATAAATATCACCTTGTAATACTTATGATTTTCTCAACTTGTACTATTCGCAAACGGCAAAAAGATTTGTTTCCCACGCGGGATAATACGGAAAATGGCGCACATACAGCTTATATTTCGGGCACATCTGCGCCACCGCCAGCGGCAGAGAAAATATATCTTCCGCGCGGTGGTAAAGCGCCACACACAGCTTCGGCGACCACATTTTTATAGTTTCTTTTGTACCTTCCAACGCCTGTGCCTCAGCACCCTCGACATCATATTTTATATATGTAGCCTGTCCGCCCTGCAAAATACTGTCTAACGAAAGCGCCGCCGTTTCAACTCCTTTTGAAGAAAGCTTGCCCTGCCTGCCGCCTGCCGCATTGAAATATAGAGTGTCTTCACTGTTCCACGCAGCGGCATTGTAAAGCTTGATATTCTCCATATTTTCGGCATATTCCGAAAGCTTGCGGAAGTTGCGCTTATCGGGCTCTAAGGCATATATCTTTTCATATATGCCGCCGGTGAATGAAAGTAACTCTCTTATAGTATCACCGTTATACGCGCCGAGATCGACATATATTTCATTTTCACGCGGTCGCAGAATATTATTATATGATTCTTCGGGGGGCGTGCAACACTCGCGCAGATATGATATATCACCTGTAATTTTGTATTTCAATACATCAATATACACCTGCTTTGACTTGTCATCAGCAAGCAGAGAGTACACCTTTTCTATACTTTCAAGATTTTCCGAGAGCATTTGCTTTGTAAATGCGCCAACGCCTACAACGTCAGTATCAGGCACTATGACTATATTGCGCTGCGCTATGCTGTCTATCTGCTTTATAAGGCTTTCATAGCCTGCCGCGAATGCCAGAGCTATAATAAAATTTCCGCAGCCGAGAGAATCTTCAACTTCCGAGAGTTTATGCACCAGATGCCCCTCAAAGCTGTGACCGCGCACAAATTCATCGCTTGCAAAAATGCCTGCGACGGGTATGCCGTACTTTTTGAACTCGCGCATAAGTTTCAGGCAGCCGTCGCCCATGCCGTATATAAACACAGGAAGATCAGTATTTTGCATTCTCTCCCAGCTTGATGTAAGCTCAAAAAGCTTTGATATTTCAGACATTTGAAAGTACCTCGTCAAGTTTCTTCGCTATTTCAAGAGCATCTTTGGTGTAGTAGTCTGCGCCTATCCTTTCGGCAGTCTCGGCATTGAGCACCGCGCCGCCCACAAAGATATTGACTTTGCAGCCTGCCGCTCTCACGGCTTTTATCGTTTCTTCCATGCTAGGCACGGTAGTTGTCATAAGTGCCGAAAGCCCCAGTGCAAAGGGTTTGTGCTGCTGCACTGCTTTTACAACATCTTCTATCTCAACGTCTTTGCCAAGGTCAACCACTTGCCAGCCGTATGACTCGATAACGACTTTTACGATATTTTTACCTATGTCGTGAACATCGCCTTTAACGGTCGCAAGCACCACTTTGCCTTTTGCCTCGCTGTCTTTCGGAAGATATTCTGTCACTACCGCAAACGCCGTTTTTGCAGCTTCGGCGGAAGAAATAAGCTGCGGCAAAAACAGTTTACCGCTTTCATAAAGGCTGCCTACATCATCTAAAGCCTTTATCAGTACATCGTTCACAACTGTCATCGGGTCTTTGGTTTTCAGCTCCTCTTTTGTAAGCTGTGCAGCGTGCGTTTTAAGCCCCTGTTTTACGCAGTCATACAAAGTCGCTGCAGCAGTTTCTGTCTTTGCCTTAACGGCAGTCTGAACGGCAGCGGTCGGCGAAAAGTCTTTATAAAGCTCGATATAACGCTGCGAATTTACATCTATACCCGAAAGCAGCTCATAAGCGCGTGCAGTGCCCATCATTTCGCTGTCCAAGGGGTTGAGTATGGGCATATTAAGTCCGCGCTCAAACGCCATTGCAAGAAAAGTTCTGTTCAGAAGCTGTCTGTACGGCAGACCGAACGAAACATTTGATACTCCAAGAGCCGTTTTAACACCCAGTTTGCGCACCATTTCAAGCGCACGCAGTGTTTCTTTCACAAGCTGCTGCTCTGCCGAGGCTGTCACAACCAGGGTATCTATCATTATCCTGCTGCGGTTTATGCCGTATTCTTCGGCGGTTGCTATAATTCTTTTTGCTATCTCGCAGCGCTCCTGTGCGGTCTTTGGCACACCGTGGCTGTCCATTGCAAGCCCTAGCACCACCGCGCCGTATTTTTTCGCTATCGGGAATATCCTGTCCATGACCTCGCGCTCACTGTTCACGCTGTTTATCAGCGGTATGCCGTTATAAACACGCACAGCGTTTTCAATGGCTGCGGGGTCGGAAGAATCAATTTGCAGCGGCAGGTCGCAATACTCCTGTATTTTTCTGATGATATCCGGCAGAAGCGTTTTTTCGTCTATCTGCGGCAAGCCTGCGTTCACATCGAGAATGTCGGCGCCGCAGTCCTGCTGTTTTATTGCCTCATCTACAAGGTGATCAAGATCATGGTTTATCAGTGCTTCTTTAAGAGCCTTTTTGCCCGTGGGGTTGAGTCTTTCGCCGCATATTTTAACGCCGTCTATCTCGCAGCTTACGTTTGCTGAGTTTACCATAGTTTTCGGCGTGTACTCGCGCTTGACAACATCTTTTCCCGAAAATCTTGAAATGCGCTCTATAAACTCCGGTGTAGTGCCGCAGCACCCGCCTATTACAGAAACGCCCAAATCGAGCATTTTTTCTATGTATTCTTCAAACTCATCGCAGGAAAGTTTATAGACCGTTTTGCCGTTTTCAAGCACGGGCAATCCCCTGTTGGGCTGCACGATTATCGGCAGGTCTGTTGAAGCAAGCAGCCGCTCAACTATCGGCATAAGCTCTTTAGGTCCTAAAGAGCAGTTCACGCCAAGCGCATCAACGCCAATCCCCGTAAGCGTATTTGCCACTATCTCAGGTGTAGAGCCTGTCAGAGTTCTTCCCGTGCTGTCAAATGTCATTGTTGCAAATATAGGCAGGTCAGAATTTTCTTTAAGCGCAAGTATACACGCCTTTGCCTCGTAAAGATCGGAAAAAGTTTCTACAATAAAGCCGTCTGCAATATCGCGTGAAATTTCGGCTACCTGCTTGTATGCATCATATGCTTTTTCAAATGAAAGCTCACCCATCGGCTGCATCATAGCGCCTGTAGGACCTACATCAAAAAACACAGCGTTGCCCGATACACGCGCGTTTTCTACAGCTTTTACAGCTATCTCACGCAGAGAATACTTGCCGCGATACTTTATGGGATTAAGTCCGAAAGTATTAGTCGTTGCAACGTCAGCGCACGAATATGAACGGTGGATCGACTGTATCTTATCTGCGGCGGTGATGTTAAGTTCTTCGGGTATGCCGCCCGAAAGCCCCAGCCTTTCCAGTTCGCTGCCGAAGCCGCCGTCAAAAACTATTACTTTACCTGCGTTTGCTCGTAACATTTTGTTCCTCCGTTCAAAAATTTGCAGTCTTTGAGCATTATGCAGCCTTTGCAGCTTTTCCTGCTCTTTTTGCCTATAGCTATAATGCCTGCCATTGACTTTGCAGGCAGCATAAAGTTGCTGTTATTAAGCGTGATGCCTATCTTTTCGGGGTGTATGAGTTCAAAAATATATTTCAGATCTTCGACCGTACTGCCGCCGTAACCCGGGCAAAAACGAAAACTAAGGTCATCACCCAGCGTTTTTTCATACCCATCGGAAAGATATTCAAGATATGCGCTGGCGGCGGCATCCATAACAACGGCTTTTGACATATCTGTTCTGAAAAGCCGCTCTATCAGTTTGTCGGTCTGTATGCCCAAGGTCATAGCACAAAGTATAACGCCGCCTGCTCCCTGCAAAAAGTCGATATACGGCTCTTTTTGCAAGAAATCCGGTGTATTCTCATAACTCATATATATATAGTTAAACTGCGCTGTTTTTTCAAGCTGAGATATGCAGTGCGTGATAAGCACATCTGTCTGCTCGTTTGTCTCAACGCCGTAAAAGCCGAGATACTTGTATATCTGCGGCTTTATTTTTTCTATGTCAGAATAATTCATTGAATACGTTTTTCAGCCTTTCACAAATTTCTATTGCCGTGTCCGCTTTGTTCATGATGTAAAGATGTATGCCCGGTGCACCTTTCGCGATAAGGTCGATTATCTGATAAACTGCGTAGTTCAGTCCTATCTCCCTCATAACATTCGGGTGGTTTGAGTATATTTCTATCATGTTTCTGAAATCAAGAGGGATGGTAGATCCGCACATTGATTTTATTCTTGCTATGTTTTTTGCGCTTATCAGCGGCATAATACCCGGTATTATCGGCACGGTAACGCCCATTTTGCCTGCCTCGTGCACAAGTCTGTAATAGTACGAATTATCGTAAAATATCTGCGTTATCAAAAACTTTGCGCCAAGCTCCTGCTTTTTCTTTAAGTTCACTATATCGTCTTTAAGAGTGTTACATTCAATATGCCCCTCGGGGTAGCACGCCGCGCCCATGCAGAATTTATCGCCTATGTACTCCATAAGGTCGGTGGCGTGGGGGAAGTATTTGCAGTAATCGCCAACGTGGTCTTGCGGTCTGTCTCCGCGAAGTGCGAGAATATTTTCAACGCCAAGACTTTTAAGCCGCTGAGTAAGGTTGTCAATGTCCTCGGGACTGCTGGGGCCTCCCGTTATATGAGCAAGCGGTTCTATGCCGATATCTTTTATACAGCCCGATATTTCAGCCGCTATGCCTGCGTTAGTTCCGCCTGCGCCGTAAGTTACGCTGATAAAATCAGGTTTCAGCTCTTTCAGACGTTTTATAGTATTTAAAAGCTCGTCCTTTTCCTCGGTACTCTTTTTCGGCGGAAACACCTCAAAGGAAAGTGTGCGCTTTTTTGAGAGCATCTCGTCTATCTTCATTTTACACACCTCTATATTTTCTTTGCCGCTTCAAAGGCTTTTTTAAGCGGTATAAAAAGCACAAAAACGCTCACCGCCGCACATACCGTCTGCGGCAGCATTGCCAGAAAGCTGCTGTAAAAATACGCAGTCGCTGCTTCTTTGGAATAGCGCATAATAAGCGGCGTTAAAACGTCGTCCAGCAGCGTAAACAATACGGTCATAACCGCTGCAAAAGTACAAACTGTTATTGTTTGCCTTGCGGCGGCTTTCTTCATCGCAAAAACGCCGAATACAAGCAGTGCGGCAAACAATGCGCACATCACCCAAAGCAAGACCGTTACTCTATGTTTATACATTATGCTGACTTTTAAGCCTTTTATAGCCGTATATGCGCTTGCAACTGCCATAATGGCAAGCAGTATGATATTTACAAACGGCGGTATCCTGCATTTCCCCAGAAGTGCAAATACTACTGCAAAAAGTGTATAATACACAAGGTACAGCACTATAACATTCGGCACGAAACCGAAGATGATACACCGCAGAAGCGAAAATGCAACAGCCGTAAGCACACCGCTTTTTGCGCCGAACACAAAGCAGAAAGCCGAAAACACCGCGGTCACAAGCTCCACGCCCGAAACAAATCCAAGCGCATACTGCACGGCGATGAGAAGCGCGGTCATCACCGCACAGCGCGCAATTTCTTTAACGGTCATCAATATGCAGCAAGCACGACAGCGTACAGATTGCCCTCAACCATAGGCAGACCCGATGCGCCGAACGATGCGCTGGCACACTGCGTACCGTCATAGTCGTATGTGCCGTACTCTGCGCTTGAATAGCTCACGCCGTCAAGTTCGGTCAATGTGGTATATACAGCCCAGTATTCGTTCTTCGCAGCATCTGCTGTCTTGCCGTTTACAGATTCTATGTACAGACCGTACTCACTTTGCGAACCGGTATAGTCCAGCGCATTTGAATCTTTAAGAGCGTTAAGAGCATCTTCGAGACTGCCCTCTGTAGTGTTTGCTTTTATGACTACTGCATCGTCGGCAGTAAACACGACAGAATACTTTTCATCGCTTTGTGAAGATGTTTCCTCTATCTCTGAAGAATCATCAGGTGTTTCTGAAGATGCTTCCGTAGTTGTCGCTTCCGAAGATGTGTCCTGAACTACGCTTTCTTCTGTAACGGCAGTGCTTGTCGTACTATTTACGCTGTCGGCAGAGCTGTCGCCGTTTCCGCAAGATGCAAGCACCAAAACAGATGCCGCCAGAAGTGATACTATTTTTGCAAATTGTTTTTTCATGATCAACTCTCCTTTTTCTTTTTTGACAAAACAATCATACCACTAATGCTAGTGCTTAATTTTGGAGAGTATCTTTAATAGCAAAACAAAAATACTTGTCCATATTGTAATTAAACTTGATAATACTAATATTGTAAAATAATCAATTTCTTTCTTGTAATCTACCTCCATTAAAATATTTTTATCGAATAATATACTCAATATTAATAATCCGAGACTCGCTATTACGGACGATACAATCAAAAGTGCAATATTTCTCAGCTTAAATTCTGAATTCCTGGTCAAAAAATAAACAATAGTTATATTAACTACAGATATAACAAGTGAACCGAAAACAAATGCAAGCCGCATATAGGAGCTTTCTTTAGTTATGACATTGCACAAAAGTGTAATGTAAAATAAATATTCTTCACCAAACACAATAATAGCCCCAAAAACAATCTTAAATAAAGTATTTAATCCTTTATTCATTTTTTCTCCTTTCGCAATCACCTTCTTTAACGGTCATCAATATGCAGCAAGCACGACAGCGTACAGATTGCCCTCAACCATAGGCAGACCCGATGCGCCGAACGATGCGCTGGCGCACTGCGTGCCGTCATAGTCGTATGTACCGTATTCAGCGCTTGAATAGCTCACGCCGTCAAGTTCGGTCAATGTGGTATATACAGCCCAATATTCGTTTTTATCTGCATCAGCAGTCCTGCCGTTTACAGATTCTATGTACAGACCGTACTCACTTTGCGAACCGGTAAAGTCCAGCGCATTTGAATCTTTAAGAACATTAAGAGCATCTTCAAGACTGCCCTCGGTAGTGTTAGCTTTAATTACTACTGCATCTTCAGCGGTAAATACTAACGAATACTTTTCGTCGCTTTGTGAAGATGTTTCCTCGGCTTCTGAAGATGCATCTGACGTTGTTGTTTCCGAAGAAGCATCAGTAGTCGTCGCTTCCAAAGAAGAGTCCTGTACCGAGCTTTCTTCTGTAACGGCGGCGCTTGTCGTACTATTTACGCTGTCGGCAGAGCTGTCGCCGTTTCCGCAAGATGCAAGCACCAGCACCGATGCCGCCAAAAGTGATACTATCTTTGCCAATTGTTGTTTTTTCATGATCAACTCTCCTTTTTCTTTTTGACAAAACAATCATACCACATTTTAAGGCAATTTGCAAGAACGATTTGCTGATACTTATGTATAGGTAAAATCTATAGTTTGCAACATTTTTAAAAGATAGTTTTGCTTAAAATGCTTCTCCGCTTGACATACAGGCGCAAATGTGGTATTATAATAATGTTGTTAATTTATCATCTACCACTGTTGGCGAACCATGCAAAAGTTTAATATGCGGGTATGGCGGAATTGGCAGACGCGATAGATTTAGGTTCTATTGCCAATGGCGTGCAGGTTCAAGTCCTGTTACCCGCACCAGCAGCGTAACGCTGCACCTGTTTTCGGGGTACAAAGTGATGTACCCCGTTTTTGTTCCCGTGAATAAACTTTAGCATAACTTTCGCCGTAACTTTTGCGCGGATTCCGTATCATTCGCGGCGACTTTTCTTTTATACTTGTGGAAAAGTCACCTCTCACTCACTCCTATCGCTTACACTTCGCAAGCGAAGTGCCGAAAAGTCCTGTAGGACTTTTCCAACTTTCCAAAACAAGTCACGCTTGCTTATCCTGTTCGCTTGTAAACGCGCTCACGACGGATAAGCTGCACCTGTTTTCTATGCACAAATGATGTACTAATACATCAAATAAATATTTAAATTATTTCTTCAACGGGAATGATCTTAAAACTATTTAAAAGCCTTGATTATTAGTCGATATTATGATATACTATTATTCAATGATAGTATTTTCATATAAAAGAAGATTGATAAAACGATTTACAAAACAGGTGAAGATAATGGATAACATAATACCTATTTCGTAGCAGCAGTTAGCAGCTACTAATATTTTATCAGATGCAATAAGAAACTTTAATTCAGCAGAACAGTACTTAATAAAAAACGATTTGAGTGAACGGTGTATTTGTGCTAAATTCGCTTTTTATCTGACAGAAGCCATTCATAAATCCGAATTCAAAGATTATTGCGTGGACGTTGAGTATAATCGTGGCTATGCCGGAAAAAACTATTATATAAAGCGTATTATCGATGCTCCATTACTGTAGATATAATTGTACATAAGCGCGGTTCTGATCTTAATAATCAAATTAACAATCTAATTTGCGTCAAAATGAAAAAATCAACAGACCGAAGAGGTTGTTCTAGCGATGAAGAACGTCTTAGAAACTTGGTTAGTTATGATTTTGGTTATTGTTACCAAAGCGGTTTCATGATTTGAATAAATATGAGAGAGTACAGACTGGAAATTAAAGAAAAGTACTACTTATCACATATTAAATGGCGTTGATCTTATATCAGGTAAAATTGCAGACTCTTTCAAGTTTTATAGTTTAGAAAATAAATTGCCCCGGTCTTGTGTTTAGTAAGATCTGAAGGCAATTTTTTTGTAATATCAAGTATTCAAGATATGACTAATAATTTCGGAACAGTATCCGGCAGATGCTTTTCAAGTTGTCTGATGTTCCATATATCAAAAGCAACAATTTAATATTTAGATATAGACTTTTGCCGTTCACTATGATATAATAAAATATAGTATAAAGATACGGATATGAAAGGAGTTTTACGATGAAAAATATCACAGAGCAGCTTATTTTGTCCTTAGCGCCTAATGCTGCTGCCGCTTCTAACGGGAAAAAGATATCAACAGGCGGCGGATTTATCAAGCGTTATCGCTCACAGGACGGCACATTTTTTATGGGCGAATGCAAGGGCAGCGGAAAGAACCCCTACATCACCTCGGCAGACTACATAGACGAGAGCCACCCTGTTTTTCGCTGTTCCTGCCCGAGCAGGCAGTTTCCATGCAAACACTCGCTTGCTCTTATGTATGAAATGATGTCGAACAAGGACTTTGAGGTATGCGAGATACCGGAAGATATTCTGACAAAGCGTGCAAAGCTTGCGGCAAGGGCTGAAAAGTCTGAAAGCGCTGCTGCCGAAGATGATGAAAAGGCAGCAAAGAAAAAGGTCGCCGCGAAGAAAACGTCAAACTCTGCAAAAAAGAAAAAGCTGCAAAAACAGCTTGAGGGCATTGACCTTTGCGAAAAGGTGGTAAAAGAGCTGCTGTCGGCTGGTCTTGGAACTATGGGCGGCGCTTCGCTTTCAAATTATCACCAGCTTTCAAAGCAGTTCGGCGACTACTATCTCATAGGAATACAGCGGCTGTTCAACCGCCTTATCATTGAGATAACCGCGTATCAGAAAGATGATAAAGACACGCATTACGACTGCGCGATAGACACTCTTGAAAAGCTTAATTCGCTTATCAAAAAATCAAGAAAGTACATAAAGGAAAAGCTCGAAAGCGATGACCCTACGACTGATGACACACAGCTTTACGAAGAGCTTGGCGGCAACTGGAAGCTCACGGAGCTGGAGGCTATAGGCAAGTGCGTGAAAGATGCGCGAGTAACACAGCTTGCGTATTTTGTAAGCTTTGACGATGCGAGAAAAGAATTTATCGAAAGCGGCATATGGGTAGAGCTTGGCAGCGGAAACATATACATGACAAAGAACTTCCGTCCGCTGAAGTCGCTTAAATACGTAAAGGCGGAAGATTCGGTTTTCGGGGTCGTGCAGGTGCCGTCGATGGCAGTCTACCCCGGCGAGGGCAATGTAAGAGTACGCTGGGACAATGCGAGCTTTACAGAGCTCACAGACAGTGACTTTGACAAGCTGCGCTCGTATGCGGCAAACACTATAAATGCAGAAATGAAAGGCATAAAGAACTTTCTGCAAAACGCAATGTCAAGCCCTGTGATATACAAACTGATCGCCTTTTCCGAGATAGAAAAGATCGGCGAAAAAATTGTTCTGCGCTCAAAAGGCGGCGACACTGTAGAGCTCAAAGATATTGACGATACGCAGAAAATGACTGAGCGATTGCAAACGCTGCCAGGCAGAAAGTTGCTTGAAAACGGCGTTATACTGTGCGGCTTTCATTATGATGCGAGCGACAACAGGATATGCGCTCAACCGATGAGCATTATTCCTGATGGCACAAACACTGTTGTAAGACTGCTTTACTGACGGAGGTGTAAATATGGATATAACAGCTATAACAGAACTTCGCGCGCAGCTGCGCTCAGCTGCAATTGCAGGGGCAGATCTGCTTTCGGAAAATTTCAGGCTGAAAAGGGCTGTTGAAGCCTTTGCACCGCTTAAAAATGCTTCACCTGTTTTTGGGAAGATATATGAGCTTTCGGCAAAGCTTGTTTCGGGCGGCTGCGAGGATGCGGCAGGAACGCTTCTTGATGCGCTTTCGCTGACTGATTCGGTAATGACAACGCTTGCGAAAGTCGATGTTGAGGGAGAAGCAGAAAAGCTGAAAGTTGTAGATTACAACGCAAAGATAATAGATGCGCCGTATTCAAAGCTTTCGCGGCTTATAAATGCTCTTACGGGTTCGGGCAGTGGAAATTACAACATTGTAACGAGTGCGAGAGATGAAAAGTCTGAGCTTTTTGAAGATCACCGCGTAAAGCCTGCGCTTGTGAAGTGCCTGGGTGCTTCATATTCGGAGCTTGCTGATACTGCACAAGACATAATAGAAGGCATGGGCGAGGATATGCTCCCCTTGCTTATGGAGGGCTTTGACCCGAACGGCAAGAAAGAGACTATAAAGCGCATCATGCTTATCGATAATATCGCGAAAGAAAAGGCGAACGATTTTTATCTTGAAAACATACCGCTTTCCGAAAAGAATGTAAAGAAGCTGCTTGTTCGTGCTTTGCGGCATGATGTGAGCAATGCTGACAGACTGATAGAATTTACAAAGACAGAAAAAGGCGCGATAAGAGATGAGGCTTACTACTCTCTGGCACGGCTTGACTGCGACAAGGCACGCGAATTCTTTGAGAATATGGAGAAAAACAAGCCGCAGGAAACGCTGGAATATTTACGGTTCAGCCACTCAGAGTGGTCAAGCAGGCTTGCGGCGAAGATAGGCAACAGACTTTTTGACAACAACGACGGCGGAAAATACAAGACTGACGGCTTCGGGGTATACATAGACTATGTTGCTTTCAGCGGCAAGACGGGCAAGGATATAGAAGATTTTCTGAGAAAAGTCTGCTATAAAAAGATGGACTATCAGGAAAGAAGCTCGGTTTTCGACCTTGTGGACATCGCGCTGAAAGCTACCATTGCAATGACTCGCGACAAGGGTATTTGCGATCTTGCGCTGGAGCTTGCCCAAAAATTCCCCGACCGCTGTTTTGCTCAGTCTGAGATATATGCCATGATAGTTGGCACCGATGACTGCACAAAGCTGCTCAAAAAGCGCATCATAGAGACTAAAGAGTTGGTAAAAAGACAAAGAAACAGCGGTGTTGCTATGGGCTCGGCTATAACGCTGATAAAAAACATACATCTTGTGGGCGGCAAGTATTATATGTCTTACAAACTGTATGACAGCCGCAATAAAGAACCGTCTACACACGAGCTTTATGAGATACCGATAGATCAGCCGATAAGAGAAAAATGGATAGATATGCTTATTGACTGCGACTGGTATCAGGCGGACTTGTTTTTGGAATATCTCTTTGACAAAAACGACAAGAAAATGTATGAGAAAGTCAAAAACCACTACATAAAATGCGTGCTCAACGACAATAGCGCAACAACACATATGTGGATGATGGAAAGCTGCGGTATGTGCAATATCGATGGGCTTATTGTGGAATATTTCAAAAGACAGCAGCATAATGAAAAAATTGACCCTGTGAACTTTGTTCTGCACGCTCCCGGTGATCAGCAATACCGCCTGAAAGAAGCAACGGAGGTACTATCGCTTATAAGCGGCGGCAGGATGAAAGCAAGATTTGACGTTGATAAGTTTGAATATTGGGTAAATACATATTTAAAATAAGGAGAAATTTATGGACAATTCAATTTTAAGACTACCTGCCGAACAGCTTTTCGAGGAAGAACTGAACGCTCTTATAAAAGCCGAGACCGACCCTGTACCCGAGGGGTGGAGAATGTCGCCGCGCTCGGTAAAGACCTACATATGCGGCGGAAAGGTCGGAAATGTTGAGATAACACCGAAATATATCGGTCATGAGCGGCTTGTTGAGATAGCCATAGCAACGCTTGTTACCGACCGTGCGCTGCTTTTGATAGGCGAACCCGGCACAGCAAAAAGCTGGCTCTCAGAGCATCTGACGGCGGCTATAAACGGCAATTCATCTCGCGTTATACAAGGCACGGCAGGCACTACCGAGGAGCAGATACGCTATTCTTGGAACTATGCTATGCTTATTGCAAACGGTCCATCGCAGGAGGCAATGCTCAAAAGCCCCGTATTTACGGCTATGGAGGAGGGCGCAATTGCGCGAGTTGAGGAGATCTCGCGCTGCGCATCAGAGGTGCAGGACACGCTTATTTCTCTGCTTTCGGAAAAGAGGATATCAGTTCCCGAACTTTCGCTGGAAGTGCCTGCGAAAAAAGGATTTTCAATTATCGCTACCGCAAACACGCGCGACAAGGGCGTAAATGATATGTCAGCGGCGCTGAAAAGGCGTTTCAACATTGTGGTACTTCCCTCGCCCGAGACTCTGGAAGAAGAAATGCACATTGTAAAAACGCGCGTTGAGCAGCTATCGGGCAGCCTTGACCTCAACGCTGCACTGCCGAAAGATGCTGTCATAGAGAAGATATGCACTATCTTTCGTGAACTGCGTGCCGGTGAAACGCTTGATAAAAAGCAGAAGGTAAAAACTCCTGCCGGTGTGCTCTCTACCGCCGAGGCTATCTCGCTTTTGTGCAACAGCATGGCTCTTGCAGGAAGCTTTGGCAGCGGCGAGATAACCGACGACGATATCGCGGCAGGGCTGCAAGGTGCGGTTGTCAAGGAGGATAAAGATTCTGTTGCTTGGAATGAATATCTTGAAAACATAATGAAAAAGCGCGGCTCAAACTGGAGCGGACTTTACAAGGCGTGCAGGGAGCTTAACGAATGAGCGGCGTGAACTTCTTCGGTATACGGCATCTATCGCCTGCCGGCGCGTTTTTTCTGCGAAAATTTCTTGACGAAAAGCAGCCTGAACTTGTAATTATAGAAGCGCCGTGCGATTTTGAAGATACGGTAAAAGACATCGTTCGCAACGAAACACGCCCCCCGTTTGCTGTTCTGGCATATACGCAGAGCGTGCCGGTGAGGACGATACTTTACCCATTTGCGGAGTATTCGCCCGAATATCAGGCGATAAAATGGTGCAATGAAAATGGCGTTAATTTGCGGTTTATGGATCTGCCTTCGGAAACGTTTCTTGCGCTTTCTGACGAGAGGCTAAAGCAGGCGGAGAGCTCAGAAAACGATGAAGAACAAAGCGAGCAAGCTGCCGAAAATACAGCGGAGCAAAAACCAGATGTTTACGATCTTTTAGACGAAAAAAGCGAAGACGGTTCGCATGAAACGTTCTGGGAGCGCACGCTGGAACAATGCGCTGATGCTGAGGCTTACCATGAGGGTGCTAACCTTTTCGGAGCGAATATTCGTGAGCTTTCAGTGAAAGACGGCTATGACGAGGCGGAGACAGCGCTGCGAGAGATGCATATGCGCTGCGTTATCAGATGTGCTGTGAAAAGCGGTGTTTCTCCCGAAAAGATAGTTGTAGTTACCGGCGCGTATCATGTTGAGGGGCTGAAAACTTGGGAAACCGATGAAAATATGCCGAGTTTGCCAAAGCTGCCGTCACTGCACACGCTTATGCCATATTCGTATTACAGGCTGTCAACGCGCTCGGGGTACGGTGCAGGAAACAAAGCTCCTGCTTATTATGAGCTTATATGGAAAGGTCTTTGCAGAAATGATCACTTTTACGCGGCGAATGCGTATCTTTCAAAAATAGCCGAAAAAATGCGCAAAGATGGCAATGCTGCTTCGTCGGCGCAGGTGATAGAGGCGGTGAGGCTTGCCAAAACGCTTTCGCAGCTGCACGGCGGCGAAATACCCACGCTGCGAGATATTCGCGATGCGGCAGTTACCTGTATAGGCGAGGGCAGTTTTGCTGCAATAAGCACCGCAGTTGCCGATACCGAGATAGGCACGGCGATCGGCGAGATACCCGAGGGTGTTTCAAGGACGAGCATACAGGACGATTTTTACCGTCAGCTAAAGGAGTTAAGGCTTGAAAAATACCGCTCGGTCACGGCGCAGGATCTGAAGCTTGATCTGCGTGAAAATATCAGGGCAAGCTCTGAAAAATCGGCGCTTTTAGATCTGAGGCGTTCTTATTTTCTGCACAGGCTGCGCGTTTTAAAGCTTGGTTTTGCTTCTCTTGTGCCGTCACGGCAGGAAAATGCGACTTGGGCTGAGGCATGGCAGGTGCAGTGGACTACCGAGTGTGAGATAGTGCTTGTTGAAAGCGCTTTGAAAGGCGACACGGTAGAACTTGCGGCGGCGTTTCAGATAAAAGAAAACGTTGAGGGTCAGGAAGACATTGCGGTAATTGCGAAAGCTGTTGAAGATGCTTTCTGCTGCGGAATGTCGACCGCTGCGAGTTATGCGGTGGCAGCTTTGCAGGCAGCTGCTACAGATAACATACCGTTTGAAAAAATTGCACAGACCATGTTCAGCCTTTCAAATGTAATAAGCTACGGTGATATACGAAAGACCGACTGCACAGCGATCATACCCATATTAAAACAGCTTTACTACCGCGCCTGCCTTATCATGAGCAGTTCCTGCATATGCAACGATGATGTATCAAAAGAAATTGCAGATGCGATAAATATGATAAACTCGGTGCAGCTGGCGCATGATCTTCTTGAAACGGATAAATGGCTGAAAGCGCTTTCACAGGTCGCTGAGCGCGATGATCTGAACACGCGGCTTTCGGGGCTTTGTGCTGCGGTCTTGCTGGAGCGAAATGTAATGTCAAACGATGAACTAAAGACGGAAGTATCACGCCGACTTTCAATAGGTGTACCTGCCGATCTGGGCGCAGGCTGGTTTGAGGGGCTTGCTATGAAAAATCGAAACGGTCTTATTGCTCGGCTTTCGCTGTGGGAAAGTCTTGATGATTATCTCAAAGAGCTTGATGACGAAGAATTTAAACGCGCGCTGATATTTTTACGCAGGGCGTTTGCAGACTTTTCTTCGGGTGAAAAAGATGCAATAGCTGAAAACCTCGGCGAGATATGGGGTCTTAACGGCGATGCGGTCAGCGAGGTGTTGAACAGTGTGCTTGACGAGGCTTCACAGCAGGCGATAGACGAGCTTTCCGGCTTTGACTTCGATTTATAGGTGATGTTATGGATACTAAGGTACAAATGCAGCGTTGGCGGCTTATTCTGGGTCAGGAGAGCGGCGACAGGCTTGAAAAAATGAATATGCCGCAGCTTTCGCAGGAACAGATACTTATGGACAACGCGCTTGCATCTATATACAACAAAAGCGAACAGGGCGGTTTCGGCAGCGGTGCAGGAAAGGGTCCGTCAAATCCGCAGATATCACGCTGGCTTGGCGATGTGAGAAGCCTGTTTGACAAAGACCTTGTAAAGATAATACAAAATGATGCTATGACAAGGTGTGGGCTGAAACAGCTTATTTTCGAGCCTGAGATACTTGAAAATGTTGAGCCTGATATTTCACTTGCATCGACGATAATGGCGCTTAAAGATTCTATACCCGAGCGCTCAAAAGAAAGCGTAAGGGAATTTATAAAAAAGATAGTTGAAGATATAAACAAACTTTTGGAGCAGGATATTCGCAGAGCTGTAACAGCCGCAGTAAACAAGCGCGAACACTCCCCTATCCCGTCGGCATCGGCGCTTGACTACAAGATGACTATCAGGCGAAATCTGAAACACTATTCTCCGGAGCTTAAAACGATAGTGCCCGAGCACTTTTATTTCTTTGAGCGCGCTGCATCTTCAGCCTCAAAAAAGTGGACTGTTATACTTGATATAGACCAGAGCGGCTCTATGGGCGAAAGCGTTATATATTCATCTGTGGTAAGCTGTATTCTGGCAAGCATGAGTGCTCTGAAAACCCGTGTGGTAGCGTTTGATACTAATATTGTTGACCTTACAGACAAATGCAGTGACCCTGTTGATCTTCTTTACGGATTTCAGCTGGGCGGCGGCACGGATATAGACAAATCGGTGGCTTATTGTCAGCAGTTTATTGAAGAACCGAAAAAGACGCTGTTTTTCCTGATCTCCGACCTTTATGAGGGTGGGAACCTTGCAGCGTTTGTAAGGCGTATGGAGGAAATGAAAGCTTCGGGAGTTACCGTAGTATCTCTGCTGGCTGTTGCAGACGGCGGAGAGCCTTATTACGACAAGGTAACAGCGAACAAATTATCAAAGCTGGGTATACCATGCTTTGCCTGTTCGCCGCAGAAGCTGCCCGAGCTGCTTACCCTTGTTCTGAAAGGGCGTGATATAAGCGAATTTGCAAAAAATGCTGCAAATAGCGCTAAAGCGTGACTTCTGCATTGCTTGGCAAAGTATTGACGATCAGAAATTTCAGGTGTATTATATTCTCAGTAAAAATTTATTTTGGAGGCGTTTATTATGATACGTATTGATATGGAATATATTGAAGAAGAACACACTGTATATCTTAAAGACTATGGGACATGGGAAGATAAAATAGTTGAGTGGCATAATGACAGGTTGATAGACAAGCTCGTTTACGCGATGGAAACTACATTCAGAAACAGGTACAGAATACCGGGCGATGACGAGTTGCATACACCGGTTGTCAAGTTGATATTTACTCATGAGCCGCCCCAAAAAACTTGTGAGGCTTTGGAAAGGTCAAAAGCTGCATTTGATGGAGGAAATAATGCTTTTGAATGGAAGTATTGTCCCGAGGAAGACAGCGAAAAAGAAGAAAATGATACTAAAACACCCGACGATCTATGACCGTCGGGCTTTTGTTATATTGTTATTCTTCGGGAACGGGACGTGAAAGAGTGATAGCAAGGATATCATCGGACGAGGGGTTCTTTACATAGTAATTCGTTGTTTCAACGGGTCTGTAAATGCCGTCGTCACCCTTTTGGCGGGTAACTACCCTTCTCGTTCTCTGACCGTTGTTATAGGCGTTTATCTGGTCGTTGATATCAAAGGTATCAATAAAAAGCTGCTGATCTTCGGGAAGCATAGTAGATGCGCCGTGCATGATGAGCTCGGTATACACGCCTGTTGAGGGGCATGAACGCGTTGTGAAGTTCTCATAGACCATCATATAGAAGCTGTTGCGCGAAAGGTTGCTCATTATAACAAGCGGATAGCACATAAACACAGCATCTAAAAGCAGCTGAGTTGCGCTGGCGGCAGGCTGGGTAACAAGGATATCTTCAGACTGCTCATCAGGCTCGTGATTTTCAAGAATATCGGCATATTCGCTTTCTGTAACGGGCTTTGAAAAATAGTAGCCCTGAATAGTTTCGCAGCCGCAGGTACGCAGAAAGCCGAGCTGTTCTTTGGTTTCAACGCCCTCTGCAACGGTTGAGAGCTTCAGCCTTTGCGCAAAACTGAAAATGCTTTCCAGAACTATGCGTTCTTTTTCGTTTTCACAGTTGCCGCTGAGAAGCGATTTATCTATCTTCAAAACGTTTGCAGGCACATCTTTTACGAAAGTGAGTGATGAAAGACCGCTGCCGAAGTCATCTATAGCGACAGAGAAATTGTCGTTTCTTATATCGCTTATGAACTGAATAATGTTTGTGCCGTCAACAAGTGCGGATTCGGTTATTTCAACTTCGATAAGCTTGCGATCAACACCGTAGCTGTCAACGACCTCACAAAGATGCATTACAAAGTCAGGTTCTTTAGTATGGTATCTTGAAAAGTTTACAGACACTGTGACGTTTTTTGCGCCGCGCTTTATCTCACGGCTCAGAAATGCGCAGACCTCATCGAGTATGTACCAGTCCAGCTTTGTGATAAGCATGCTCTTTTCAAGAAGCGGTATGAACTGATAGGGCGGTATAATGCTGCCGTCCTCGTCTATCCAGCGCGCTAAGGCCTCCGCACCGTTTATATGACCCGTTACAGCATCATATTTCGGCTGATAGTAAGCCACTATTTTCTTGTCTTTAATTGCCTTGTCAAGCAAAGCGTTTATATTATCTTCGTTAAAAACTGTTTTCATAGTAATTCCTCCAAAAATATTATTAAAAGTACAGACCTTCTTCGGATTCATGCTTCATGGGGCGGTTCATAAGGTGTGCAAGAGCATCTTCAGGCGGCATATTTTCAAAGAGTATCATATAAAGCTGCTCGATGATTGGGGCTTCTACGCCGAGCTTTTTAGCAAGAGGATATGCGTTTCTAGTGCAGTAATAGCCCTCAACGGTGCCTGTGCGGCGTATAGCTTCTTCTGCCTTGACCCCCTGCCCTATCAGTATTCCTGCGCGTCTGTTGCGGCTGTGCATACTTGTGCAGGTAACGATAAGGTCGCCAAGACCCGTAAGACCCGAGAAAGTTTCCTCGTGAGCGCCCATGGCAACACCTATACGCGCTATTTCTGTAAGGCCTCTTGTCATCAGCGCGGCTTTTGTGTTGTCACCAAAGCCCATGCCGTCAACGATACCTGCGGCAAGCGCTATTGAATTTTTCAGAGAGCCGCCGACCTCACAGCCTATTACATCGGTATTTGTATATATCCTGAGCGTTGAGTTGCTGAGCTCATCTTGTACATAGTAAGCATAATCGAGATCTTCGCAGGCGGCAACAACCGTTGTAGGCGTGCCGTTTGCTATCTCCTCAGCGTGTGAAGGACCTGAAAGCACAACCGTTTGGTTCGGCAAAATGCTAGTTATGACTTCCGACATACGCCGCATAGTGCCGTCTTCAAAGCCTTTTGAAGTGCTGACGACGACGGCTTTTTCATTTATATACGGTTTTGCGGTATTGCACACCTCTGCTACAAAGCGCGTTGGTATGCCGATTATGACTATGTCAGCGTTTTGTGCGCAGGAAATATCGGTAGTGAGCGCAACACCTTCGGGAAGAATAGCGCCGGGCAGCTTTGAACGCAGCTCACCAGTTCTTTTAAGGGTATCTATTTCATCTTGAAATTTAGACCACACAGTAACGCTGTGACCCATTTTTTCGCACATTATCGCAAGCGAGAGACCAAACCCTCCGCTGCCGAGTATAGTTATATCCGCCATAAAAACACCTCCGCAAAGTTGTCAGCTTTTTTTGCTTTTAAAGCTGAGTTTGTTTTCCGTGCCGTTTACAAGTCTTACTATATTGCTCTTATGCTTTAATATTACGATTATTGCCACCGCCAAGGCGACAAGAGCGTTCTGCCAGGGCGTTTCATATCCCCTTAATGTCTGTGAAATGATAGTACATACAGGGAAAGAAGAAACCGCTATTATAGATGCAAGTGAAACGTATCTGCTTATGCTTACAACTATTATGAAGATAGCGACCGCAACGCCGCAGGTAAGGGGGTCTACGGCTATCATCGTAGTAGCGGTGAGCAGCACGCCTTTTCCGCCTCTGAAACCGTAATAACACGGGAAGATATGCCCGAGTATCACGAAAAGGCAGGAAAGATAATTTACAAACAGCGGATTTGAGAGCAGTTCTACGCCGAAATGCCCTGCCGCCAGCCTGCAGATAAGCACTGCCGCTATGCCTTTTATAAGGTCTACTATAAGTGTAAGCGCGGCGGTGGGTTTGCCGAAAGTTCTTAAAACATTTGTAAGACCTGCATTGCCGCTGCCATAGTCGCGTATGTCCTTGCGGTGAATTATCTTACAAATGACTATCGAGGTATTTATACTGCCGAAAAGATACGAAAAAAGCACTGTAAATATCCAAACAAAAGCTTCCATGATAATATTTCCCCAAATTATTTTACATCGTTGGTATCGCGTTCCCTTACTTTCATAACGATAGGCGTTTCATTAAGCGAGAACGTTTCGCGGATCTGATTTTCAAGATATCTTTGGTACGAAAAATGGAACAGATCCTTGCGGTTTACAAAAACTATAAATGTAGGCGGTCTGGTAGATGCCTGCGTCATGTAGTATATTTTAAGCCGTCTGCCTTTATCTGAGGGCGGCTGCACGCGCGATGTTGCATATGCCAGAACGTCGTTCAGCCTGCCCGTTGAGATACGCATTGAGTTTTGCTCAAATGTGCGGTCGATAAGGTCAAAAAGTTTATCGAGCCGCTGACCTGTTTTTGCCGATATGAACACAAACGGCACATACTGCATAAAACCGAAATCTTCTTTCAGGTCGGCAAGCATTTCGTTCATGGTGTTGGTGTCTTTCTCGACCGCATCCCATTTGTTTACAGCTACCACGCAGGCTTTTCCTTTTTCATGGGCATAGCCTGCAACTTTAGAATCCTGCTCGGTAAAGCCCTCGGTGGCATCTATGACTATAACCGCAACGTCTGCTCTGTCTACTGCCATATGCGCGCGCAGAACGCTGTATTTTTCGACGTTTTCAAGCACCTTTGACTTTCTGCGTATGCCTGCGGTATCAATAAACATATACTTGCCGCGCTCGGTCTCTATCACTGTATCCGTAGCATCGCGGGTAGTGCCTGCGATATCGGAAACTATGGCTCTTTCCTCGCCGCATATCTTATTTATAAGCGAAGATTTGCCGACGTTAGGTTTGCCTATTACTGCAACTTTTATAATATCATCGTCCTCATCACTTGGCTCATCTTCGGGAAGATACTCAAAAACAGCATCTAAAAGGTCGCCCGTGCCGTGACCGTGAGTTGACGAAACTGCTATAGGGTCACCCAGTCCGAGGTTATAAAACTCATAAAATTCAACGGGAGGTTCACCGAGCGAATCACATTTATTAACGCACAGAACTACAGGTTTGCCCGACTTCAGCAGCATATTCGCAACGTCATGGTCGCTTGCGGTAACGCCGCAGCGAAGGTCGGTAACAAGCACTATTACCTGCGCGCTGCTTATTGCAAGCTCTGCCTGCCTTCTCATCTGCGCTAATATAACGTCGTCGCTGTCGGGTTCTATACCGCCGGTATCGACTACCATAAATTCTCTGCTGCGCCACTCACACTTGGAATATATCCTGTCCCTTGTAACGCCTGGGGTATCTTCTACTATCGAGAGCCGCTGACCTATAAGCTTATTGAAAAGCGTTGATTTGCCGACATTCGGTCTGCCAACTATAGCAACTACGGGTAAAGCCATATTATTCCTCCTCTCACAAAAAGATGTATGACGAAAAAAGCAGAGAAGTATATCCCCTCTCTGCTTGACACCGATAAGCGCACGATCAGTCGTTATTCTTAGCTATGACCTCTACGCCCTTATAATATCCGCAAGCCTTACATACCTTATGCGGAGCGGTAAGCTCGCCGCAGTTTGAACATCTGCAAAGAGCCGGCTGAGGGAGCTTCCAAACAGCGCTGCGTCTTTTATCACGTCTGGCTTTAGAAACCTTTCTCTTTGGTACTGCCATTTTGGCACCTCCTCTTCAGGATTGATCTCAGTTGTCACGCACGCAGGAGCATTCACCTTTATTCAGATCTGCTCCGCATTTTGCGCAAAGCCCCTTGCAGTCTTCCTTACACAGTATCTTTGTAGGAAATTCAAGAAGCATATCACAAACTGCAAGTTCGTCAAGATCCAGTTCAAAGTCGTTGCAGACGACATAATCGTCACACTTTGTGTCGGTAACGAGTATATGTTCAAAATCAAAACCATACTCCCTGACGAACTCACAAAGACATCTGTCACACACATGGTCAACGGCTGCATCACAGTGATAGTCAAGCTTAACAACGCCTGCCCTGTTTACTATGCTTCCTTTGACCTTTACATCGGAATGAAAAACTATACCCGTTCTCTGTAGAAGCTTTTCCCTGTCTATTTCATATTCAAATTCCTTGCTTTCGCCCGGTATACTGAATATACTTTTAAGCTGAAAGGTCATAACTCCTCCTGTATCGGTCGTTTTCTATCCGTGAAAACAGAACATCACAAAGAACATTATAGCGTGAATTTTCCGTAAAGTCAAGAGATTTTTAAAAATTTACATAAAAGCTCTTACTTTTTCGGGAAGATTCTCTGCATCTTCGGAAACGGTGAACGTGATCTTAACGTCCTTGGCAACTATTGCAAGCTTATCGAGCATAGCGCCGAGAGCCTCGTAATCTCTGCCGCCCATTTTAAGTATACCGTCAACAAAAACGTGCTGGATATCATAGTTTCCTGCGAGCATACCCGTAACAAAGCCGTAAAATGCATCAAAGCTGCTGATGCCGTATTCTTCGGCGTCCACAAGCCTTACCTTATGAGGAATATCATAGGTAAGCTTCATTCCTCTTTCTATACATACTACCGAGCCGGTAGCCACTTCAAGCGCCTCATGTATGCGCTCAACAAGTATCTTGGTCTTGCCAGTTCCCTTTTTTCCGGTTATCAGATTTATCATAGATAGCACTCCGTTCTGCCCAGTGGGCGATGTTTAATCTTCAAAAGCGCGCACGCTTTAAAGTTCCGTTATTTTATTTTTGCTTCAAGCTCTGCCTTGGCATCTTCATATCCCGGCTTGCCCAGCAGTGCGAACATATTCTTCTTATAGCTTTCAACACCCGGCTGGTCGAAAGGATTTACACCCAGCATATAGCCCGAGATCGCGCAAGCCTTCTCAAAGAAATATATCAGTTCTCCGAGGTTCTCTTCATCGGGCTTGTCCATTTCAATAACTATATTAGGCACGCCGCCCTCGGTATGAGCAAGCACTGTGCCCTCGAAAGCCTTGCGGTTTACAACGCTCATATTCTGGTTGGTAAGGAAGTTGAGCTTATCGAGATTCTGCTCGTCGTTTTCAAGGAACATATCAAATTTCGGCTGTTTGATATCAACAACGGTCTCAAACATTATTCTTGAACCGCTTTGTATAAACTGACCGAGTGAATGAAGGTCGGTAGAAAACGTTGCAGAGGTCGGGAAAATGCCCTTGTTATCCTTGCCCTCGCTCTCACCGAACAGTTGTTTCCACCATTCGGTCATCATAGTGAACGACGGGTCATATGTAACGAGCATTTCAACGCTCTTGCCCTTGCGGTAGAGTATATTTCTATAAGCTGCGTAATCGTAGCAGTCGTTATTGTCAACACTTGCATACTTTTCTCTTGCCGCAGCCGCGCCTGCCATAAGCTTGTCTATATCAGCGCCCGAAACGGCAATCGGCAAAAGACCAACGCCGGTAAGAACCGAGAATCTTCCGCCTATATCGTCAGCGATAACGAAAGTTTCATAGCCTTCGGTATCGGAAAGCTCTTTGAGCGTTCCCCTTGCCTTATCGGTAGTTGCAAATATTCTTGACTTAGCGCCCTCTTTGCCATACTTGTCTTCCAGAAGCTTCTTAAAGATACGGAAAGCAAGCGCAGGCTCGGTGGTAGTGCCCGACTTGGAAATGATATTAACGCAGATATCCTTGCCCTCACAAATAGAAAGCACCTCAGTAAGATAGGTAGGGCTTATATTGTTGCCGACAAAGAAAATATCCGGCGTATCTTTTTTAAGGCTGTTATAAAACGGTGAACGCAGAAGCTCTATTGCAGCCCTTGCGCCGAGGTACGAGCCGCCTATACCTATAACAATAAGTATATCGCAGCTTTGCTGTATTCTCTTGGCGGCTGCCTTTATGCGCTCAAACTCTTCCTTGTCGTAATTTACGGGAAGATCTACCCAGCCGAGAAAGTCGCTGCCGAGACCCGTGCCGTTCATTAAAGTATCATGCGCTGCCTTGACCTGCGGACGCATAGCCTCCAGCTCATGCTTTTCAACAAATCCACCCAGATACTTGGGATTTAATCTGATAGACAAATCAGTCAGTCCTTTCAAAATAAATACATAATAAAATTACTGATGAAGAAATATCTCATCTATTTTATTGTACAATATATCCGTATTTTTTTCAAGCGGTTTTGCAAAACGCACAATATTTTGTATATATCATCTAATTTTTAGCCTACATTTTTAGTAATTCTAACAATATTCTTTTGAATGATCCGCTGAAAGACAGTCTGTCAACGTTTTCCGAAAGGCAAATATCGGCAGAATATATCTCCTCGCCGCTGAGTGTAAAGCACACCGAGCCTATGACAGTACCCTCTTTTATGGGTGCGGTAACGTTATCTACACGTTCAAAAGATACCTCAACATCATTGGCACCGCCTTTGGGTATAAGCACTTTGCTTTCATCGCTGCACCTCACCGCAGCGAATGACTTTTCACCAAAAGCAACATTCACGTCGTCTAAAATACCCTCCGACATTTCCGGGGTATATATCTCATAAGCGGCAAAGGCTTTATTCATGGCATCTTTCGCCCAAGAAAACCTACTGTCCTCGTCGGGAGAGCCCATTATAACGGCTACAACGGTCATATCGCCCTTTTGTGCGGCGGCTGCAAGGCAGTTTTTGCTGCCATCGCTGTAGCACGCCTTAAAGCCTATTATTCCTTTATATGTGCGCACCAGCCTGTTGAGATTTACAAGCTGCGCCTTTCCGCCGCGAACATCGTCCATCCAGGTCGTGGTATACTTGAAAACATCTTCATGCTTTGAAAGCTCTGCGCAAAGAAGCGCGGTATCATAAGCGGTAGTTTTAGTATCGGCAGAAACACCCGAACAATCGGCATAGAATGTGTTTTCCATACCCAGTGAAGCCGCTTTTTCATTCATAAGAGAGGTAAAGTCCTGTTCAGTCTTTGCTACTGCCTCTGCAAGGGCAACACAGGCATCGTTGGCGTTGCCTACTGTTATTGACTTTATAAGTTCTTCGACCGATATCTTCTCGCCGACATCAAGCCATATCTGCGAGCCCTGCATAGAATTGGCATACTGCGATACAGTTATCTGCGCATCTGAAGAAAAATCACCGTTTTCAAGCGATTCTTCTACAATAAGAAGCGTCATCAGTTTGGCAAGATGCCCTGCCTGCATTACCTCGTTCTCATTCTCTGAAGAAAGCATTGTGCCCGTTTCAGCCTCATAAACGACTTTCGACTGTACAATTTCTGTCTGCGCCTGCTGAGCCGGGAAAAACTGCTCATAAAACTTTTGGATAAAACCATCAAAGCCGTCAAACGGCAGTATCAATGAACTCCATGAAAACACCGCCGCGGCGACTACATTTACAATATTTTTAATAAAACAAGAAAACAGCATTGTCCGCACCTCCGTTTTAACTATATGCCGAAAGGTGCGCGAAATGTGAAGAAGTCTGTCAGCAAAGTCAGCAGACTATAAATTTTCCTATAAGACCGAAAAACTCGCTGGCATCCTGAGTGTGGGCGCAAAGCTCTATAGGAGCGCTTCTGTCAAAACTGAACAGCCCCATTACAGACTTTGCATCTATTGACGAGTCGCCGGAAACAAGCTCTACATTATAATCCTGTTTTGAAACGGCGCTGAGAAAATCTCTGATGTCCTGCGTGGTATTGAGCCGAATAGTAGTTTTTATCATAACCAAAGCTCCAATCATTATCATAAATTTGCAAGAACCAAAATGCTCCGATAATAAATATATCAAAAAATAAAGCAAATTGTCAATAGATAATTGCATTTGCGAAAAAAATATAGTATAATAGTCATTAAGAACGAGATACGCGAAAAACATTTGTGCAAAATCACTTTGTTATTAACATTTACAGGGGATGATAAATTTTGGTAAACTATTCAAATTACAGTGTATGTTATTTCTCGCTGGGATGCAAGGTAAACACCTGCGATACAGAAAACATAAAACAGCGCCTTACTGCGGCAGGTTTCGGCGTTACAGAGGATATTTCAGAGGCAAATATTTGTGTTGTGAATTCCTGTACCGTAACGGGAAAAGCGGACAAGAAATGCCGACAGCTTCTTCACAGGATAAAGCGGACGAATCCCGATTGTATTACAGTATTGACGGGGTGCTTTCCGCAGGCAGATGAGTGTGAAGCTAAAATACTTTACAGTGGCGGCTTATGCGATATTGTGACAGGCAACGGCAGCACGGCTTTTACAGCAGAAGCAATAAAACGCTTTATTGACGGCGGTCAGCGCACTTTTGAAGTTGCAAAGCACTGTAAAGGCGAAAGCTTTGATAACTTTACAAACTCCGAGTTTACAGACAAAACAAGAGGTTACTTAAAGATACAGGACGGCTGCGACAGATACTGCACATACTGCGTTATACCATATGCGCGTGGGCATCTGCGCTCAAAGCCGCTTGAAGATGTCAGAAATGATGCCAAACTTCTAGCGCAGTGTGGGCATTTGGAGATAGTGCTTACGGGCATTAACCTATGCAGATACGGTGCTGACCTTGACGGAGATATTCGCCTTATTGATGCTATAGAGGCGGTATGCTCGGTAGAGGGGGTTGAAAGGGTGCGGCTTAGTTCTATTGAGCCCGAGCTTATCAGCGATGGTGACATAGAGCGCATGGCAAGGCTTAAAAAACTGTGTCCGCATTTTCATCTTTCGCTGCAAAGCGGCTGTGACAGCACATTGAAAGCCATGAACAGGCACTACACAACGGCGCAGTATGCCGAATTAGTTTCCAAGCTGAGAAAATCTTTCCCCGATTGCGCGATAACCACAGATGTCATGGTAGGGTTTGCAGGGGAAACGGAAGAAGATCACAAACAGTCGCTGGAGTTTGTAAAGTCTGTGGGCTTTGCAAAAATACACGTTTTTCCATATTCTGTTAGAAAAGGCACGGCAGCCGAGAGAATGTCGGGGCACATTTCCGAGGAAATAAAACAAAGACGCGCTGCCGAAATGGCACAGGTCGGCAGAATTTCAAGAGAAAAATTTTTGTCTCAAATGGTCGGAAAAAGAGTAAAAGTTCTGTTTGAAAAAGAAAATTGCACAACTTTTCACCACGGATACAGTGAAAATTACACACAAATTAAGATTATCAGAAAAAATTCGCAAAAAAGTTTGCGTAGAATGATTTTTTATGTTATTATATTAAGTGTGGAAGATGATCACTGCTTAGGTGAGATAATTGAGTAAGATCTAGTAAAAAATCTCTAAAATGTTAAGGAGTTGTAAATATGCCTGTTTACAGAATTTATGTTGAAAAGAAACCAGAGTTTGCAGTCGAAGCGCGCTCACTGCTTGCCGACATCGGTTCGGCGCTTGGCATTGAGGGTCTGCGCAGTATCCGCGTTATCAACAGATACGATGCACAGGGTCTGACACCGGAAGCTTTTGCGCTTGCCGCGCCTATAGTTTTCTCCGAGCCTGCCGTTGACGTTGTATACGAGCATCTTCCCGAGATAGACGATGACGAGCACGTGTTTGCAGTTGAATATCTGCCCGGTCAGTTCGATCAGCGCTCGGATTCGTGCGCGCAGTGCATATCGCTTCTGACAGGTGAAAAGCAGCCTGTGGTGCGCTCGGCAAGGATATATATTCTGAAGGGCAGCATAAGCGAAGAAGACATAGCCGCTGTAAAACACTACATAATAAACCCGGTAGAAAGCAGAGAGGCATCTTTCAGGCGGTTTGAAACGCTCGATACCGAATACGACATACCCACAAAAGTTGACACGATCGACGGCTTTATATACTCAAACGATGACGATCTGCGCGACCTTATGAACAAAATGGGTCTTGCTATGGACTTTGACGACATAAAGTTCTGCCGTGATTATTTCCGCGACAGCGAAGAGCGCAACCCGACCGTTACCGAAATACGCATGATAGATACTTACTGGTCTGACCACTGCCGCCACACGACGTTTTTAACGCATATAGACGGTGTGGACATTCAGAGCGACTACATAAACGACACATTCAAAAAATACAAGGAAGTGCGTTCAGAACTGTATGCAGGCAGGACTGACAAGCCGATGACGCTTATGGATCTTGCCGTTATAGGCGCGAAGAAGCTGAAAAAAGACGGCTTGCTGAAAGACCTTGACGAGAGCGAAGAGATAAACGCTTGCTCTGTTAAGATCAAAGTAGACGTTGACGGCGAGGAAGAAGACTGGCTGCTGATGTTCAAAAACGAAACACACAACCACCCGACCGAGATAGAACCTTTCGGCGGTGCAGCTACCTGCCTTGGCGGCGCTATAAGAGACCCGCTTTCGGGACGTTCATATGTTTATCAGGCCATGAGGGTAACGGGTGCTGCAAATCCGCTTGTGCCTATTGAAGATACCATTGCAGGCAAGCTGCCGCAAAGAAAGATAGTTGTCGGCGCGGCGAACGGTTATTCATCATACGGCAACCAGATAGGTCTTGCGACGGGTAATGTAAATGAGATATATCACCCGGGTTACGTTGCAAAAAGAATGGAGATAGGCGCTGTTATTGGCGCTGCCCCCAAAGCTAGCGTAAGGCGTGAAAGACCGCAGGATGGCGATGTTGTAATTCTGCTTGGCGGCAGAACGGGTCGTGACGGCTGCGGCGGCGCTACGGGTTCTTCAAAGTCGCACACGCTTCAGTCGCTCGAAAGCTGCGGCGCGGAGGTACAGAAAGGTAACGCGCCTATTGAAAGAAAGCTGCAAAGGCTTTTCCGCGACCCAGAAGTTACAAGGCTTATAAAACGCTGTAACGATTTCGGCGCGGGCGGTGTTTCGGTAGCTATAGGTGAACTTACCGACGGACTAATTATAGACCTTAACAAAGTACCGAAAAAATATGACGGACTTGACGGCACGGAACTGGCTATCTCGGAATCTCAGGAGAGAATGGCTGTTGTAGTCAGCGAAAAAGATGCCGACAAGTTTATGAAAATGGCGGATAAAGAAAATCTCGAGGCAACAAAGGTGGCAGTTGTAACGGCAGAGCCTCGCCTTAAAATGACATGGAACGGCGCGACTATTGTTGACCTTTCAAGAGAATTTCTTAACTCTAACGGCGCTTCAAAGCACACTACCATTACCGTTGAAGAGCCTGTGGTGATCACGAATGAGAACGTGAAAGACTCTGCCGCTATGTGGGAAGAGATGATATCTAACCTCAACATATGCTCACAGAAAGGTCTTGTTGAGAGATTTGACTCTACGATAGGCGCAGGCACGGTGCTTATGCCATACGGCGGCAAATACCAGAACACGCCTACTCAGGCTATGGCTGCTAAACTGCCTGTACTTAACGGCGAGACAAAGACTGCATCTATAATGGCGTGGGGATTTAACCCGTTTCTGTCGTCGCAGTCGCCGTATCACGGGGCAATTTCGGCTGTTACTGAATCTATAGCGAAAGTTGTTGCAACGGGCGGCAGCCGCAAAAAGTGCTGGCTGACTTTCCAGGAATATTTTGAGAGAACTCAGAATGACCCTGCACGCTGGGGCAAACCTATGGCGGCGCTTCTTGGCGCGTTCAAGGCACAGCTTGAATACGGCATAGCATCTATCGGCGGCAAGGACTCGATGAGCGGTACTTTTGAAAAGATAGACGTACCCCCTACCCTTGTATCTTTTGCTGTATCTACTGCGAACACCGACAGGATAATTTCGCAGGAATTCAAAAAGGCAGGTTCTACCGTAATATACATAAAACCCGAATATGACCAAAACGGTCTGCCGATATTCAAGAGCGTTCTGGAAGTATTCGACAAAGTAGAAAAGCTTATCGCAGAGGGCAAAGTGCTTTCCTGCTGGAGCGTTTCTTACGGCGGTATTTCGGAAGCTATCGCAAAGATGTCGTTTGGCAACAAGATAGGTTTCCGCTTCTCGGGATATGTTTCTCCTGCCGAGTTATACAGGGCCTGCTATGGCAGCTTTGTTATAGAGCTTGCCGACGGAGTTGATGCAGGCGAGAGGATACTCGGAGAGACTATAAGCCAGTATGTTATAATAACCGACAAATACGCTGTAGAGCTTGATAAACTTGAAAAACTGTGGTCTGAAAAGCTGGAGCCCGTTTATCCTACAAAGGTAAATATACCGAGAAATATTCCCGAAGTTTTCGGTTATTCAGTAAACGAAAGGCGCACATCTTCCGTAAAAATCGCACGTCCGAGAGTGCTTATACCTGTATTCCCCGGAACAAACTGCGAATATGATACAGCGAAGGCTTTTGAAAAGGCAGGCGCTAAGGCTGACATATTCGTTATAAGAAATCTCAACGAATCGCAGATAAACGAATCTGTTGAAGAGATAGAAAGGCGCATTAAAAACTCGCAGATGATAATGCTGCCGGGCGGCTTCTCGGGCGGTGATGAGCCTGACGGAAGCGGCAAGTTCATTACGGCATTTTTCAAAAACCCAAGGCTGACGGAAGCTATAAACGATCTGCTCAAAAACAGAGACGGTCTTATGATGGGCATATGCAACGGTTTCCAGGCGCTTGTAAAGCTGGGGCTTGTTCCGTATGGCGAGATACGCGATATGCGCAGCGACTCCCCCACCCTTACATTCAACACCATTGCAAGGCACCAGTCAAAAATGGTTCGCACGAGGGTAGCATCAAACAAGTCACCGTGGTTTGCTGATGCTAAGGTCGGCGACATACACACAGTAGCGATCTCGCACGGCGAGGGCAGATTTATAGCATCGCCAGAAGAAATAGCTGCAATGGCGCACAACGGTCAGATATGCACACAGTATGTTGACTTTGCCGACCGACCTACTTATGACATACAGTGCAACCCGAACACGTCAATAGATGCTATAGAGGGCATAACCTCGCCTGACGGACGCGTGCTTGGCAAAATGGGTCACTCGGAGCGTAAGGGCGACAACGTATGCATAAACGTACCGGGGGAGAAAGATCAGCACCTGTTTGAAAACGGCGTTAAGTATTTCTCTTAATGTAATGAGCTATGAATAATATAACTAAGCTAATACTAATATATATGGGTGTGCTTGGCTTTATTACATTTATAATGTACGGCATTGACAAAGCAAAGGCAAAAGCCCATAAATGGCGTATTCCCGAAAGAGTTTTGCTTGGTATGTGCATGATAGGCGGCATAGTTGGCGGCTGGCTGGGTATGTATGTTTTCAGGCACAAGACGAAGCATCTGAAATTTTACGTGGTGCAGATACTTGCAAGCATTCTGTGGGGCATATGCATAGTATTTTCGGTAACTAAACTTTAAAACAAACAGCGTTTCCACCGTATATTGGCGGAAGCGCTGTTTTTTCAGCAGAGTTTTTCTAAAGATCGCTTTATCTGGCGAAGTATTCGTTTTTCAAGCCTTGATATGTACGACTGCGATATGCCCACCTCGTCTGCGACTTCTTTCTGCGTGCGTTCTTTATACCCAGCCAGACCGAAGCGCATTTGCATTATAGTGCGTTCGCGGTCGCCGAGTTTTTCTATCTGCTCTAAGAGAAGCCGCTTTTCTGTCTCGCTTTCAATGCCGCGTATCACAATGTCATCGTCAGTGCCTAAAATGTCGCCAAGCAGCAGTTCGTTGCCGTCCCAGTCAACATTGAGCGGCTCATCGATAGAGATCTCCTTGCGTGACTGCGACGTCTTGCGCAAAAACATAAGTATCTCGTTTTCTATACAGCGCGAGGCATATGTGGCAAGCTTTATGTTTTTGTCAGGTCGAAAAGTCTTTACTGCCTTTATAAGACCTATCGTGCCTATAGAAATAAGGTCTTCAATTCCTATGCCGGTGGTCTCAAACTTTTTTGCTATATACACCACCAGCCGCAGATTGTGTATTATAAGCAGCTCGTGGGCTTTTTTCTCGTCAACTTCCAATAGTTCAAAGGCTTTGGCTTCTTCTTCGGGAGTTAGCGGCGGCGGCAGGGCTTGAGATCCGTTTATATAGTCCACGCGACGTTTGCCAAACGATCTGCCTAAAGCTGTTTTTACCCTTTGCAAGAGAATTTTTAATTTTATCAATCGTGTCACTGCCTCTCTGTAAATTCTTTTGTTATATATATTATATATCTATCTTAACAAACACGGGTTGAATATAGCCTGTTCGCTGCTGCCCTCTACTATGCCGATAGTTGCTTTAAGCGGCTTGGTGTTGCCCTTGCCGTCGCAGAGCCTGAGCTCCTGCGGTTTTGCAAGCCACATAAGCGAATCACCGCTTACCGTTGAGTATGGCATAAGCCGGAATCCTCGCGGCAGAGTCTGGGCAAGAGACCAGTCGGAGCACATTTTATCGCTTACGCATACTATAACGGGTGTGCCGCTGAGATGATCGCGTGCCATGTTGCCGGTATCTGCAAGCGCTTCAAAGGCATAGCTTTTGTCGTTTATCTTAAAAAACAGCTTATATGCAGTATTGTTGTAAATATGTTCGGTGTATATCCTCTCGGCAGCTGAAATAAGGGTATAACAGGCTATGCATGAAAACACAAGGGTAATAACAGAAACATCAAAGTACACCGTTCCGTAAATTATGTATATCCTGCCGCTGCGGCTAAAGTACCATATAATATACGCCGCCGCCAGAAATGTGACATACGCAAATATGTATGCAAATGTTCTTTTTAAAAGCTTGCGAGGGCTTATTGTGTTGAAAGCAACGGCGCAGACAGCCACAGATGCCGCTAGTTTTATAACTGCCGATGCTGCCATACTGCCGGTGAGCACAGAAAGCGATGACATTGCGCCTATCGCGGCGGCCACAAAGGTTCGCGGTACTGACACGCTTATATGCAGAAAGCTTGCCGCGGCGCTCACAAGCACAATACAGACCGCAAGATTCGTTACAAACAGAACGTCCACGTACAGCTTGATCACAATTGTCCCCTCCCGACATTTAATTATATTTACAGCTGTATAAAAAATATGTCGGTTCAGGAAACTAAGGCAATAAAAAAAGAGCGCACCTATAAAAAGCGCACTCGCACTATATGTATTTACTTGTTATTTGCGGCCGTCAAGTATCTTATATAAAAGGTTATACAGCTGCACGCTCTCATCATGGGAAAGCAGGTTGCATGAAGCCATTTTTTTCGGTATATCCACAGCCTTTTCTTTAAGGGCATCGCCCTTTTGCGTAAGAGACACGATAAGGTTGCGCTCATCCTTGGCGGAACGTTTGCGCTCGATATACTCCCTTGCCTCCATCTTTTTAAGAAGCGGCGTAAGAGTGCCCGAATCCAAAAACAAAAGGTCGCCGAGTTCCTTTACGGTCATCGTCTTATGCTCCCACAGAGCCATCATTACTATATACTGGGTATATGTAAGGTCAATTTCATCAAGAAAAGGTTTATACTGCTTTATGATCTCTCTTGAACAGGCATACAGCGGAAAACAAAGCTGGTTGCTGATTTTGAGAACGTCATATTTACTGTTGCTCATGCTGATTACCCCCATTTAGAATGCAATTTATAAAATTAAATGAATATTCGTTATATTTATTGTAACACATTTTGTTTCAATTTGCAATCATTTTGAGAGAATTTATAATATTTTTATACTTTTTTATTTAAAATGCAGTAATATGGGTATGTGAAAGCAGTCAAAAGTTGTTGAATATTTTTATGATTTCAGCGAATATTTTTAGTCATATCAACAAACAAATTATGTATTCGCGTATCTTCTGTAAGCTCGGGGTGAAAAGACATGGCGAGAATGTTTTTATACCTGACCGCAGTAATCCTGCCGCCCGTGATATTGAGCACCTCGGTGTCTTCATCATCTGCAAGGGTACATTCGATATACGGCGCGCGTATAAACCGCATGGGAAAGTTTTTTATACTGCCTATATCGCCCACCGCTGAAAAACTGCCGAGCTGTCTGCCATAGGCATTGCGGCACACGCGCACGGGCAGGAAGTCAAAGCAGGTCTGCTCACCGCCCGAGATCTCTTTTGCCAAAAGTATGAGCCCTGCGCAGGTTGCAAGCACGGGCACGCCGCTTTCAATGCGCTCTTTCAGTATATCAAGCAAATCCAGTTCGCGCAGAAGTTTGCGCTGAGTGGTACTCTCGCCGCCGACCAGAACGAGACCTGTAAGACACGGCGGTATATCGCTCTTTTTGCGGATAAGAACTGTTTGGCAGCCGAGGGCGCGCAGCATTTTCTCATGCTCTTCAAATGCCCCTTGCAGCGCTAAAATGCCTATCATTTGCCCCTCTCCTCCATTATTATCTCGATTTCCTTTTCGTTGATGCCTACCATTGCTTCGCCCAAGTTTTCAGAGAGGCTTGCAAGCATTTCTGGGTCGTTGTAGTTGGTAACGGCTTTAACTATGGCTGCGGCGCGTTTTGCAGGGTCGCCTGATTTGAATATACCCGAGCCGACGAACACGCCCTCCGCGCCAAGCTGCATCATCAGAGCCGCATCGGCAGGGGTTGCCACGCCGCCTGCTGCAAAGTTTACTACCGGCAGCTTTTTGTTTTCGTGAACATATCTTACAAGGTCAAGCGGCACTTGCAGCTGTTTGGCGGCTTCAAAGAGCTCGTCTTCGCGCTTTGCTGCGAGAGTGGCGATCTCGCTTTGTATCTTTCTCATATGCCTTACCGCCTGCACTATATCACCTGTGCCGGGCTCGCCTTTGGTGCGTATCATAGATGCGCCCTCTGCAATTCTGCGCAGAGCTTCGCCCAGGTCTCTTGCGCCGCAGACAAACGGTACATCAAATCTGGTCTTATCGATATGATAAATATCATCCGCAGGGGTAAGCACTTCGCTTTCGTCTATGTAGTCTATCTCGATAGCCTGCAAAATCTGAGCCTCTGCAAAATGACCTATACGGCACTTTGCCATAACCGGTATGCTGACAGCCTTTTGTATGCCCTTTATCATGGCAGGGTCACTCATACGCGAAACACCGCCAGCTGCCCTTATGTCAGCTGGGATCCTTTCAAGAGCCATCACTGCGCACGCGCCTGCCTGCTGAGCTATTACCGCCTGCTCGGGTGTGGTAACGTCCATTATAACACCGCCTTTGAGCATCTGTGCGAGTTCTTTGTTGAGCTGATAACGATCATTATTCATAATATCTGTCCTTTCAAAAATGTATTGACTTTTGGTCTTTCTTATAGTATAATCTTGTTGTGGCATTATTACAATAGCCAAAACAATTATTTTTGATAAGGTCAGATGATGATATATGTTGACTTACGTTCTTGAAAAAACAAGCTCTGAACCGCTCTACGTTCAAATATACAAACACATAAAGAAAGACATAGAAAACAGCGCAATAAAGGCGAATGAGAAGCTGCCGTCAAAGAGGGTGCTTGCAGAAAATCTGGGCGTGAGCATTATAACGGTAGAGAACGCATATAGCCAGTTGACTTCGGAAGGATATGTCAAGGCACTGCCAAAAAGAGGATATTTTGCCGAAAACATATCTTCGTTTCAAAGCTATGTACACAGTGAAAATACGGCTGCTTCAGAAAAAACAAATGTTACTTCGGCGGCGAAGGATTTTCCGTTTGCGATATGGGCAAAGCTTATGCGTGAGGAACTCTCCGGAGAGCGTGAAATGCTTATGACACGACCGCCTATAAACGGTACTGAAAGGCTGCGCTGCGCGATAGCAAAACACATCCGGCAGTTTCGCAACATAGATGTTTCGCCCGACAGGATAGTTATAGGCGCAGGGACTGAGTATCTTTATATGCTGATAAACATACTTATCGGCGAGGGGCGCACTTTTGGCGTGGAAGACCCGGGGTACTCAAAAATATCGGATATATACTCATGCCTTGGGGCAAAGTGTGCTTACATACCGATGGAGAGCGACGGCGTTGACATTGCTGCTCTGAAAGCCTCGGGCGCTGACATTATGCACATATCGCCCTCACACCACTTCCCTACCGGAGTTGTTACTTCTGTGGGAAAGAGATATGCGCTGCTGGGCTGGGCATCGGAAAAAGAAGGGCGGTACATCATCGAGGACGACTACGACAGTGAATTTCGCCTTTCTGGCAGACCTATACCCTCGCTTTTGAGCATTGATGCCGCCGACAGGGTAATTTACATGAACACATTCAGCAAGAGCCTTTCGCCGACTATTCGCATAAGCTACATGGTGCTGCCTGTCTCTCTTACAGAGCGTTTCAGGCAAAAACTGAACTGCTGCTCCTGCACGGTATCAACATTTGAGCAATACACTCTGGCGAGATTTATTGACGAGGGCTATTTTGAAAAGCACATAAACAGAGTAAAACATCTTTACAAAAAGCGGCGTGACAGTATGCTTGAAAAAATATCGCAATACCCTCTGTTTGAGGGATGCAGAGTGACAGGGCAGGATTCGGGGCTGCACTGCCTTATTGAATTTGAAACGCATCTAAGCGACAGAGAGCTTTTAAGTGAAGTGACTATTCTTGGCTTCCACGCACGGCTTCTTAGCGATTACTACAAGAAAAAGCCTACAGATGCACTGCACACGCTTATTTTTTACTACGATTGATGCTTAAACGCATACTTTTCGGGTACAATTATAAAAAAGCACTACGGAGGTATGCATATGTCAGGCAAAACAAAGATACAGAAAGTTTACGGGCGGCAGATCATAGACTCGCGAGGCAACCCGACGGTAGAAGCGGTTGTTGAACTTGCTGACGGCACTGTGGGAATGGCTATGTCGCCCAGCGGAGCTTCTACAGGCGCACACGAGGCACACGAGCTGAGAGACGGCGATAACAGCAGATACGGCGGCAAGGGCGTTAAAAAAGCGGTTGAAAACATATCGGGTGTGATAAGCGACAAGCTTTACGGGCTGAACGCCTGCGACACCTACAGTGTTGACCGAGTGCTTATTGCTGCTGACGGCAGCGAGGACAAATCAAATCTTGGGGCAAACGCTATACTCGCGGTATCAATTGCGGCGGCAAGGGCAGCTTCGCTCTCGCTTGGAATACCGCTGTATCGGCTGCTGGGCGGCACAAGTGCAACTGTTCTGCCCGTGCCGATGATGAACATTATAAACGGCGGCGCACACGCAAACAACGGGCTTGATGTTCAGGAATTTATGATCATGCCCATAGGCGCAAAATGCTTTGCACAGGCGCTGCGGCAATGCACCGAGGTATATCACGCGCTGGCAAGGCTGCTTTCTTCAAAAGGGCTTGCAACGGGTGTTGGCGATGAGGGCGGCTTTGCGCCCGATGTTTCATGCGAGGAAGAAGCTATAGAACTTATTTTGCAGGCGATAAACGATGCAGGTTACAAGTCGGACAAAGATTTTATGCTTGCGCTTGATGCGGCTGCGAGCGAATGGAAGACCGACTGCGTTGGCGAATACAAAATGCCCAAATCGGGCAAGGTGTTTACTTCTACAGAGCTTATATCTCACTGGAAAACGTTGTGTGCAAGCTACCCTATAATCTCTCTTGAAGATGGACTTGACGAAGAAGACTGGGACGGCTGGCAGGCGCTTACAGAGCAGCTTGGAAGCAAAGTACAGCTTGTAGGAGATGATCTGTTCGTTACGAATACCAAAAGGCTTTCAAAGGGCATTGAGATGAGCTGCGGCAACTCTATACTGATAAAGCCCAATCAGATAGGAACGCTGTCGGAGACGATAGAGGCGATAAAGACTGCTAAACGCGCAGGCTACACTGCCATAGTATCTCACCGCAGCGGAGAGACGGAAGACACGACCATTGCAGACCTTGCCGTTGCGCTCAACTCGGGGCAGATAAAATCGGGCGCGCCCTGCCGAACAGAACGCACCGCAAAATACAACAGGCTGCTTAGAATAGAAAGCCAGCTTGGCAGATCGGCGCACTATATTGGAAAATTCAGATAAAAAAACAAGTCGGAGCATATGTTCCGACTTGAATTTTTATTATACGCTTAGTTGCTGCTTATGATGACATCACCAAAGCTGTTGCTTACCATAATAAGGCTGCCGCCTGCTGTGCCGTCGTATTTTGTGTACTTCTGACCAAAGACCGTAATATCGCCGAAGCCTTTGTCAAACGAAAAACCATAGCCGCTCTCGCCGCCCGTAAGCGATACTTTTGTATCCGACATACCGCAGTCAAGCTTTGTATTGCCCGAAAGCACACAGCCTGTTATATCCATATCTCCAAAAGAGCCGTTGTAAGTCATTGAGGATATTCGCGACTTTACTATTGAGCAGTTGCCAAGACCGCCTTTTATTTCAGGGCTTTGCAGGGTACATGAATTTATCTCACACTTGCCGCTGCCAAGGTCAAATTTTGTACTGTGGTTGGCTGAAACGCCATTGAGCAATATATCGCCTCTTGAAGACGACAGCGAAAAAGTATTGCAGGTAACGCCCTTTATACTGACGTTTCCGCAGTTTTGGGTAAAGCTTACTTCTTCAAGCAGTTTTTGCGGCAGGGTTATATCAAAAACGGTATCTATACCGTCACCCTTGCCCATATACATACTTTCTATAAGATCAACATTATAATCAATATGCAGAATATTGCTTGTTATTTTACATTCAAGTTTCTCGGTATCAACGTTTGTACACTTGATCTCAAACTTCGTACCCGAGGAAATATTGACCTTGCCGTAGCCTATGTTTATCTCTGCACTTTTAATATCGGCGGACTGCGCGGAATTTTCATAGCTTTCAAGCTTATAGCGCGAATCAGGTTTTCCTGCCAAGAGCGATGCGATACCTATCAAAAATATAAGACCGCCTGCTATCATTACCACTAAAGAAATTTTAGTTCTTAAAGACATACTGCTGTTCATCGGCTCACCTCCGCTTTGCTTTCAAAAGCTATGGAGATAATACGCTTTACAAACACGCGTATATCACGAACGGTATCGCTCAGCGTATTGAGGCAGACGTTCAGAAGCGGTATGAACGCTATGCCTGAAAGTCCGAGCAGCAAAAGCCCCGAGCCTATCATTACAAGACCTACCGGCAAAAGTGAAACTATTCTTATAACGCCGAAAACGGTCAGAGCCGCTCCGCCGACAGTCATTACAAGAAGCATAATGACCACCGCTATAACAAACACCAGCGCTATGGCGCAGAATATTGCCATAAAGCCCAGCCACAGCGGTGATGTGAGCACTAATATCGCAAGCACTATTACCGCTTTTTTGTTATCGGTCTGAGGGGGTTGTCTGCGAATGGGCTCTGTTTTTGGCTGCACGGGGGTATATTTAGGCTGCGCAGGTTTATGTTCTGGCTGTGCGGAGGGGGCAGGTGCAGAAGGCTGCGGCTGCTCGGTATTTTCTATAGGTTTTGCATCTTCATGATCTGCCTGCGTTTTTATCTTCGGGGCAGTCTGCTTTCTGGGATCGCCCGAAAACGGAGGTATCTCATATTCGCCGCCGCTGTGAGTAAACTTTCTTGCAAAAAGCTCCGGTATACCCAAAGCGTTAAGAGCGGCAGCTTCGTTTTCCTCGCCTGCATCAACAAGATATGCCGCTATCTTATCAAGCACCATATCCGCCTTTTCATCGCCGAGTTCTTTTATTATGGGCATTACCCTTTTTATGTACTCTTTTCTGTCCATATCGTTCTCCGTGATCTGTTACTATGCTTTTTTGTGGAATGATCTGAATTCCACAGGTGAAAGCATTTCGTGCTTTTTGAACACCGCGCAGAAGTAGCTGCAATCATTATAGCCCACTCTTGACGATATTTCATTTACCGAGATATTTTCAGATATGAGAAGATTTTTTGCCTGCTGTATCCTTTTTCTTGCGATATACTCAAATGGGCGCATATCGTAACATTCTTTGAAAAGTCTGCAAAGATACTGCGGCGAGAGGTTTATTATTTTGGCAAGTTCCTGCAAGGTTATATCTCTGCCGTAATTTTCATCTATAAAATCAATAACGGGTTTGAGCTGCAAAAGTTTATTGGTATCCTGCGCGGCGGTCTGCAAGTTTACATACCTGTTAAGTTCTAGAAGATACTGATACAACAGCGCCGAGCACTGATAACCGCTGTAAAAATAATCCGATTTCAAAAGATACAGCATCTTTTTGAAAAGCACCTCGGGCACTGAAAGATCGGATATTTTGAACACTTTTGCCTGCTCAAAATGCATAAGTTTAAGCACGTCCTCAACGCCGTAGCCGTCAAACACGACCCAATGGTTCTCCCACACATCAAGCTCTGTAAAATATTCGTGCGGAACGTTTTTGGGAAGATAATAGCCGTAACCGGGCTTTATCTCATACTCCTCACCGTCAACGCGGAGAACGCCCTCTCCTCTTACTGTATATATTATCTGATGGTACGGATAACCGTCGTCGCGCTTAACATGGTATTCCCTGTCGATAGAACCTATGCCGACAACATAGAACGGAAGCTGAGTTTCAGCGCTTAGTATTGAATACGAAAAATCATTCATCACACTCACCACGTTGCCACTTAACCTTATGCTAAGCGACCGTTTACCTTTCTTTAATATTTTATTTCAAGCAAAAAATTACTGTTTCATATAATTATATCACTTAAATTCCGATTTGTCAACTGTCCAGCTGCGCCCATTCTTCCATTTTTTCGTCAAGAGCATTTTTCTGCTCCTCCAACTGAGAACAAAGCGAGGTTATAAGCTCAAAATCAGATGCGTTTTTCTCGTCGGCTATCTGCTGCTCCAGCTGCGAAATAGCATTTTCTATCTGCTCTATCTCTTTTTCTACCGCCGATATTCTCTGCCGCTTTTTAGCATCTTCCGCTCTCTGCTGACGTGTTCTGTAGCCGCTGTTTTCTTTTACGGGTTTTACATCTGCCGGCTTTTGTTTATTTTCGATCTGCGCTTCTTCCTGCAAAGCCTTGGCGGTCTCATAAAATTCATATCCGCCGCTGTATTCATGCAGCACGCCGCCGTCTATCTCGAAAATTTTTGATGCTACTTTTGAAAGAAGATATCTGTCGTGCGATACTAAAATAATAGTACCGTCAAACTGTTTCAGCGCATCTTCAAGCACTTCCATAGAATCAATATCGAGGTGGTTGGTGGGCTCGTCAAGAATAAGCACGTTGCCGCGGTTGAGAGACATGATACAAAAGCACAGCTTTGCCCTTTCGCCGCCGCTGAGAACGCTTATAGGCTTGAAGACATCTTCGCCGGTAAGCAGCACCGCCGCGAGGCTTTTGCGTATAAGCAGCCCACTCATTGAGGGATATCGGTTTTGTATCTCCTCAAAGGCGGTAAGACCCATATGCAGGTAGTTATGCTCCTGCTCAAAATACGATAGTTTAACGTTGGGCGCCCACTTTATACGCCCTTTTTCGTGAGGGATAATGCCCTGCACAAGTTTGAGCAGAGATGTTTTGCCAGCACCGTTCACACCAACAAACGCGACCTTTTCCCCTCTGCGGACATTAAAGCTGATATTTTCGGCTATGAGTCTGCGCTTATCACCAGTGCCTACACACAGCTCGCACCCCTCGACCGAAAGCAGTTCTTTTGGCGGCGTTATGTCATATTCAAGCGATATTTTGGGTATTCTTACACTTTCATCTGGCTTTTCCACACGCTCTATCCTGTCAAGGGAGTGCTGCTTTGATTTCGCCGCCTTTGCGCTAGTCGCCCTTACCTTATGCCTTACAATAAAGTCCTCCAGCTTGGCAATTTCTTTTTGCTGGAGCTCATATTCCTTGCTCTGCCGCTCGGTGTTCATCTTTTTCTGGGTTGCATATGCGCTGTAGTTGCCCTTGTAAGTGCGCAGGCTGCCTTTATGTATCTCAAATATCCTGCCGACAAGCTTATCAAGAAAATATCTGTCGTGCGATACCACGAGTATTGCGCCTTTGTAGCTTTTCAGATGATCTTCCAGCCAGCGCAGTGTTGCCATATCAAGGTGATTTGTAGGCTCGTCAAGTATAAGCAGGTCGGGCTGTTCTATCAACAGTTTTGCAAGGGCAAGGCGCGTTTTTTCGCCGCCGCTGAGGGTAGAGATCTTCCTGTCGCGTGAAACTTCGCCAAAGCCCATGCCCCAGAGCACGGTGTTTATACGAACGTCTATGCGGTAGCCGTCCATAGCCTCAAAATACGCTGAGAGCTCTGAATATTCCGCGCTTACCTGTTCGAACTCTGCGCCGTGCAGCGTGACCATCTGCCCCTCAAGCTCTTTCATGCGCTGCAATATGCCATAAAGGGCGGCAAATGGCTTTTTCATCTCGCCTATTATGCTTTCATCGCTGTCAAGACCTCTGTTTTGCTTTAATATACCTATGGTCTTGTTTGAAGATACCGTAACGCTTCCCTTTCCGTCGGGCGTTTTATCAAAGGTCTCTTCGCCTGTAAGAATACGCAGAAGCGTTGACTTTCCGCAGCCGTTTACGCCTATAATGCCTATTCTTTCCTTATCTTCAACGGTGAAAGAAACATTTTTCAGCAGCGGTTCGCCATTGTAGTATTTATAAATATTTTCAACACTAACTATCATATCAGAAATTTTACCGTCCTAAAATGTACTTAAATATATTATACAGTATAATTCATATATTTACAATAATTATTTTGTAAATATTTTATTATCAGCCTGCGGTGCATTACTTGCATTTTACTCAATACTGTGTTATAATACATTGTGATAGTACAAATAATAAAGCTGAAATTTATATCGGATATGGAGATATATTTATGAAATTTGTAAAAAGGGTGATCTCGGCTCTGTCAGCTGCGGCAATGATGTTTTGTTTTGCTGTTTCGGCTGCCGCGGATAACAATCTGAAAGAAATATCACAAAACACGCCTTTCAGAATGACCGTGCTTGGCGATTCTATCGCGGCAGGTTACGGGCTTGAAGGCTACGTGCGCGAAAACGAGCCGTGCTACAACACCGCATCATACGCAAACAAGCTGGCTGAAAAATACGCTCTTGAAGCTGAGGGAAATTACTTTAACGATGCTGTTTCGGGCGCGACTACGGCAGATCTTTTGGATCTGCTTTCAGATACCGAAGTTTCAAAACACGTAAAAACATCTGACACTATACTTATCTCGATAGGTGGGAACGACCTTTTGCACGTTTTGCTCGGTATGCTGGAAGACACTGCCCCTACAGACAGCGAAAGCACTGAAGACAGCGAAGACAGCTCTCAGCAAGCGCCGCCCGAAGGCTCTTTGAATATTGATCCACTTAAAATCGCTCAAATTCTTTCAACCTTGCCCGAAAAGACCGAGGAAGCTATAACTGGTTTTGAAACTGACTTTGAAAATCTTATTTTGCGGCTGCGGCAATTGAACCCCGAAGCGCTGGTGGTCATAAACACGATATACGACCCGTTTGAGGAATTTGAACAGATACCGATGATAGACGAGATAGCCGCTGATGCTATAGGCAAGATAAATGAGATAATCAAAAACAAGGCGGCAGGGAGCGACGGCAACGACAGATATGTTGTTGTTGACATTGCGGCGGCGTTTGAGGGCAGAAACAAGGAGCTTACGAATATAGGCAGCCTTGACATTCACCCGAATGCTGACGGGCACGCGCTGATATTTGAACAGCTGGACAAAGAAATAACGAGCCACACATTCACGACGTGGATAATAGACCCCGATGCAAGCTCACGGGCGCAGGCAGAAAAGGTAGAAGAGGCTAAAAGTTACTCACGTGTGATGTTCGCATTTTTCTTCATGCTGATAATAATGATTACGGTGCTTTTCCTGCACAGCATACATAATTTCAGAAACAAGTAACAAAATACCCTGTCGGCAACATAGTCGGCAGGGTAAGTTTTTATTCAGTCTTTTCAAATATCCAGCACTGGAAAAGGTCGTCGGGGTCATACAGCCTGCTGTAGACACAGCCGTTTTTTGCACCTGTTACTGCGTTTATAAAGTGCGAAGTGCCCGTAAGTATGCGATAGCCGTTTGCGGTCTTGCCTATTTTCAGTTCATTCATAGCACTTTGAATTTTGGCAAGAGAAAGTTTACAGCCGCTTTCAAATTCAAGTTCATAAAAACCTTGTGAATTTGCGGTAAGTATAAGTTTTTCTGCTGTCTGGGAGAGGCTCACACCGCTTTTGAAACAGCCTTTGCTCGAAAGATACCTGCCGTTTGCGGCGCTGCGGATATAATACTTCTTGCCGCTTTGGAGTGCAAGCTCTTTGTTCGCCGAATCTTTATAAAACCTCAGCAAAAATGCGGCGCAGCTTCGCTGGGCAAGGCATAGCATATTTTCAATGGCGCTGTCAAGAACTACGGGCTTTCTGGCTTTTATAAGAAGATCATAATACCCGGCGGACATGGCGGCAAGGTCGTTCATATGCTCGCCTACAATGCTTTCTTCAAGGTGACGGCTGTATATGCTGTCAAAGCCGTTTTGAGCATGAAAACGAGGATATATATCGCGCGCGTACTGCTCAAAGAGCTTATGCCTGCCGCTTTTTGAAGAAGTCAGCGTAAGGTCGGTGGTATGCGGCGTACAGCAGACATCGGATATCATATGCATACACCTGCCGACATACTGCATAGAAACGGCGATATTTTCCGCGCCGCCTAAGGCATAGAATGTCAGTGCAAGCTGATATTCATCTTCAAAAATGCTGCGTGCTGAGCGTGAGTACCTGGCGGGAGCAGTGGCATTTTTGCCCGACTTATAATAGCCGCTTTCGGTCGGCACTGCGCGCTTGCCATGAACGTTTTTGGCGCAATAATAGTGGTAGCCCTTGCCCTTGTCGGTATCACCTTTTCTGTCGGGCACGGTGGCATATTCGGTAAGAATATCTGCATATGCGGCGAAAAAGTCATGCTGCTCACGGTAGCCGTCGTTATCTAGAATTTCAAGCGCTTTTGAAACAATATCGGCGTGGGTGGGGCTTTTCCATGCATAGGCAATAATGGGTCTGAGACGGTCTTTAAACATTTTTCTCATAAGTTATCCTCGCTTTATTGGTTTTGCTGTAGTAATTTATTTAAGCTTTGCTTTGCAGCCTGCCTGTCGGTAACGGTTATAATATGAAAACCCAGTGAAGCTGCTGCTGCGGTGTTTGCTTCCAAGTCATCAAGAAACACACATTCCTGTGCGTTAAGAGCATATTTTTGCAGAAGATATTCATAAATACGCTTATCGGGCTTTGTAACATTTATATGCGATGAAACGACATATCCGCTGACAAAGTCCATAAAGTCAAACTGAGTATTCTTATGAAGCTCAAACATATCTTTGGGGTAATTGGTAAGAAGATATATATTATAGCCCTTTGATTTAAAGTCAGAAAGCCACTCACGGCTGTCGGGAAAGCTGTGGACTATCTCGGTCAGGTCTTTCATAAAAAGCATTGCCTGAGCGCGCATATCGGGTTCGCGGCTTATATAGTCGTCTAAAATATCCTGCTCTGATATTGTGCCCATATCAAGCTCGTTCCACAACGGTCTTTCAACTATGCCTTTTACTATGCGCTCGGTTGTGTAATCGTCAAAACCGAGTTCTTTGCAGTATTCACGCTTGCGAAAATCAACAAGCACCATGCCTATATCAAATATGATGTTTTTTATCACTGTTTTACGCTCCTTATGAGTTGTGCCATTTATAGCATAACATATTTGACATTATTTTTCAAGAGCGCGAAAAAAATTTGCCGCAAATAAACTTTCAGCTATTGACAAGAAGAAAAAATGGTGATAAAATATATATGATATGTATAAAGGCTGTGACAAAGACAGTAAGCTGTTTCAAAGTTTTCAGAGAGGCGCGTGAGGTGAAAGGCGCTAATGGTAGGAGCAGACCGAACATCACTTTGTAGCTGCGCCCTGAAAAGGCTTGCCCCAAGTAGACGGCGACGGCATCCTCCGTTACGGGATAACATATACGGCTAGAGCCGCGTATGCGAATAAGGTGGTTTATACGAGCATTCGTCCTTAATTCGGATAATGCTCTTTTTTATTGTATATTATACTTCGGAGGGATATTATATGTATGCTAAAGTTTCTACAGATCTGAATTTTGTAGACAGAGAAAAAGCCACTCTGAAATTCTGGCAGGAAAACGACATCTTCAAAAAGAGCATAGAAATGCGCAAAGATGCAAAACCGTATGTTTTTTATGACGGACCGCCTACAGCAAACGGCAAACCGCACATCGGTCACGTTCTGACGAGAGTTATAAAGGACATGATACCGCGCTACCGCACCATGAAAGGCTACATGGTACCCAGAAAAGCCGGCTGGGACACCCATGGTCTGCCGGTAGAGTTGGAAGTTGAAAAGATGCTCGGTCTTGACGGCAAAGAGCAGATAGAGGAGTACGGTCTTGAACCGTTTATCAAAAAGTGCAAGGAAAGCGTCTGGAAGTACAAGGGTATGTGGGAGGATTTCTCGGGTACTGTAGGTTTTTGGGCGGATATGGACGACCCGTATGTTACCTATCACAATGACTTTATAGAGTCGGAGTGGTGGGCGCTCAAACAGATATGGGACAAAGGGCTTTTGTACAAAGGCTTCAAGATAGTTCCCTACTGCCCCAGATGCGGAACACCGCTTTCTTCTCACGAGGTGGCACAGGGCTACAAGACAGTAAAAGAGCGCTCGGCAGTTGTAAGATTCAAGATAGTCGGCGAAGATGCATATTTTCTTGCATGGACGACCACACCGTGGACGCTGCCATCAAACGTTGCGCTTTGCGTAAACCCAGATGAGGAATACTGCAAAGTAAAAGCCGCTGACGGTTACACATACATTATGGCTACCGCGCTTTTAGACAGCGTACTCGGAAAGCTGGCGGAAGAGGGCAAGGCTGCGTATGAGATAATCGAGAAATACAAGGGCAGCGAACTGGAATACAAGGAGTATGAGCCGCTGTTCAGCTGCGCGGGTGAATGTGCCGCAAAGCAGCATAAAAAGGGTCATTACGTTACCTGCGACGGCTACGTTACTATGAGCGACGGTACAGGTATAGTTCACATTGCGCCTGCTTTTGGTGAGGACGACGCAAAGGTCGGCAGGAAATATGATCTGCCGTTTGTGCAGTTCGTTGACGACAAGGGCGAAATGACGAAAGAGACCGCGTATGCAGGAATGTTCGTAAAAGATGCGGACTTAGAGATACTCAAAGACCTTGACAAAGAGGGCAAGCTTTTTGATGCGCCGAAATTCGAGCACGAATATCCCCACTGCTGGAGATGCGGTTCACCCTTGATATACTATGCGCGTGACACCTGGTTCATTAAAATGACAGAAGTTCGCGACAGGCTTATTGCTAATAACAACACTATAAACTGGTATCCTGAGAGCATAGGCACGGGAAGATTCGGCGACTGGCTGAAAAACGTTCAGGACTGGGGACTTTCAAGAAACAGATACTGGGGCACGCCGCTGAATATATGGGAATGTGAGTGCGGTCACAAGCATTCGGTAGGTTCTATCGAGGAACTGAAATCGCTGAGCGACAACTGCCCCGAGGATATTGAGCTGCACAGACCGTACATTGATGCGGTGACGATAAAGTGTGAAAAGTGCGGCAAGCAGATGAAGCGCGTTCCCGAAGTTATTGACTGCTGGTTCGACTCGGGCTCTATGCCGTTCGCGCAGCACCACTACCCGTTTGAAAACAAGGAAAAATTTGAGCAGCAGTTCCCTGCCGATTTCATTTCGGAGGCTGTTGACCAGACAAGAGGCTGGTTCTATTCGCTGCTGGCTATATCGACTTTGCTGTTCGACAAAGCGCCGTATAAGAATGTTATAGTTTTAGGACTTGTGCAGGACGAGAACGGTCAGAAAATGTCAAAATCAAAGGGCAATGCTGTTGACCCGTTTGAGGCACTGCAAAAATTCGGTGCTGATGCGATACGCTGGTATTTCTACACAAACTCCGCTCCGTGGCTGCCTAATCGTTTTCACGACAAGGTGGTTATTGAGGGTCAGCGCAAGTTTATGGGCACGCTGTGGAACACATATGCGTTCTATGTGCTGTACGCGGAGATAGATCAGTTCGACCCGACAAAGCACACGCTTGACTTTGGCTCTCTGGCGGTAATAGACAAGTGGCTGCTCTCTAAGATGAACTCTATGGTAAAGGCGGTCGATGACAACCTTGCCAACTACCGCATACCCGAGGCTGCAAAGGCTCTTGACAACTTTGTTGATGAGATGTCAAACTGGTATGTTCGCCGCTGCCGTGAGAGATTCTGGGCGCAGGAGCTCTCACAGGACAAGATAAACGCATATATGACACTGTATACCGCGCTGGTTACGGTCGCAAAGGCTGCCGCGCCGATGATACCTTTCATGGCTGACGACATCTACCGCAATCTTGTATGCTCGGTTGACAAAGACGCGCCGATAAGCGTGCATCTTTGCTCTTTCCCCGAGGTAAACGAAGCGCAGATTGACACTCAGCTTGAAGACACTATGGAAGAGCTGCTGAAGATAGTTGTTCTCGGCAGAGCGGCAAGAAACGGCTCTAACATCAAGAACCGCCAGCCTGTTGCGAAGATGTATGTAAAAGCGCCTGCAAAGCTTGACGAGTTCTTCACCGAGATAGTGCGCGATGAGCTGAATCTGAAAGAGGTCATATTCTGCGATGATGTATCCGACTTTATGACGTTCTCTTTCAAACCACAGCTGAAAACGCTGGGACCTAAATACGGCAAGCAGATTGGCGAGATAAGAAATGTCCTCTCGGCTATTGACGGCTCGGCGGCTAAGAAAGAGCTTGACGATACGGGCTTTGTAACGCTTTCCCTCTCGACGGGCGACATAAAGCTTGAAAAGGACGACCTGCTTATTGAGATAATCCAGAAAGACGGCTTCTTCACCGTTTCGGAGCAGGACACGACCGTTGCGCTGGATACCTGTCTTACTCCCGAGCTTATTGAGGAAGGCTTTGTGCGCGAGGTAATCAGTAAAGTTCAGCAGATGCGCAAAGAGGCTGACTTCAACGTTATGGATCACATAACCGTATATTGCAGCGGAAATGAGAAGATAGAGGGCATTATAAAGCGCAATGAGGCGGCTATTGGTCACGACGTTCTTTGCGACAGCTTTAAATTCGGCGAAGTAAATGGCTTTTCAAAGTCGTGGGATATAAACGGTGAAAAAGTAGAGCTTGGCGTAGAGAAAATATAATTTTGTAATAATAACACCTCCGGGGTATTTATTCCGACCATGCGGAAATAATAGACCTTGGAGGTGTATTTTTTATGGATATTGTAAAACTGGTGCTTACTTCTCTATTGTCGGTCATCTCTTTATTTTTGATAGCAAAGGTGCTGGGGCACAAACAGATAGCACAGCTTGATTTTTTTGACTACATCACAGGCATAACGATAGGCTCTATAGCAGCCGAGCTTGCCACCGAGCTTGAACAGCCGTGGAAGCCGCTTATCGCGATGATAATTTACGGCATAGTTTCTGTTGCGCTGAGTATGACAACAAACAAGTTTCCGCGGTCACGCAAATATATAAACGGCACGCCGACTATTTTAATGGACAGCGGCAAACTGTATCGCGATAATCTTAAAAAGGCAAAGCTTGACCTGAGCGAATTTATGATGATGTGCAGAGAACAGGGGTATTTTGACCTGAACGAAATACAGACGGCGGTATTTGAACACAACGGCAAGCTGACAGTATTGCCATACAGTGCGAACCGCCCTGCCACGCCTGCCGATCTTCAGCTTCACCCCGAGCCTGCTTCTATCAATACCGAAGTTATCATGGAGGGGCATATACTTCACGAAAACCTGAAGAAAATGGGTCTTGACGTGACCTGGCTGAAAAGACAGCTGAAAGAGCAGGGCTACAAAAACGCGAAAGAGATATTTTTAGGGCTGTGCGACAAAAATAACACGCTGTCTTTATTCACAGGCGAATAAAAAGCGGTGCAATTAAACTGCACCGCTTAATTTTTCATGCGTATCATCGAGCCTTTGGGAAATTCTTTATCGCACGGGAAAGAAAGCTTCATCATTGCGTGATTGGCTGTATCAACTTCGTTGCCGTCGCCGTCAATTATTCTGCTGACGGTCAGAATATACGGCTTTTTGCCCTTTGCCAGAATCTCAACTTCATCGCCGACGTTGAATTTATTTCGCTGCGTGACATACACCATACCGTCTCGGCAATAATCAACTATAGCGGCAACATCATAATCTCTGATATATCCGTTATCTTTATAATACTGACATTCTTTCGGGTGCCCGAAGAAAAAGCCTGTGCAGTACGCCCTATGGCTTACTTTGAAAACTTCGTCTTTTATCCAGTCGGGCAAGGTGTAGTTTTCGGGGGCGTTTTTATAGATATCAAGCGCCATTCTGTATGCATTTGTAACTACAGAAACATAATACGACGACTTTGCCCTGCCCTCTATCTTAAAGCTGGTAACGCCTGCCTGAGCGAGTTTATCAAGGTGATCTATCATACAAAGGTCTTTAGCGTTTAGTATGTAACTTCCCTTTTCGTCTTCAAAAATAGGGTAAAACTCATTGGGGCGCTTTTCTTCCATAAGGTGGTAGCCCCAGCGGCAGGGCTGAGCGCACTCTCCCCTGTTGGCATCACGGTCCACAAGATACTGCGAGAGCAGGCATCTGCCCGAAATACTTACGCACATAGCGCCGTGAACGAAACACTCGATATCGAGCGAATTATCTGTTTTAGCGCGTATTTCGGCTATTTCTTCAAGAGAAAGCTCACGAGCGACCACTACCCTTTTTGCGCCCATATTATAAAACTCTCTTGCACTGGCATAGTTTACCACGCCTGCCTGAGTGGAGATATGTATCTCCATATCGGGGGCATATTTTTTTATGAGCGAAAGCACGCCTATATCGGTAGCGATAACCGCATCAACGCCTGCCGAATCGGCTTGCTTTATAAACTCTTCAAAGATATCTATCTCACTGTTATGCGGAACGGTATTGCAGGTGAGGTATACTTTTACGCCGATATTATGCGCTTTTTCGCAGGCGCTTTTCAGACTGTCAAACGTGAAATTCTTAGGTCCTGCGCGCATACCGAACATCTGTCCGCCGAGGTAGACTGCATCAGCGCCGTAATACAGCGCGGAATCCAGACACTCGTCATCACCGGCAGGAGAAAGCAGCTCCAATCTGTCAAGATCTACATTTGCCACATCAATAACCTGCTTTCTTGACATTTTTCTGGTGTTCTTCATAAGTGGAAGCATAGTAGAACTCGCCCGTTACAGAGTCGGTAACAAAGTAGCAGAATGTTGTGTCTTCCGGCTCGAGCACGGCAAGAATGGCAGTCATACCGGGGTTGCCTATGGGTCCTACAGGCAGACCGAAGCAAGAATACGTGCTGTAGAGATATTCATAGTTAGAGACAGAGTTGTTGCCCAAAGCGGCAGCAATGGTATTTGTCACATAGAAATAGGTAACGTCTGATTGCAGGTTCGGGAACTGTTCGCGGTTGGAAAGACGGTTTAGGAACACAGAAGCTACAAGTTTCATATTGTCTTCGGTATCAGCCTCAGCCTGCACTATGGAAGCAAGCGTTATCACATCATAAAGACTCATGCCGCTCTTTTCAACGAGCTGCATTATCTCGGGTGTCATTTTGTCCTGGAAATTCTGCTTTATTTTTGCCGCGACATTTTCGGCATCGTCTTCCAGATAGAACTCGTATGTATCCGGAAACATAAAGCCTTCCATTTTATAAAGAGTCTGGTTTGAAAGGGTTAGCTCTTTTTCAAAATCAAAGCCCGAATCGCTGTTGAATGCCTCGAGAAAATCGGAAGCAGAGCAGACACCCGCTTCTTCAAGCTGTCTTGCGGCGTAATAAAGAGAAGTACCCTCGGTAAAGGTTACAGTAACTGTTTCATAGACCTTGCGGCTTCTTCCTATCTCGGCAATAATACTGGGATAGGTCATATTCGGTGAAAGGGTTATACTGCCCGGCACAACACCGGTCCTGCCCGAGACTTTCATAACAAGTTTGAAAAGCGTAGGGTTCTCTATAATGCCTTTCTGATAAAGCAGGTCTGCTATAGTGCGCGAATCAGTGCCCTCGGGAATATCAAAAGTAATGCTTTCATCGCTTCGGGTAAGACCGATATACTCAACGCCGAACTGTATGCTCATAAACGAGAGTATAAACGACACCGAGATAACTATTACTGCCACGAGCGAACCTGTGAATATACTGTTGTTGGGCTTTACCTTGCGCTTCTTTTTCTTGTTCTTGCGGCGCGGCTCATCTTTGGGCATATTGAATTCAAGCTTACGCTTGCCGGGAACATCTTTATAATCTTCGATATAATCGTCATCATCATCGGCAAGATCATCTTCGTGATATTCGCCTCTGTCTACATAGCCGTCTTCATCGCTCTCTTCGTCTGCTTCTTCGGTATCTTCGGAATATTCGGTATCTTCTGAATATTGCGCATCTTCGGAAAAAGTGGCTTGGTCATACACATCGTTTTCTTCATATGCTTTAGTGTATTCTTTAGCATCTTCGGCAGTTTCTTTGCTCTCGCTGATGTTTTCAACGGGCGGCAAAGATTCCTGATCCGGCTTTGCAGTCATGGCATTATCTGCATTGCCTCCCAGCCTTATCTCGGAAAGATCCTTATTTTCTGTACTTTTGCTGTCACCGGTATTGCCGCTGCGCACATTCCCTGCGACTTTATCCAGTCTGCTGAAACTCTCATTTAGTATCTTATTAAGGTCAAGATCCTTATCAGACATATTTTACACCTCTGTATCTATTGTTCTCACATCTGTGATTATTTTCTTTACCGATATATCAAAGCTTTCATGCGGCAGAGAGGGCATTATATGCTCCTCATAGCAAAGCCCCACGGTATATATATCACCATACTCTGAAAGAAACCGGTCATAAAAGCCCATGCCGAAACCCAGCCTGTAGCCGCTTTTATCATAGCAGAGCGCAGGCACAACGCACAAAGCGTTTTTTTCGCTGCCATCAAACTGCTGAGTATCGCCGTGCGGCTCTGAAATACCGTATGCACCGCCGTAAAGGTCATCAAGCGAAGTTATTTTATAAAAGCGCATCTCATTGCCTGCAATACACTTTGGCGCGAACACTTTCTTGCCGTCTTCAAAAGCTTTCATCAAAATGGCATAGGTGTCGGTCTCTATATCCATTGAGACGAAACACAGCAAAGTATCGCAGTTTTTATACTCATTCAGCGACAAAAACCTTTGCGTAATGCGCTTATCGGCATCTATTTTGTTATGCCTGTCCATACTGCGGCGCATATCACGAAACTCACGCCGAAGCTCTTTTTTATTTACCATAAATACTTAAAAGTCACACTGCAGCGAATCGCGCAGCTTGTCGGCTCTTTCTTTGCCGCAGAGCGTTTCAACAAGTTTTAGACCAAACTTAACCGCAACGCCTGCGCCCTTGGCAGTAATTATATTGCCGTCGCGCACAACGGGGCTGTCTGAAAGCTTTGCGCCCTCGAGAAACTGCTCAAACCCGGGGAAGCAAATGGCTTCTTTGCCTTTCAGCAGACCCTTTTTGCCCAGTATAGAGGGGGCGGCACATATTGCAGCAACATACTTGCCGTTTTGTATGCAGTAGTCTATAGCGTTTTGCACTGTTTCACACTTTTCAAGGTTGAGAGTGCCCGGCATACCGCCCGGGAGTACTATCATATCAACATTTTCATCTATTACTATCTGCTTATCATCGGTATCGGTAACAACGGGTATACCGTGTGAACCCCTGACCACGCAGGTGCCTATGCCGACAGTAGTTACCTGCTGCTCGGCACGTCTTAAAAGGTCAACGGGCGTTAAAGCTTCGGTTTCTTCAAAGCCCTCGGCAAGAAAAACATATATCATTTTTATCTCTCCTTATATATTTAAAGTTACGGTGTATTTTTCAAGCATATACTCGGGATGGTAGGAAAGCTTAGACTTTCTCAGTCCCTCCAGTCCAACATCGTCTTCGCGGTTGACATAGCGCACATCGCCTGCCTGTGCTTTCAGAAACTCGTTAAAAAGCGTCGGGTACGCGCCCTGAACTTCATGCAGTGCCTTTTCTATATGTACTACAAAAGTATCACTATTCAGCCTTTCACCTATCGTGAAGCCGACAAGTCTTCCGTTTTGAAAAAGCACGCCGCCTTTAAGCTCCAGATCATCAAAGTATTTTAAAAACGTATCAATAGCGAACTGCTCTGCGACTGCCGAATGTGAAGTATAGGCATTCACTGCATTGAATTCTTCAGCCGAAAAGGCTATGCAGTCATCAAATAGCTCTTTTTTAAGCGGTCTGTACTCCCACTGCAATTTTTTGAAATTTGCTATATGGTTGCGCTTGCCGTGGTATTTCTTGCCCGAAAGCGTTATAAGCTTCTGCGCATCGTAGATATAGTCAAAAGAATCCCTGTCAGGCTCTGCTGTTGCTTTATCGCCGTAAATGTTTATAAGCTGTTCTACACAAGGCTTCAAAACGGTTATCAGCATAAGCGGCGTGGAAAACTTTTGCGCATCTTCTTTCAAAAGCTGCATAAGCTCTTCGATATCGCCGCTGCCTGCCGGGTATGTATACCGAGGCAGACCGCCATCGAAAGAGCGCAGAAAATAAAAGTCTTTATAAAAGCATATCTGCGAAGAAGCCAGCCTGCGCCATGCCAGATTGTTGGCAAAGCTATACTCGCAGCTTTGAAAATCGCTTTGCCTGAGCAGCGATGTTATATGTTCTTTATCTTTTATATCTATTTCATTAAATTCAAGGCTCATATATCCCCCGTGATGCTGTCTATAAGCTGTTTGTTTATCTCTTCTATGCTGAGCGGCGTATCTCCCCTGCCGCACTCTATTATCTGCCAGCCGAGCTTTTGGGCGGCATACAGCGCGGTTTTTCTGCAATGAACAAGAAAATCAACGTTTGCTTCGTGTATATCTTTCTTCTGCTCATCACCGTTGTAACGCTCGGTCAGCAGCTTTTGGGAGATCTCAACAGGCATATCAAGAAAGATCACCTTATCGGGCTTTGGCAGACCCAGTTTTTCATACTCATAGTCACAAAGCCAGTCGAGGTACTCGTCCCAATGCTGCTCTTCAAGTTTGGTCATCTGATATATCGCATTTGAAGTGACATACCTTGCCGCCAGTATAACTGCGCCCTCGCTGTAGTCTTTCTCCCAGTAAAGTTTATAGCTTGCATATCTGTCAACAGCGTAAAAGCTTGATGCTGCATAAGCATTGACATCTGCGGCGTTTTTAGAAAACTCACCGCCGAGGTACATTTTTACAAGCGCCGACGACGGCTTGTCATACTCGGGAAAACTTATCGCACGATATGTAATATTATTGTCCTCAAAATACTTTTTAAGCAGTTCAAACTGAGTTGATTTGCCGCTGCCGTCAAGCCCCTCAAGGACTATAAGTCTGCCACTGTTCGCCATTGCCCAGCACTCCTTCTGTAAAATAAAACGATATACAAATTTATTATAACATTTTTTGGTTTGATAGTCAATCACTTTATCATAAAAATACTATTGAAATTTATCAAAAAAAATGTTATACTATAATAGATACAAAAAAGCAAAGGAAAATTTTTATGCCTATAAAGATACCAAACAATCTGCCGGCGTATTCAACGCTGGAAAAAGAGAAAATATTTGTCATCGGCAATGACAGAGCTGAGCATCAGGACATTCGCGCACTGAAGATCGCTATACTCAACCTTATGCCCGACAAGATAACCACCGAAACACAGCTGCTGCGGCTTCTCAGCAACACGCCGCTGCACGTTGACATAGAGCTTGTTCAGATGGCCTCGCACACATCAAAAAACACATCGGCTGAGCATATGCTGACCTTTTACCGCTCTTTTGATGAGATAAAGCACAACCGCTATGATGGTCTGATAATTTCGGGTGCGCCGGTAGAAACTCTCGATTTTGAGGACGTTGACTACTGGGAAGAGCTTAAGCAGGTAATGGAGTGGTCAAAAACCAACGTTTATTCAACTATACATATCTGCTGGGGCGCGCAGGCAGGGCTTTACTATCACTATGGTATACCAAAATATATGCTGAAAGACAAGATGTTCGGCAATTTCAAGCACCACATAGAATACCCTCAGAGCCTTTTGCTGCGCGGTTTTGGCGATGTTTTTCACTGTCCGCACTCGCGATACACCGAAATTCGGCGTGAGGACATAGACAAAGTGCCTCAGCTTACCGTTGTTGCGGAGTCTTACGAGGCAGGCGTACACGTGATCTCAGATAAGGCGGAGCGGCAGTTTTTCCTGTGCGGTCACTGGGAATACGACAGAGACACTCTTGCGAAGGAATATCAGCGCGATATTGCCAAGGGGCTTGATATTAAAGTGCCGTACAACTACTTCCCGAATGACGACCCAAGCAACGAGCCTGTATTCAACTGGTGCATTTCCGCAAACCTTATGTATGCAAACTGGCTGAATTACTGTGTATACCAGCGCACGCCGTATGACCTTGAATGGCTCACGCCGCTGGAAAACTAAGCACACAAAAATCCCTGACAAAACTGCCAGGGATATTTTTTTACTGTGCGCTTTCTGTCGCAGTCTTATGCTCTATCTCGGGTTCTGCGCCCTCGGTGATGCATTTATCGGTAATGGTTATCGAAGCTATGGTATTGTCCGAGGGGCTGCGATACATAAGGTCGGTAAGCACGCCCTCGACAATGCTGCGAAGTCCTCTTGCGCCTGTTTTTTGTTTGAGTGCCTTTTGGGCAATGGCTTTCTTTGCTTCGTCGGTGACGATAAGGTCTATGCCGTCTATCCTGAAAAGAGCCTTATACTGCTTTATCAGCGAATTTTTTGGCTCGCTGAGTATTCTTATAAGTGCATCTTCGTCAAGCTCATCAAGCACCGTAATAACGGGCAGTCTGCCTACAAGCTCGGGGACCATGCCGAACTTTACAAGGTCGTAAGGCTCAACTTTATGGAAGATATTCTCATCATTCCGGGTATTCTTTATCTTTCCGCCAAAGCCGAGGCTGGAATTTTCGGTACGCTTTTTAATGACGTTTTCAAGGCCGTCAAACGCGCCGCCGCATATGAAAAGTATATTTTTTGTATCGAGATGTATAAATTCCTGATTGGGGTGCTTTCTGCCGCCCTGCGGAGGAACGTTTGAAACGGTACCCTCAACTATTTTCAGAAGCGCCTGCTGAACGCCCTCGCCGCTGACATCTCTTGTAATAGACATATTCTCCGATTTACGGGCGATCTTGTCTATCTCATCGATGTATATGATACCTCTCTGCGCGGCTTCAACGTCGTAATCGGCAGCCTGGACCAGCCTTGTCAGCACATTTTCAACGTCATCGCCGACATAGCCTGCCTCGGTAAGAGTTGTGGCATCTGCAATTGCAAACGGAACATTCAGCTTTCTTGCAAGGCTTTGTGCGAGCAGTGTTTTGCCCGTACCTGTGGGGCCCAGCAGCAGCACGTTGCTTTTTTGCAGTTCAACGTCGTCCTGGTCGCTGCCCATTTGATTTATACGCTTATAATGGTTATAAACCGCTACTGCCAGCGCAATTTTTGCTTTGTCCTGACCTATTACATACTGGTCGAGCGTTTCCTTTATCTCCATAGGTTTGGAGAGCTTGACCTGTGATGCTGAATTGCTCTTGCGGTTCTTCTGGTGCGAAAGCGGAAGTGTGCCTGTTCTTTCTATGATATCATAGCAATACAAAACACATTCGTCACATATATGCACATTGCCTGCGGAAAACATATTCTTTACTTTAAGCTCGGTTTTTCCACAGAAATTGCACCTTTTCATGTTTTCATTTCCGGGCATCTGTTATTTCTCCTGTTCTTTTATATGCTTTATCTGCTGACTATAACTTTATCTATAAGTCCGTACTCCATAGCTTCCTGAGCGCTCATGAAGTTATCTCTCTCGGTATCTATTGCTATCTGCTCAACGCTTTTGCCGGTATTCTCGGCAAGTATCTCATTGAGTTCATTGCGCGTTCTGAGCATATGGTCGGCACGTATCTTTACATCTGTACACTGACCGGAAATACCGCCGCCGCCGATAAGCGGCTGATGTATCATGATCTCACTGTGCGGCAGAGCGAATCTCTTGCCCTTAGTGCCGCTTGAAAGCAGCAGTGCGCCCATAGACGCCGCCATTCCTATACATATAGTTGAAACATCGCACTTTATATACTTTATTGTATCGTAGATCGCCATGCCGGAAGAAACGCTGCCTCCGGGTGAGTTGATATAAAGGTCTATATCCTTTTCGGGATCCTGACCTTCAAGGTACAAAAGCTGTGCCACAACAAGGCTTGCGGTGGTATCGTTCACCTCGTCGGAAAGCATTATTATCCTGTCATTGAGCAGTCTGGAAAAAATATCGTAACTTCTTTCTCCCCTGCTGGTCTGTTCTACAACGTAAGGTACAAGCGCCATAATTGTCTGCCTCCTGAAAAATATTTATTGAATAAAATACAACATTCGCCCGCCGCAAAGCTGCTGCGAGCGAAATTACTGTTTACTTAGCCTTTGCGGAGTTTTTGATAAGGTCTACTGCCTTGCCTACGCAGACATCTTTCTTGACATCTTCGGCGGCTATATACTTTTTGACCTCATCGACTTCCATCTTATAATTATCTGCGATCTTCTTGATCTCTTCTTCTGCCTCTTCATCGGTAGCTGTGATGTTCTCCATCTCAACTATCTTTTCAAGGGCGAGGCGAAGTTTTACCTGCGGCTCAGCCTGAGTTTTGAAAGTCTTGATTATATCATCGGGCTTCTGACCTGTTATCTGGCAGTACATATCAAACGAAATACCCTGCGAAGAAAGTCTGCTCTGAAGCTCCTGAGCCATTTCTCTTGCTCTGCTTTCATACATACAATCGGGAATTTCAGCTTCCATATTCTCAACTACGGTATCGAATATCTTCTGCTCGAAGTCTGAATCTGCCTTTTCTTCGGCTTCTTTTTCAAGCTTGGTCTTAATATCAGCCTTGAACTCGTCAACGGTATCAAATTCTGAAGTATCTTTAACGAACTCATCGTCAAATTCAGGGAGCTCTTTGCCCTTTATCTCGTGCAGCTTTATCTTGAAAACGCAGGCAGCGCCTTTGAGCTCTTCGGAATTGTAGTCCTCGGGGAAGGTAACGTCAATGTCAAATTCCTCGCCGATGCTGTGACCTACCACCTTTTCTTCAAAGCCGGGGATAAACTGACCCGAACCGAGGGTAAGCTCGAACTTCTCAGCCTTGCCGCCCTCAAAAGCAACGCCGTCTTTAAAGCCTTCAAAGTCTATAACAACAATATCGCCGTCCTGGGCAGGTCTGTCGTCAACGTCTATTATCCTGACGTTCTTTTCGCGAAGTCTTTCTATCTCCTTGTCAACATCTTCATCTGTTACAGCATTGACAACTTTTTCGGCTTCTATACCGAGATAATCTTTTACTGTGACTTCGGGTCTGGTGGTGCAGGTAACTTTCATCTTAACGCCCTGTTCCTTGCTTACCTCGGTAACATCTACCGAGGGTCTGTCAACAAGGTCAAGTCCTGCTTCTGCAACAGCTTCGTCAACTGCCTGCGGATAAAGCAGATTAACGGCCTCTTCATAGAAAACGCCCTCGCCATACTCTCTTTCAATTATTTTTCTGGGAGCTTTGCCCTTTCTGAAACCGGGAACGCTAATTTTGTTCTTTGCTCTCAGAAAAGCTTTCTGCACGCCCTCTTCAAACTTTTCGGCAGATATCTCTACTTCAAGCTCGTAAGTATTAGCGGCGGTTTTGTTTGTGTTTGTCAGACTCATTTTTGTATTCCTCCATATAGATCTTATAATATACAAATCAAATAAACTATCCAGATAATTATATCACATATCGATTACAAATTCCATACCTGTTTTTCCAAATTGTCGATATGCACAAATTCATCGATACACAGCGGGGCAAATTGTAGATAATCACTTGCAATAAGCCTGTAATTTATGCCGTCATATTCGCCGTTGACAGCAAACTTTGCGCCGCTGCCGTGTATATGCCCATAAAAGCACTGCTTTATATCATACTTTTTTAATACCGCGAGCATCTCCTCATTCCTGTCTCCTTTATACACGGGCGGATAATGCAGGAAAACTATAGGTTTCAGCCCCTGTTTTAAGGCACATTCTATCGAAACCGAAAGCCTTTGCGCCTCTCTCAGCAGGACTTTTTTGTCAGCCTGCCCACCCTTTTCGTTTATCCAGCCGCGGCTGCCGCATACGGCGTGATCATAATACGCATAGCAGTTATTATGTACTATTTTTATGCTGCTGTATCCCCTGTCAAGCAAAAAGCTTTCCATCTTGTTCATTGTTGTCCACCAGTAGTCGTGGTTGCCTTTCATGATGACTTTAGTACCCGGCAGAGAGTGCAGAAAAGCAAAGTCTTTATCGCTTTCTTCAAGCTTCATAGCCCACGAAATATCTCCCGGTATTACAACGGTATCGCTTTCTGCAACGGCTCTTCTCCAGTTATTTTCAAGCCTTTCAACGTAGTTGTCCCAACCGCTGAAAATATCCATCGGCTTATTGTTGCCGAGCGGCAGATGCAGGTCTGCGATAACAAATAATGACATTAAAACACCTCAAATTTATACTGTAAAGGAAAATGCTTTACACGCTTTTCTGCGAATATAAAACACTGTTCAGCACATAATATTTTTGCAGACATCAATTCATGGTGATCGGCACATAAACATTCAGCAAATTCCTGAAAAAATCTAAAAAGGAATGGTATTATTATGGATAGCAACAAGATTTACGGTATCGACTGCAAGGTCGAGAACTGCGTTTACAACAAGCACGGCAAGGAATGCACGGCAGGCAACATCTGCGTAAGCAGCGACTGCAAATGCACAGAAAACTGCGATTCCACCTGCTGCATGACTTTCAAGGCAAGAAGCTGAGCTCAAAGCCGTCCGCAACCGGGCGGCTTTTGCATTACACGCCGAGAAGTGAGGTAACGTAATTCTCAAGCTCTTCCCTGCTGATAACATCACTGAATCTGATAGCTTTATCTTTTAGAGCCTTTATAGACTGCGGCACGGGCAGACCCGACTTTTCTTCAAGAATATCAACAAGCGCAAACTCGTCTTTACTGTCGTCATAAGCGCCTATAGCATCGAGCACAGAGCCCGAGAACTTATACGGGCTTGCGGTAGAGGCGATAACGGTCTTTGTGGTGTCGCCGGTTTCTTTTACATAGTCCATATAGACCTTTACTGCGACCGCTGTATGGGTATCGCAGGTATATGAATACTTATCAAACAGCTCTTTGATACATTCTTTGGTCTGCGTATCATCGCAGAAGCCTGCATAAAACTCATCTTTAAGAGCAGTTTTCACAAAGTCGCTGACCTCGTATTTGCCGCACTGCGAGAGCTTTCCGAACCAGTCTTTTATTGCGCCGTCGTCCTCGCCGCTGAGGTGGTAGAGCAGCCTTTCAAGGTTGGAAGAAATAAGTATATCCATTGACGGCGAGATCGTTGTGTAAAAATGCCTGTTTCTGTCGTAAACGCCGGTATTCAGAAAATCGGTTAGCACGTTGTTTGCGTTTGAAGCACATATCAGCTTATTTACAGGCACGCCCATATGTTTGGCATAGAAAGCCGCCAGAATATTGCCGAAATTTCCCGTAGGAACGACGATATTTATCTTGTCTCCCATAGTTATCTCGCCGTTTGCGACAAGCTGGGCATACGATGAAACATAGTAAATTATCTGCGGTGCAAGCCTGCCCCAGTTTATTGAGTTTGCAGATGAGAACATCATGCCGTTTGCTGCCAGCTTTTCTGCAACATTTTTATCTGTAAATATCTTCTTAACGCCGTTCTGGGCATCGTCAAAGTTGCCTTTTATAGCGCACACTCCGACGTTTTTGCCCTCCTGCGTGGTCATCTGCTTTTTCTGCATAGCCGAAACGCCGTCAACGGGGTAAAACACGATTATTGAAGTTCCGTCAACGTCCTTGAAACCCTCCAGCGCGGCTTTGCCCGTATCGCCCGATGTTGCTACAAGTATGACTATTTTTTTATCAAGCTCTGTCTTTTTGGCAGATGTGGTGAGCAGGTACGGCAGGATTTGCAGAGCCATATCTTTGAAAGCGCAGGTAGGTCCGTGCCAGAGCTCTAAAACATATGCGCTGTCGGTAAGCTTTTTAAGCTCTGTGATATTCGCGGTATCAAAGTTTTTATCGGTATACGCGCTGTCAACACAATGCTGTATCTCGCTGTCGGTAAAATCGGTAAGAAACTTTCTGAAGACCGCAGCCGCTCTCCCGGGATACGGCATTTTGCCCAAAGCCGCAAGCTCATCCGGCGTAAGCTTTGGTATCTCGGACGGCACAAAAAGTCCACCCTCCTTTGAGATGCCCTGCACTATAGCCTGCGCGGAAGACACCTTTATATCGCTGTTTCTGGTACTTCTGTAAAACATATGATCTATCCTTTCATTATTCGCTCGCGTCAAACGCCGAAACATAGTATTTCAGGTCTGCAACGCGTTTATTATCCTTATCCATAACTATGGCGGCGACATCGAACCTGCCGCTGAGCCCCTCACCCTGCTGTGACAAAAACCGTTTTGCTGTGCGTATCAAAAACTTTTTCTTAGAAGCGGTTATTGCCTGCTCGCCCGAAGTGAGCGCGCCGAAGCGGCGTGTTTTTACCTCAACAAACGCGAGCATATCGCCTTTTTTCGCGATTATATCGATCTCTCCGCCCTTAACGCGGTAGTTTCTTTTTACAATCTCATAGCCGTGCCGCTTCAAAAACTCTGCTACATATTCTTCGCCGAATGTGCCTGTTTTTTGTTTATCAGCGGTCATTTCTGCCTTCCTCTTTTTTGGCTTTCAGATACTTTTTCAGAAAGCTTTTTCTGTGCACCTCGCTCACGCCGTGCTTATCGAGCATTTCATAGTGCAGCTTTGTGCCGTAGCCCTTATGCTTTTCAAATTCATAGTCAGGGTACTTGACTGCAAGCTGTTTCATATATCTGTCACGGGATACCTTTGCAAGTATAGATGCCGCGGCTATTGACTGCGACTTGGCATCGCCTTTTATAACACACTGTGCGCTTATATCAAGGTCGGGCAGTTTATTGCCGTCTACAAGCACGATATTTGGCGTAACTTTAAGACCGCTGACGGCTCTTTTCATTGCGAGCATGGCGGCTTGCAGGATATTGAGGCGGTCTATCTCCTCTACCGAGGCGGTGGCAACACACCAGCTTACCGCCTTCTGGCATATCTCGTCAAACAGCTGCTCCCTTTTCTTTTCGGAGAGCTTTTTGCTGTCGTTCACGCCCTCTATAACGGTATCTTTATCGAGTATTACCGCCGCGGCATATACATCGCCTGCCAAAGGTCCTCTGCCTGCCTCATCAACGCCGCACACAACGCCGTACTTTTCAAAAAACTCTTTATCAAAATCGTGAAGTTCCATATTCTACCCCTGTTCCGCAGGCTTTTCAAGAGTAAATCTGCCTATCTTGCCGCCGCGAAATTCATCAAGCACCGCTGCCGCAGCACGCTCGGTATTTATCTCTCCTCCCGAGATAAGAAAGCCGCGTTTTTTGCCTATACGGGTAAGAAGCTCATACCCTGCCATGCAGTCTGACATCTGCTCTTCGTCATCGGGAAGATCATCAAGAGAGATTCCGTAGCGGTCGGTAAGCTGCTGTGGGTATTTATCCAAAAGCAATTGCAGCAGCCGTGATGACAGGTACTCGGTATCTACCACGTTATCTTTAACAGCGCCTGTAAACGCGAGGTGCTCACCTACCTGCTTATCTTCAAACTTATGCCACAGCACACCGGGCATATCCAAAAGCTCTATCTCGCCGTTTTGCAGGCTTATCCACTGTTTGCCCCTTGTAACGCCTGGTCTGTCCTCAACCTTTGTAAGCTTTGCGCCTGCCAGTCGGTTTATAAACGATGACTTACCAACATTCGGTATACCGACTATCATTATTCTTATCGGTCTGCCGGTCATGCCTTTGGCGCTCCAGCGCTGCAACTGCTCTTTCAGAAGTTCTTTCAGCTTTGGCAGAAATTTATTCACGTTCTTGCCGCTGCGGCAGTCGGTAGCCAATGCAGGAACACCTATTCTTCTATAATATTCAAGCCACTCTGAAGTAACTGCCTCGTCGGCACTGTCGCATTTGTTCAGAATTATAAGCCGCGGTTTTGCGCCCACCAGCTTATCCATTTCGGGGTTTCTGCTTGAATACGGTATGCGTGCATCTGTCATTTCAATAACGGCATCTACAAGCTTCATATTCGACTGCATTATACGGCGCGTTTTCGCCATATGCCCGGGAAACCACTGCACGTTTGTTATTTCGCTCATATATTCTCCTTAAACTATTTTACAAAGCCTATATTACCCTGCGAGGAGGCAAAGCGCAATATCACCTTGCCCAGAACTTCAGTCTCGCTCACGCAGCCTATGACACGGCTGTCGGTAGAATGGTTTCTGTTATCACCCATAACGAACACCATGCCTTCGGGTACCGTATAAGTATAACTATCAGTCGCCGGGTTATAAGTCGCCAAGTTATAAATCGTTGGTGCAAAAGCGCCTGTATCAAACATTTCTTCGCTAAGGTAATATTCGTCCACAGTGCTGCCGTCTACTTTTACAGTGCTGTCTTTATACGAAATTTCAACGGTCTGACCGCCGACTGCTATAGCACGCTTTATTATAGTTTCGTCAAGATAATCGGAATTGACAACGACTATATCGCCCGGCTCGGGGTCATAAAACAGCGAATACAGCAAAAGTTTATCGCCGTCAAACAGCGTTTTCTCCATAGACGGTCCTTTTACGTTGATTATCTTTATCACAAAGCTCATTATCAGTATCATGACAAAGACAGCCAATACTATTGTTTCAAGCCATTCTAAAACAGTATCGAGAACCTTATCTTCGGTGCTTTTAGGCGGCTCATCTTCAAAAAGCTCGTCATCTTCAAGCTGTGTATCTTCGTTCATATGTCTGCTCCTTTACATCATATTGTTCCGAATTTCTTTATAGGGAACACTCTTATGAACGCCTTTCCTAAAATATGGTCAACAGGCACAAAGCCTATCGTTCGGCTGTCGGTAGAGTTGTTTCTGTTATCGCCCATTACGAACACACAACCATCGGGCACGGTATATTTATAGGTATCTGTACTTTCATCATAATACGATTTATCAAAATCAATTGAATCCCGCATACTGAGAGCCGAGCCGCTGAGGTAGCTCTCATCAAGTTTCTGACCGTCAACATACACCGAACTGGTATTATAGTCTATCTCGACCGTCTGCCCCTCGGTGCCTATCACGCGCTTTATTATGGTTTTATCGAGGGCATCGCTGTTGAGTACGACTATATCGCCCTGCTCGGGGTCTGAAAACATATGCGTGATAAGTATGGTGTCCTTATCCTCCAGCGTGGAATACATAGAACTGCCGTCGACCTCGACTATGCGGAGCACGAACATAAACACCAATATTATAATAAATAGCGAAAAGACGAACGAATCGCACCAGTCGAGAAGGTCGTCGCTCGGCGCGTTCTCTATTTTCTTTATACCCATTTCGCGTTTAGTACGTCTGTCCATAACACAAAACACCGCCCCTGCGGCACATCTCCTTTCATGCATACACATATATTATAACATAAAAGCGAAAGCGTTATGTTATAATTGTCCGATACGTCGGGAGCAGACCCTTTGGTCTGCGTATCGACGAGGACATAAGATTATAATATAATCATCTATGATTATATTATAACAGAAACGCTCGCTGTTTTCAAGACTTTTGGGCAAATTTTGCATAAAAAAGAACAGCCCTCGGGCTGCTCAATTCTTTGATCACTTGATCGCTTCTTTAACTTTAGCGGCTTTGCCGACTCTCTTTCTGATATAGTACAGCTTAGCGCGGCGTACTTTACCTGAACGAACGATCTCGACCTTCTCAACGACAGGCGAATGCACGGGGAATACTCTCTCGATACCACAGCCATGAGCCACTCTGCGGACTGTAAACGTTTCGTTTATGCCGCCGTGCTTCTTGGCAATTACAGTACCCTCAAACACCTGTATTCTTGACTTGTCGCCCTCCTTGATATTAACGTGCACCTTTACGGTATCACCTACGTTAATAACAGGAACATTTTCTTTAAGGCTTGAATTTGAAATAAGTTTTAAAGCGTCCACTTTAAATACCTCCTATTGTTTTCAGACATTCATTCACTTTTTGTCATATCGGCGTCAAGCAAAGACCGATAAAGCCAGAGGACTGTCCGCTTTAATGTCAGCCTTTCGGCAGGCACTAACTCTCGTCGCACAGGCGACGGATATTCAAATGCCTTAATATTATATCACAAACGAATGTTTTTTGCAATACCCAAAAGAACATTTTTGCAAAAAAATTATGATAACATTTTGGCAAATATGCACAAATAACAGCTTGATTTACATACAAAGAGCCTCAGAAGCGACTATATACAGCGCTGCGGCGACAAGCGTAAAGCTTACAGCACCCATTACAAATGCTTTCAGAAGCAGCAGTGCCATTATCACAAGTGTGACTATTCTTAAAGCTGTTACAGCGGTATAAACGCCGTGCGACTGCCCTGCCAGAAGCTCTGTAAGCCTGCCGCCGTCAAGCTTTTTAAGCGGCAAAATGTTGAAAGCGCACAGAATGAGATTCGCTGTGGCAAACATAGTACCTGTCGCTCCTGCGACTGCGCAAGCAAGATACGCAGCGGCATTTACCGCACACCCTGCCAGAAGCACTGCCGCTTGCTGCTTAGTACCCAAAAATGCCGGAGCAGCTTTTATCTTTATACCGCCGCCGTAGAAACATATTTCGTTCACTTTTGAGCCATAGTATGCCATAGCGGCAAGGTGACCTGTTTCGTGCATGATGCAGCAAAGAAGCGACACCGCAACGGCTTTGGCATCTGAAGCGGCGGCAAGTGCTATGATAGCAAAAAAGCTGAAAGACAGCGAAATATCGCATCCTTTTACGGCAAATCTCAGCACGCGAGTTTACCCAGCAGGTTTGTAAAAGCCTCGGCTATCTCATCAAGCGTGAGCATTTCCCACAGGTCGCTCTGGGCGATGTCGGTCAGGGCGTTCAGAAGCCCCACAATTGACAATATCATTATTACAAGCATTGCGCCGAGAAGTATAAATTCACGCGCGGTGATGTCGTTTTCTTCGTTTTGTTTACACATTGAAATGCCCTCCCTGACATATTCTATTCAAGAATATGCTGACAGGCAGGGTAATATGCTTTTAGATGTTAGAAGTTAGATGTAAGAGGTTAGAAGCGTTTTTCGGATATAGCGCGAAGCCGTTTCTTTGTGCGTTTTTCAAAGAGGCAAGAGGCAAGAAAAATTGCGCTGTCGCGCAGCCTGCGGAGCACTGTCTTACATAAGGCGGTCAACGTGAAGTGAATAGTACAGAATCTCCTCCCGAATACTATCAACTATTAACTGAGCCTTACTCGAAACCAAAACGAGTTGGTAGCGCAGCTTAGCCGTCGTGAGCGCGTTTACAAGCGAACAGGATAAGCAAGCGTGACTCGTTTTGGAAAGGAGGAGCGATGGAGTGAGTGAGCGGTGACTTTTCAACAAGTATAAAAGAAAAGTCGCCGCGAGTGATACGAAATCCGCGACGACGTGGTGGAGCTAAGGGGAATCGAACCCCTGACCTGTTACATGCGAAGCAACCGCTCTACCAACTGAGCTATAACCCCATGTTCATTCATCAGAACATATTTGATTATACCACAGTTAAATTCAATTGTCAAGCATTTTTAAAACATTTTGCGTTACTCGGCTTGTGAGCTGTCTTCCTCTGCATCTTCCTGAATAAAGCTTTCGGGAAATGCCTCTTGCTCGTTTGCAGCCTTGTTTTCGCCGTAGGTAGATATCTTGGCTGAAATTATCTTTAACTCTGAGGTCGGCTTCTTTTCATCGTCTACCTCGGTCGAGGTTATCTTCTCGATCACGTCAAGCCCCTCATAGACCTGCGCAAATATAGTGAACTGCTGTGCAAAGTTGGGCACTCCGCCCTTTTCAAGAAAATAGTTCACAAGCTTTTCATCGGCTTCAAGCTCGTTCATCTCATTCTTTACGTCTTCTGTAAAATCTATTGAATTTATGAACAATATTCTGCTGCCGGTGGTGTTGCGCTTGTTGAACACGCCTTTTTCTCTGCCATAGGTACACAGAGCTCCTCTGAACGGCCATAGGTCATACGACTTTTCGGGCTCGAGCATCTTCTTGTCGGTGTCCTTGGTATCGGCTCCGTCGGGGGCTTTTGCACCGCCGAAAGCATAAGCGTTCTGTTCGCTCTCAATATTGAAGAAATATGTGTCGTCATAGTAGCCGTCGTTTACAAGGTCTTCAAAATATTCGCAGAATCTTGGCGCTTTATCCTCAAACAAGACCGCCTTTACTGTACCCAAAGTAGTTTCAAAAACAACTACCTTCGTGCTGTCCTCAGGAATTGTATACTGCACATAGTTTATTTCTTTGGCTTTTTCGAGCGTCTTGTCCTGCGCGTGAAGACAGGCGAACGTAAGCAGCATTATAACAGCGAGGATAGCCATGGTTATCGATGCTTTGAAAACACGGCCGGCCTTTATGCTGATTTTTTGTCTTTGCAGATCATTCATTGCCATATGTTTTACTTCCCTTTCGTTTTACTGCTTTTTTGAAATGCGCGTACCCTGACGGCTCTCCTCAACGATATAGCCCAGCTGTGAGATATCATCGCGAAGCTTATCTGCCAGAGCGAAATTTTTAGCCGCTCTTGCCGCCTTGCGCTGCTCTACAAGTGCCATAATTTCGGGCGGTATATCTTCCTGAGCTTTGTCTGCGATAAGCTTGTTCGCTCTGTCGATTATGCCTATAGAAAGCACCTTGTCAAAGTCTTCTATTACCGCAAGCTTTGTAGCGGAGTTGGTATCGGCTTTGAAGACATCATAAAGCGCGGTTATGGCGTTTGAAGTATTTATGTCGTCGCTCATAGCATCAGTAAACGGCTTTTTAAGAGCCTCGAAGGCATTTTCATCTATCGGCTGTGTATCTTTTTCCGAGATAAGCTGAGCCGCTCTTGAAACAAGCTTGTCATACGCCGCCTTTGCGTTGTCAAGGTTTTCATAGCTGAAAACGAGCGACTTGCGGTAATGCGATTGCAGGCAGAAAAATCTGTATACAAGCGGGTCATAGCCTTTTTCTTCAAGAAGAGAAACGGTAAGAAACTCGCCCTTGGATTTGCTCATCTTGCCGCCCTTGGTGTTAAGGTGGTGCACATGGAACCAGTATTTGCACCAGTCGTGACCGAGGTATGCCTCAGACTGCGCTATCTCGTTGGTGTGATGCGGAAACTGGTTATCTATGCCGCCGCAGTGTATATCGAGGTACTCGCCGTTGTTTTTCATACTAATGCAGGAACACTCGATATGCCAGCCGGGGTAACCTACACCCCACGGGGAGTTCCATTTAAGCTCCTGGTCGTCAAACTTTGATTTTGTGAACCACAGCACGAAGTCTGCTTTATTGCGCTTGTTCTCATCTGCCTCAACGCCATCGCGGACGCCGACCGCCAGATCTTCTTCAGAAACATCGCCGAAAACATAATACTTTGAAAGTTTAGAAGTATCAAAATATACGTTTCCGCCTGCGGTATAGGCATAGCCCTTTTGCTCTAAAGCTTTAATTACCTTGATAAACTCACCTATATACGAAGTTGCAGGCACAACGGTATCCGGTTTGCGGATATTGAGTTTTTTGCAGTCGGCAAAGAAAGCATCGGTATAAAACTTAGCTATCTCCATCACTGTTTTATGCTCTCTTTTCGCGCCTTTGAGCATCTTGTCGTCGCCTGTATCGCCGTCGGAAGTCAGGTGTCCCACGTCTGTTATGTTCATAACCCTGTTTACGTCATATCCGCTGCAGCGCAGGTATTTTTCAAGAACATCTTCCATAATGTAGCTGCGCAGGTTGCCTATATGCGCATAGTGGTATACGGTAGGTCCGCAGGTATACATATTTACTTTACCCTGCTCGTGCGGCACAAATTCTTCTTCCTTATGAGATGCAGAATTATAAAGCGTTATACTGTTCATAAATACTGTCCTTTCCTATATTTATTTATCCTTGTTTTCAAGCTGTTCTTCCAGAGCTTTTATACGCTTATTGAGTTTAGATAGCTCTATAGCCACGGGGTCGGGAATGTGTATCTGGTCGAGATCCTGCGTGCGCTTGCCGTCCTGTCTTACTATTTTTGCAGGCGCGCCTACCGCAGTTGAATTGGGCGGAACTTCCTCTAAAACAACTGCATTAGCGGCTATTTTGGCGTTATCGCCGACCTTAAAAGGTCCTAATATCTTAGCGCCGCAGCCTACCATTACGTTGTTGCCCAGCGTTGGGTGGCGTTTGCCATGGTCTTTACCCGTGCCGCCCAAAGTACAGCCCTGATACAAAAGGCAGTTATCGCCTATCTCGGCTGTTTCGCCTATAACTACCCCCGAGCCGTGGTCTATAAGCAGACCCTTGCCTATTTTAGCGCCGGGGTGTATCTCTATACCCGTCAAAAGCCTTGCTATCTGCGAGATCGCTCTTGCAACAAAATACATTTTATGGACATAGAAAAAGTGCGCTGCTCTGTACATCCACACGGCGTGCAGACCCGAATAGGTCGTAACTATCTCCAGTGTTGTTCTTGCGGCAGGGTCTCTGTCGCGTATAGACTGTATATCTTCGTGGATCTTATCAATTATCTTCATATTTTCCCTCCGTAAATAAAAAATGCCCCACTGACGCATATGCGCCAGGAGGCAACTAAAGCTGCGGTCCCACTCCCATTTTATACTCTCGTCCTTAACGCGGACTTACGCAGACGGCTACTTTGTTTCACCGACCGTGCCTTTGCATAAAGCAATATCAGCCGCACTTTCACAGCTGCCCGACGGACGTTTCCACCTTATCGTCCTCTCTGTAGTCAAGGCGTTTTCTGCTACTCTGACCGAAAGCATTTAAACATATGATCTGCACTAACTATTATATGCAGTATAACACATTTCGTTAAAAATTGCAAGTGCTGATTTCAATCGTTGGGGTTTATATAGTCTTTATAAGCATAAACATACGTTACGCCCGAGATAATTGTCAGCACGGCGCATATCCATATGAGTATTTCATTTATAATAAAGAAGTTGAAGCTTATATCCGCTATACGCACCAAGAAAAGCTCTATCGCCATTATTATCCCAAAAGCCGCCATTGTACAGGCTGTTTTAAGCTTGCCCCATATACCTGCCGGAACTACAACGCCCTCGCCTGCAACGACAAGCCGCAGACCCGAAACTACAAACTCTCTTGTAAGAATAATGAACACAGCTATGATGTCTATCCAGCCCTTTGCGGAAAAGCAAAGAAGCACTGCCATTACAAGTATCTTATCGGCGATGGGGTCTAAGAACTTGCCGAAGTTTGTTACAAGCCCATACTTGCGCGCCATTTTGCCGTCTATAAGGTCGGTTATTGCCGCAAGACCGTAAACAAGCCCTGCCCATAGAATATTGAGCGGTATGCTGTCTATCATTATAAGCGCGATAAACAGCGGCACGAGCAGCACGCGCATAACGGTCAGTTTATTTGGGGTATTCATAAATACACCTCTCGTCTATTTTTGATCAGTCGTTCACAGTACCGATAAGGTCATAGTCAAGCACATCGTCAATGGTTACATTCACATACTCGCCGGGGCGATACTTTTTGCCGCTTGCCGAGCTGAAAAATATTTTGCCGTCTATCTCGGGGGCATCTGCTCTGCCTCTGCCAAAAAAGCACTCTGCATATCTGTCAAAGCCCTCGCAAACGACCTCATATGTATTGCCTATCTTCTTTTCGTTGAGCTCATAGCTTATAAGCATCTGCTCGTTCATTATCTCGTCGCAGCGCTCTTCTTTGGTTTTGAAGTCTATCTGGTCGGACATTTTTTCTGCGGCCGTTCCCTCCTCAGCGGAGTATGTAAAGCAGCCGAGCTTATCAAAACGAACATCTTTCACAAACTGACAGAGCTCCTCAAACTGCTCCTGCGTTTCACCGGGGAAGCCTGCAATAAGCGTTGTACGCAGCGTTATATCGGGTATTTTAGCGCGAATTTTATCTACAAGCGCACGCAGAGATGCATTATCGCCTTTGCGGTTCATAGCTTTAAGTATATCGCCGTTGCAATGCTGCATGGGTATATCAAGATAGTTTACTATTTTATCTTCTCTTGCCATAACTTCCAGCAACTCGTCGGTGATTCTTTCGGGGTAGCAATAAAGAGTTCTTATCCAGCGTATGCCGTCTATTTTGCAAAGCTCTTCAAGTAATTGCGCAAGGCGCGGCTCTCCGTAAAGGTCAAAGCCGTAATTTGTGGTATCCTGCGCGACTAAAATGATCTCGCTGACACCTGCTTTTGCAAGCCATTTTGCCTCACTGACAACGCTTTCAATGCTTCTGCTGCGAAGCTTGCCGCGTATTGACGGTATAGCGCAGTATGTACAGCAGTTGCTGCAGCCCTCGGCAATTTTAAGGTATGCATAATGGTCTGTAGAAACAATTCTTCTGCCCTCTATACACAGCTTATCTTTATCATCAAAGGTCATAATGCCGCTATCGCCCTGAGAGAGGCGCTTTACTACCTCACAAATATCGCTGTTTTTGCCTATGCCTACAACGGCGTTCACTTCGGGTATCTCTCCTAGTATCTCTTCTTTATAGCGCTCGGCAAGGCAGCCTGTTACTGCCACAGCTTTAATTCTGCCCTCGTCTTTAAGGGTACAGAACTCTAAAATGGTATCTATCGCTTCTTGCTTGGCAGATTCGATAAATCCACAGGTGTTTACAATTACTATGTCCGCCAGGGCCGCATCGGGCACTATCTCATACCCTGCTTCTCTGAGGTCATACAACATGGTTTCGGCATCAACTAAATTTTTGGGGCAGCCCAGCGACACCATACCCACTCTTACTGCCATAGCAAGCGCTCCTTTTCAATACTTTAAATGATATACTATATTATACATATTTTTTCTCAAATGTCAAGTATATTGATCGTCGTCATCTTCAAACTCATAGTCTTCGAGGGCTTCTTTTACCTGCGAAAACGAATAACCGAGCCTTACAAGGGCATTTTTTACCTTATCGAGCGACTTTTTATCGCGTATTTTATGGGCATACTTTTCTTCAACAAGCTCTTTCAGCCGCTCGACCGCATTTTCGCGATATGGTGCAAGGGCTTCTTCAATAAACTCGTTATCAAGACCTTTAAGCCGCATTTCGCGCACGCATCTGTAATAACCAAAGCCTTTGACCTCTGCCAGACGTCGCGCCATATTGACCGCATAGCGCTTATCGTTTATAACGCCTATCTCCACGAGCCTTGCCATTGTATCAAAGCACACCTGCGTAGGGTAATTCTGCTCCAGCTTTTTGAAAAGCTCGGTATACGAATAGTCTTTATAATCGAGAAGATAGAGGGCGCGTTCTTTGGCAGTACGCAGCTTGTTGGCATACGAGACCTGCTCCCACGCGCTCTCAGGCAGAGACATCGGCGCTTTCAGATGATAGTCTGTAATTATTTCAATATTCAGATACTCTTTCGCGCCGTCGTCAAACTCTACCTCATAGGTATTGCCCTTGTACTTCTCTATTTTTGTTATGTTCATCATTCGTCGACGTCAACGGGGGCAAACTCTTCAAAATCATCATCAGCATTTACGATAACGCTGTTTTCATCGCCTGCCGCTGCCGCCGAGCCGCCCGAGGCAGAAGCCTTTGCAGCCGCTGCAATAGCCGAGTCTTTCGCGCTCTTTTTGGTATTCATAACAAGCTCTCCGCTGCGCTCACGCACCTGCTTTTCGATCTCTTTGAAAAGATCAGGGTTGGCAAGCAGATAGTCTTTTGAATTATCTCTGCCCTGACCGAGTTTCATGTCGTTATAGCTGAACCACGCGCCGCCTTTCTTGACTATACCCAGTTCAACGGCAAGATCGAGCAGCTCGCCGTCACGGGAGATGCCCTTGCCGTAGATTATATCAAACTCACATTCTTTGAACGGCGGAGCAACTTTGTTCTTGACAACCTTGCATTTTGTTCTGTTGCCTATGACCTCAGAGCCTGCTTTCAGCTGTTCCTGACGCCTTACCTCTATACGGACTGAGCTGTAGAATTTTAGAGCTCTGCCGCCGGGGGTGGTTTCGGGGTTGCCATACATAACGCCTATTTTTTCGCGTATCTGGTTTATAAACACCGCCACGCAGTTAGACTTTGATATAACCGCTGTCAGCTTTCTCATAGCCTGTGACATAAGCCTTGCCAGCTGACCTACATGGGTATCGCCCATATCGCCGTCTATCTCGGCTTTGGTAGCCATTGCCGCAACGGAATCCACAACTATACAATCAATAGCGCCCGAACGGACGAGGGTTTCGGCTATCTGCAAGGCATCTTCGCCGCTGTCGGGCTGTGATACTAAAAGCGCATCGGTATCAACGCCGAGAGCCGCCGCATACACAGGGTCAAGAGCGTGTTCAACGTCAATAAACGCCGCGTTGCCGCCCAGTTTCTGCGCCTCTGCGATTATATGCAGTGCAACGGTAGTTTTGCCCGAGCTTTCGGGACCGTATATTTCAACCACTCTGCCGCGGGGCACGCCGCCTATACCGAGAGCCATATCAAGCGTGAGTGAGCCTGTTGAAATTGCCGCCACATCGAGCGCCTTTGTTGAGCCAAGACGCATTACCGCGCCTTTACCGTACTTCTTTTCGATCTCCGCGATAGCGCCCTGCAAAGCCTTCTGCTTTTCTTCGGCGGTATCGGGTATCTCCAACTGCTTTTTTGATTCTTTCTTTCCTGCTGCCATGTCTGTCAGTCCTTTCTGCGGAATTTCCGCATGATGTTTTTACTTTTGTGATCCGTTCACATATATATTATAACACAACAAGTGTACAAAAGTACGTACTGCAAATAAACGTGTTATTATTTGTACTGCAAAGCTATTCGCTGCGCCACACGCCCGTAACTATGCGGAATTTTCCACACAGATCTTTTCTTGAACGAACATTTTCAAAACCGTGCTGTATCATTATGCCGGAGACTTCATCTTCCTGCCCTATGCCTATCTCAAAGCACATAACGCCGCCGTCTTTCAAAGAATTTTTCCACAGCCTTACTATATATCTGTAGTAGTCACAGCCGTCAATGCCGCCGTAGAGCGCTTCTTTGGGCTCATAGCCGACCTGCTTTTGCAGATGCCGCATATCATCTTCGGTAAGGTACGGAGGGTTGCAGACTATCAGGTCAAGGTCGTGGAACTGCTCTGCGGTCTGCTTTTCCGTAACGTCTGCGAGCATAGGCGTTACGCCGCTTGAATTGAACTGTATATTTTTTAAAAGATACTCATAAGCCTGCGGCGATCTTTCAACTGCGGTAATGCGGCAGGTGATATTTTTCTCTATCGCTATACTGATACAGCCGCTGCCTGCGCATAGATCAACTGCCGAAATATCGCCATTTTTAAAGGTATTCAAAACAAACTCAACGAGTGTTTCGGTATCTTGCCGAGGGATAAGCACGCCCTCGCCGACATAGAACGGCAGACCGTAAAACTCCCATTTTCCAAGCAAATATTGCAGCGGATAGCCGTCTGCATACCTTTCTGTAATATCTTGTATACGCGCTGCATTTTCTTTGCTGACAGGCGCGCCGTTTTTGATAAAGTTTCTTTCCTGCAAAACATCTGAAAAAATACATCTTACGTCAAAATCTGCGGTGTCTATGTCCTTTTCTTCAAGCTTATTTACGCATTTTTCGTAAAGTTCTCCGCGGTTTACCATCTGTCCTCCTCGGTATCTTCGGGAATTACTGCTTTAAGCGCGGCTATGGCGCACTCTATCTGCTTTTCATCGGGCTCTTTGGTGGTTATTCTTTGCAGCCACAGACCCGGCGCTGAAAATGCCTTTGTGAACCAGTTGTCATACCGTCCTGCAAGCCGTATAAACTCATACCCTATACCCACTATTATGGGCAGAAGCGCCAGTTTGAAGCACATTCTCAAAAGAATATTATCCCACGGCAGGTGCAACAGCGAGAAGATTATTATACTGATAAGCAGTATCAAAAACATAAAGCTGGTGCCGCATCTTGGGTGAAAGCGTATATGTTTTTTGACGTTTTCGGGCGTCAGCTCTTCGCCTGCCTCATAGCAAGCTATAGTTTTATGCTCTGCGCCGTGGTATCGGTACATTATCTTCATATCGGGCATCAGGCTGGTAAGCCACATAAAAAGCACAAAGATCGATATTTTTATAACGCCCTCGATTATTGTTTTTACTACCGAATTTAATTTGACAAACTTTGACAGCAGCTTAGTGAGACCCGACGGCAGGAACACAAACAGCAGCACCGCCAGCGCGATGCCAAACACCATACCGACCACGGAAACTACAGGTCCTAACTTGTCGCCGAGCTTGTCATCGAGCCATTTTTCAAACTTTGACTGCGGCTCTTCATCCAGCCCCTGCATTGATTTATCGGCTGACTTTGAGAGGCATTTATAACCCTCGGCAAAAGTTATTGCAAAGTTGAATATTCCGCGAAGAAACGGCACTTTTCGATACCACGGCATATTCTTGCCGTTGTTTATATCCCACACTTCAAGGTCTATCTCTCCGCTTGGCAGCCTGCACGCCATTGCCGACTTATACAGACCGCGCATCATAACGCCCTCGATAAGCGCCTGACCGCCTATTTTTGACTTGAACTTACAGCCGTTTTCAGCTGTCTTTTCCGTCTTGCTGCTCATATATGGTATTCCTTTCGTCATCGTTGTTGGTGATAAGCTCAACGTTTATTGTCTCTGTTTTATCCTTTCTGCCCTGATTTGCAGACCTGATAGCCGGCAGGGTTATTACCACGGTAGTACCCACGCCAAGCTGGCTTTTAACTGTAAGTGTGCCCGAATGCATTCTGATTATCTCATCAGCAACTGCAAGGCCTATGCCCGAGCCGCGTCTTGTCTGCTCGGCTTTGAAAAACTTTGTTTTTACCTTAGGCAGGTCTTCTTCAGAAATGCCTATGCCCGTATCGGAAACGGAAATAACTATATCTCCGTCTTCTTCATACGCTTCTACAGAAATGACCGCGCCCTCATCAGAATACTTGACCGCATTGTCTACGATATTTATAAACACCTGCTTCAGCCTGTTTCTGTCGCCGTAAACAAATGGGAGCATCTCGGGCTCATAATATTCAAGTGTCATGCCCAGTTTTTTGGCTCTTTCTTTATATATAAGCACTGTCTCGCCGAGCTCTGCAAGAATATCAATGGTAGCTTTGTTCAGCAGCAGTCTGCCGTCTTGAATACGCGAGAAGTCAAGAAGCTCTTCAACCATATCAGAAAGCCTTTCGGTCTCGCCGATTATGACTTTCATGCCCTTTTCAATGGTCTCTTTATCGTCGCTCATATCAAGAAGTGTTTCGCTCCAGCCCTTTATGGCGGTAAGCGGCGTTCGCAGCTCATGAGAGACCGAAGATATAAACTCATTTTTCATAGCTTCTGTATTTGAAAGCTCGTTCGCCATATAGTTTATACTGTCATAAAGCTCACCGAGTTCATCATCGCGGTCTTTTACAAGTCTTTGCGAAAAATCGCCGGTAGCTATCTTTCTGGCAAACAAATTCACATCACGCACGGGGTTCACTATAGAGCGCACAAAAAATCTGCCGGTAAATATCATAAGCGCAACTATTGCGGCAAGCACAAGCGTTATTACAAATACGAAAAGCCATATCTGCCTGTCGACTTTTTCTACAGATACCATCATTCTGATAGCCTGAAACTCGCTTCCCAGCGGCGGTATCATGCAGGTATAAGCCATTACCTTCTCGCCCGAAGGCAGCTTTGTATTTACCAGCGCTGAGCCGCTCTCGGAAGACCTTGCCATATCAAAGTCAGACATATCGGGCTGACCCTGCGGCGAAAATCCCGAAGATGTAAGTGCTATCTGGTCATCGTGATCTATTGCCATAAGTTCTATCTGGTTCTTATGCTCATAGTTTTCTATAATTCCTCGTATCTCGGAGTTATAATTTGTAGTGCCGTCGCTGGCGTAACGCTCAATTGCGCTGGTTATTATGCTCATCTGGTTCATTACATACTGCTGGGCTGAGTTGTAGTAATAGTACCTTATCAGCACGGCGGATATTACATCTATTATAAGGAGTATAACAATTACAACGCCGAGGTTATTCACTGCCCAGCGCGTGGTTATGCTGTTCTTTCTTCTGACCTTAGCCACTGTTACACTCCCCTTTCGTAAAATTCAGCCTATGTTAATTTCCGGGCGCGCTCCACTTATAACCGTAGCCCCAGATGGTAAGTATATACTGCGGATTAGAGGGCTCTTTCTCTATTTTCATACGTATACGGCGGATATTTACATCTACTATCTTATCATCGCCGTAGTATGAATCGCCCCAGATATGGTTGAGTATACTGGTACGGTCAAGAGCGGTATTCTGGTTTTTGAAGAAATACTCCATTATCTGATACTCTACCTGAGTGAGGTCTATCTGCTGACCGTCACGGTAGACTGTTCTGCTTTTAAGGTTGAGGGTAAACGGACCTGAAACAATTGTTGAATTGCTCTCGGGCTTTGCATGGGAAATATTTACTCTGCGGCAGACTGCATCTACCCTGGCGACAAGCTCTGATATTGAAAACGGCTTTGTTATATAGTCATCTGCGCCTATCATCAGTGATGATACCTTATCTATCTCCTGCGATTTTGCCGATAGCATGATTATTCCCATAGTTTCGCTTTTTTCGCGAAGTTTTTTGCACACCTGAATGCCGTCTATGCCTGGCATCATTATATCCAGCAGTGCGACATCGAATGTTCCGGGGGCGGCATCATACGCTTCAAGGGCAGCTTCGCCGCTGCTCACACTCACGACTTCATAGCCGCTTCTTTTCAGGTTGAGCACGACAAACTCCCTTATGGAATCTTCGTCTTCACACACAATGATCTTTCTCATAAATATCTCTCCTATCTTATAAATTTTCGTTTTGTCCATCTTTACGAGATCACATAAAATCTGCTTTTTATTTTGGAAAGGTCAACATTTTCCACACTGCCTGTAAATCTTACAAGGTAGTCTGTCTGACCTGCGGAGGTTATCCTTTCATAGCCTCTCTTTTCATACTCGGCGGAATCATCACGCGAACTTATTGTGATACGCATAAATTCCTGCGTTGTTTCTTCCAAAGATGTATCAAACACATAAAATACCGCTTCACCTGTTACAGCATCGCGTTTTACTGTGACTGTACCTTTCCATTCTTTAGGAAATTCAAGCATATATCCGCCTGAAATAGAATAATATCCTACATATTTGGGATAAAACTCATAATAATCTTTGTAGGCGTTCCATGTGGTAAGGTAGATCTGCTCTTCGGGGGCTGAAAGCTCATACCCCGGCATAGGCTCAACGGTAGGTATCTCTACGATACCGTCGTTATCCATATCTGTAGAATAGTAGCCGTCGGGACGCACAGTAAGGTCTGCAAGGTCGCTGCCCATTTTGGCTACGGGGTTTTGCAGTGAATCATACTTATAATACAAAAATTCGGTCTGAAGGCGGCTCTCGTCATAGCGGCAGTCGATAAACAATGCCTTATTATACTCGGTAAGCTTGCCCTTTACATACGAAGCCACCGACTGGAATCTTTCTGACATATATATTACATTAGTCTTGACTATCTGACCATCTGACATACTGAGAAGTGATGCTGTGGCAAGTGAGTTATCGCCGCCCGACTGCACTGTGATTATCTCATTATATCCGTCGTTGTCTATATCGAGAGTTTCCATTACGCTGTAGCTGTCCTGTGCCGCAAGTGTCAGCTTGCCCTGCGAATAATTATACACTTCCATGACCTTTTCATTTATTGAAAGCGTAGAATAACCGACTATAACGCTTATATTTCCGCTGCCGTCCAGTTTTGATACTATTATCCTGTCAATATCTGTGCCTGCGCCTGCCTGATCTGAAACAGCCTGCCACTCGCCCTTATCGTTTTTATCGAGCACGCAAAGCCTTACGCCGCTGTCCTCGGCATCGGCACTGCTCATTCCGGGAAGGTCATTATTGAATTCATAGAAAACTATAGCTTCGTCTGTAGGTTCATCGTCTATATTCGCCACCATATAGGCGCTGCGGTTGCTGCCGCTTTTGGGGTATTTAAGCACTATATTGTTGCCGGTGCTTTTCATAAGCGCATCGTAAATACCCTCCTGCTCTGCGGAGAGCTTAGGCGCTGCGAGCAAAGTATCTACCGAAAAAGAGCCGAACGAACATCCGCTGAAAGTCAGCATAACGCCCAGAATGCAGGCTGCAAATATTCTTTTCAGCTTCATATCTTTCGCTCCTTTCCGCAAAACAGCAATATAACCGAATGTAAAAACATACATTCGGTTATATTATAACATATTTCAATAAATTTTTAAAGACCTTTTGACAAAAAATTTATCTTTCGCTTATAGGAACATATTTACGCTTACTGAGCACCGATTTATACGCAGGTCTGATTATCTTCTTGCCGGTGACTATCTCTTCAAACCTATGTGCCGACCAGCCTGCCATACGCGATACTGCAAACAGCGGAGTAAACAGATCCTGAGGTATTTTAAGCATTCTGTACACAAGACCCGAATACATATCGACATTTGCGCACATTACCTTATCAACGCCTCTTATCTCTTTGAAAAGCTGCGGAGTGAGTTTTTCGATATTGTGCAGCAGTCTGAATTCGGCTTCAAACTCTGTTCCCTTGGCGAGGTTTTCTGCTCTTTCACGAAGTATAACGGCTCTGGGGTCGGAAAGTGTATATACCGCGTGACCCATACCATATATAAGACCTGTGCCGTCGCCTGCTTCTTTACGCATGATCTTGCGCAGAAAGTCGGCAACTTCGCCCTCGTCGTCCCAGTTATGTACATTTTGCTTGATGATATCCTGCATCTCGGTAACTTTGGCATTTGCGCCGCCGTGACGGTAGCCTTTGAGAGAACCTATAGCGGCAGAATACGCTGCATAGGGATCGGTGCCGGAAGATGTAAGCACACGGCAGGCAAAAGTAGAGTTATTACCGCCGCCGTGCTCTGCGTGCAGCATGAGCATTATATCCAGAAGTTTTGCTTCTTCATCGGTGAACACTCTGTCGGGGCGAATGGTGGACAGAATAGATTCAGCGGTAGACTGCGTTTTTATAAGCGGGTGCATATGCATACTTTCGTTGTTGAAGTATCTGTTCTTTACCTGCCACGCAGACACCATTATTGTAGGCATTTTGGCAATTATGGAAACTGCTGTAGCCATTTCATAGTCGGGCGAGGTGCTTTCTGGGTTGTCATCATAAGAATACAGCGAAAGAACGCTTCTGCCCATCTGGTTCATGATATTTCTCGAAGGATTTTTAAGTATCATATCCTCAAAGAAAGATTCGGGCAGTTCTCTGTTTGCGGCAAGCAGAGATTTGAACACTTCAAGCTCGTGCTGAGATGGCAGGTCGCCCATTAGCAGAAGATACACTATCTCCTCATAGCCGAATCTGTTTTCCTTGACAACGTTGCCGACAAGGTCGCGTATATTATAGCCGCGATAGATAAGTTCACCCTCTATAGGCGATTTTTCACCCTCGTTTACAACATATCCGTGAACGTTACAGATATTTGTAAGACCTGCCACAACACCTGTGCCATCGGCGTTACGCAGACCTTTTTTAACTATGTAATTATCGAAAAGCTCTGGCTTTATCGTATTGTTTTCAATAAACTTCTTACAGAGAAGTTCGCGTGCATTGGTGTTCATATTCAGACCTCTCTTCGCTAAAAAATAATAAAAACTAAAAAGATATATCTATTATAACATAAAAACGGGAGGCTTGTCAACCGCAAAAGCTTATTTTACCGCACATTACGGCAATTAAGCAGAATTATGTCGAACAGAATTAAATAATAAAGTAAGATCCGAGAATTCATTTCTCGGATCTTACACCGCTGTCGGCGCAGCAAAAAATCACAACATTTTGTGATTTTTTGCGTGAGGGTAACTGAGCCGACGCAGGAAAAGGCACACGGGAAAACCCCGAACTGGTTTTCCCGTGAAGTGTCGACCATGTCGACACGCCGGCAGCCAGCACAAAATACAGACTGCCTTTTCAAAAAATCTTGCGTTTATTATCTAACAATATCGTCAACTATATCTGTTGCGCCGTCAACGGTATCTTTTGCGGCATCGCCGACGTCGCTTGCAACATCGCCTACTGTAGAGCCTATATCGTCTACCACGGTGTCGCTGTCGTCTTTTTCGCTCTTGTCTGTGCTGTCGTCCTTTGTGGTGGTCTCGCTCGTCGTAGTTGACGAAGAGGTCGTTGTAGCAGCGGCTGATGATGTGGTATCATTTGAAGACACTTTATCGCCGTTGCTGTTGGTATCTCTGCCGGAGCAGCTTGCAAACACGGAGCACGCAAGCACTGCCGCGGCAGCTGCACTCAATATTCTTTTCAACATATAATTTCTATCCTTTCGATATATGCATATATTTGTCAGGGGAACATATGTCTGACAGCTTTATTTTAACCGCTGCGGCTGATATTATACATTGTTATTATCAGGATTTTTTTCAAAATGCGCTATCAGCTTTGATACTGCCGCCAGAACGTAAAAGCGTATAACAAAAAGCAGCGCGGGCAGCTGAAAGATATTGCCCCACACCGAATAAGGCGTGCGTGTATCGGAAAGTTCTGCGTTTGCGGTTATGAAAGCTCCCTGCTTGCCATACTGTGCGGCGGTGACAAAGCCGTTTCTGTCTATCAGCGCGGAAATGCCGCAGTTGCCGCTGCGCAGAAGGCTTCTGTCATATTCGGCTGCTCTTAAAATGCTGTGGCGGAAATGCACCTGTCTGGCAAAGCTGTTTTTGAACCATGAATCGTTTGTTGACATGAGTATCATGCTGCCGCCATCGGCTATCTGCGATGACAGCAGCGAAGAATATATGCTTTCAATACATATAGAAGCGGCGTATTTTCTGCCGCCTAAAGAAATGCAGTTATTTGCTTTTGAGGGTGTCAGCGAGGTAAAGCCGCTTAGTTTGAAAAAAGGCGTATACTCGCCCAGCGGCACAAGCACTTGTTTGAGATGCACGCTTTTTGTATCTGAGAGAGGAGAGAGGCAGTTATAGCGTTTGCCTTCGCTTTCATAAATACAGCCCGTTACGATATACGGCGGAGATTTGGGCAGCATATTTGCTATATTTTCATTAAGAACGCACGGAAATGCCGTTTCGGGCAGCAATGCAAGTTCGGCAGAGTTTTCAGGCATTTGTGAGATAAGCGCGGAATACTCCTCTGCTGCCTGCTCGGCTGACTGTGAGTTTTTCTTCAGACCCTCCTGAGAGCCCTGCACCGCGGCTACGGGTATTGTTTCTCCGCCTGTTTTACCCAGCATATACCACGCTCCGCAAGCTGTAACTACAGAAAAGCCCAAAGCCGCGACTGCCGAAAGAGAGAGCGTTCGTTTTATGTTTTCGCGAAACAAAGCTTCCAGCAGGCAGGCTGTCAGACCGTTGAATAATAGCAGTAAAAACGCTGTAAAACCGCCGCCGAAAAGCGCCGCACTTTGCAAAAGAACGGGCTGAAAGCTAAGCGCGTTTTCCACTCTTGCCCACGGGAAAGAGATATACGGGACTATCTCCATAAAATACTGACCGAGCGAAAAGCAGGCTGAAAATGCTGCTATTTTTACTGCCCTGCTTTTGAACTGTGTTTTTATTGACGGGTAGACTGCGGCAAGCATTATCGCGCTTTGCAAAAGGGCTATCATGGCAACGACTATCACGCATATCATGAGCATGAGCAGAAACGGCAGTTTCAGATAGTCATACAGCGAGAGCAAAAAGCTGCACATTATGCCGTGGTAGACTGTCATACTGAAAAAGAAACATTTTACGGCATTTTTTACGCTTTGGCAAAATATGCAGAAGTACAGCGGAACTATACAGAAAAATGCAAGATACCAGCTTTGTGTGGTCTGCGAAAGGGCTGTAAGCACGCCCGAGACTGCCGCCAGCAGCATATATTTTTTGTCTTTTATAGAGCGTATGATCAAGGGTAATTTTTTCATGAGATTATTTTACCCCACAGCGCCAAAATAATACAAAAACGGAACGAAATTTTCGGTTTTCAAAGAAAATCGCCGACCCAATAAAGTCGGCGAAGAAAATTTCTTTAAGCCGAATTTATTCGGCCGCGACTCCTTAACGAAAAAGATGATAATGTGGAAAGAAATTTTCGGTTTTCAAAGAAAATCGCCGACCCAATAAAGTCGGCGAAGAAAATTTCTTTAAGCCGAATTTATTCGGCTGCCCGTAAGAGCAATGCTCAAACGTATGATTTATAAATTATTCGCTCTTTTCGTCAGATGCGGTATCTTCGGCGTTATCGTCGTCAACACTGATCTCGCCGTTCATGAGCTTTTCAAAGTTTATGCCGTCTATCTTTTCATACTTCATAAGATAATTGGCTACTGTATGGAGTTTATCCATATGCTCTGTCAGCAGCTTTTCGCACTTGCTCATGGCATCTTCAACAATTGTGCGTATCTCCTCGTCGATCTCACCTGCAACTCTGTCCGAATAGTCAGGCGTACTGCCGTAATCTCTGCCGAGGAACACTTCATGTTCACCTCTGCCGTATACAACAGGACCGAGTTTATCGCTGAATCCGTATCTTGTTACCATATTTCTCGCTGTAGCGGTAGCCCTTTCAAGGTCGTTGGAAGCGCCCGTGGAAATATCGTCAAGCACGAGTTTTTCTGCAACACGGCCGCCGAGCAGCACGATGATGGTCTCGAACATCTCATTGCGGCTGACATACGCTTTATCCTTTTCGGGAAGCGACATTGTAAAGCCGCCTGCCTGACCTCTCGGGATAATGGTAACATGGTGCACCTTATCCTGTGTGGGCAGGAAGTAATGGCAAAGCGCGTGGCCGCCCTCGTGATACGCGGTAAGGCGTTTTTCTTCGGGCGTTACTACCCTTGACTTCTTCTCGGGTCCTGCTATGACCTTGATAGCAGCTTCTTCCAACTCTTTGCGTGTGATAGCCTTTTTGTTCTCACGCGCGGCAAGCAGGCTGGCTTCGTTTACAAGGTTTTCAAGGTCTGCACCGGTAAAACCGGAGGTAGACTGCGCGATAACTTTCAGATCTACATCGGGCGCGAGAGGACGGTTTCTTGTATGAACTTTGAGAATCTCTTCTCTGCCCTTTACGTCGGGATAATTTACAAATATCTGCCTGTCAAAACGACCGGGACGAAGCAATGCGGGGTCGAGTATATCACGTCTGTTAGTGCCTGCCATAACTATGATGTTATCTTTGGTAGCAAAACCGTCCATTTCGACGAGTATCTGGTTGAGGGTCTGCTCTCTTTCGTCGTGACCGCCGCCGAGACCTGTGCCTCTCTGTCTGCCGACGGCATCTATCTCATCTATAAAAATGATAGACGGAGCGTTCTTTTTAGCCTGATCGAACAGATCTCTTACTCTTGAAGCACCGACGCCGACGAACATTTCAACAAAATCGGAACCCGAAATTGAGAAGAACGGCACGTCAGCCTCGCCTGCAACTGCCTTAGCCATAAGAGTTTTACCTGTACCGGGAGGACCCATGAGCAGCACGCCCTTGGGTATTCTTGCGCCTATCTCCTGATACTTCTTGGGATTTTTAAGGAAATCGACTATTTCAACAAGCTCTTCCTTTTCTTCCTCAGCGCCTGCAACGTCGTCAAACGTGACTTTATGCTCCGAATCTATATGCTGACGTGCATTTGTTTTGCTGAAGCCGTTAAGACCGCCTCTGCCTGCGGTAGATTTGAGGACTATCACAAAGAATGCGATCATTACGCCGAGCATTATAAGCGTTGGTATAAGGTTGAGCCAGAAGGTGTTATCCTTGATAGGCTGTAAGTTGAAGACAAGCTTGCTGTCAGGGTGAGCCTCATTATATTTCTGCCTGTAGTTGCTGCCTTCCTCGCCGAGCACCTCGTTTACAAAAAGCGAAACGTTGGGCACTTCATAGGTATACTCCTCGTCCTTGCCGTCCAGCTTATAGGTAAGCTCGCCGCTGCCGAGGTCAAGCTCATATTCGGATACGCGCATATCATCAAAATACGTCATTATCTCAGAATAAGGCTTTTCCTCTCCGCCGCCGCTTAAATTGCTGAGAAGATATATCAGACCGAAAAGTATCGCTCCGGATATAAGCAGATATATCCAAAGGCTTTTAAATCCGCTGTTCTTGTTCAATATACCACTCCTTGATCGTCATGAATTACTGTTTTATCATATATTCTATTATTATATCAAACTGTTTTCTTCTGTGCTTCAACAGATCTGCGCTGTGCCTGCATATCAATACCGTCAATACAATTATCATATACAAACTGCTTTAAAACCGACATTTCGTTTGTTTCATAAAATTCAACAAGCAGCCTTCTGAATTCAGGCTGAAATTCAATAGGTACAGAGATTATCCCACAGCCGTTACGTATCATTTCGTGATTAGCCGCAAGCATACTTGTACGTTTATTGCCGTCAAGGAACATCTGTGAACGCATACAATAAAGCATAAGCGTAATACAGCGGTCTGTAGGATTATCAATGTTTAAAATATCCGCAAGATCTTCTTTTATGATCAGTTCATTCGGAATATCGGGTCTCCACGAAGTGCCGCCTATTGAAACAGGTATATTTCGCAGATGACCAGCGTTGTATACCAGATTATCGCCGCCGACTATTCTGTTAAGCCTGCAAATAAGCTCAAGATCTGTCGGCTTATCTATAGTATCAAAAACAAAATACCAAGAATGTTTTAAATTGTTCACAGCTATAATTTCGTCAACTTTTATATAGGGCGGTGACACACCGTTGAAAACAGCGTCGGTATCCGGATAAGTTACGCTAAGCCCTTCAAGCTTTGCACTTTTCCATATATAGTCAACAATGTTTCTCTTTGCAACAAAGATATTGTCAGCAACAGTAAGGTCATACTTTCTTTCAAAATCCATATATCACTTTTATAATGTATCACGTTATTGTGACAGTTTTGTGTTAAGCTTTATTTCAAGTATGTTTTTTGTGCTGTCGGTGCATTTTACACGGTCGGCACAGCCAAAGCCTTCTATAAATATTATGCCCTCGCTGTCACACAAAAACAGCACTTTTCCTCGTTCTTCCACGGGTACAGAGGCGTTAAAAAGCGTTTTAACAGATGATGTAAAATCTCTGCCGCGAAGCTTTATCTTATCGCCGCTGCGCCTGTTGCGCACAAACACGCTACCTTTTATTTTATCATAATCTATTTGATAATTTGTAAACTTTTTGTGAACATTATCATTTTCTTTTAAATATTCTTCGACAGCATATTTTTCTGCAAGCAGGTCTTTATCGAAAAAGTGCATATTTTCGCCGATAACAAGCGGTGACTGAAGATCCTGCGCTGCATCTGCCTGCTTATAAAATTTTAATATGCCTTTGGAATTTTCTGCATAAATGTCATGCGGCAGGGTTATTTTGCCGCCGTTTTTACAGATATTTACAACATCTGCTATGCGGTCAAAGCTGCTTTCGCCGCAGGCATCTTTGATCATCTGCGACAAGGCGTTTTCTAAAATAAACTCATCGCACGAAAGCAGCACATCTGTCTTATAGCTATTATTGGATATCCGGGCGCTGTTTATTGCTTTCTCTGTCAAATTCCATATATAGCCGCTTGTTTCTCTTAAAACTTTCACGGTAGAAAAGTAGCTTTTCATTATGCCGCTGTTTATTCTTTCCAGCTGCGGCAGGACATTGAGCCTTATTATATTACGCGAGCAGTCATCAACAAAATTTGTACTGTCGTTTACATATGCTTCGCCCTGCAAAGCAAGAAATCCCTCTATTTCCGCTCTGGTGCAGTCGATGAGCGGTCTTATAAATCTTCCGCGAACGGGCGGTATGCCGCTTAGACCTTTCACACCTGCGCCGCGCGTTAAATTCAGCAGCGTAGTTTCAAGGCAGTCTGATAGAGTATGTGCGGTGGCAATTTTTTCGCACGAAAACTTGTCGGCAGCCTTTTCAAAGGCATCATACCGCAGTTTGCGCGCGCCAAGCTCTGTTGAGAGCTTATTTTCTTCGCAGTATTCTTTAACATTCGGCGAAAACACAAGCAGTTCAAAGCCGTGTTTTTCACAAAACTCTTTGCAAAACTCTCTGTCGCGGTCGCTTTCCTCGCCGCGAAGCCCGTGGTCTACATGAACGCAGCAGACCGCAAAGCCCAGCCTTTTCAGGCAAAGCGCGAGTGTAACGCTGTCAGCGCCGCCCGAAAGCCCCACAAGCACTTTTTCGCCTGCACGGAGCATTTCATAGGCATTTATAGTTTGCCGCACTTTTTCAAGCATATTATCGCACATATTATATTAAGCGTCCTCTTCGCGGTGGTATTCAAGATCACGAAACAGCGTATACTCGCCAACAAACGCAAGCTTTACCGTACCCGTTTCGCCGTGGCGGTTTTTGGCTATTATACATTCGCTGGTAGACTGGTCGGAAAGCTCTTTATTATAGTAACCCTCGCGGTACAAAAACAGTATAACGTCGGCATCCTGTTCTATCGAACCCGACTCACGCAGGTCTGCAAGCTGGGGGTGTTTATCGGTACGGCTCTCAACGCTTCTGTTGAGCTGAGAGAGCAGTATTACAGGTATTTTAAGCTCTTTCGCCATAAGTTTGAGTTGCCTTGTTATCTCGGATATTTCAAGCACCCTGTTGTTATAGTTGTTGGGCGACGACATAAGCTGCAAATAGTCTATGATAACAAGTCCGCAGTTTGGTATCCTGCGCACCTTGGCTTTCATCTGCGACACGGTTATTCCGGCGGTCTCGTCAAAATAAAGAGGCATTGAGGAAAGCTCGTCTGCGCCCCTTGCAAGGCTTTTCCACTCCTCGGGCTTTATATCACCGCTTCTGAGCGAATAGCCGTTTACAAGCGATTCGGAAGACAACATTCTTGTAACGAGCTGTTCGTTGCCCATTTCAAGAGAAAAATAGCAGACGCTTTTTGCATTCTCGCCTCGGCATACATTTGCTGCAATGTTGAGCGCGAACGCCGATTTGCCCATACCGGGTCTTGCGGCAACTATGATAAGGTCGGTATCATTAAGACCTATCATAATAGAATCAAGCTTGCCAAAGCCTGTTTTCATGCCTGCGCCTTCGCCGCCGTCTTTTTTGTTAAGCTTTACTATCCTGTCAAAAACGGGCACGATAAGAGAGTCTATCTTTGCCATGCCGTCGCTTAGCTTGCCCTGACGGATATTATATATCTTCTGCTCGGCGTTATCAAGCAGAATATCGGGTTCGGCAGTGCCGTCATAAGAAGCGGTAAGAATTTCCTCGGCGGCTTTTATAAGCATTCTGCGCTGGTGCATACCGTCAATTATATTGCAGTAGCCCCTTACGCTCTCCTCAGATACCGAGGGAACGCTTTCCATTATGCCGGTAAGGTACGTTCTGGCAGATGTTTCACTCTGGAACACCCCTGCATTGACAGCCTCGTTTATCAAGACCACATAGTCTATCTCTTTGCCGACGACAAACAGCCTTACTATTATGCCGAAAAGCTTCTGGTGATTTTCCTGATAAAAGTAATCGGGCTTTATTGTGCCGATGACCATAGGTATAAGGCTCGGCTCATCAAGCATAGCGCCCAGAACGGTCTGTTCGGCTTCAAGTGAATACGGCAGTTCCCTGCCCTCGTATACGCTCAGCGAATCCATTACTTTTTAGCCCCTTTTTCGTCTTCAACTGCTTTAACGGTCATTTTGAAAGATACGCCCTGAGAGAGTTTTATCTCGGCTGTAAAATCGCCGTAGCTTTTTATATCTGCCATATTTATTCTTTTCTTTTCTATCTCGATGCCATACTGTTTTTTGATAGCCTCGGAAACATTGCCCGATGTTATAGCGCCAAAGAATTTGCCGTTTGCGCCTGCTGCTGCGGCTATCTCAACGCTTTTGCCGTCAAGCTGTTCTTTTAGCTTTATGTTCTCGGTTTTTTCAACATCCAGCTTATGCTGCTGCGATGCCTTTTTGCTGTTGAGTTCGCCAAGATTTTTAGCGGTAGCCTCGGCTGCCAGACCCTTTGCCAGCAGGTAGTTCCTTGCATAGCCGTCTGCAACATTTACGGTATCGCCTGCTTTGCCGCTGCCTTTTACATCTTTAAGAAGTATAACTTTCATAACTATCTATCCTCTCAATATTATTTATTATTTGCTGTTTGCTGATGATTTTTCTATGTAATCGTCTATCGCCAGAAGAAGCATATGCTTTGCCTCACGCAGGGTAGTGCTGAGCTGCACCCCTGCCATTGTCTGGTGACCGCCGCCGCCCAGAGCTTCCATTACCAGCTGTACGTTGAAACCGCCCAGACTTCTTGCGGATATCTGCACCTTGCCGCTGTCTTCATAAATAACGAACGAGGCTTTTACATCGTTTATACCGAGAAGTTCATCGGCTGCCTGAGGCGCTGCTATACGCATGGTAGGCGATGTTGCTCTTGCGGTGGCAACCGCACATTCGTTATATATCTCTGCATTAGTGATAAGCATTGACTTTTGCTGAAACGTTTCGATAGAGCTTGCAAACAGATTCTTTACAGAAACGGTATCAGCGCCTGTTCTTCTAAGATATGCGGCTGCCTCAAAGGTACGAACGCCTGTGCGCATTACAAAATTTTTGGTATCGAGCATTATTCCTGCCAACAGCGCTTCTGCCTCATATGCGGCAAGTTTGCACTCATTGCCGAAATACTGAGCCAGTTCAGCCACCATTTCAGATGCAGAGGAAGCCATAGGCTCGTGAAAGAATATCACCGAATTTTCTATAGCTTTTACCATACGCCTGTGGTGGTCTATAACGACCGTTTTGGGGCACAGCTTCAGAAGTTCGGGGCTGTCCACAAAATCGGGGTTATGGGTATCTACCACAACAAGCAAGGTGGCATCATCAACATTATCTACGGCATACGCAGGAGAGATAAAGTATTCCTCGCTCTGCTTGCTGCGTATATAGCCTATAAGCGGTGCGGCTAAGTTTCTCTGGTGGTCAACAGCCACAAAGGCAGGTGTGCCGAGCTTTCTTATAACGGCGCACAGACCTACCGCAGAGCCTATGGCATCGAGGTCTGCCATGCTGTGACCCATTATGAAAACTTTACTGCTCTCTTTAACAAGGTCTTTAAGGGCGTTCGCTATGATACGCGTTCTTACCTTTGTCTGCTTTTCTACGCCCTTTGAAACGCCGCCGTAAAACTCGAAGCCGTCGCCCGTTTTAACTGCCGCCTGGTCGCCGCCTCTGCCAAAGCACATATCAAGACCCTGCTTGGCATATTCTTCGTTCTCTGCAAGTGTCTTGCCCTCATTGCCTACACCTATCGACAATGTAACGGTAGTTCTTTCGCCTATGGTTATCTCTCTTGCCTTATCAAGGATAGGAAACCTGCCGTCTATCATTTTCTTTAAGTATCTGTACTCTAATACTACCAAAAATCTTGAAAACGAGAGCTTTCTTACAACGCCTGTGGTAGAATCAAAAAAAGTTTCCATAAGCTGCTCCAGCTGTGCTGAGATACGCGCTTTCTCGCTCTCGCGGCTGTCCTGCATAAGCTCGTCGTAGCTGTCAACGGCAACGAGCATTACGGCAGGTCTTGACTGAAAATACTCTTCCGTCATATCATGCAGATCTGTTATATCATCAAAATAGACGAGAGTAAACTCGGAGTCTGTCATTTTATTGGTAACGGCTTTTACACGGTAGTATCTGTCGTTGACCTTTATTTTATCGCCCTGCTCTGAATAGAGCTTATCAAAATCAAAATCGGCAAGGTCGCCTATATACATTTTATAAGCGTGCATCTCGTCGAGAACATACTCGTCAAAATCGCGGTTCATCCAGACTATCTGCTTTGATTCATCTATAATAACGATCGGCGCAGGAAAATTGAGCAGCGATTCTTTTTCCGTCTGCGTTATCTCGTTGGTACGCTGCAATATAAACTTTTTGAGCACTGAGTTTGAAAGCGCCCACATAACGCCTACCGAAACTGCGCCCACGACCGACACTGCAAGCAGTATCAGCCCGAACTGCGGAGAATCGGACGACTTATACATATTCCACGATGCAAGCACGGCGGTCAGCGATACGACCGTAAGTATCAGGTACTGCACTGTATGGTTTCTTTTCATATCAGATCTTGCCTTTCTGAAAACGATGATATTATTGTACAATATTTGGCGAGAAAAGTCAACGGGATCTAATTGCTAAAACAAGCCTTTCGGCGTAATATATTAGAAACGGCTAAAGCCGCAGAATGCATTTTGAACGGAGAGAATTCTATTTATGAAATTTGAACGCATAGGTCAGGATATCCCGGGTATCAAGATAATACTTGACAGCGATGAAAGCGAGCTTTTATATCAGAGGCTTTCAAAAAAAGGCTCGGCAGAGGGGCGTTTGCTTATTGCTTACCTGCTGGCAGCCGCACAGAAAGAATGTTCTGTAAGCTTTTCGGGCGGTCAGCTCAACGTTGAGATACTTGATTCGCCCGACGGCGCTGTGATATATATTTCGGAGATAAAGCCGTATTACTATCTGTCAGGCAGGCGAAAACTTCGGGTAAAGAAAAAGATAACACGGCAGCTCATCTGCAAAATAGACGAAGTACAAAAACTGCGAAAATTTATAAAGCAGATACGCTGCACCCAATTTTGCAAAGAGGGCATAAACTCGGATATGTACGCAGGCGAGAGCGGCTACATCATAGCATTTTACGGAGATATGCCGCCCGACCCCTACCCTGTTTTATACGAGCTTGGGGTCGATCACTGCCAAAGTTTTACGCCGCCCTCGGAGGAGTACGAAAAAATACTGGAGGGAAACGCTGTTTCTACCCTTGCAGAGCTTTTATCATAGCTATCTTGTCAGCCATATCATCGGCAGAAAATCGGATATGTACGCAGGCGAGAGCGGCTACATCATAGCATTTTACGGAGATATGCCGCCCGACCCCTACCCTGTTTTATACGAGCTTGGGGTCGATCACTGCCAAAGTTTTACGCCGCCCTCGGAGGAGTACGAAAAAATACTGGAGGGAAACGCTGTTTCTACCCTTGCAGAGCTTTTATCATAGCTATCTTGTCAGCCATATCATCGGCAGAAAAAAGGTAGCTTCCCGAAACAATGACGTTTGCGCCTGCATCTACGGTAAGTTTTGCGGTCTCGGCATTTATTCCGCCGTCAACCTGAATATCCGGCGGCACGCCCATGCTGTCAGCCATGCTGCGCAACTGGCGTATTTTATCAAGGCACTGCGGCATAAAGGCTTGTCCGCCAAAGCCCGGTTCTACGGTCATTACAAGAATCATATCAACAAGACCGATATATTTTTGCACATCTTTTGCAGGGGTATGCGGTTTTATTGCTATGCCTGCTTTTGCGCCGCAATTTTTTATAAGCGCTATGGTTTCTTCGATGTTGCAGCCGGTTTCCAAATGAAAGGTTATTATATCCGCGCCAGACTGCACGAATCTTTCTATATAGTCCCGCGGACGGCATATCATAAGATGCACATCGAGCGGCAGTTTGCTGACCTTTTTCACAGCCTGCAATATAGGTATGCCAAAGCTTATATTGTTTACAAAAACGCCGTCCATTACATCAAAATGCAGCATATCTGCGCCGCAGGTGAACGCTCTTTCGACCTCATTCGCAAGATGGAGATAGTCGCAGCTGAGCAAAGACGGACTTACTTTAATTTCCATGATCATCACCACTTATCTTAAACCAAACAGCCCGAGGCAAAATATGCAACGGGCTGCGATCTATATAAACAGCCATTGCTTTAAGCATATTGCGGCTGACAGTTCATTTTATGCCCGATTACGACAAACTGTTACAGCCGATTTGCCGCGGCGTGTTACTTGACAACTGCGCGGCGCTATGCTAAAATTATTATATACTGTATTTATGCACGCTTTAAAGGGGTGTAGTATTTAAGCACCCAGTCGATAGCAAGCTGAGCCCACTGTGCGGCTACAGGCTGATAATGACCCTCCCAGCCGTAAGATGCGGTATTGAAATCACAAAGACCCAGACCATGACCGCCTTTTTCATAGATATGGCACTCATACTCTACGCCGTGGCGGATAAGGGCATCGACATAAAGCAGAGTATTCTGCACCGGCACACAGCCGTCATCGGAACAATGCCACACGAATGTTTTGGGGGTATTTTCGGTAACGCGCTTTTCAAGGCAGACAAGGTCGCGAATGGTCTCGTCCTGCTCCTCGCCGAGAAGGTTGAGTATAGAGCCTTCATGGGTAAACTCGCCCGAAGTTATCACGGGGTAGCCGAGTATCTGACCTGCCGGTTTTATATCCTGCGGCTGACAGCCAAGAGGTCCATACAGAAATTTTTCGTTCCAGAAGACCGAAACGCTCGCGGCAAGGTGACCGCCTGCGGAAAAGCCGCAAATATAGACAAGAGTGGGGTCTACGTCATACTTTTCGGCGTTGTCTTTAACGTATTTTATCGCTGCTGCGGCTTCAAGAGCGGCTGTGGGGAACTTCTTTTTAACGCAGGAATAGCGCAGAACAAAGGTGCAGATGCCTGCTCCCAGAAAGCGCAGAGCTATAAATTCAGCCTCTCTTTCAGAGCAGAAATCATAGCCGCCGCCGGGGCAGATGACTATTGCAGGGCGCTTTTTAGGTCCTGTTTCCTCGGTAACGTCGTAGGCATAGCAGGTAAGCGTTGCTTTGCAGCCCTCAGAGGACAAGCCTGCTTTTGCATAATCTACCGGAATATCATTCTTTTCGTATATCATAACAACACGCTCCTTTATAAACATAACATACATATGTATATTATATCATATGACGACAGGAATTTCAATCCATAAAAAATAAATTATTTTCGTGAGGTGTAAAAAAGTATGGCACTGGATGATCTCAGAAAACAGATCGACGAGCTCGACGTTGAGCTTCAACGGCTTTTTGAGCGAAGAATGGCGCTTTGCGACGAGGTGGCACTGGAGAAGAAAAACACGAATGCCTCGGTATTGCAAAGCGGCAGAGAGGAAGATATTCTTAAACGCGCGGCAGAGAGAAGTGAGGGTTTTGCCGACAGCAGCGTTGAATTTTTCAAGAACATAATGGCGATAAGCAGAGGCAGGCAGAACAAGCTGCTGGCAAGTGATATTACTTTACACCAAGGCGGTGAGGTGAATGTAATAATCCCCTGCGGCGGTGTTTCCTCGCGAATGGGGTTTGACAAGCTGGTGTATGAGCTTGAGGGAGAAGCTGTGATAATCCGCGTTATAAGGGCGTTTGCGGATATAGATAACGTAAGCAGGATAATAATACCCGTATGCAAAGAGCAGCGAGAAAGTATAGAAAAAACCGTAAAGGCAGAAAACTTTACAGCTGAAATAGTATTTGCTGAGGGCGGCGAAACGCGGCAGCAGAGTGTTAAAAATGCTGCGAAAATGCTCTCCGATAAGTGCGAGTGGATATGCATACATGACGGGGCGCGACCGCTGATAAGCAGAGAAGTCATAGAAAAATGTATTGAAGATGCGAAAGATACAGGCGCGGCGGTTGTATGCGTACCGGTAAAAGACACGATAAAAGATGCTAAAAACGGTTTTTGCATATGCACGCCAGACAGATCGGAGCTTTTTGCGGCGCAGACACCGCAGGTAATTGCAAGAGCGATATACGAACGTGCAATAGATAGGGCTGAGCAGCTTGGCGCAGAGTACACCGATGATGTATCTCTCTGCGAGGCGATAGGCATACGCCCGAAGATAACGCTTGGCGACTACGCGAACATAAAGCTGACCACGCCCGAGGACATTGAGATAGCGAGGCAGTACATAAAAGGCAGGTGCGGCAAATGAGGATAGGTCACGGATATGATGTACACAGGCTGGCGCAGGGAAGAAAATTTATTCTTGGCGGTGTTGAGATACCGCATGAAACGGGGCTGCTGGGGCACTCTGATGCGGATGTTCTGGTACACGCGATAATGGACAGCATATTGGGGGCGTGTGCGCTTGGCGATATTGGAAAGCTTTTCCCTGACAGTGACGAAAAATACAGTGGTGCTGATAGTCTGGTGCTTCTTAATGAAGTAATGCGGATTGTAAAGGAAAACGGCTTTACAGTAGCAAACATTGACAGCACGGTCGCGGTGCAGTCGCCAAAGCTGGCGCCTTATATAATGCAGATGAGGCAAAACATAGCCGCTGCCGCAGGGATAGACGTTTCGTGCGTTTCGGTAAAGGCTACAACCGAGGAGGGCTTGGGCTTCACGGGCGAAAAACTTGGTGTTTCTGCAACGGCGGTATGCCTTGTTGATGAGGTGCGCTGATTTGTAAAAAATGCTTGAAAATGTGCAAAAATCGCTTGACTTTTGCACATTTTCGTGATACAATCAAATATATAAACACATAAACTTTTTCGGACGGTCCGAAATTATATATCAAGGAGGAAATCAAAATGGGCAAATTTGTTATCAAGCAGACTGCTACGGGCACAAAGTTCGACCTGAAAGCAGGCAACGGCGAAGTTATTGCAACGAGCGAGGTATACGCTTCAGAGGCTGCGTGCAAAAACGGCATTGAGAGCGTTCGCAAGTGCTGTGAAGGCGGCGTTGAGGATCAGACTGTTGAGTGTTATGAGACTCTGAAGCACCCGAAGTTTGAGGTTTATCTTGACAAGAAGGGCGAATACAGATTCAGGCTTAAAGCACGCAACGGTGAGATAATCGCTACCGGCGAGGGCTACAAGTCAAAGGCTAGCTGCCTTAACGGCATTGAGAGCATAAAGAAGAATGCTCCCGAGGCTGCGGTAGTTGAGGAATAATCAGGCAATTACATAGCAAATGGCATAAAAATGGCGGATAGCGCGCAAAGGCGTTATCCGCTGTATTTTTATATTAAAGATGAACCTTTCAATTCATGTCAAGAAAGGAAAAGTTTTCGGTCAAGCCTTTTTCAAAAGGATTGCAGGGTGTGGGGCGGCGCCCCACAAACACAACGTGCGCTCCGAAAAAGGAGAATTAAAAAATAGTCCGGTGGACTATTTTTTAAATGAGGACAGCGACTGCTATGCAGTCGCGGGAAGAATTATTTCGCTTTTAATTTTGGGGGCGAAATAATTCTTCAGGCGTTCCCGTAGGGAACGCTGCTCCCTTGCAAGAGAGGGATTTTCCTTTAATAAGACCCAACTATTATTCCTGCGCGCGCTTGCGTGCGCAATAGGTTTGTTAAAAATTAGTATTGTAGAGGTATAATTCTCGTTAAAAAACAGGTTATATTACTTTTTACTGACAGCCTTTGCAAGTTTCTGCGGCGCATCAATATTAACTTCATGACCTGCGCCCGAAATAACGGAATATTCGGCATTTTTAAGCTTTTGTGCAAGCGTTTTCGCTGCTTTTTTGTTAGCCTTATCACGCTAACCGCAAACAACTTTTACAGGGCAGGTCACTTTATCAAGACCGCCCGAGAGATCTATATCAGCCATTGAATTTGTAAGCGATATAAAATCTTGTTTTGCAAAGCCGATGCTTTCAAACTTGCTTGCATGCAAAAATGTAAAAAGTACGTTTTGAACTTTCAGCAAAAACTTAGGCATATCGTATTGAGGCGCAATAAGTATAAGCGAATTTACCTTTTGCGGAAAGTCTATAGCAAAGTTGAGAGCCAGCACCGCTCCCAGCGAAAGACCGCACAAATTCAGCTTATCGTGAAAGCCTAGGCAATATTTGCAGAAAGCGGCATACATCTTGCTGTAAAGACAACTGCCCTGTACGAAAAAATCACTTAATTCGGGACACACCGTTTCGATATTGTCGGGCAGAAACGAAATTGTCTTATCCCAACTAGAAGCGTTCTGCCCCATTCCATGCAGAAAAATATATCTCACTATATTATTTCAGCTTGCTTTCGCGGTAGATGATGTCTTCTCTCTTGGGGCCGTTGGAAACCATGGTTATGGGGAAACCTATTTTTTCCTCGATAAACTCGATATACCTGCGGCAGTTTTCGGGGAGCTCATCATAGTTTCTTATGCCGCGGACATCGCACTTCCAGCCGTCAAGCACTTCGAGCACGGGTTTTGCTCTTTCCAGAAGTCCTGTGGTCGGGAAATCCTGCGTTACCTTGCCGTCTATCTCATAGCCTGTGCAGACGGGTATTTTATCGAGGTAGCCGAGGGCATCTATTACTGTGAAAGCAACATCGGTAGTTCCCTGCAAGCGGCAGCCGTAACGAGAAGCAACGCAGTCGAACCAGCCTACTCTGCGAGGTCTGCCTGTGGTAGCGCCGTACTCGCCGCCGTCACCGCCGCGCCTGCGAAGTTCTTCTGCTTCTTCGTCAAATATCTCGGAAACGAATGCGCCTGCGCCGACTGCGGAAGAATAAGCCTTTACAACGGTAACTATCTGCTTTATTTCATACGGAGGAACGCCTGCGCCTATTGCGCCGTATGCGGCGAGAGTTGACGACGATGTTACCATAGGATATATGCCGTGGTCGGGGTCTTTGAGAGAGCCGAGCTGACCCTCGAGCAGCACAGTTTTTCCCTCTTTGAGGGCGTTCCACAAAAAGAGCGATGTATCGCACACAAACGGCTCTATCTTCTTTTTATATTCCATAAGAGTATCAAAAAGCTCATCTACCGAAAGCAGCGGCTTATGATAGAGGTTTTCAAGCAGAACGTTTTTAGCAGCCACTACCCTTTCAAGCTTTTCCCTGAGCGCATCTTCATCGAAAAGCTCCTGGACCTGAAAGCCTATTTTTGCATATTTATCGGAATAAAACGGGGCTATGCCGCTCTTTGTTGAGCCAAAGCTCTTGCCTGCGAGGCGCTCTTCCTCATAGGCATCAAACAGCACATGATAAGGCATTACTATCTGCGCTCTGTCGGAAACGAGCAGCTTAGGAGCAGGTACACCGCGCTCTACGACCGAATTATACTCGTTTACAAGTTTGTTTACATCAAGAGCCACGCCGTTGCCGATAATGCTGGTGGTATGGTCATAAAACACGCCCGACGGCAGGGTGTGCAGAGCAAATTTGCCATAGTGGTTGACTATTGTATGACCTGCGTTCGCACCGCCCTGAAATCTTACGACTATATCAGACTGCTGCGCCATCATATCGGTTATTTTGCCTTTGCCCTCGTCGCCCCAGTTAGCGCCTACTATTGCCTTTACCATGATATTTTCCCCTTTCGGTACTTAAACTTATTGTATTTAAAGAATTTTTGCCTTTTTAATTATATCACATTGAATGTCATAAGTAAAATATATATAATTTATAGAAGGCATAAGCTCAGATTATGTGATATCATTCTAAAATTGTTCGATCTCCTCATACATGGCAGTTGCAGCGCCGCTATGGTAGTCAACATGATAATGACCGAAATACCATTGTTTGTATGACAGTTTTTCTTCAATTGAATCAAGCCATTTTTCTGTAGATTTATCGACCTGTGATTGATCGATGTTCGTCAAAAACGCCCAAGTCGGCTCAAATTTCAGCGGTGCGGTATGGGTTAAAACGGTATCGACCTGCCAGCCGTGTTTTTCAAGCCTGTATTCAACATACTTTTTTGTTGCATCATCGGGCTGCTCTGTCTCAAACCACGGCAGACAGTTTCTGATACGATAATTCTTGTCAACGCTGTATGCGCCGCCTATGACAACAACGCTTCGTCCGTCAAGATCATAAATTTCACCATCGCTTGCAAAAATCAGGTTTGGAAATTCAGGCTCAACGTAGACAAGACCGCCATGCCACTGCATTTCCTCATAGCCGCTCACTTCATAAGGGCGTTCCTCGTGATTTCCGTGAATACAGAAAAGAGTTACGGGCAGCTGCGAAAGCGTAAGTTTAAGGGCGGTATCGCGTTCATTAAGGTGAAAATTTATTCCTGCATCGCCAAGAATTATAAGAATGTCATCTTTCTGCGTATCATATTCCGCGCAGAATTCAAAAATGCGTTCAAAATCTCCGTGGGTATCGCCTGTTATGTATATCATGTTATCCCCCCTTTTCTACTTTTATTCTACCATATAAAACCGCTATTGTAAAGTGCAAAAAGCGTGCCGCTCGTTTATATTGTTTATAATAAAAAAACAGTTGCAATTATTTTGCATATGTTATATAATTATAATAGTATATCATTATATTAAAAAGTCTGGGGGGAGCAATGTGGTTCCGATTCTTATCGCCGCGGCGATAGTTATTGTTACTGTTATCGTTGAGAACAGTCGGCTTACCGTATCTAAATACCGCGTGACGTGCAGAAGTCTGCCGAGAGAGTTCCGCGGTTTTCGCATATTGCAGCTCTCAGACCTGCATGGCAAACGTTTCGGCAAAGACCACGAAAAGCTGCTTGACAAAATAAGACCCCTCCACCCGGACATAATATTCATAACGGGCGACCTTATAGACCGCAAGGAACGCAGGGCGGATCAGAAGATCGAGCTTGTGAAAAAGCTTTTGAAGATAGCACCTGTTTACATATCTCTGGGAAATCACGAAGTTGACAGCAGAAGCAACTCTCAGCCTGTGCTTGATGAAATGGCGCGTATGGGTGCGCACGTACTTAATAACGGCAAGGAGCGTTTATACCGCGGCTACAGTGAGATAGACATATACGGTCTGGCGCTGCCCTCGTATTTTTACAAGAACGATGACGGAAGCTATGACAATCTGCCGCCTGTTACGCGCGCGGAGGTTGAAGAGCTTTGCGGCAAGAACGACGAAAACGTGTTCAGCATACTTCTGGCGCACTCCCCTATCCCGTTTGAGGAATACGAAAAATGGGGCGCGGATCTTATCTTTTCGGGGCATATGCACGGCGGTATAATACGCATACCCTTTACGGAAAAGGGGCTGCTTTCGCCCGAGCGTGTGTTTTTCCCGCAATTTACATACGGCATATACAGAAAATTCGGCGCATACATGATAGTATCACGCGGGCTTGGAAAATTCAGGCTTTTCAACCCTGCCGAGATAGTTCTTGTAAGTCTGAAATAACGGAAAGGAGCTTTGAGAAATGCTTGCGGTAAATGAACGGCTACCCTATCTTCGCGGCAAGACCTCGAAGCTTTCTTCGCGCCCGGGCTGCTACATCATGAAAAATGAGGGCGGAAAGATAATATACATCGGAAAGGCAAAGAATCTTAAAAACAGGGTATCGAGCTATTTTCGCAAGGATGCCGATCACCTGCCGAAAGTGGCAAAAATGGTATCTAACGTATATGATTACGACTTTATCATAACCGACAGCGAATTTGAAGCGCTGGTGCTGGAATGTTCGCTTATAAAGCAATACAAGCCGAAGTACAACATACTTTTGAAAGATGACAAGGGCTACAGCTACATCAAGATAACGCGGGGGGATTTTCCTCGGTTACAGTGCGCTTTGCAAAAGTATGACGACGGGGCGAGATACATCGGGCCTTACACAAGCTCATACGCTGTAAAGCAGGCTGTGAACGAGGCTAACAGAGTATTTCGGCTGCCCGACTGCCACAAAAAGTTCCCCGAAGATTTCGGCAAGGGCAGACCGTGCCTTAACTTTCACATAAACAAGTGCATGGGCGTTTGCCGCGGCTGCATAAGTAAAGAAGAATACGCTGGCATAATAGACAGCGCAATTGACCTTATAGTGAACGGCTCGGAAGCCTCGGTAGAGCAGATGACGGAAGATATGTTGAAAGCTGCTGAAAACCTTGAATTTGAAAAGGCGGCGCGGCTGCGTGATATGATAAATGCGCTCAGCAAAACCACGATGGAGCAAAAGATAATCGACGAGGACAGAAAAGACTGCGATGTTATTGCGGCGGCTGTGATGAATGAAAACGCCTGCATAAGCGTTGTTATGTACCGCGGCGGCAGGCTGTTTGACAAGGCGAGCTTTTTTATGAAAGAGCAGGACAACACCGCTGAGATGCGCGAAGAATTTATAATGCAGTATTATTCGGTGCGCGATTATGTACCAAAGAATATTTTTGTTGACATGGAGCTTGAAGACAGCGAAAACATAACGCAGTTTCTGAAAATGAAGTGTGAGCACGCGGTGAGCATTGTCTGCCCTAAACGAGGTGAAACGCTGAAGCTTGTGGAGCTCTCACGCAGCAACGCTTCGGAATATCTTTCTATAAACGTAGGGCGCACGGGCAAAGAGATAGTGGCTCTGGACGAACTGGCAAAGGCGCTTGATCTGCAAAAGCCGCCGAGGCTTATAGAATGCTATGATATATCAAACTTAGGAAACACGAATGTTGTGGCAGGAATGGTGGTTTTTGAAAACGGCAGACCGAACAAAAAGCTTTACCGCAAATTTGCTGTGAAAGATGTTATCGGGCAGGACGACTATGCCTGCATGAGAGAGGTAGTAAAGCGCAGGTTTGAACATTACAAAAACGGTGATGAATCGTTTGCTTTCAAGCCAGACCTTATACTGCTTGACGGCGGCACGGGGCACGTGAACACAATTGCGCCGCTTTTGAAAGAAATGCAGATAGACATACCGCTTTACGGTCTTGTAAAAGACAGCAAACACCGCACGAGGGCGATAGCCACAGGCGGTTCGGAGATATCACTTTCTCAAAGAAGCGCAGGGTTTCATCTTATAACGGAAATACAAGATGAAGTGCACAGGTTTGCGATAACTTTTCAGCGAAGCAAGCGCAAGGCGGCATACGGGCTGCGGCTTACGGAAGTCAAGGGCATTGGAGAAGCAAAGGCGAAGCTTATACTGAAAAACTTCAAGACGAAAGAAGCGCTCAAAGCGGCGAGCGTTGAGCAGCTTATGCAGGCGGCAAAGGTGAATGAAGAGACCGCAATACGGCTTAAAGAAATTATCGGAGAGATGTAATATGGATATAGGTGAAGTATACGAATATCTTGGCAGGTACGGAAAATCGGGCAAGCCGGTGAAGGATCTGAGCCGCATAAAGTGTCTTCTGAAAGAGCTCGGCGACCCACAGGAGGGGCTTAAATTCATACACGTTGCAGGCACAAACGGCAAAGGCTCGGTTTGCGAGATGCTTACCGAAATGCTGTATGCGCACGGGGTAAAGGTGGGAACATTCACCTCGCCTTTTGTGCTTGAATACGCTGACAGGATACGCATAAACAAAAAGAACATACCCGAGCACTATCTCATCAGACATACAGAAAAAGTAAAGACCGCCGCCGAGAAAACGCCATACGGCACCGAGTATTCGCAGTTTGAGATAACCATGTGCATAGCGCTTTTGCATTTTAAAGAGTGCGGCTGCGATGTAGTTGTATGGGAGACGGGCATGGGAGGTCTGAACGACTGCACGAACGTTATAAAACAGCCGCTGGTATCTGTTATATGCTCGGTATCATACGACCACACTGCAATACTTGGCGAAACACTGGAAGAGATAGCGGCGCAGAAAGCAGGCATTATAAAGCCCGGCTGCCCTGTGGTGCTCTCACCCGGGAACGATGACAAGGTGGTTGATATTATAAAGCGTACTGCAATTTGCAGGCACAGTGATGTTATTATACCGAACATGAAAAATGTACAGATATTTTCTGACACGCTGGAGGGGTGCAACTTTACATATCGCGGCAGGCATTACTCTACTGCAATGTGCGGAATACACCAGGTGCGCAACGCTGTTACTGCTATAGAGGCTATACGCTGCTGCTGCGAGACTATACGTGTTGAGGAAAGCGACATAGCGCATGGCATATCATCGGCTGTTATACCTGCGAGGGGGCAGATGATCTCAAAAGAGCCGCTGGTGATACTTGACGGCGGTCACAACCCTGACGGTTCCGGTGCGCTGGCAAAGCTTTTAGAGAGCAAGACAAGCACTCCGCGTGCCGTAATGATCGGCATACTTAAAGACAAAAAAGCGGCAGAGTCTGTAAAACAACTGCTGCCGCTGTGCGATATATTCATTACTGTGGATTCCTTTCACCCCAGTGCCATAGAAAGCAAGACCTTGGCGGACAGCATAAACGCCATGGGCGGCAGGGCTTATGCTGTGGGAAGCGTTGACGAGGGTCTGAAAAGGCTATCTCAGTTTGCAAAAAGCTACGGGGTATCGGTGATATGCGGATCGCTTTACCTTGCATCGGAGGTTCTAAACAAGCTTGGAACGAAGCTGTAAAAGCAGTTTCTTTTCACGGCGCGATACCTGCACTTGTGTCATATCAAGCTCGGAGGCAGTCTGCGTCTGAGTTTTGTTTTTTACATAGCGAAGATACAAAAGTTTCTGATCTTTTGGCTCTAACTCTTTCATAGCCTGCCTAAGAGCTATTGACAGGATTATTTTCTCATCGGGCGCTTCAACGGGAATATCTATCTCACTGCCGCTCTCTGAGGCGCTTTCATCTGCCGAGGCGGTAAGGCTTACCGGCGGCTGTGAAACGTTGAGAGCTTCAACGACCTTTTCGCTGTCTGCTCCCGAAAGAGAGGAAAGTTCTTCTATGGTGGGTTCTCTGCCGTTTTCTTTGGCAAACTGCTCACGCAGGCGCGACAGCCGCAGAGACAGCTCTTTCAGACTTCTGCTTACCTTTACCGCGCCGCCGTCACGGAAAAGACGTTTTATCTCTCCCATGATCACGGGCACGGCATAGGTTGAAAATTTGTAACCCAGATCGGGGTCAAAGGCGTTTATAGCTTTCATAAGACCTATACAGCCTGCGCTGCAAAGGTCTTCATACTCTATATTCCTGCCCCTGAAACGGTTGGCGCACAGGTGGACGAGCCCCATATTCTCCTGCGCGAACCTATGCTTTTCTTCTGTTTTCATCAGATGCCTTTCTGGTAGTCAGCTTTTTGCGCATGGTAACGCTTGTACCCTTGCCCGGCTTGCTTTTTACTGACAGGCTGTCCATAAAACTCTCCATTATAGTAAAGCCGAGACCTGCCCTGTCCTGATCGGGCGCGGAGGTATACAGCGGTGTCATGGCGGCTTCGATATCCTCAATGCCGCAGCCTTTGTCGGTTATTTTTATGTATACCTCGTTACCGACAAGCAGACGGGCGGTCAGGCTTACGATACCGAGGGTGTTTTTATAGCCGTGCACTATACAATTTGTGACAGCCTCTGAAACGGCGGTCTTTATATCGGAAAGCTCGTCTATCTGTGGGTCTAGCTGCGAAACAAAGCCCGATATTGCCATTCTTGCAAAGCTTTCGTTTTCAGAGCGGCTGGGGAAAGCGAGTTTTACCTCATTTAATATCCTGTCTGATCTTTTCATCTGTCGTCTCCCCTTTCATATCATTAAGCCCCGAAAAATACTTTCCTCGTATATCGCCGTTTATAAATGTAGCAAGTTTGTTCATACCCGAAATATGCATCACCCTGCTTATTGACGGCGAACAGTTTGCTATATACAAAGTGCCGCCGTACTCATGCAGCATACGGTATCTGCCCATGACAAGTCCTATACCCGAGCTGTCCATAAAGGTAACGCCCGAAAAATCCATATAAAGCTCAGAGGGGCATTTGGAGTCTATCGCCATATCGATATTCATTCTGGCGCAGGATGCGTTATGGTGGTCAAGTTCGCCGTGAAGTTCGACCAAGCATCTGTTATTGTTGTTATAGATAACGACGTTCATAATACCTTTCCTTCCTATAGTAAATGCTTGTCCGTATCGCTCTTATAAAATAATAACAGCCCTGACAAGAGAAATTTGTCAAAGGCTGTTTGTGATGCGGATTTTTTAGATCCATAAAATGCTATTCTTCGATCTGTTTTCCCAAAAACATGGCAGTTGCCTGCGCTAACATATGCTGAGTCTGCGTTGCGGTGGCGCTTCCGTCGGTGGCGACATATGCTACTGCCCCCGTTACATCGCCCGAAGCGACTATCGGAAAAACCGCGAGAGCTTTCTGGTCTATACCTTCTATAGGCTGAACGGGTGCAGAGTTGTCTTTATCGGCAACAAAGCCGCGGCGGCTTTCCATTATTTCTTCAAGTGCGGGAGTTACGCGGCGTTCGTTATATTCGCGCCTTGCTACCCCTGCGACTGCCACTACATGGTCTCTGTCAAATATAACGGCAGGTGCGCCGCCGAGTTTATACATAACTTCCGCTGCCTGAGCGGCATTTTCGGAAAGCTCGTTTATAGGCGAATACTTTCTGAAAATGACCTCGCCGTCGTTGCTGGTATATATCTCCAGCGGTGCGCCGTCTTTTATGCGCATTGTGCGGCGTATCTCTTTGGGTATTACCACTCTGCCGAGGTCGTCTATTCTTCTTACTATTCCTGTTGCTTTCATATTATTCCTCCATAAATTGTTTAAATTTCATTTTGCAGGTGCTCCTTTTGTGAAGATATTGTTTGCAGTCGGTTTTCAATTATGCATAGTATGTCTGCAAAATGTCAGATCGAATACAAAAGTGGAATATTAGCCGTTTATAAGAAATTTTTTGAAAATTTACTTAGAACATTGACTTATCGGACGATATGTGTTATAATGATTGAGTACAATTATTGATAGACGGACAACTTTTTTCGGCATTACAGACAGATATTGCCGAATGACAGAGATAAGAGATATGAAACGGGGGAACAAAATGAAGCTTAAAAAACTTTTGCTGATATGCTGCGCTGCCATTGCCGCGTTTTCGATAAGCGCAAATGTGGCTCGGCAGTCATCTGTAGATGTAAGCGCCGCGGAACGCAAAGTGAAGAGCATCTATGACGGAGGCACTTACACTATTGACAAAAAATTTGCAGACTACACCATAGAAAACGGCACCGATGTTTCGGTATGGCAAGGCAACATAAACTGGAACGGTCTTAAAAAGGAAGGAACTCAGTTCGCTTTTATTAGACTGGGCTACAGAGCTTCGGCAGCTTCGGGCGGCATTTACATTGATGACAAGTTTGCAACGAACATAAAAAATGCAACGGCGGCAGGCATACCTGTGGGCGTATACTTCTACTCGCAGGCGATAACTGAAGCTGAGGCCAAGGCAGAGGCGGAATACTGCATAAAAAAGCTTAAAAATTACAAGATAGATCTGCCGATAGTAATGGACTTTGAGTACAGCTGGGTAGACGGCGGTCTTGGCGGCAGACTTTATGATGCACATCTTTCAAAGGACAAGACCACAAAGGTAATAAATTCTTTCCTGGACACCTGCACAAAAGCCGGATATGAAGGTATGCTGTATGCAAACATGAGCACACTTACCGATTGCATGAACGCAAGCCAGATAGCAAGCAAGCATCAGATATGGCTGGCACACTACACCTCAAAGACTACATACGCCGGTACATATCAATACTGGCAATACAGCTCAACGGGAAGCAGCAAGTACGTTGACAGCGACGATCTGGACTGTGATTTCAGGTTCGTACCCAACAAGGTGACTTCTCTTACGTTAGATAAGACCAAAGTTGAACTGACAGTCGGCAAAAACACAAGCTACAAGATAGCCGAAGCACCGGCATACAATTATGATACTATAACTGTAACGTCATCGGACCCTTCTGTTGCGTATGCCTATGAAGGTAAGATATACGCGCTGAATCACGGCACTGCGACAATAACAGCAAAATCAAATGGCGGAAAAACTGCGACCTGCACTGTTACGGTAAAAGAACCGCTGAGCAATTACAAGGCGACCGTAAGCAGCGGCTCTGTATACAGCGGAAGTGAGTTAAAACCGCAGGTAAGCGTAACAAAGGAAGATATAGTTTCGGGCACTGTAAAGGCAAGCGGAAAAATATACACGCAGCCTTCAAGCAAATCTACTGCGGCGGCAAGTGTTTCAAAAGGCAATAAGTTGCAGATAAGCGCTGCCATAACCGTTTCTTCTGTAAAATACTACTATGTAAAAAATTCGGCTGGCAAAAAAGGCTTTATACCTGCTTCAAACGTGACTGCAACAAAAGGCACTGTAAAGCTTGATACAAGCAAAGATGTCAAAGTCGCATATTCAAACAACATAAACGCAGGCACTGCCAAGGTAAGTATTACCCCTGCAACAGGCACACTTACCGGCAGTTTAAGCAAAAATTTCACCATTGCACCCTGCCCGGTTGAAAGCTGGACCGCATCACAGATACTGCCGCAGCAATACACGGGTCAGCCGCTGACACCGATAGTAAAGCTCTTCTTTGGTTCGCAGAGGCTTGCAAAGGGAAAAGACTACACGCTTGAATACAGTGATAACACCGAAGTAGGCACTGCAAAAGTAACGATAACCGCCATGGGCAACTTCAGCGGCAGCATGGAACTTGAATTTGAAATAGTAAGCGAGGGCGGTCAGACAGAAACGCTTCAGGAAATAGGACAAGTTACGGTGAACGGTCTTGAAGGTATCAAAAATACAGGATACACGGATATCGGTATTATTTTCACGGCTGAAGACGGCACACAATACGAAGCAATGATAGAAGCTGACGGCATGATAACCATTGAGGCGCTGCCGGTCGGCAAATACACGGCTGACGTTTCTTTGAAAAACTGCGCGCCGAAAACCTATGAAATTGAAGTTACTGATACCGAGCCGATACAGTTCGACACGCAGCTCAATCTGTACGGCGATGTTACAGGTGACGGCAATATAGACCTTTTTGACATACTGAGGATAAACGGACACGTAAAGAAATTGAGCATACTGAGCGATTACGATTTTTTGATCGCTGATGTAAACTTTGACGGTGAGATAAACCTTTTCGACTGTCTTGCGGTAAATGCTCACATAAAGAAAATGAAATTATTATGGTGACCTGCCACACTTGATACGGTAAGTCACTGTGAAACATTTATATACTGTAGGTGAATATGATGATAAAAAAACTTCTGGCACTGGCTGCCTGCGCACTGACCTTCTTTACTGTGTGCGATGCAGCTGTCACTGCTGAGGCTGCCGATGATCCTTCAAGGACGGGAGCAACTATATCGGTAGCTGCCGACAAGACTTCGGCATACCCCGGAGATGAGATAACATTTTCGGTAAGCATAAAAGAAAAAGAGCTGACTTTGGGTTCGCAGTTTTACGTTGCTATACCTGACGGTCTGAAATACACGAGCAGTGCACCAAACGCAGCTGCAAAAAGCACGCTTGCTCTTGACGAGCACAGTGTTACAGACCTGGGCGGAACACTTATGTATCTAGGATATTCGGCAAACAACACAAGAAAAGCGGCAAGCGGCGGTGTTGTGCTGTTCACGTTCAATTGCAAGGCTGAAAAACTGGGCAGCTATTCTTTAAATGTAAGCGATATTTCACTGAGTGACAAGAATATGTCCGGCGTAGGCTGCGCGACATCGGGAACGACCGTAAAGGTCGTTGAAAGACCTGTGTCTGTAACAGGCGTTAAGCTATCGCCGACATCTAAAACTTTGAAATCCAAGGGTGAGACTTTTCAGCTCAGTGCAACGGTCTCGCCGTCAGATGCTGCAAACAAGGCTGTTACATACAAAAGCAGCAACACGAAAGTTGCAACTGTAAGCGCAGACGGCACTGTTGAGGCAGTATCGAACGGAAAGGCAACTATAACCGTTACTACAAAAGACGGCGGCAAGACAGCAAAATGCGAAGTTACGGTAAGCATCGCTCACCAGCATGAGCTGAGAGTGGTAAAGGCTAAAGCTTCTACCTGCGTAGAAAACGGCAACAACACTTACTATGTATGCGACGGCTGCGGCAAGATATTCAAAGACAAAGATGCAAAGACACAAACTACGGTAGAGGCGGAAACTCTTGAGAGATCGTGGCACAAATTCGATAAACAAGAAACTACCGAAAGATATCTGAAAAGTGAGGCAGACTGCCAGAGCCCTGCGGTATACTATTATTGCTGTGAGGTATGCGGCGCTGCCGATGAGAGAACTTTTGAATACGGTGAGAAAGATCCCGACAATCACAAGGAAACCACTATAGAGAATGAAAAGAAACCCACCGAGAAAAAAGAAGGATACAGCGGCGACACGGTGTGTACGGCCTGCAAAGAAGTTGTCAAAAAAGGCGAGGCTGTTGAAAAGCTAGTGCATATGCAGGATTTCAAAAAAGTAGAAGCCAAAAAGGCGACCGCAAAGAAAGACGGAAATATTGAATACTACATCTGCAACAACTGCGGCAAGCTTTATAAAGATGCTGAGGGAAAGATAGAAATAAAGAAGGCTGACACGGTGGTGAAAGCCAAAGATACAGAAAGCTCTTCAAAGGCGGAAAGCAGCGAGGAGGACAGCTCTGAGATAACAGAAAGCTCCCAGCCGGATGAAAGCATTGAAAGCTCATCTGCTGCGGACACCGAAAGCAAGATAGTAACTACTATGGCTGCCACACCTTCACGCACTGACAGCAGCGGCGTCAGCACAGGTCTTATGTGGGGCATAATAATCGGTGCGATAGTGCTGGCTGTAGCGATACTGGCACTGATAATCATAATTATAGTAAAAAGCAGATAACAAAAAAAACAGGCTCTTGCGTTTTGCAGGAGTCTGTTATATTTTGCATATTCACATCAGCCGAGCTGAAGCATTTTATCTATACATTTGCGCGAGAGTTCTATCTGCTCGCCGGTCATGATGATCTCGTTCTCGTTATCGCTCTCCCCTATCGTTTTCAGCACCGAAAGCACTTCATACAGAGTGGTAAGGCGCATATTAGTGCAGACAAGCCGCTGCGACAAATGATAAAACTTTTTATCGGGGCACTTATACTGCAAGTGAGCGATTATGCTGTTTTCGGTGCCGATGATGAACTCTCTGGCATCGCTCTTTTCGGCAAACTGCATTATACCCGAGGTAGAGCCGATATAGTCGGCATTTTCGCAGACTTCTTCCCTGCACTCGGGGTGAACGAGCAGCAAAGCGTTCGGGTAGCGTATTTTTGCGATCGCGACATCTTCGATAGATGCGCCGTTATGTATGGGGCAGCAGCCGTTGTAGAGTTTTATGTCCTTGTCGGGGCACTGCTTCTGAACATATCTGCCGAGATTGCAGTCAGGCACGAAAAGTATTTTCTTTTCGGGGAGCGAAGAAACTATCTTCACGGCGGAAGAAGACGTTACACAGACATCGCAAAGCTCTTTGAGCGCGGCTGTGGTATTTATATACGCGACCACCACCCTGTCGGGCTCTTTTGCTTTCATTTGGGCAAGTGTCTCTGGAGAGAGCTGCTGTGCCATAGGGCAGCCTGCATCTACATGAGAGAGATAAACTCTTTTGTCCGGTGACAGGATCTTTGCTGTTTCTGCCATGAAGCGCACGCCGCACATAAGCACGTTTTTATTCTCCGCCCCTGCCGCCATTTTGCTCAGCGCAAAAGAATCGCCGACAAAATCAGCAATTTCGGTTATATCGGGCGTCTGGTAGCTGTGCGCCAGAATACAAACGTCTTTTTCCTTTTTAAGGCGAAGTATCTCGTCCTGTACTTCTCTTATCATAATAGCACCTCCGTTAAAGTTCCAACATTCTGAGTGTTTTTTCATCGTACACAACATCCTGGGCTTCCATGTCCTCTTTTATCTGCCATGCCTTACTAGCCGAGAACACGGAGCTTACCGGGAAAGGCTGGCTGTTGAGGTAGCCCAGCACCACGGCGGCAGGCTGTTTACCCGTTGCGTTGCAGAGCTTTATAACATTTGAAAGCCTTGCAAGGTTTGCGGTACTTACAAACTGCCCCTCGATAATATTCTTAACGCTCTCCCCTTTTGCGAGTTTTGAGAAAAAGCCCTTTGCCTGCGGTGAAAACGCCATTACGGGAAAATTATGCTTTGCATACCAAGTATGTTCGCGCATATCCATAGAAACAAGGGTATCGTCACCGAGCATATCACTGCTCAGGTGCGCGAGGCTGTAGTTTATCTGGCTTATGCGAAGCGGTTCCATGCCGTTTTCTTCGGCAAAATTGTTGGCAGCTTCTATTCTCTGTGTACGCCAGTTTGAAACGCCGATAAAATGCGCTTTGCCAGACTTTACAAGGTCATTGAGAATGGGCATAATCTCGCTTACGGGTATGGTCTCATCGTCGCGGTGAAGAAGAAAAATATCTACATGATCTATACCCATTACCGAAAGACTTCGGTTTATATCGTACTCTATATCCTCTCTTGTAAGGCGCGAAACGTGCATATCTTCATGGCTGGGGTGACCGCCTTTGGTGACTATCAGCATTTTATCGCGGTTGCCGCGGTGCATAAGCCACCTGCCGACAACACCCTCCGAAGAATCTTCGCCGCCCTCTATCCAGGAGCAATAAGTACGCGCGGTATCTATACAGGTGCCGCCGCAAGCCGCGTATTCATCGAGCAGCTCAAAGTAGGCGGGGTCGTTGTCGTGGCGCTCAAACGCCGCCGTACCAAAGGCAAGAGCAGGAACTTTTATCGAATATTTGTCGTTTTTTAGTGTGAATGTTATCATTTTTATCACCTGTCCTTTTATCTTTTATATTCTGCAATGTGGGTCTACTATATTATAATAACATATCTTAAACGAAATTTCTACTGTTTTTGTGCAAATTATTAAAAATTTTTTTGTATGGAAAAAATGTTCGGCAAGTGCTTGACAAACGGGTAAAAGTCGTGTATAATATCATATGTAAAGGTTTTTAGCTTTACAAGCAAAGTGAAAGGTGCTGTTTTATATGGACGATATTGCAGGTATTGATAATAAAAGATCGGCATTTGTCAAAGATCTGGGCTTTGCTGACCTGCTTTGCGTTTACGGACAGCTTCTGACAGAAAAGCAGCGCGATGTGCTGGACTTGTATTACAACGAGGACTTGTCGCTTTCAGAGATAGCCGAAAACACGGGCATTTCACGACAGGGAGTTCATGACAGCATAAAGCGCGGTGAAGAGGCGCTGACATACTTTGAGCAAACACTTAAACTTTATGCCAGACAAAAGGCGTTTGACGAGATAATGGGCACTATTCTTGAACAGGCAAAGAGCATACGCAAGGATCTGAGCCCTATAACATACTCGTGGATAATTCAGCAAAAGGCTGACACGCTGATAAAAGATATTGAAGACGGCATGAAGATATTTGATTGATAGATAACAGGAGGTCGGTTATGGCTTTTGAAGGACTTTCGGATAAGCTGGGCGGCGTTTTCAAGCGGCTGCGTTCTCGCGGACGTTTGACAGAAAGCGACGTTAAAGAGGCTATGCGCGAGGTAAAACTTGCTTTGATAGAGGCGGACGTAAGCTATAAGGTAACCAAAGACTTTGTAAACAAGGTTACGCAGAGGGCTATAGGTGAGGACGTACTGAAAAGCCTTACGCCGGCACAGCAGGTCATAAAGATAGTAAACGAGGAGCTTATTGCCCTTATGGGCGCCGGCGACCCGAGGATAAACATACCCAGCAAGGGTGCCTGCATCATAATGATGGTAGGTCTGCAAGGTTCGGGCAAGACCACACACGCGGCAAAACTTGCCAAGCATTTCAGAGACCAGGGCAAACGCCCCCTGCTAGTGGCGTGCGATATTTACAGGCCTGCGGCTATTGAACAGCTTAAAATAATGGGTGAAAAAGCCAATGTTCCCGTTTTTGAGATGGGGCAGGCAGACCCGAGAGAGATAACGAAAAAGGCTCTTGCAAATGCTAAAGACTACGGTTACGACTTTGTTATAATAGACACCGCGGGACGTTTGCAGATAGACGAAGAACTTATGCAGGAGCTTGTTGACATCAAAGAGATCGCGCAGCCAAATGAGATAATGCTGGTAGTTGATGCTATGACGGGTCAGGACGCTGTTAATGTGGCTTCGGCATTTGATGAAAAGCTTGGTATTGACGGTGTGCTTATCTCAAAGCTTGACTCTGACACAAGAGGCGGCGCGGCGCTTTCGGTACTTTCTGTAACGGGCAAGCCGATAAAATTCGTCGGTATGGGTGAAAAGCTCGATGAGTTTGAGGTATTCCACCCTGACAGAATGGCTTCGAGAATACTGGGAATGGGAGATGTTCTCACACTTATTGAAAAGGCTCAGCAGACCATTGACGAGGACGATGCCAAAAAGCTTGCTGACAAGATGCAGACGGAGGGCTTTGATCTGAACGACTTACTCGCTCAGATGAAGCAGATAAACAAGCTGGGTTCGATGCGGTCGGTGCTGAATATGCTGCCGGGCGTTGGCAGCAAGCTTACCGATGCTGATGCAGAGGCAGGCGAAAAGGCTCTTAAAAAGACGGAAGCTATAATAAATTCGATGACAAAGGCCGAGAGGAAAAAGCCGTCTATAATAGATCCCAAAAGGAAAAGGCGCATTGCGGCAGGCAGCGGCACTGAGGTTTCAGACGTAAACAGGCTGCTGAAGCAGTTTGAACAGATGCAGAAGATGATGAAGCAGTTCGGCATTGGCGGCAACCTGCACGGCAAAAAAGCAAAGATGAGCAGAGCCGCTCTGCTGAGAAGTTTGAACAACGGCGGCGGGAACGGCGGTTTCCCGATATAAAGCAGATCTCTGTACGGCTTGCCGTGCGGTGATATATAAAAGGCAAATAATTTGGAGGTGAACATATATGGCAGTAAAGATTAGACTCAGAAGAATGGGCGCTAAGAAAGCTCCTTTCTACAGAGTGGTAGTGGCGGATTCAAGATACCCCAGAGACGGTCGTTTCATCGAAGAACTGGGTTACTACGATCCCACCAAAGACCCGGTTGTTTTCAAGGTTGACGGCGAAAAGGCAAAGTCCTGGATAAGCAAGGGCGCTCAGCCTACCGACACCGTTAAGTCTCTTATGAAGAAAAACGGCATACTTTGATCTTCTTATGATCTTACAGGGAGGTAATGTTCAATGGAAAAACTTTTAAGAACGATCGTGACCGAGCTTGTAGTGAACAAGGATGCCATCGAGATAACTGTTGACGAGCCGAACGAGGAAGGCGTTGTAGTATACCATCTTCACGTTGCCTCGGAGGACATGGGAAGAGTTATCGGCAAACAGGGCAGGATCGCTAAGGCTATAAGGACTGTTATGCGCGCAAGTGCATCGAGGATCGATCAGAAAATCATGGTCGAGATCGACTAATAGACTGATAGAATGAGCCGGAATGTTTAAGAACTCACCTTATACCCATAATAACGGTATGAGGTGGTTTTTTATGCGCTTTTGGGCTTTCCTGAAAAAATACTCCATGCCGCTCACCGGTGCGCTGTGCGGAATTATGAACGGTCTGTTCGGCTCGGGCGGAGGACTTATTGCTGTTCCCTGCCTTGAAGGTGCAGGGTTTGAGGTGAAGCAGTCACACGCTTCGGCAATTGCGCTTACCTCTGTATTCTCGGTAATAAGCTGCATAAATTACGGCTTGGCAGGAAATCTGGATATTTCCAAGGCAATAAAGTATATGCCGGGCGGACTTGCAGGCGCTCTGGCAGGGGCGTTTTTGATGAAGCGCATTGACCCCTCGCTGCTGAAGAGGATATTCGGCATTGTTATGATATACTCGGGAGTGAGGGTGTTTTTATGAGCGGCTGGGCTGTAATAATCATAGCATCATTCATAACGGGGCTGACGGCATCGCTGGGGCTTGGCGGCGGCATGGTGCTGCTTGTATATCTGACTATGATATGCAGTATGCAGCAGCTTGAAGCGCAAGGGATAAACCTGCTGTTCTTTCTGCCAATAGCCGCTCTTTCGCTGATAATACACACAAAGTCGCACCTTGTAAGGTGGAAAGAACTTCTGCCTGCGATGATAGCAGGCGGCATATCGGCGGCGGTATTTTCGTTTGCGGCAGGAAAAATTGGTTCGGGGGCGATACAAAAGGCATTCGGTGTGATACTTATTATAAGCGGCGCTGTAGAGCTTTTCAGAAAAGGCAAAAACAAAAAGGACGGGTAGACCGTCCTTATTTTTATATTATATTGCCTCTTGCTTCTTGTTTTCTTGCCTCTATTCGTCCATTTCCCAGTTGTGGTAAACGTTCTGAACGTCGTCGTTATCTTCAAGATGCTCTAAAAGCATGGTCATCTTCTTGATAGAATCTTCATCTGTAAGCTTGGTATAGGTGGAAGGCACCATTTCGGTCTCGGCTGAGATGACCTTATAGCCCATGCCTCTGAAAGCTTCGGCGACTGCAAGAACATCGTTGGGCTCACAGGTGGCTTCTATAACGTCGTCTTCGATACTGAAATCGGTCGCACCTGCTTCAAAGATATCCTCCATGACCTTTTCTTCGCTTTGGTTTTCGTACTCCATAACTATAGTACCCTGCGAGGTAAACATGAACGACACACAGCCTGTTGTGCCGAGGTTTCCGCCGAACTTATCAAAATAGTGGCGTATATCCCCTGCTGTTCGGTTCTTATTGTCGGTAAGGCACTCGACTATTACAGCCACGCCGTTAGGACCATAGCCCTCGTAAACGTTGCTCTGGTAGTTGGTCTTGTCGCCATCGCCGGCAGCTTTTTTGATGATCCTGTCTATATTGTCGTTAGGAACGTTATTAGCCTTTGCCTTGGATATGAGCTCACGAAGTTTGGCGTTATTGTTGGGGTCGGGACCGCCCTCGCGAACTACAACAGCGATCTCTCTGCCTATTTTGGTGAAGACCTTGGCTCTTGCGCCATCGGTGGCCTCTTTCTTTCTGCGTATGGTCGCCCATTTTGAATGTCCTGACATAAATATCCTTGTATGATATAGTTATCCCTAAATCATACTCTCCTTTCATCAAAATGTGGTATAATAGAAATTGGGTACTGTGG
>CANQKD010000003.1 GCA_947624375.1 uncultured Clostridia bacterium | reverse complement strand
ACAATTCTATTCCAAATGTTAATAGCTGGATAAGTCATAGAATTTTCATCTCATGCAAGTTTACGAGGATAGAACAACGTGGCACGTCAGACAGTACCAAATCTTTTCAGGGAAGTGATACCATGATCTATGTGGGAATTGATATTGCAAAGGAAACTCATGTTGCGGCAGCGGTGAATACCGATGGTGTTATACTGCTCGAACCTTTTGCATTTCAAAACAACCACGATGGTTTTCAGTTATTGAAAACAAACCTCGAAACTCTTAACAAGAATGATCTCATCATCGGTCTTGAATCCACCGCTCATTATGCGGAAAATGTGATCTTTTTCCTTCATTCGCTGGGATACAGACTTGCTGTTATTAATCCTGTTCAGACTGCCGCTGTGCGGAAAACAGGCATTCGCAAGACCAAGACTGATAAAATTGATTCTCTGCTTATCTGCAAAACCATGGCGTTGAATGCTTTTCGCCTTTACACCGAAAATGATGTAAAAACGCTTCAGCTCAAATCCCTTTGCCGATTTCGCCAGAATCTCAAAAAATCCAAAGCACGCTTGAAAATTCAACTCACTTCATATGTTGATATGATATTTCCGGAACTCCAATTTTTCTTCAAGTCCGGTCTTCACATCAGAACCTGTTATGAGTTGTTGAAGGTGTATTCTTCACCGGACGACATCGCTGCTTTACACTTAACCAAACTAAGTAATCTTCTCTCCAAAGCCTCTCATGGTCGTTTCGGAAAGCAGGACGCTAAGTCCCTCAAAAGTCTTGCGGCATCGTCCGTTGGTGTGAAGAACACTTACATATCTATTCAAATAACTCAAACGATCGCTCAGATCGAGTTAATTGAAAGCCAGATAAGTGAGCTTGAGCAAATCATCTGCAAAGCTATGGACGAGCTTGATTCAGTGATAATGACCGTGCCGGGTATCGGCAAACTCAACGGTGCCATGATACTTGGCGAGATCGGTGATATCCATCGTTTTTCTCACCCTTCAAAACTACTTGCGTATGCAGGTCTTGACCCGGTCGTGAACCAATCCGGAAAGTTTAATGCCAAACGTACCAGAATGTCAAAACGCGGCTCAAAAGTGCTTCGTTATGCCCTGATAAACGCTGCATGGAATGTTTCCCTTAATAACGATACTTTCAAGCGTTATTACGATTCAAAGATCGCTCAGGGACATTCTCATTACGATGCTCTCGGGCATACTGCTCATAAGCTTGTCAGAGTCCTTTTTAAGCTGCTGACAGATAATATTGCTTTTGCTCTTCTTTAAAAAAATTTAAAATTTTTTCTCTCCTGTTTTTTAGGTGAGTATCTCTTTTTGTCTCTTGTTAACTTTCTGTTAATTCTACTTTTTTACTATTGACTTTTCATAGCTGGTCTCCTTATTACAGAAAGGCGGCGTCTCCGCGCTTTCATTGTATTCATAAAAATATACTGTTGTAACAAATTATCGCGTATCATATTATTGAATATGCCAAATTTTCAAAAAAGTATTGACGAAGCGTTTAAATGCATATATACTAACTATAGGAGATGTTCACAGCGAACACGATACCGAACGAAAAGATAAAGGGCGGGTGACTATTATGTTTGATACCGTAAAAAAGATAATACTGGAACAGTTTGACGTTGACGAGGACGATATTACTTACGAGACCTCTCTGGCGGAAGACCTTGACGCAGACTCACTGGAGCTTGTGGAGCTTTTGCTTGCTTTTGAAGATGAGTTTGACGTAAAGATCCCCGATGAGGAGGCCGAGAGCCTGAAGACCGTCGGAGATATAGTTAAATATATCGAAGAAAAGTCAGCCGAATGACAGCTGCTGCATTTATGCTCTTTCGCTTAGCGCGAAGGAGCATTTTTCTTTAATAATTATAATACTCTTTTTTAGTAAAGTCAACAGGGCGGCACACAGTTTTCACTGAGTTTGCACAAATATTTCTTGCAGTTATCATAAAACTATCACATTCGGGGGGTATCATATAATCATCAAAGGGAAAAAGATCTTTGAAAAGAGGTAATATATATGGATCTTAATAACTTTAACGAAAACAACAACAATATGCAAAACGATTTTCAGCAGCCCGGAATGCCCGAGCAGTATCAGTACACCGGCTTTCAGAACGGCTATACTTACTACCCCGAAAACGGCGGAAACAACGGCGGCGGCAAAAAGAAAAAAGGCGGCGCTGCAAAAAAAGCTGCAATGGCAGTGGGAGCTTTAGCGCTGGTGGCTGTGATATCGGCAGGTTCGATATTCGGCTACAAGCTTATAACAGGCGGCAGCCTCAGTGACGATCTGGTTGAAAACAGCAGTTCGGCGATAGATGATACTTCTGCGGTAGATGCCGATGCCCCTGCCGCAAACACCGCCGAGGAAGAAGAAAGGCCGCGCAGAGAAGTTCCCAGCTTAGAGCAGCTTGCCGCGCTTGATGATGCACTGCCTGTGCCGGAGATAGTTGAAAAGGTTTCTCCGTCGGTAGTGGGTGTAACATCACTTTTAAGCGGCGGCACTTCATACGGCACGGGATTCGTTATATCTGAAGACGGATACATCGTTACGAATTACCACGTTATAGACGGCGCGCAGAAGATAACCGTTGCTTTCTCGGTATCCGATGACGATGAGGAGTATGATGCCGAGCTTATCGGCGGCGACGAGCAGACTGATATTGCGGTGCTGAAGATAGAAAAAGACGGTCTTACGGCTGTTGAATTCGGCAAATCTTCAGACCTTATCGTGGGTGAGCTTGCAATTGCCATAGGCAACCCTATGGGCAGCGAGCTTTCGGGCACTGTTACGGCAGGCATAATCTCGGCGCTGAACCGCTCACTTACCATTGAGGAGCGCAAGATGAACCTTATCCAGACTGATGCATCTATAAACAACGGCAACTCGGGCGGACCGCTGATAAACAGCTACGGTCAGATAATAGGCATAACATCTGCAAAAATTGCCAGCTATTATGCTGATGGTCTCGGCTTTGCGATACCTATAGATGAGGCTCTGCCGATAATCTCAGACCTTATAGAATACGGCTACGTTAAGGGCAGACCTGTTATAGGCATTTCGGGCGAGGATATTTCAGAGATATATGCGCAGTATTATGATGTTCCGCAGGGATTTTATGTAGCAAAGGTGACTGAAGACGGTCCTGCCGAAAAAGCAGGCGTAAAGGTCGGCGACATAGTTATAGGCATAGAATCGCAGCTTGTAAAGAGCATTGACGAGTTCAACGAGATAAAGGCAAAATACAAGGCAGGCGACACTATAACGATATCGGTATACCGCGACAAGGAGATAATAGACCTTAAAGTAACCCTTGCGGAGGATACCTCGGCTATAGACAAGGACAATGACAACACGCAAAGCAATAACAACAACTTTGACGATGATTTTGGAAACTTCGGTTACAGCCCGTTTTTCAACTTCGGTTTCTGACAAGCTTTTAAGCTTTCTTCAATGATTTGATAATGCCAGATCATTTTCATGTAAAACTCCAAACAGCATTGGGCGGCGGAAAATTTTCGCCGCCTTTTGCTTTTTTGCTATTTGCTATTGAAAAGAAAGTAAAAATATGTTATACTTATTGTGGTGATATTTTTTAAGAAGTTGTTCATTTTTACTTTGGCACTGATAGTAAGATAAATTGGTATTTGCGCTTACGCGCAGCCTGCGGAGCTGTGCAAAGCCATACAGTACACAAAACTTTCAATTCCTGTCAAGAAACTAAAAGTTTTCGATCGACCCTTTTTCAAAAGGGTCGTCAGGGTCGAGGGGTGAACCCCCCGTCGCCGTCCGCAGACGGCGAAACCCCCTACATCGTGCGCTCTGCAAGAGGTGAATTAGAAAACAGTCCTGTGGACTGTTTTCTAAAGAGGACAGCGGTCGCAAGCGACCGCGGGAAGAATTATTTCGCCTCAAAAATTAAAAGCGAAATAATTCTTCGGGCGTTCCCAACGGGAACGCTGCTCCTGCAAGAGAGAGCCTCTCCTTTGAAAAGACCTTTGCTCTCTTTTCGCGTTCCATTCTGGAACGCCGTGCTAGGTGAAAGACCACGTTTCTTGCATCCCGTTATCTTGTCTCTAGTAGTCCACCCACAAACCACCCCAAAGAGAGATATCTGGCAGAATATTCTTCTAGTAACGTGCGAGGCAATGAGCTTTTATGAGAAGTGAGTGGGCGTGAAATAGTGCGATGATTTGATGTAGTTGTGGAGCGTTGAGCAGCTCCGCAGGCTGCGCGTAAGCGCAACCATTTATCATAAAAACACATTAGTCTAAAAGATTATAAATTTTAATATCTAAAAGGAGTTGTATTATATGAAAAGCAAAAGAATGATCGCCGCTTTGCTTGCCATGATGCTTTCTGTAACAGCTATGACAGCCTGCGGCGGCTCGGACAGCTCAAACGGCACATCGGCAAACAACAGCACCGTGCAAAGTGCTGACGAAAGCGATGCGCAAAGTGCCGATGAAAGCGATGCAAAAAATGAACAGACAGGAGATAGTGATATGGAAGGGCTGACTGCCATCAACGACAGCACCGCCAAGCGCGTGGGAAGAACGTATATAGGAGACGACAACACACTGTGGCTGGCGCTTTCGGGCTCGGGCGCGGAGTTTACATACACCGGCAAAAAGCTGGAGCTTACCATAAAAGGCGATAATGTTGCTAAATCAGGCAACGACGGCAACAATGCAAGGGTAGCGGTCTATGTAAACGGCGAAAGAACTTCCGACGTTATGATAGACGCCCCCGAGGTAAAGATAACAGCGTTTGAGAGCGCAGAGGCGCAGACCGTTGATATACAGGTTATAAAACTCAGCGAGTGTGCTATGTCATGCTGCGGCATAATGCCCGTAAAACTGGGTGACGGCGAGAGCCTTACACCGGTAGAAGCAAAAGAGCGCAAGATAGAATTTATCGGCGACTCTATAACCTGCGGCTACGGCGTTGACGACGAGGTAAAAGAACATTCTTTCCAGACCAAAACGGAAGACGTTACTAGGGCATATGCATACAAAACAGCCAAGGCGCTCGATGCTGACTACAGTATGTTCTCGGTAAGCGGCTACGGAATTATTTCGGGCTACACCACGGGCAAAGAACCCGTTACAGCGCAGACCATACCGCAGTATTATAACTCTCTGGGATTTTCATACGGCTCGTTCGACGGCAAGACACCGCAGTCGCTGGACTGGGATTTTGAAAGCTTCAAGCCGCAGGTGGTAGTTATAAACCTGGGCACTAACGATGCTTCATACACCAAGAGCAACAAGGACGGAAAGGAAGAGTACAAGCAGGGGTACATAAATTTTCTCAAACAGGTTAGAGAGAAGAACCCCGACGCCGAGATATTCTGCACGCTGGGCATAATGGATAACACCCTTGTAAAGACGATGGCAGAGGCTATGAAAGCCTATATGGACGAAACGGGAGATCAGAAAGTACACGCGGTGCAGTATGATCTTCAGGACGGCAACGCAGACGGATATGCGGCTGACTGGCACCCGACCGAAGCTACCCACGAAAAGGCAAGCGCAAAGCTTACCGAAGAAATAAAGAAAGTTATGAACTGGTGAGAATATGAGCAAGATAAAGAAACTTTTTATACTTGCGCTTGTGAGCGGAATGTTCTCTTTGACGGCTTGTGGGACAGGTGACAGCAGTGACAGCACGCCCACGGAAAGCACAGCCGAAAGTACAACATCTACAGAAAGTGCGGCTGAAACTACAACGTCCACAGCTACAGAAACTCAAGAGGTGACTACTACGCAATTCACATATACTACTCAGGAGTGGAAAGAACCCGAAGAATACGGCAAGGTGATTGCCCTTACCTTTGATGACGGACCCAACACCACCACTACAAACGAAGTGCTTGACGTACTGAAAGAGTTTGACGTAAAAGGCACATTCTTTGTTATCGGCAACAACATAAACGCCGATACAGTGCCGGTAATGCAAAGGGCTGTATCACAGGGGTGCGAGATAGGCTCCCACTCGATGACTCACGACTATATGAACAGCATGACCGAAGAGGAGATAACCGCCGACACCGAGCAGGTAAATCAGCTTATCAAAGATGCCATAGGCACAGAGCCGAAGTTTTTCCGACCGCCGTATATAGCCACCAGCGGCAGAATGTACAGACTGATAAATATGATGTTCATTGCAGGCTTTGGCTGCGACGACTGGGACCCGAATGTTGACGTTGAAACGAGAGTTGCAAAAACTCTGGAGCAGTGCTGTGACGGCGCTATAATACTTCTGCACGATGCGCAGGGCAACAGTCAGACGGTGGAGGCGCTTAGGCAGATAATACCCGAGCTTCAAAAGCAGGGCTATGAGTTTGTTACAGTATCCGAGCTTTTCCATGCAAAGGGCATACAGTACCTGCCCGGCGTTAAGATCACATTTTCAAAAGTGCCGCAGTAATGCATTTATAAAAGATCATACCCCTTACGGCTTTTGACCGCGAGGGGTATTTTTGTATTCCATGTATTTCAGCGTTTGTACTTTCTGAGCGATATTGAAAACGCAAGGCAGGTGAGCACGCCCACTATGCCCAGCACGAAAAACAGCACTGCCGCGCCGCTGCCAAAACCTGTACCGAACAGCTTGCACAAAATTTTTGGCTGCTGCGCCATTATCGGCTCAAACACTTTGTCTGTCATAAAGCCGCCAAGCAACAGACCCAGCGGAATGGTAAAAAACTGCATGGTGTTGCGGCAGGCGAACACTCTTCCCTGCATATCGGCAGGTATCTCGCTGCGGAAGATAACGTCCATGTTGGCGTTCATTATCGGTATTACCACCCAGCCGAGAACAGAGCCTATGCACCAAATAACAGGGCTCTTGCCAAGCGCGAGAAAGAAGTTTTCGGTACTCATCGAGATGAAAAGAGTTACTAAAATTGCTTTGACCCTGTTTTTGGGCGGCGGAAGAAACGTTACTAAAATGCTTCCCAGAAGTGCCGCTGCCCCTGCGCAGGCGTTTACTATGCCGAGAACTGTCTCGCTGCTTCTGGGTATTATCAAGGCGGGCAGGGCGGCGTCGTAAGCCGAGGCGGTGAGGTTTATGCAGGAGAGAAAAAGTATCAGCTGCATGATAAGTGGGCTGTTTTTCAGCCATCTCAGTCCCTCGCGCACACAGGTTAGAAAACTACTCTCGCCTTTGCCGCGGCAGTCGGGTATTTTTATAAACAGCAAAAGTGTCAGAAACGCCAGTGCGAAGGTTGCAAGGTCAACAGCTATAACGCAGTCTATCCCTGCAAACGAGAAAAGCGCGGTGGCGATAACGGGCGTAAGTATTGAATTTAAAGATTGCGAAAACGACCGCAGACCGCTTGTTTTCTGGTAGTATTCCTGCGGAACTAAAAGCGTTGCGGCGACCTCGCTTGCAGGCTGCTGCACGGTGTTCATAAGCCCGTTTACGGCGTTTATGATGTACAAGTGCCACGGCTGCAAACTGCCCGTTTTTATAAGTATCAGCACCGCAAAAGTGCTTGCCGCCGCGAACAGATCGCACAGCAGCATGGCCTTCTTTTTGTCCCACCGATCGCTCAGCGCGCCTGCAAAAATGCTCATAATAACATACGGCGCGTATGAGCACACCGAAAGAAGTGCGGTTTTCAGCGCGCTGCCGCTGTTAAGATAAAGCCACAGCACAAGCGCGTAGCCCGTCATGCCGCTGCCCAGCGCCGACAGCGACTGTGTTGCCCAGAGAAGTAAATATGCTTTTATGTTTTTGTTTTTCATGATGACTTTGCTCCTTTAAATTTTTTGGTATGTGCGTATGTAAAAAAGCAAAGCCCGAGGACTAATATCCTCCATGCGGCGCCCTCAGACCTTGCATGGAGCTGAAACATTGATGAGCAGCATAATATCACTTCCTTTGCATAATACGATAGTTAAAGTTTGCGCTTTCGCGCAAGCCTGCGGAGCTGTTCAACGCTATACGGTAATTTGGTTATCTTTTCGTAAGACAGTACGCAAAGGTTTCAAGTCTTGTCAAGAAAGGGAAAGTTTTCGGTCAAGCTCTTTTTTACAGTAGCTTCGCGACTGCCAAGGGTCATCATGGGTCATAGCGTATGCAAGCATACGCCGGGCGAAAAGCCCATTGTCGCCTGCGTTCGCTTGCGCACGCTACCGCAGCACGGCGAAATCCCCATACGGCAGGCGCTCCGCAAATGGGTGTAGCGGTCGTAAACGACCGCGGGGAAGAATTTTTCGCATTTTAATTTTGGGGCGAAAAATTCTTCAGGCGTTCCCAGCGGGAACGCTACGCCCATGCAAGAGAGGTAGTTCCATTTGGTAAGCCCTTAACTATTTTGCCTGCGCGCTTGCGTGCGCAATTGCTTTGTTAAAAGTTTGCGCTTATGATCCAGCTAAAACTTCACATACAGCACGGCGTTCCATAATGGAACGCGGAAAGAGAGCGATAACTTCTCAAAGGAGAGGCTCTCTCTTGCAGAGCCTCTCCTCTGCTAAAACAGTCCACAGGACTGTTTTAGCATTCACCTCTTGCAGAGCGCACGTTGTGTGTTTGTGGGGCTCTGCCCCACACCCCGCAAGCCTTTTGAAAAAGGCTTGACCGAAAACTTTCAGTTTCTTGACAAGAATTAAAAGTTTTATGTACTGTATGACAGTGAACTGCTCCGCAGGCTGCGCGACAGCGCAACTTCAATTTATATTATTGTACCACAAATATACGTACTTTGTAAAGTGGGTCTGTACAAAACCAAAAAATTGTGCTACAATATAAGCATGGTGATATTTGCATGAAGAACATCGAAAACATATACATTGGCGGCGTAATTATAAAAAAGACTGCCGCGCTTGCGCCCATGGCTTCGGTGGCGGACACGGTGTACAGAACGCTTTGCAAAGAGTACGGCGCGAGCTATCTGATAAGCGAAATGGTATCTGCAAAGGGTATGTGCTACGGCGACAGAAAGACTGACGAGCTTTGCTCTATAACTCAGGCAGAACGCCCCATGGCGATACAGCTTTTCGGCGAAGATCCCGAGTTTATCGGCAGGGCGGTGCAGATGCTGGGAAAATTTTCGCCGGATATAATAGACATAAACATGGGCTGCCCCGTGCCTAAAGTGGTAAACAACGGCGGCGGCAGCGCGCTTATGAAAACACCCGAGACCGCGTTTAAAATCGCAAAAGCGGCTGTGGAAAACGCCTCTTGCCCCGTTACGGCTAAAATTCGCGCAGGCTGGGACGATGAAAACATAAACGCCGTATCTATAGCGCAGGGCCTTGAAGCGGCAGATGTAAAGGCTGTTGCGGTTCACGGCAGAACGCGAAAGCAGTTTTACAGCGGCGAGGCTGATTGGGGCATTATAAAGCAAGTAAAGAAAAGCGTGAAGATACCTGTGATAGGCAACGGCGACGTAAAAACCGCGCTTGACTGCGAAAGAATGTACAGCGAAACGGGCTGCGATCTTGTTATGATAGGCAGGGCTTCATACGGCAGACCGTGGGTGTTTGAGCAGGTGGAGCATTATTTTGAAACGGGTGAGCTGCTGCCAGAGCCGCCGCTTGAAGAGCGCATGAGGGTCATGCTGCGGCACGCGAAAATGCTTTGTGAGACCCTCGGCGAGGAGCACGGTATGCGAGAGGCGAGAAAGCACGTTATATGGTATGTAAAGGGGCTGCCCGACAGCGCTAAGATACGTGCAAGCTGCTCTTATCTTAACGAATACACAAAGCTGGAGCAGATAGCGGCAGAGGTAATAAAAAGAGGAGAAAGACGGTAAACATGGACAGCGAAAAGGCAAAGCTTTATATAGTAGGCACGCCGATAGGCAACCTGGGCGACATTACATACCGTGCGGTGGAAACACTGAAAGCGGTCGACTTTGTGTGCGCCGAGGACACGAGAGTTACGGCAAAGCTTTTAAATTTCTTGGAGATAAAAAAGCCGCTGGTCAGTCACCACGAGCACAACAAAAAGCCCAGCTGCGAGGCGGTGGCGAACAGGATACTTTCGGGCGAAAACTGTGCGCTCGTCACCGATGCAGGTATGCCGTGCATATCAGACCCGGGCGAAGAAATGGTGAGATACTGTGCTGATATGGGCATTGAAGTAGTGGTAGTGCCCGGCCCGAGTGCGGCAATTTCTGCGCTTGCGATAAGCGGACTTGACACCTCGCGGTTTTCGTTTCAGGGATTTTTGTCGATGAACAGACCATCGCGTTTTGAGCAGCTTGAAAACGCCGCGAACATTCCCGACACGCTTATTTTTTACGAAGCGCCGCACAAGCTGAGGGCGACGCTTGACGATATGCTGAAATATTTCGGCGACAGGAAAATTTCTCTTTGCCGCGAGCTTACGAAGATTCACGAGCAGGTGATAAGAACTACGATAGCTCAGGCGGTAGAGCGTTACGAAAACGAGCTGCCGAAAGGCGAGTATGTACTTATAATAGAGGGCTGCAAAGAAAGGGTGGCAGCCGGAACGCTGGAAGATGCGATAGCTCAGGCGAAAGCGCTTGTTGACAAAGGTATGAAAAAGGCAGATGCGGCGAGGCATACAGCCAAAACAAGCGGCTTTTCAAAAAGCGAGATATACGCCGCCTTGCTGGAGAATAGCGATGAGTGAGTTTGTGATAAGAAAAATGACAGCCGACGATATACCTCATGTTGCGGCTATAGAAAAAGAGCTTTTTACACAGCCTTGGAGCGAGCAGGCTTTTGCAGACGAGCTTAATAACAAAAGCGCAACTATTTTGGTAGCACAGGCAGGCGGAGAGATAGCAGGTTTTGCGGATATGCGAGAGATCATGGGCGAGTGCTATATAAACAACATTGGTGTAAAGGCATTATATCGCAGAAAGGGCATAGGCAGGGCGCTTATGCAGGCTCTTGAAGACAGCGCGACCGACGAGGCGGAGTTTATAACTCTTGAAGTGCGGCAAAGCAACGAAGCGGCGATAAGGCTATACAAAAGCATGGGATATATAAAAGTAGGCACTCGCAGGGGCTTTTACGAGCAGCCCACAGAAGATGCCGACCTTATGACAAAATACTTAAAACGGGTAGTGATGAAATGAAGATACTTGCAATAGAAAGCTCATGCGATGAGACCGCGTGCGCGGTGGTTGAGGACGGTACAAAGGTACTGTCGAACGTTGTGGCAACACAGATAGATGCGCACAGACTTTACGGGGGCGTTGTGCCGGAGATAGCCTCGCGTATGCACAGTGAGAGCATTTATGCAGTAGCGCAAAAGGCTCTTGAAGATGCGAACTGTACACTTGAAGACATAGATGCAGTGGCGGTGACATATGCGCCGGGGCTTATAGGCGCGCTGCTTGTCGGCATAAGTTTTGCAAAGGGTCTTGCAATGGCGGCAGGCAAACCGCTTATACCCGTGCACCACATAGCAGGGCACATAGCGGCGAATTATATCTCCCATAGCGATCTGAAGCCGCCCTACCTTTGCCTTGTTATAAGCGGCGGCAATACGAACATCGTTCATGTTGAGGACTACACAAAGTTTACCGTTCTGGGCAGAACGCGCGACGATGCGGCAGGTGAGGCTCTTGACAAGGCGGCGCGAATGATAGGTTTTGAATACCCGGGCGGAAAGTATATAGACGAAGCCGCAAAAAAAGGCGACCCGACGGCGTTTTCTTTCCCTCACCCGAAGGTGGCAGGCAGCGAGTTTGACTTTTCTTTTTCGGGACTAAAAACTGCGGTGGTAAATCTCGTTCACAATGCGCAGCAGCGAGGCGAGGAGCTTTCACAGTGCGATATTGCGGCATCTTACCAAAAGACCGTGTGCGATATTCTTGTGCAGAAAACTATGCTTGCCGCCGACAGATACGGTTTTAAAAAGCTTTCGGTGGTGGGCGGCGTATCTGCAAACAGCGGCGTGAGGGCGGCTATGCAAAAAGCCTGCGGCGAGCGCGGTATAAAGCTGTATCTGCCCCAGCTTAAATACTGCGGCGACAATGCAGCTATGATAGGCTGCCAGGCTTATTATGACTATCTTGCAGGCAGGCGCGCAGACGAGAGTCTTAACGGTATTGCAACTCTGCCGCTTGACAGCATTTACGGAGAGTAATAAAATGGACAACAAATTTTTATTGGACAAGCTGGAAAAGCAGCTTTTGGAAAAGGACGAGTTTGTATCTTTGATATCTTCATATACCGAAGAAGATGCGCAATACGCCGCACAAAAAGCACGCGGCATAGCTCAGAGCATTTATGGAAAGTCGGTGTATATCAGAGGTCTTATAGAAGTTTCAAACTACTGCAAAAATGATTGCTATTACTGCGGTATACGGCGGTCAAACCTCAAATGCGAACGCTACAGGCTTACTAAAGATGAAATTCTTGAGTGCTGCGAACATGGCAGCCGGCTTGGGCTTCATACGTTTGTGTTGCAGGGTGGGGAAGACCTTCACTACAGCTGCGGCGAGATATGCGACATTGTGAGCAGTATAAAAAAACATCACCCCGACTGCTGCGTTACGCTGTCGATAGGTGAGAAAAGTTATGAGGAATACAAAGCTTACCGCGAGGCAGGTGCAGACAGATATCTCTTGCGGCATGAAACGGCGAATGAATGGCACTACTCTAAGCTGCACCCCGAAAGCATGAGCCTTAAAAACCGCATGAATTGCCTTTCGCAGCTTAAAGAGCTCGGCTACCAGACGGGCGCAGGAATGATGGTAGGCACGCCTTTTCAGACGGCTGAGCATTTGGCGGAAGATATGATATATTTAGGTACACTGAAGCCGCATATGGTGGGAATAGGTCCGTTCATACCGCACAAAGACACGCCGTTTGCAAATGAAAAAAGCGGCGATGTTGACCTTACCGTGTTTTTGCTCTCTCTGTCAAGAATTATGCTGCCGCACGCTCTTGTACCTGCCACAACGGCTCTTGGCACTGCAAGCGGCACGGGCAGAGAGCGCGGTATACTGGCAGGCGCAAACGTAATAATGCCCAACCTTTCGCCGATGTCGGTAAGGAAAAAATATATGCTTTACGACGGCAAGATCTCTACCGGCAGCGAAAGCGCAGATGCCCTTAAAGATCTCGCATGCCGCATGGAAAGCATAGGTTATCACATAGACCTCTCACGCGGAGACCATAAATAAAAGCACCGCCCTGCAACAAAGCAGAGCGGTATTTTTTGTCCTGTCAATATTATTTTATGCCTTGCTGCCTGATAAGCTGCTCTATCAGAAGATCATGTTTGCCCTTATTATATTCAGAAAGCTGTCGGTAACGTTCTATCAGCAGCCGTTCTTCGTCTGAAAGCCCCTGATCGGCTGTATTTCTGGCAGCGCTCCTTCCTGCCAGATAATCCAAAGATACATTGTAGTAATCCGCTATCTGTATTGCCCTGCAAAACGGCAGTTCGCGTTCGCCTTTTTCATACTTGCCGTAATATTGGGCTGTAGTAGCGAGATATTCGGCTAATTCTGCCTGAGTTTTATCAGAATCCTCACGCAGCTGACGTATTCTGCTGTATAAAGCCATTCGTGACACCTCGTTTCAAAATTATTGTACCACAAATGACAAAAAGCTATTGACATTATAACTTAAATAGATTATAATTAGTATGTAAAACAATCACATTAGATTAAAAAGGAGAGGTTATAATGTTTGATTACATGAAAACAACGTTTGCAGAACTGACGGAGAAGACGAAAACTATGCCCATATCGTCTTTGAGGACACGCTTCATAATTGGTGTTGTATTTGGGGTGATAATGACCGTAGCAGTCGTGGCAATGTGGGTAATAACGGGAGCTATTTCTATTTCTTCGCCTCTGTCGATATTAATTGCACTAGGTATGACGATTCTTATGCTTCTTTGCGGAGTGTTAGCCTGTTTTGTATGGGCTATTGACTGGAAATTTATGTTCTTCCCGTTTTTAGCTGCTTTTCACAGCAGCAGCTGGATACTTTTTCTTGTAAACTTAATGATAGCCATGGTGTGCTCGATTTATGTATATGTAGTCGGCATAAAAGGGCTAATAAGGCTTGCGGTCAGCAGGGAAAAGTGATATGGGCAGAGATACCGGAAATATTGCAGTCAGCATCATAGTGGTGATATTGCTGACGGGGACGGCATTTTTTATACTTAAATATGTGTTTGCGGCTTTCGTAAAATGTTATCGTTATACCGTAAAAAGAAGGATAAGATTTTTTGGTATCCTGACACTTGTTATCTATGCGCTGGGCTCATTTTTATTGCTGATAGTTGTCACAAAAGATGACATGATAAGTCACATACCGCTCAGACCGCCGCTGATACTTGCGCTCTCAATAGCAATGCTGGCGCTGCCAACTGTCATTACTATCATAAGGCATGGTATAGGATACGGCATAGGGCTTTCGTTTTTCAGATCGGTGGCAGCCTTTTTGGGAGGAGCGCTTATTGTAGAGTCAGCAGGGCTTATCGCCTGCGCTTTGGTAGTGGCGCTGTTCTGTGTTGAAAGCTGGTTTGACGGTGCATATGTAATGGTAACTCTTGACGGAAAAATAATTGCTTTGCGGAATGTGGGAGATTCGGCTGATATTTTTACGGATATGGACGGAAGAATGTATTACAAGCTGAACGACCGCAGCTTTATATGCAACGAGACGGGCGATATTTTTTACATCTATACAGAATGACAGCGATCTTTTCTCGGATAAAAATACAGACAGGTACAAATAAGTACCTGCCTGTTTTTGTTTTATAGAGCAATGCTGTTAGTCATACTGAATTTCTTCAACGGTGTAGCCTGCATCTTCAAGACCTTTGAGAATACCCGTCTCGCTGTAGAAATGCGCCGCGCCGACAACGTAGAACACATTCTGTCCGCCGTCTATCATATCTTTTGCTTTTTCGACCATGCCTTTGTTGCGGTCATCGAGCAGCTGTTTGTTATAGTTGTCTATCATGGCTTGCAGCTCATCGCTTATCTCAATGTCGATGTCGCCAAACTCATCTTCGGTCTCAATATACTCTTTCATGTCGCCTGCTTTCCACAGCTCAAACGACTTTTCAAGCTCCTCACACTGGTCTTCATAGTAGTAAACGTATGTCTCCAGCATGAAATTGTTGAACTCTTCGGGCTGAGAATACAAAAGCTCATTCTGAAATTCTGCCGACTCTATCTCGATAATATCCTTGTCCTCTTCGTGAGCGGTGGTGAGCATCTGCATATCAAGTCCCTTGGTGCTGTCAAGCCCTGCATCAAGCATCATAGCTTCTTCTATCAGAGACGACCACATGGTAACGTTGTACATATCATACAGCGGCATATACAGCCCTGCATCGGTAAGTATCTGCTTGGCAGATTCGTAAAGATCCGCATCAATGTGGTCTGCAATGGTAGTGCCGTCCTGATACAGCATACTTTCCACAAGCTCCATCTGCGATGCAAAGTCGCTCATATATGCGAAAATATCACACTCTACCGCAAGGCTGTCGCTGGCGTTGTAAGCATCGGTTATCTCATTCGGCAGAGGGTAGCAGCTATCGTCAAGCGCGTGCATAGAGCCCAGAAAATAAACGGTGTTGCCCTTTTCGCCTTCTACCTTCCACATGGCAGGGGTAATGTCCGATTCTTGCTCCGCAGGCTCGGGCTGAGATGAGTTGTCGGCAGTTGTTGTTTCTGCCTGAGATGAACTTTCAGTTGTAGTTTCTGCTTGCGAAGAACTTTCGGGGACGGTGGTTTCCACTGCCAAAGAGCTGTCTGCCTGCGATGAAGATACTACAGAAGAATCGTCTTTGTCAGAGCAGCCTGCCGTGCACAGGCACATTGTCAGCGCCACGGCGGCGCACAGTATTTTTTTGTACATTAAAATTGCTTCCTTTCAGGATCATTGTTTAACGCCAAACTTTTTTCTTGCCTTGGCGTACTTGCTTTTTCTCTCGCCGAAATTTAAGTTCAGCGTGAATATCTTGTCAGATGTGAACATCTTCACAGCGCAGCCCATGCAGATTATAAGCAGCACAAGCTGATAGATAAGTCCGCCGAAGTATGCAGGCATATCATGCAGTATAATGTTAGTCTGCGCCATAAATGTGTGACTATACGGAATTGCATACAGTACCCACTTGAACGGGCCTAAGGCGCTTATATCCGTAAACAGCGATATCATGTAAGGTATCATTACCATGCCCATTATTGGCAGCAAAAGCGTTTGTGATGATTTCGCATCTTTCGCCAGAGCTCCCAATATAAGCGATATTGCAAGGGTTATCAGGAGTGATAAGAACATCTGCGCCACGAGCATTATGTAACCGCCCATTGAAAGGTCAAGACCCAGCTGCGATACAACAGAGGAATCTATAGCGCCCGAGATAGTATCAGTCATGCCGCCCATCATGTCTTTGAAGCCTATCAAAAACGCCACAGCGTACAAAGCCGAAACTACAGACGCTGCCGTCATTTTTGCAAGCAGTACAGAAAGTCTGCTTATAGGCGCGGAAAGCAGCGTTTCAAGCGTTTTGTCTATCTTCTCGGTAGCCACCGCGTTCATTATCATCTGCGAAGAATATATTATCAGCAGGAAGATAACTATCGGCACGAACATTGAAGACATCATAACGTATGCGGAAAGCATTGTAGCCGATGCCTCAGCCTGCTTGTCACCGACTATCGTGGTTTCTTTCAGCGCAACGGGGGCTTCAAGCATTACCATCTGCTCGGCGGTAACGCCCATTTTTGAGTATACCACCGTCTTTACCGCGCTGTCAATAGCCGAAGTTGCCATCATCGAGCCGTCTTCCATATTGCCGGTAAGCGAAAGGCTCTCCAGCCGCGATACCATTTCAATATTGACCGGGTTAAGCTTTACCCCTGCGCCGGAATTTATTATATCCTGCATCTGCTGGTCAAAGCCCTGCGGAATGATAACAACGCTTGTAAGGTCAAGGTCTTTGAGCTGCTGAACATAGTCATCGCCGGTGATCTCAACTTCGTTTACTTCATATTCTGCGGCTTTCAAAGCCTCAATTATCGCGCCCGAAAACGTGCCTTTGTCCTGGTCGCAGATGTTTATCTTTCCGGTCTCTTCCGAACCCTCTTCAATTTGGTCGTCCATAATAGAGCCCAGAGCCGTAAGACCGAAAACGCACAGCACCAGTATCACTATAGTAGTCGGGGTAAGAAGTTCTTTAAGCTCCTTCTTCAGAAGATACATGAATTTCATTATCCTTCACCACCCTTTCAAATACTTGTTCAAGGTTATCAACGCCGTACTGTGCTTTAAGCTCTGCCGGTGTGCCGACATTCAGCAGATGACCGTTTGCTATAATGCCCACCCTGTCGCTCACAAATTCAATTTCAAGCATATTGTGAGAGCTCAGCAGAAAGCCCATTTTGTATGTAGCGGCAAGATCTCTTATCATTCGCCTTATCTCCAGTGCGTTAAGTATGTCAAGACCGCTCGTGGGCTCGTCAAGTATCGCGAGCTTGGGGTGCGACATTACCGCACGCGAGAGCAGAAGCTTTCTTATCATACCGCGCGAGTAGCTGCCTATCTTGTCTTCCAGCCTGTCGCCCAGACCGCACATATCAACCGCGCGTTTTACGTATTCATCGGCTGACTGTTTGTCGGGCGCGAATATGCCTGCCATAAATTTCAGATAATTCATGCCCGTCATCGACTTGTAAGCGCCTGCCTCGTCCGGCAGATAGGTTATGTTCTCCCTGACCTTGCCGGGCTCGGTAAGAATGCTGTGCCCTGCGACCAGAGCATCGCCCTCGGTGGCTTTCAGAAGCGTGGCTATCATTCTGATAGTGGTAGTTTTGCCTGCGCCGTTTGGGCCTATCAGCGCAAACACCTCGCCCGCGCGTATGTCAAACGACACCTTTTCGCTTGCGTAAACGCCCTTTTTGTACTGCTTTGAGAGTCCGCGCACTTCCAGAACGTTCTCCTCATTCGGCGGATAAGCATCTGTCATGTTAATACCTCCATTATAAAATTGTTGATAAATTATAATTGCGCTATCAGAAGTCAGAAGTGAGAAGTTAGAAGTAAGAAATGTTTACTAAGGCTTGCGACGTTTTTTCATACCTGAGATTTACCAAGAGGCAAGAAGCAAGAAACGCGCCCAGCAAACACCGCTCACCGCCACACTTTTCCACGCCCACTCACCCACATTATATCACTTTCCCCTCACGCCGCTGGAAGAATATACTGCCAGAGACTTCTCTTTTTAGATGGGTATGGGTTGATTTTTAGAAGCAAATAATGAGAAGAAAGAAGCAAGATGAGCGTTTTGAAAAATATGCACTAAACTGTAAAAAGCAATTTCTTGCCTCTTGCTTCTATCTAAACTGCGGAAATGGCAAGCACGCGCAAAATTCGCAAAACCATTTCTAACCTCTAACCTCTTACTTCTAACTGCTAACATCAGTTTACCACAGCGGCAGGATATTTGCAATAGTATTTTACATATTCTTCGCGATTTTCGGCAATTTTATCAATTGTTACAATTGCATGGCTCTGCCGTTGTACAAAATGTCAATATAATTTACTATGAGATATTTTGCAAACTGTGTATATCTGATATATACAGTATAACATATTTATATCGTTCTGTCAATAGTTTAAACGAAATTTTTTTGAAAAATTTTCGATCGCTCTATAAGTACAAAAAAGACCGCAAAAACGGTCTTTTCTGCAAGTTATATTTTTTCTGCTATAAGCCTTCCCATTTCCGAGCAGGAGACCTGTTTGCAGCCTGCCGACATTATATCGGCGGTGCGCAAGCCCTCTTCAAGCACCTGCGCTACTGCGTTTTCTACAGCCTCGGTCTCCTGCGGCATATCAAAAGAGTATCTCAGCATCATAGCCGCAGAAAGAATAGTAGCGATAGGGTTTGCGATGTCTTTGCCTGCAATATCGGGCGCGGAGCCGTGTATAGGCTCGTAAAGACCCAGCACCCCCTCGCCCAGAGAAGCAGATGGTATCATGCCAAGGCTGCCCGTTATCATAGATGCCTCGTCCGAGAGAATATCGCCGAACAGGTTCTCGGTAACTATAACATCAAACTGCGAGGGGCAGTGCACCAGCTGCATCGCGGTGTTGTCAACAAGCATATCGCCAAGAGAGATGTCGGGATAATCTTTCGCAACTTCATGCACTATCTTTCTCCACAGCCGCGAGGTATCGAGCACGTTCGCCTTGTCGACCGAAGTCACCTTGCCGCGGCGTTTTCCTGCAAGATCAAAAGCCACGCGTGCAATGCGCTCTATCTCAAAATCGCTGTATGTCATGCAGTCGTTGGCGGTAGTTATGCCGTTCTCTGTGACCGTTGTGCGCTCTCCGAAGTACGCGCCGCCTATAAGCTCGCGCACTATTATAAGGTCAAGACCGTCTTTGGTTACCTCATCTTTCAAAGGACAGGCATCTTTCAGCGGCGTAAAAAGTCTGGCAGGTCTTAAATTTGCAAAAAGCCCCAGCGCCTTGCGAAGCCCCAAAAGCCCTGCCTCGGGGCGTTTTGAGCCCTCGCCTTTATCCCACTTAGGGCCGCCCACCGCGCCAAGCAGAACGCTGTCGCTTGCAAGGCAAATATCAACGGTCTCTTTCGGGAGCGGTTCGCCCGTTTCATCAATAGCGCAGCCGCCCATAAGTACATAGGAATATTCAAACTTGTGCCCGAATTTTTCGGCAACTTTGTCAAGTACGGCTATCGCCTGCTTTGTTATCTCGGGACCTATGCCGTCGCCTTTTATAACGGCTATCTTCTTTGTCATACTGTGCGCTCCTTTCAGAGGGTGTTCAGCAGACCGCTGCTGTTTATGATGTTTATCAGAAATTCCGGGAACGGCTGCCCCTGATATGTCTCATTTTTAGTAACGTTCGTGATAACGCCCGTGTCAAAATCAACGGTAACGCGGTCACCGTCTTCAATGCCATCGGCAGCTTCTGCACATTCTATGATAGGCAGACCTATATTTATTGCGTTGCGGTAGAATATTCGTGCAAAAGTTTTTGCTATAACGCATGAAACGCCTGTCGCTTTTATAGCCATCGGCGCGTGCTCTCTTGAAGAACCGCAGCCGAAGTTTGCCTGCGCCACTATAAGGTCGCCCGTGTGCATCTTCTGGTGAAAATCTTTGTCTATATCCTCCATGCAGTGGGCGGCAAGCTCCTGCGGATCGGATGTATTGAGATATCTTGCAGGGATTATAACGTCGGTATCAACGTTGTTTCCGTATTTAATAGCTTTTCCGTCAGCTTTCATAGCCGTGCCTCCTTAAATAATATCCTGCGGACAGGAAAGTCTGCCCGTTACAGCGCTTGCGGCTGCCACGTAAGGCGATGCAAGGTATACCTCACTTTTGGTGTGACCCATTCTGCCTACAAAGTTGCGGTTTGTGGTCGAAACGCACCTTTCATTCTCGGCAAGTATGCCCATGTAACCGCCAAGGCATGGGCCGCAGGTCGGCGTTGACACCACGCAGCCTGCGTTCACTAAAGCCTGCGTAATGCCCTCATTTATCATTTGCAGATAAACTTTCTGTGTTGCAGGAATGACAATGCAGCGAACCCCGTCGGCTACCTGCCTGCCGCTGAGTATCTCTGCTGCGGCGCGCATATCTTCGATCCTGCCGTTGGTGCAAGAGCCTATAACGCACTGGTCTATCTTGATATCGCCTATCTCGTCAAATGTTTTTGTGTTAGACGGCAGGTGAGGGAAAGATACCGTCGGCTTTATTTTGTCAAGCTCTATAATTATATGTTTGTCGTATGCAGCATCTTCATCGGCAGAAAATTCGGTGTACTTGCGGTCGGTGCGCTCGGCTATGTATTTTCTGCAAATGTCGTCAACAGGGAAGATACCGTTCTTTGCGCCTGCTTCTATAGCCATGTTGCATATGCAAAGTCTGTCTTCCATTGAAAGAGCTGCAACGCCGTCACCGCAGAATTCAAGAGAACGGTAAAGTGCGCCGTCAACGCCTATCATGCCTATCAGATGAAGTATTATATCCTTTGCCGCAGACCACTTAGGCAGCCTGCCTTTTAGCTCTATCTTCAGCGCGGAGGGCACTTTGAACCACAGTTTGCCCGTGGTCATGCCGTAGCACATATCGGTAGAGCCCACGCCCGTTGAGAAAGCCCCCACCGCTCCGTAAGTGCAGGTGTGCGAGTCAGCGCCTATGATACATTCGCCGGGCGCACACAACCCTGCCTCGGGTATAAGAGCGTGCTCTATGCCCATTTTGCCTACATCATAAAAGTTGGTTATATCAAATCTTGCGGCAAACTCTCTGCACTGCTTTGCCTGCTGCGCCGCTTTTATGTCCTTATTCGGCACAAAGTGATCCATTATAAGCGCGATCTTGTCTTTGTCAAAAACGCTTTTGCAGCCTGCTTTTTCAAATGCGTTCATAGCCACGGGAGAGGTTATATCGTTGCCCATAACAAGGTCAAGCTTTGCCATGATAAGCTGCCCGGGCGCTGCCTTTTCCAGCCCTGCCGCGTGTGCGAGTATTTTCTGTGTCATAGTCATTTTAGTATCTGACATAATTACCACCAAGTTTCATTGTTTGATAGGTGCATTTTTTCTGTACCCAAATAAAATTATACCACTTTAAAACGCGTATGTCAATGTGTATTGACTTGCCGCAAATGCTGTGGTATAATTATATCGTATACCAAAACTTTTTAAGATAAGGCGAGATTATGACAGTAAATTTAGAGCACTGCAAGACCTTTTACTGCGTTGCAAACTGCGGCAGCATAACACTGGCGGCGCAGAAGCTTTTTATATCGCAGCCTGCGGTCTCGCAGTCGGTAAAGCAGCTTGAGAGGCAGCTGGGCTGCGCGCTGTTTTTCAGAACATCAAAGGGCGTAAAGCTTACCGCCGAGGGTGAAGTTTTCTACAGCCGTGTAAAACGCGCCTTTGACGAGATAGAACAGGGAGAGAGAGAACTTTGTGAAATGCTCGGCATGGAGAGCGGCGAGATACGCATAGGCGCATCGGACATGACGCTGCAATTTTTTCTGCTGCCGTATTTAGAGCAGTTTCACAAACAGTACCCCAACATACGCATAAGCGTGTCAAACGGTCCTACGCCCGAAACGCTTTCCTCGCTGAGGGAGGGCAGCATTGATCTTGGCATAGTAAGCACGCCCGTTGATATGCATGACGACATAAGCATTTTTGAGTGCGGCGAGATAAGCGACATCTTTGTTGCAGGCAAGCGTTTTGAACATCTTAAAGACAAGGTGATAAGCCTTTCGCAGCTGGAAAAACTGCCTGTTATATTTCTTGAAAAGAACACTTCAACACGCCGCAGCATAGACGAGTTTTTAAGAAAGTGCAAAGTTGAGATAGTGCCCGAGATAGAGCTAGCGACATCGGAGCTGATAGTAAGATTTGCTGAAAGAGACTTAGGCATAGGCTTTGTGATGAGCGGCTTTGCCAGAGAGGAGATAGAAAGCGGCAGGCTGTTTGAACTCAGACTTGACAGGCAGCTGCCCAAAAGGCAGGTATGCATAGCAGTCAGCAGGAAAAGACCTGTGTCGGTAGCGGCGGCAAGGATAATAGGTCTGATAGATGACAAAATAAATATTAACAAATTGTAAATAGTCAAAAGTTTAATAATACGTTCATTGTAAGTTAATAAATTTATAGTATAATATAAAAGCATTCTTTACTGCCGTGGCAAGGGGCTCAGAGGGCTTTGCAAAGGGCAGTGAAGACTTGTCGCAGAATAATGCCGCCGGGCGGCTGAATGGAGAGTAAAATGGAACAGCACGGAATAAGCAAACTTGATCTTAAAAGACAAAACCGTATGTATGTTTTGAAAATATTGAAACAGAGAGGTCCTACATCGCGAATAGACATTGCGGGGGCTCTGGAGCTTACGAGAGCAGCGGTGACTATCATCACCAATGAGATGATAGAGCAGGGAATAATAGTAGAGCTCGGCGAATACAAGCACGTTGCCGAGAAAACGCCGCGCGGCAGAAAAAAGATACTTATAGATGTAAACAGCAATTTCAGGTTCACTATAGGCATAGCGATAGAGTGCGAGAACGTAAGCGTGGGTATGTCAACGCTTTCGGGCGCAGTGCTTGACAAGAGAAACCTTGCTATAAACGATTCGTTTACATTCGGCGACATCTCCGACTTTATCAAGAAGTCTGTAAAAGATATAATAAATGACAATTACATAGACCCACAGCAGCTTCTGGGCATAGGCATAGGCGTGTACCCTTCGATGTTCAAGCGCATGAATATACCCATAGTCAACGGCGCGGCTGACTATTCACCGCTGCGCAAGCTGTTTGAGAAAGAGTATTCTCTGCCGGTGGTTGTAGATAACTCTGTAAAAGGCATGGCTATGGCGAATATAGATTTTCTTAAAACAAAGGATTCGGAGCGCCGCAACATTGCGTTTTTGCAGTGCGGCGATTCTATGCACTTTGTAGTTACCAACCTTAACGACCCTATTGTTTCATACGACAACAGAACAGATTTTGTTGACAGGATAATAATAGACCCCAATTCCTCAGAGGTGTGCGACTGCGGAAGAAAGGGCTGTTGCAGAACAGAGCTTTCTCCCAACGCGATGATAAAAAAGGTGACAAGGATATTCGGTATGGAGAAAACGCCGTACCTTTACAAAACACTTAATGGCGATCCTTCAAAGATAGACATGGACGCTATACGCGATTCGTGCAGAAACAAAGACGAGGGCACGCTGGCTTTGATGAGCGAGTCACTTGACAAGATGGCGGTGCTGCTGAATAATCTGTACTTTACCACCAATCCGCAAAAGCTGGTGCTGCACAATATTTTCGCAGATGAAGAAAAGATGAACACATATCTTATTCCTGCCGTTGAGCGCATAGGCGGCAGCGTTGTGGCAAGCAAGATCTCACTGAGTATCATAGATGATAAACAGAGATTTTTGTCGGGCTGCGCGCTTGCGATAAGAGAGCTGTTTTACGATAAGGGCGGCTTTGTTACCAAGGTGCCCGTTACAGTACAATAGAGGGCGAAACTTCCGCCTTAAATAAAAAAATGAGCATTGTTTCCGTTTGGGGAGCAATGCTCTTTTTTGCAGACAAAGCAAAGGCGCGGTACGAAAACGCACCGTGCCTTTATAGTGTTCGCTGTCAGCAGCCGCAGCCGTTGTTGTTGCAGCCGCAGCCATTGTCGCAGCCACAGCCGCAGCCGTTGTTATAGCCGTTGCTGAATCCGCCGAATGCGATGATGATTATGAGGATTATTATCCACCAGTAACCGTTGAAGCCGTTGCAGTTCATAAAGAAGTTCTCCTTTGTAATGATTTAAGCCGGCCGTTAAGCGAGGCTTATAGTATAATTTATGCCGCCGGTGAAAATGTGTTACAGCGCGTGCGATCTTGCCGAAAGTACAGGCGTTTTTGCATACATCTGAAAAAATAAGGAAAGGAAAATTTGTCCTGCGAATATAATATTTCAGACGGCAAAGCGTTTGGGCGGAATACTTTATAAATTTTTGCCAAAACTGCTTTTGTGACTTATCCCGGTAAGAAAGGAGAACGCCGCCTTGTAGTATTTTTGGCGGCAGAGCAAGTATGTTCAATGAATTCAATACCGACGGCTTTACTAAAAAGGCAAAGGAGATATTAAAACGTTCGCTCACGCTTGCAGGCAGCATAGGGCATACCTATGTAGGCAGCGAGCATATACTGTGGGCGATACTGGACGAGGGCTCGAGTACCGCGTGCCTTATTTTAATAAGGTGCGGTCTTACGGCGCAAAGGGTGAAAGACAAGATAACCGCCGCGATAGGCTCGGGCACGCCATGCAAGCTGACCTACAGTGATATAACCCCCACAGCGGAAAAGATCCTTGAAAGCGCAAAGGCAATAAGCGCGCAGGCAAAAAACAGGCTGGCAGGCAGCGAGCATATTCTTGCCGCAATACTGAAACAAAACGGCTGCTGCGCCGTAAGCATAATGCGCGATATCGGAGTGAATATGCCGCGGCTGCTTTCCGAATGTGCCGTGGGCGCGCGCGAAGAGGAATATTCATCTGCAAAGGGCGGTGCGCAGAAGCTTTTGCGCTATGCCAGAGAGCTTACACGGCAGGATGTTTGCGGCGCGTTTGACCCGGTCATAGGCAGAGAAAAAGAGCTTGAAAGGGTGACGGAAATTCTCTGCCGCCGCAACAAAAACAACCCTTGCCTTGTGGGTGAAGCAGGTGTAGGCAAGACCGCTATAGTTGAGGGGCTGGCGCAGAGGATATGCGAGGGCAGAGTGCCGAAAGGGCTTTCAGACAAGCGTATTTTTTCACTTGACATGACACAGCTGCTTGCAGGCGCGAAATACCGCGGCGACTTTGAAGAACGCCTGAAACAGTGCGTTGAAGAAGCCATAGCCGACGGCAACATTATTCTTTTTATAGATGAACTGCATACTATAATGGGCGCAGGAGCGGCAGAGGGTGCTATCGATGCGGCAGGTATTATGAAACCTCAGCTGGCAAGAGGGGAGCTTCAGATAATAGGCGCGACGACCTTTGACGAATACCGAAAATATATAGAAAAAGATGCTGCGCTGGAGCGGCGTTTTCAGCCGGTTAAGGTGGAAGAACCCTCTGAGCAGGCGACTGAGGAGATAATAGAGGGACTTGTGCCGAGGTATGAAAATTTCCACGGAGTTGAGATAACCCACGAGGCGGTAAAAAGCGCTGTAAAGCTTTCGGGCAGATATGTTTTTGACAGATATTTTCCAGACAAGGCTATAGACCTTATAGATCAGGCGTGCGCGAGGGTGCGCATTCGTGAGCAGGAACGCAGCGAGGAAAAGGCAGTTTCAAAGGCGTTTTCTGATTATATCGTCGGCAGGATAACCAAGCAGGACTATCTTGAAGCGCTTACCTTGCAGGTGGCAGGCAGCAAGATGAAGCCGCTTATAACAGCGAAAGATATAGCGCAGGTGGTGTCATCTCAAACGGGCATACCTGCCGAAAGCATGACAGAAAACGAGGGGCACAGGCTGCTGCGGCTGGAGGATGAGCTGAAACGCGAGGTAATAGGTCAGGATAAGGCGGTTTCTCTTCTTGCTTCGGCTATAAGGCGGTCTCGCTCGGGGCTGAGAAACGAGCAGCGACCTATAGGTTCATTCGTATTTTTAGGCCCCAGCGGCGTTGGCAAGACAAGTCTGGCAAAGGCTCTTGCAAAGGCTATGTTTTCAAGCTGCGATAGTCTTATACGCTTTGATATGTCAGAGTATATGGAGCGGCACAATATTTCGCGGCTGATAGGCTCGCCGCCGGGGTATGTCGGCTATGAGGAAGGCGGTCAGCTTACCGAGAGGGTAAGGCGCAGACCGTATTCTATAGTGCTTTTTGACGAGATAGAAAAGGCTCACCCCGATGTTTTCAATATTCTTTTGCAGATACTGGAGGAGGGCTTCGTTACCGATACGAGCGGCAGAAAGGTATCGTTTGCAAACACCGTTATAATAATGACATCAAACATCGGCGCGAGGGAGACAAAGAGCCGTGTGGGTTTTGAAAATTCCTATGAAAAGCAGTCGCAGACCTATATGGAGGAGATGAAGAAGTTCTTCTCGCCCGAGCTTCTCAGCCGCATTGACGAAAAGATGATCTTTCAGCCGCTTTCGCACGAGAGCCTGCGCACCATAGCGAATAAAATGCTCAGTCAGCTGTGCAGCCGCGCGGCGGAGATGAACATCAGGCTGGAATACGGCGAAGATATAGTTGAAAAACTCGCGCAGAGCGGCAGCGGCACTTTCGGCGCGAGAGAGATACGTCACACCATCTCGGCGCAGCTTGAAAATATGCTGTCAGACTATATTTTAGTAAACGGCACATCAGAGAGCGCGGAAGAAAAAACACTGCTGCTCTCGGTAAGCGAAAACGGCTTCACTGTTGAAGACAAGCGCAAAAAACAAACTCTCGATGCATCATAAAAAATACCCGTCAGACCGCAAAGTCCGACGGGTAAATTTATGTATGTGCTATATTTCCCTTCTGGTAAATCCGTCCCATGCTATCAGCCAGAAGACTACCATATGCACCGCTATAACAGCCAGCGCAGTGCCTACCGTCTGATACATGAAAGAAGAAGTGCCGTTTGCTATCGAAGCAAGATCGAGGTTTGCAAATATCAGATATCTTGCCCAGTTCATGCCCAAGCTCTGAAGCATAAGCACTATGCCGCTGCCCGAGAGCATACAGAACATACTGATACCGATAGCGAACGCAGAGCTTTTCATCAGCACCGATATCGCAAACGCCATTGTTGCCATTACCACTACCGAAGTGCTTGCCAGCAGATAGCTCTTAGCCATGTACAAAATGCCGCTTACTGCGCTCACTTCTCCTCCGCTTGCAGTTATGTACATCGCGCCTATGTCGTGCGCGCCGAACATTATCATAGAAGTCAGCAGCGAGAGCACGAACGTGATGGCTATCATTATATAGCCCATTGAAAGCACGGTGAAGTATTTTGATACAAGTATCTTCCAGCGCTTAACGGGGTTTATAAGCAAGAATTTGATCGTGCCGTTTGAAAACTCCGATGCCACCGAGTGCGCCGCTATAACTACCACTAAAATACCTATGAAAGTCACCAGCGCAACAGACATCTTGAAAGGCGACCACAGAGTATCTCTTTCTTCATCTGCAACGTTTGTCTCAATGTGGTTTTCTGTCATGTAGTTGTATACAGCGTATTTGTTTACAGCGGTCTTGTATTCGCCTACAGATATCTGGTCGGGTGAGCCCTTGTCGGCGTTTTCATAAGTTATGATAGCTTTTCTTGTGTAATACAGCTCTGTAGCGTTCTGATAGTTTGCGTCGTAATACTGCGGAAGATAATCTTTCAGAAACTCATATTCATAATCCTCGGCGGTGCATTGATATACATCGTTGTCGCGAAGATATGTGTAGTACCATATATCAAGGTCTGCCATTTGCTTGTCATACTCTGTAGCAGCTGACGACAAACGGCTGTTTGCTTCATCGATATTATACTGATAATACGCCTTCATATCGTTTGCCATTACCGCCGCCATAGGTTTAGCATACTCATCTGTTTTCCATATGGCTGTAAAGGTCTCGCCCATTTTGTCTTTTAGAAAATCGCTTGCCTTTTGCGCGTCTTCTGGGTCTGTCAGAGTATAGTTTTCTTCGTCCCAGCTGGGCAGGGCAGCCATGTATTCGGTGTATTCTTCATACACCTGCTCGTCTGCTTTATCCCATGCCGAATAGAACAGATTATCCGTAACAGAAAAACGCCAGTCGTATGTGCTTTGTGCGCCCGAATTTATAAGGTCGTTCATTATATCTATGTAGTATTTATCCGATGTACCCTCGGCGGAATACATCATATTATCCAGATAGTCAGCTATCGTCCAGTCGTAGCCGCTCGTATCGCCTTGAGATGCTTCGGCATCAAAATAGTAAGCCAATCTTGCAAGCGCAGGCAGACCAATCGCAGCCACCGCCGTGAGTATCAGCATTACCCACGTTGAAACGAGCTTTAGGTTCTTTATATACTCGTTTTTCACAAGTCTGAAAAATCTACGCAATTTGTCCGCCCTCCTTTGTGTCGCTTGTCATCTCTATAAATACGTCTTCCAGCTTTTTCTTGGGCTTGAGCGATACGGTGTATACCGCCGCGCCGCCCTCAATAAGCAGTTTGTTTATCTTAGCTATATCCTCGCGGTGAGTATTATTATCAAGAATTACCTCTACAAGACCATCATCTGTAAGGCTTACTTTTTCGGTAACGCCCTTTATTATCTCAACAGCCTTTTCGCCGCTGTCGGTATCTATTATGTAGTCGCTCGTTGCGCCTGCCGAAGCCGCTAAAAGCTCGTCTATAGAGTATACTCCCAGCATACTGCCGTTGGCTATAACTCCCACCCTGTCGCACATAAGCTCCATCTCGCTCATCAGGTGGCTGGAAACTATAACGCACACGCCCTCTTCATGGGCAAGCTTTTTCAGTATGTCGCGAAGTTCCTTTATTCCGGCAGGGTCAAGACCGTTTGTGGGTTCATCGAGTATCAGAGCTTTCGGTTTGTGCAGTATTGACTGCGCAACACCCAGCCTCTGGCGCATACCAAGAGAATACTTTGATATCTTTTCGTTTATCCTGTTTGAAAGACCTACCAGAGCAACAACTTCGTCAATGCGCTCTTTGGTAACGCCCTCTCTCATGCGTGCGTAGTGCTCTAAGTTCTGATAACCCGTAAGGTGCTTGTACATTTCGGGGTTTTCAACTATGCCGCCTATGTTTTTAAGCGCGCCCTCAAAATCCTTCTTTATCTCCGCGCCGCACACCGATATCTCGCCGCTGTCTATCGAGAGCAGACCAACTATCATTTTAATAGTAGTAGTCTTGCCTGCCCCGTTTGGTCCTAAAAAACCGAACACTTCGCCGCTGTATGCGTCAAAAGAAATATCGTGCAGTATCTGCCGCTTGCCTATCGTCTTGTTAAGACCTTTTATAGAAACGGCAACTTCATTTTTTACGTTTTCCATATTGCCGCCTCCTTAATTCCATGTAGAACCGACGATCTTCCATTCGCCGTCCTGCTTGTACAGTTCTATGCGATAGCTTTCCGAAGTGCTTGTCTGCGAGCCGCTTCCTGCCTCTATGTAGTCAACGCCTATAGGTCCTACCAGTATAGGAACGCCGTTTCCCACGGCATCATACCTGACGGTTATTATTGCGGTAGCGCCTGCGCCGTTGCGCTTGATGCTTTCTATAGTTGTAGTGCAGTCTATTGCAGAATAATACGGCATCGCGGAAGGCGTATCATAGCCGTAGTCCATGTAGTCTCTCAGAGGGGTTATCTCCTGTACTATATCGTCCTTTGTGGTATAGTATTCACCGAACAAGCTTGCCTCGTTGTACTTTTCCAGAGCCTCCGAGTGATCCCAGTATTTGTTCAGAGCATCTTTGCAGCCTGCTTCTGCCTGCCTTTCGTAAAAGCTGAGGATAGAATCTTTGTCGGTAGTGCTGCCGGTGTAAACGCACGCCTGAGCCGCATCGTTTACAAAGCCGCTGATGACCTTTTCTATCTCATCTTTTTCTTTAGACTTGAACATGGCGTTATCGACTGCCAGGTATATTACGAACGCTATCACAACGAGTATACCCAGCACAATACCGCGGTTAAGCCTTTTGAGCCTGTGCTTCATTGTCATCTTCCTTTCAAAATTTATTGACAAACCGATCGAAATGAGTTAAACTAAATATATCGGTTCTTTTTGCAACGGTATTATTATAACATATAATTTCTTAACTTTCAATATATCAATAACTTAAGAAAATCTTAAAAGGGGGAGACACTGTTGGCAAAATACTGCAAGAGCTGCGGCGCGGAGTATAAAGGCGACTTTTGCGACAAATGCGGCTACGGCAAGCCTGTAGAGCGTTCTAAAACGTTTGATAAATACAAATCCAACAGACAGAGAAAAGAGGAGAGGCAGCAAAACGCCGCCAAGCGCGAAAAAGAGCGTGCAGCCGCGCCAAAGCGCGAAAAGAAAAAGATGACAACGCCGCAGATAGTTATAGTGATAGTTCTGCTGGTTGGTATCATCGCGCTGGTGGTGTGGTCGCTGTTTCGTGCAGGCGTTCTGGGCGCAGGTGAAAAAACAGAGCCTATAGTCAACTATTTTAACGCCATTGCGGAAAACGACTACGACAAGTATGTTTCAGCGTTCCCAAAATCTCTGGCAAAGACCTATGACGACTATATTTCTGAAAACTCTCTTTCAAAAGATACCTTTATAAAAGAGAGCTACAGCGACTATCACGAGATACTGGGCGAGAACTTCACCGCTGAGATAACCTGCGGCAGAGAGGAAAAGCTTACCACAGAAGAGATAATCCGCTCGGAAGATGAGTATATGCGCAACTTTGGTGATGATATAAGCATAAAAGAGGCTTACAGGGTATCGGCAGAGGTATCTTTCAGCGGAGAGAAGTCCTCGCAGGTGTATAATTACGACGTTTATGTGGCAAGAGTGGGCTGGCACTGGTACATTTTAAATATAGAAGATTATTATTTGTAAAAAATTTCTCTGTGCTATTGACAAGCGGTTTTAAATGTTGTATAATATCTATTTGAACAAAGGCGTTCATCAGGCTGCGTTATCGCGCGGCTTGTGGACGCTTAGATTATGTTAAAACGGGGTGGCAATTTATGACACGGCAGCTTTTCTCGCCAAAGACAGGCGGTATATACAGCGCATCGGGAAAAACACCGTGCTTTATTTTCGCCGCTTCTTCTGTTTTACATGATATGTTATCTGCGCTTGACGCTTTTTTGTAAGGATAGTTATTTCTATTCCTTAAATTTGAGCGGCAGGCTTTTTTATTGTATCGGGAGGTTTGAATAATGCTTAGACAAAAGGACAGAAAAATAGTCCTCGAGGACGGCTCTTTCTATGAGGGCTACGGCTTCGGCGACAATTGCGATGCGGTGTGCGAGATAGTTTTCAATACATCTATGGTCGGTTATCAGGAGATAATTTCAGACCCGTCATATACATATCAGGCGGTGGTAATGACATATCCGCTTATAGGAAACTACGGCATTACCGACGAGGACTTTGAAACAAAGAGCCCCACCATAGGCGGTCTTATAGTAAGGGAATACAACGATTTTCCAAGCAATTTCAGGTATACCAAAACGCTTTCGGAGACTATGGAGGAAAACCACATTCCCGGCATTAGCGGCATAGATACCAGAAAGCTTACAAGGAGCATTCGCGATCTCGGCAGCAGGAGGGTGTGCATTACAAGTATAGATACCCCCAACGAAAAGGCTCTGGAGATAATAAAAAATACCCCCGTGCCCAAAGATGCAGTAAGCAGGGTAAGCTGCCGCAAAAAGTGGTATTCGAGAACATCAAACCCCAAATTTAACGTTGTTGCTATAGACTGCGGCATAAAGCTCAATATCATAAGGAGCCTCAACCAGATAGGCTGCAATGTTACCATAGTGCCGTGGAATACATCGGCTGAGGATATACGCATGATGAAGCCCGATGGTCTGTTTATCTCAAACGGCCCGGGCGACCCCGAGGACGTTCAGCCCGTTATTGAAACGGTAAAGGCGCTGAAAGGCAAGCTGCCTATATTCGGCATATGCCTCGGGCATCAGATGATCTCGCTTGCATACGGAGCGAAAACTTACAAGCTGAAGTTCGGTCACCGCGGCGGCAACCACCCCGTAAAGAACCTTGAAACAGGCAAGCTGGAGATAACCTCACAAAACCACAGCTATGCTGTAGCAAGTGAGTCGGTGGAGGGAACGGGTCTTAAAGTTACGCATATAAATCTGCTGGATAACACAGTTGAGGGCGTTGAGTGCAGGGAAGACAAGGTCTTCTCGGTGCAGTACCACCCCGAAAGCGCGCCCGGTCCGCAGGACAGCAAATATCTGTTCGGGAAGTTTATAGATATTATGAAGGAGGCGAAAGACAATGCCTAAGCGCACGGATATAAACAAAATACTCGTTATAGGCTCGGGACCTATAGTTATAGGTCAGGCGGCGGAGTTTGACTATTCGGGAACGCAGGCTTGCCTTGCGCTGCGTGAGGAGGGCTATCAGGTAATACTGGTAAACTCAAACCCTGCCACGATAATGACGGATACTTCCATTGCAGATAAGGTGTATATGGAACCGCTGACACTGGAATATCTTGCAAAGATTTTGAGATATGAGCGACCCGATGCCATACTGCCGGGAATAGGCGGTCAGACGGGACTTAACCTTGCCATGCAGCTTGCGAAAAAAGGCGTACTTGATGAATGCGGCGTAGAGCTTCTGGGCACGAGCTTTGAAAGTATAGATATGGCGGAGGACAGAGAACGTTTTAAAGAGCTTTGCATATCTTTAGGCGAACCCGTTTTGCCCTCAGAGATAGCAAACACCATAGAACAGGGCGTTGAGGCCGCAAAGAGGATAGGCTATCCCGTGGTGTTAAGACCTGCTTTCACGCTGGGCGGCACGGGCGGCGGCTTTGCAGACAACGAGGAAGAGCTGCGCGTGATACTGAAAAATGCGCTTGCGCTCTCTCCTGTTTCGCAGTGCCTTGTTGAAAAGTCTATCAAGGGATATAAAGAGATAGAGTATGAGGTAATGCGCGATGCGAACGACACCGCGATAACTATCTGTAATATGGAAAACGTTGACCCTGTTGGCATACACACGGGCGACTCGATAGTTGTATGCCCCAGCCAGACCCTTACAAACAAAGAGTATCATATGCTGCGTGATTCGGCGCTGAAGATAATACGCGCGCTGAAAATTCAGGGCGGCTGCAACGTGCAGTTCGCGCTCGATCCGCACTCTTTCAGCTATTATCTTATAGAGGTAAACCCGAGAGTTTCGCGCTCCTCTGCGCTTGCTTCAAAGGCGAGCGGCTACCCTATAGCGAGAGTTTCGGCTAAGATAGCAACGGGTCTTACTCTTGACGAGATACAGATAGCCAACACCCCTGCCAGCTTTGAGCCTACCCTTGACTATGTTGTAACGAAAATGCCGCGCTTCCCGTTTGATAAGTTCACAATGGCATCTAACACTTTAAGCACGCAGATGAAAGCCACCGGCGAGGTAATGAGCATAGGCAGGACTATTGAAGAAAGCCTGCTTAAAGCGATACGCTCGCTGGAAATAGGTCTTTGCCACCTGCACAGCAAGAAGTTTGACAGCTACACGATAGAGGAGCTTTTAGACTACATAAAACTGGGCACGGACGACAGGATATACGCGATATCTCAGCTTATGTGGAAGGGCGTTGACCTGGGCATAATATGCGACATAACGCAGATAGATATGCTGTTCCTCAACAAGATAGAGAACATAGTGCTGTTTGAGCGCGACATAATAGAAAACAAGTTCGATGAAAAGGTGCTTTACGAAGCCAAGAAAATGGGCTTTTCCGATAAGTATATAGCCTCTCTGTGGGAGTGCAGCGAGGAGGATGTTTACACTTTGCGCAAAAAGCTGAAGATGTTCCCCGTTTACAAGATGATAGACACCTGCGCCAGTGAGTTTGAAAGCTATATACCGTACTTCTATTCGACCTATGAGGACGAGAATGAGTCTATAGTTTCAGACAAGCCGAAAGTAATAGTGCTGGGCTCAGGCCCTATAAGAATAGGGCAGGGCGTGGAGTTTGACTATTCTACAGTACACGCGGTATCTACAATAAAGAAATTCGGCTATGAAGCTATCATAATAAACAACAACCCCGAAACGGTCTCTACCGACTACACCACCAGCGACAAGCTGTACTTTGAGCCGCTTACCGTTGAGGACGTTATGAACGTTATAGAGCTTGAAAAGCCGTTCGGTGTTATAGCATCACTCGGCGGACAGACCGCCATAAACCTTGCAGAACCTTTGATGAAAAGGGGCGTAAAGATAATCGGTACCGACTTTGCCGCTATTGAGAGAGCGGAGAACCGCAACTCTTTTGAAAAGGTGCTCGAAGAACTTAATATCCCTCAGCCGCCGGGAGAAGCGGTAACTGACATACCGGCAGGAATTGCAGCCGCCGCAAGGATAGGCTACCCCGTTTTAGTAAGACCGAGCTATGTTCTTGGCGGCAGGGCTATGCAGATAGTTTCAAACGAAGATATGCTGAAAACGTACCTTAAAACCGCCGTTGAGATAGACGAGGACAAGCCCGTACTGGTAGATAAGTACATAGAGGGCAAAGAAGTTGAGGTAGATGCCGTGTGCGACGGCAAAGACGTGTTCGTGCCGGGCATAATGGAGCTTGTTGAGAGAACCGGCATACACTCGGGCGACTCGATAAGCGTGTACCCGACATTCTCTATATCTCAAAAAGTAAAAGACACCATTCTTGACTACACCAAACGGCTGGGACTGGGCATAGGCATTGTGGGTCTTTACAACATACAGTTTATAGTTGACAAAAACGAGGACGTTTATATAATCGAGGTAAATCCGCGCTCGTCAAGAACTGTGCCTTTCCTTTCAAAGGCAACGGGCTACAGCCTTGCAGACATCGGCACGCTGGTGATACTCGGCAAGTCGCTGAAAGAACAGGGGATAAACGTACTGTTCCCGCCCGAAAAGAAACGCTGGTATGTAAAAGCGCCTGCATTCTCGTTCTCAAAGCTTAACGGTCTTGATGCGTATCTGTCGCCCGAAATGAAATCAACAGGCGAGGCGATTGGCTACGACAAAAAGCTGACAAGAGCGCTGTATAAAGCTTTGAAATCCTCTGGCATGAAGCTTTCAAACTATGGCACGCTGTTCGTTACGATCGCAGACAAGGACAAGGAAGAAGCTTTAGAGCTTGTGAGAAGATTTTATCACCTTGGCTTCAATATCGAGGCAACGCACGGCACGGCTGTTTTCCTGCGTGAACACGGCATACGCACGCGTGAAAAGCAGAAGATAAGCTCGGGCAGCGATGAGATACTACAGGGTATGCGCTCGGGATATATCAAGTATGTTATAAACACGCGCGATATGAGCTCGGCAGGGCACCTGACCGACGGCTACGAGATACGCCGCTGTGCGGTAGAAAACGGCGTTGCGATATTCACGGCGCTCGATACCGTAAAGGTATTGCTAGATGTGCTTGAAGAAATGACCCTCTGCATATCGACCATAGACGAAGAATAACAAAAAGGTCTGTCACCTAAGCAAGTGGCAGACCTTATTTTATTTGCGCTTGTTGCCATCACTGTCAAACCTGCGTTTCAATGCGCTTTCTGTAAGTGGTATGACTAACAGAAATGGCAGTATCTGCGCAAGCGAAAGGGCTGTGCCTATGTCGGATATTTTGTTTGGCATATGCATAACTACATATATCATTATTATTACGGTTATCACCGCTGAGAATATGCCGAATATGAGCATAAGTCTGCCGCTGTAAAAATGTGCAAACCGCCATGTTTCGTCGTTTTGCATTGCCATTCGCGTGTTGTAGCTATATATGTTATTTGTCTTTGCAGGCGGATGTTTCATAAACACTATGCCGAAAATTATCATGCATACCGGCAAAAGCATTACTATAAACGGCATAAATAATTCTTTCATAAATATACCTCCACAAAAAAGTAAGCCGTAAAGTTTATACTCTACGGCTATTATAATACTTTTTGGCGAAGAAGTCAATAGTATTTACAATTATTTTATAAATAGTATTCTATATTTACTCAAACGATACTTTATACTCTCCGTCATAGTCCACGGTGAACACGGTTCCGGGCGCGACGTCGTTTGCAATTATGCTCTTTGCTATAAGCGTTTCAACGCGGCTTTGTATCAGCCTTTTCAGCGGCCGCGCACCGTATACGGGGTCATAACCCTCGTCTGAGATAGCCTGTTTTGCGCGCTCAGAAACTTTCAGCGACAGCTGCCTATCTTCCAGACGTTTGCCAAGCTGTGCTATAATAAGGTCGATTATCGAGGTTATCTCTGCTTTCGCCAGCGGCTTGTAGAACACTATCTCGTCAAGGCGGTTGAGAAATTCGGGTCTGAACGAGCGGCGCAGAAGCTGCGTTACCTGCTCTTTTGCCTCGGGCGAGATCTCGTTGTCGGCGGTTATGCCGTCAAGAATTATGTCAGAGCCAAGGTTCGAGGTCAGTATGATAACGGTATTTTTGAAGTCCACCGTCCTGCCCTGAGAGTCGGTTATCCTGCCATCGTCAAGCACTTGCAGCAGCACGTTGAAAACATCGGGGTGCGCCTTTTCTATCTCGTCAAAGAGTATAACGCTGTAGGGCTTGCGCCTTACCGCCTCTGTCAGCTGACCGCCCTCCTCGTAGCCTACATATCCCGGAGGTGCGCCTATAAGCCTGCTTACCGAGAATTTCTCCATATATTCGCTCATATCAATGCGCACAATGTTTTTCTCGTCGTCAAAAAGCGCCTGAGCCAGAGTTTTAGCAAGCTCGGTCTTGCCAACGCCCGTAGGTCCTAAGAACATAAAAGAGCCTATGGGTCTGTCGGGATTTGCAATGCCTGCGCGCGCCCTGAGTATCGCCTGCGATACCTTTGTAACGGCTTCGTCCTGCCCTATAACGCGCTCGTGCAGAATGTTTTCAAGGTTCAAAAGCTTTTCTCTCTCGCCCTCCATAAGTTTGGCTACCGGTATGCCCGTCCAGCGGCAGATGATTTTTGCTATCTCTTCTTCCGTTACCTTGTCGCGGAGCAGGCTGTCAGACTTGCCTTTGTCTTTTTCAGCCTTTGCCTCGGCTTCTTCCAGCTGCTTTTTAAGGGTGGGCAGTCTGCCGTATTTCAGTTCTGCCGCCTTTTCAAGATCATATTCGCGCTGTGCTAGCTCGATCTGAGCATTAACACTCTCTATCTCCTCACGTATCTTCTGCACAGATGATATACCGCTCTTTTCGTTCTCCCAACGGGCTTTCATCTCGCTAAACTGCGCGCGCATATCGGCAAGCTCTTTTTGAATCTCCTGCAAATGCTCCTGAGAGAGTTTGTCGCTTTCTTTTTTAAGAGCGGCTTCTTCTATCTCGTGCTGCATTATCTTTCTTGAAATATCGTCAAGCTCATAGGGCATCGAATCCATTTCCGTCTTGATGAGCGCGCACGCCTCGTCTATAAGGTCAATAGCCTTGTCTGGCAGAAATCTGTCGGTGATGTACCTGTTGGAAAGAGTTGCAGCCGCTATTATAGCCGCGTCTTGTATCTTTACGCCGTGGAAAACTTCATACCTTTCTTTAAGACCTCTGAGTATCGATATCGTATCTTCCACAGTCGGCTCATCTACCATAACAGGCTGAAAACGCCGCTCTAAAGCCGCATCTTTTTCAATATACTGCCTGTATTCGTTCAAAGTAGTTGCGCCTATGCAGTGAAGTTCACCGCGCGCCAGCATGGGTTTCAGAAGATTTCCTGCATCCATAGCGCCGCTCGTTTTGCCTGCGCCTACTATCGTGTGAAGTTCATCAATAAACAGTATTATCTGACCGTCGCTCTGCTTTATCGCCTGCAATACCGCTTTCAGACGTTCCTCAAACTCGCCCTGATATTTAGCGCCTGCGATAAGAGCTCCCATGTCCAGCGAAAATACCTTTCTGTTTTTGAGATTATCGGGCACATCGCCGCGCACTATCCTCTGTGCCAGACCCTCTGCGATAGCAGTCTTGCCAACGCCCGGTTCGCCTATAAGCACCGGGTTGTTTTTTGTCTTTCGCGAAAGTATTCGGATAACGTTTCGTATCTCGCTGTCTCTGCCTATAACGGGGTCAAGCTTGTTGTTTTTAGCAAGCTCCACCAGCTCCTGACCGTACTTTTTCAAAACGTCATAGGTATCCTCGGGCGTGTCGGTCGTCACCCTTGCAGAGCCGCGCACCTGCGCCAGCTTTTCAATAAACTTGTCATAAGTCAGCGCGTAACGCTTGAATATCTCTTTCAGCTTGTCTGAAGGCTTATCAATTGCGGCAAGCATTATGTGCTCTACCGAAACAAAGTCGTCTTTCATCTGCTTTGCAATGCTTTCCGAAAGCACAAAAATGTCATTCATCTTAGCAGAGATATACATATTGTCAGCCTGCCTGCCCGAGCCTGTTACCTTCGGCATCGCGTTTATAATGTCAAGAACGTCTTTCGCCATGCTTTGCGGCTCTATGCCCATACCCGACAACATCTGCGGTATAAGCCCATCGCTTTGAGAGAGCAGCGTGTAAACGATGTGTTCGGGTTCTATGCTGTTGTTGTAATACTCGCCTGCCAGAGAATTAGCCGCCGCCAGTGCCTCGCGTGATTTTTGTGTGTATTGCTGAATGTTCATAGTAAAACGCCCCTTTCGCAGTATTCAATGTATTTTTTTGTTATTTCGCCGACCGCCTTTTCGCTGCCGCCGTCTGAAAGGTACAGCTTGAAGCAGTCGTTGAATGTCGTTATGTGGTCTGTGATCGCCTTTGATATCTCTTCGGGCTCGCCGCCCTGTTTTTTCAGCAGCCTGCGGTATGTGCCGCCCTTTAACTGCGCCTGCACTTCACTATCCGTCACGCCGCGTTCTATCTCGTTCCACAGCCGCAGAAAGTCAGTGTATTCGCTAAGCAGTGTGGCATTCTGCGTTCTCAGCGTTGCCCTTAGCTCTCCCAGATACTGCCCCACCTCGCGGTAGAGTATCACGCTGTATCTTATAGTCGGGTTGTACTTGTATTTCAGCGCTGATACAGCCATCAGGTCGCCCTGATCGGTAAGAAACCGAAACTCATCGCTGAACCGCTGCATCTGCCCCAGCATAAGCTCATACAGGTTTTTTATGCGCTGTTCGGGCGTTGTCATTGAAACGAACTGTGCCAGCAGCTGGTCAATAAGTCCGCTCCTGCTTTTGCCTTGCAGCTTTGCAATGCGGTCTATCCTGTCTATCACCTCATCGGTAAGGATAAGGCTGTACATACTTTTGCTCAAAACTATCGCCGCCTTTATCTGTAACTCGATAAGCTTATTATATAATTTCCTTTACAAGTTTATGATAACACACAAACAAGAGTTTGTCAAGAGCTTTTTGAAAATTTTTTTGATAATTTTTCTTGCAAACAAAAAAGACCCATAAATGAGCCTTTTTGTGCTGTATATTATTCCCTGCAAAATTACGTTTTGTCTTTGTCTGTAACAAGCGTGCCATTGCACGGATCGTAGATAAGTCCGCCCGTCACCATATCTATATATATGCAGCGGATCTTCAAGTTGTTTGGTTCGTCCAGCGAAAGCCGCCACATCGGTCTGTATTCGTCAGGGTCGGCCTCCTCGTTTTCTTCAGAGCCTTCGGGAAAATCAGGCATGGCGTAAACAATATTTATATCCGTAACAGTGTTTGTAAAATACTTCGCAAACTCTATATTTGCGTGGCGCAGCGCAGAATCAAGCGTTACAAATTTATCTTCAAGCTCTGTCTTTTCTATGCCGCGGTTATATGTGTAGCAGAATATTTGTGTAACAACGTCGGGGTGAGTGATGACAACATCTGCATAGTTCAATATCATACTCTCGCCGCCTGCATGGGCAGTATCTGCCAGGTCAAATTCAACGCCTTCGCTGCACAAAGCAAACCTTACCAAAAACGACTGATGCTCGTTACATTCATTATTCAGAATACACACTATAACAGGTTTTGTTTCGTATTGATCGGTACACAGGGGCAGCACGCTGTCAATAGTTTTCTGCGCAAATTCCAAAGCCTGTTTTGCGGTATATTCTTCTCCTGCCAGATCGCCCACAACGCTTGCAAGATCATTGTCTCCGGCGGTGCAAGATCTTGCAACATCAGCTGCCAGCTGTACATCGCCTGCTTCGTTTTGTATAATATCCGGCTCCCATATCAGGCAGCCGCCGCTGTTTTCCAGCCTTATATTGTAGATGTAATTTTCGTTGTCCGATCCTTCCGGGAAATACTGGCAGTCAAAACGTCCGGCACGGTATGTTACAGTAGCTATCTTGTCCGCATCTACCTGCTCGCCGTTCATGTATTTTGCGGTATCGATGAGCTTTTGTTTCAGCTGTTCTTCCGTGATGTGCTCTGCCGAATTGTCAACGCTCATAGTGTACAGCTTTTCGGGCGAGGGGAGCGAAACACTTTCGGGCAAGGCCATGTTGTCATAGGTCTTGCCCAAAGCATCGGGCGCTTCTGCCAGAACCTCTGCAAGCGTTTTGTAGTCCAGTTTGTTTTGCTCTTCTGTCTTGCTCTTATTATTCAGCGCAACGGCAAGAACTACCGCAGTTATAACGGCTGCTGTCATTACAAAAGCGGCACAAAGTATTATTACGCGCCGCGTGCGCTTGTTAAGTTTTGCCATATGCAGCGCCCTCTTTCTGCAAAAATTTTCCTGAATATATGATACTACCTTTAATTCTATAAGTCAAGTATAATTGGGTGTTATTTTGTTGAAAATTGTTTTTTGTGGCAATTGCACAAAATAAGGAAAATAATTTGTGCATAAAAAACCCCCGAGCCGCAGCCCGAGGGTATATGTTCAGAGGGTGTATATTTTATTCTACCGAAATAATGTAATAATACACAGGCTGACCGCCGCTTACCACATTTACCTCAATGTCGGGGTACCTGCCTTGCAGCTGCGATGCGAGCGCCTGAGCCATATCTTCGTTTACGTCCGCGCCGTAAATCACGGTGATGAACGAACTGTCGCCCCTTACCATTCTCTTGGTGAGCTTGTAGCTTGCCTTTGCAAGGTCTTTGTCTGTAAACGCCAGCTTGCCGTTCTCAATAGCGAGTATCTCGCCTTTCTTTATGGCGTGCCCGTCAAATTCCGAATCCCTTGCCGCAAATGTGAGCTGACCTGTTGAAACGTTGTTGAGAGCCTCCGTCATAGCGTTGCGGTTGGCAACAAAGTCTTCGCCGGGGTCAAACGCCAGCATTGCCGAAAGCCCCTGCGGAATTGTTCTTGTCTGCAAAACGCACACCTTTCTGTCGCTTACCAGCTTTGCAGCCTGCTCTGCCGCCATGATGATGTTCTTGTTGTTTGGCATAACGAAAACTGTCTTAGCCGGGGTAGAGCATATAGCTGCGTAAATGTCATCGGTAGAGGGGTTCATGGTCTGTCCGCCGCTTACAATGCAGTCAACGCCAATATCGCGGAACATACTTTCTATCCCTGCGCCTGCTGCCACCGATACAAAACCGTAGTCGTTCTCTGGGTTTGCGGGAACGAACTCCTGCTTGGCATCCTGCTTGCGCTGCTTGTGCTGCATTTTCATGTTCTCTATCTTCGGCAGGTTTATGCTGCCAAATTCAAGACCCTTTTGTATAGCCTTGCCGGGGTCGTTGGTGTGAACGTGCACTTTTATTATCTCGTCGTCGTCCACCACAACAACGCAGTCGCCTATCGTTTCAAGATACGCCCTGAGTTTGCTGGTATCGTCGCAGCCCTCGTCTTTGGTAATGAGCATTTCTGTGCAGTAGGTAAAGTTTATAACCTCGTCAAAGTCGCCCACGGTAGATGCAAAAGTTTCAACTGTAACGGCTTTTTTGGTATCCTGCGAAAGCGGCTGAACTATCTCTCCGCCCTTGAATACTTGCAGCATAGCCTCGAATATTATCAGCAGTCCCTGACCGCCTGCATCAACTACCCCTGCTTTTTTAAGGGCAGCCAGCTGGTTGGGCGTGTTGTCGAGAGCCGTTTTACATTCCTTGCATATCTCTTCCCACAGCTGCACTTCATCTGTAACAATGCCGCTTAAAGACTTTGCCTTTTCATAGCCCATTCTTGCAACGGTCAGGATCGTGCCCTCTGTAGGGTTCATTACAGCTTTATATGCATTTTCAACGCCGAGCCCAAGTGCCAGCGTTATGTCGTCGCAGTTTGCCTCTTTTTTGTCTGCAAGACCTTTTGCAAAACCGCGGAATATAAGCGAAAGTATAACGCCTGAGTTTCCTCTCGCACCTCTCAGCAGCGCCGAAGCGGCAGACGATGCTACTTCTGATACGGTAACGTCGTCGTGCATGATCTTCAGCTCCGATAGTGTGTTGCCGATAGCCATAGACATATTGGTGCCTGTATCTCCGTCAGGAACGGGGAAAACATTAAGCTCGTCTACCGATTTTTTCTTGTTTGCTATAGAATGTGCGCCGCTGATAATTGCGTCACGCAGAAGCTTTCCGTCTATCACGATGTTATCCTCCCAAATCACGCCTGCATAGCGTCAACAAAAACGTTTATTTTAGATACTTCTATACCGGCGCTCTCCTCAACAGTGAAGCGCACCTTGTTTATGATGCTGTCAACTATTGCGGCGATGTTCACCCCGTAAGATACCGTTATATGCAGGTCTATAGTCAGCTTGTTGCTGTCTTGACGGATCAGCACACCGTTGTCGGCAGATTCGCTTCCCAGCATCGAGCGTATGCCTTGCACAGCCGAACAGCTGTTCAGACCTACCACGCCGAAGCAGCTTGCGGCGGTCTTGGCTATAAGCTTTTTCAGATAGTTTGAAGAAAGCTCTATGCAGCCTATGTGATTGTTGATTTTTATCATAAAAGAACCACGCTCTCTTTCCGTCAAAGTTACATACAACAATTATAACACACAACACTTCCTTTTGCAATAGCCGTGGGATATTTTTGTAACTATTGCTTATATTCCGCTCGTGCTTATGGTCTTATTACCCAATAATGCCACACAAGAGAGCTATTTGTCGGCGGCACATTCAACATCTACCGATATGCTGCAGTTTTCAAATATATTATCATCATGCAGGGCAGCAACGGGGTATACGCTTCTTGCTATTCTTTCAACGCCGAGAAAGTCGCCGTCGGGGTACTGAGTTATCTTGTAAAAAGCGTTGCAGCACAGATCTTCCAGTATCTTTTCGGTAGCCATGCACACCTCGCAGCCGTTTGAAATAGTCTTGAAGCTGTCAAGCAGTTTTACTTTCACGCGTATTTTGTACATCATAACATATCTGCCGTCAATTTTGCGCACCGTAACACTGCGGTGAATGAGCGTAACATTCACGTTCAGAGGGTCATCATTGCCGGGAATGCTCATCTGCGCCTTGTCAAGCTTGCCCTCAAGCCAGCAGCAGCCCATAGTTTCCTCTGCCGTGGCGGTGTATACTATCTTGCCGTCGTGAACTATCTGTGTGCCGCCGAAAACCAGCTTTGTTTCTTCCGTTTCCGAGTTTCCCTGCTTTTCCTTGTCGCTTTCTTTGGGAGGCTCCTGAGCCTCAACTATAGGCAGGGCGGCGGTGGTCGAATTTGCAATATGCAAAAGGTCGGTCTTAAGCGCGTTGCCGTTTTCTACCGCTGTGCGTATGATGTTCTCAACTGCAATGGCGGTCTCAACCTCGTTTTTCAGCTCAACGTCAAGAATATCGCGCGCGGTGGTCTTGCTGCTTATTACAGGCACGCCAAGGTATGTCTGCTCACTGCGCAGAAAGTAATCAAGGCTTTCAGAAAAAGGTATGCTCAGCGCTTCCTTGCCAATAACAATAAACTTGCTGTGTCCGATGTTTATATCCCTGCCCAGGGCGTATGATATATCGTTCATGCACTGCGCTATGGTGTCGCCCTCGGCGGAAACTATAATAGTGTTGGTCTGGCTGCTGTCAACGGGCGTTGAAGAACCTGCGCCCATCGACTGAAACACCTGCGCGCTGACCTTGAATTTTTTGCTCTCACCTTTGTCAATACCCACCGCCGATATTATAGCCTGCTTTTCCAGCTCGACTATTGAAGAGCATGAACACATTGCAAAAGCTGCAATTGCAGTCAAAAGAACTATCAGCAAACGTTTCATTTTCATACTCATGCTGATGCCCCCTTTCTGCCGCGCTTTTCTTTCGGCAAAATAAGCAGCAGCGCAGGTATCACAGCCGCGAGAATTATTATCACCGCAGACCATATATACACATTTTCAGCCTTTGTTATATCGTAATACATTATTATAAATACAGAGCATATCAGCGCGGCGGCGGTCACGGGCAGAGTTGCGTAAAAAGGCTTTATCTTCGGCGATATGCATTTTATACACTCGCCTGCAAGGTATATGCAAAGCGACAGCTTCGTAACCGCGCAGAATGTCCACAGTATAAGAAAGAGCGAATCAAATCGCGCTATTACAGATGTGTTTGAATAAGAGCTCAGATGGAAAAACGGCAGCGGAGAGGAGTATGCGAAATCGCCCAGTATTGCAGAGCACAAAAAAGCAATAGATCCCACCACTATATATTTTATAGTAATATAGCCGTACACCGCGCCGCACTGCTTTGAGCGCAGCTCTGGCAAAAGCAGGCACGCCACAATAAGCTCAGAGTTTCTTGCAAACGAGCCGAGAGAGCTCTTGATTATGCCGCCCAGAGGGTCTTCTATAGAGATATTAAGGTTGTGAACGTCTATCTCTCCGCTTGTGCCGAGAAGCACGGTTATCAGCATGACTACAAACAGCCCCGTCACGACCGCGGCGCTGCGTGCAATGGGCTCTATGCCAAGTGTTGAGATATACAGAGCCGTTGCAGCCATGAATATCACTATAACTCTTTTAGCTGTGAATATAGGAAACGCGAACGTTATAAACTGCGAAAAATCGCACATTGTTTTTACTGCGGCCCATGCTAAGAATGCGGTGTATATCACAGACAGCATTACCCCCAGCGGCTTTGAGGCGCAATAGCCCAGCTGAACGGCGTTTTTATCGGGGAATTTTTTCAGCAAAAGAAGTGGGAATATCATCACCACTGCCATAGCAGCGTTGGTTATAAGACCGCCCAGAATGGTTATCAGCGTGTTGTCGCCCCCTGCCGGAGAGTAGGTCATCATTACAAACAGCCTGCCCACCAGCAAAAGGCATATGAGCTGATAAGCCGATATTGCGTGAGGTTTTTTCATTTTTATGCCTCCTCGGAATTGTTTTCGCCTGCCTTGAAGTCGCTAACTAAAGTCTGCGTTTTTTCAAGCCTTTTGAAGCCTGCCCTGAAGAATATATCCTTAAATCCCGATTTAAAAAACGGTGATACGGGCGCGGTGTAAGGTATGCCGTTGTCAGAAAGCGCACAGGCGTTTGCAAGCACCGCGGCAGATACCAGAGTTATACCGTAAAGCCCTGCCACGCCGCCTGCTATTATCATTATCATGCGAAGTACAGATGTCTGCTGATTGAGGTTTGGTATAACGAATGATGAAGTCGCCGTAAGACCCAGTATTATAAGGATAGGAGCGGAAATAAGTCCGCTGTTCACGGCGGCATCGCCAATTATCAGACCGCCCACTATGGATACCGCGCCGCCTACCGTTTTTGGCAGGCGTATTCCTGCCTCGCGCAGTATTTCATACATAAGCGTTATTATAACAACATCGAACACCAACGGGTATGGCGTTGATTCTTCAGAAACTACAAGGCTTAAAAGCAGCTTGTATGAAAAAGTTTCAGAATGAAAAGTTGCCAGAGCAACATAAACGCCCGGCAGCAGCACCGCCAGTATAAAAGCGATATATTTTATGCAGCGTATATAAGTGGCATAGTAGGGGCGGTTGGCATAGTCGTCAACAGTGTTGAAGTTTTCTATAAAAAATGTCGGCACAAGCAGCGTAAAAGGCGTGCCGTCTATAATGATGCCCACCTTGCCCTCGCACAGTTTTGCGGCAAAGGCATCGGGTCTGTCGGTGGTCTGCACATCGGTAAAAATGCTCTTGCTGCTTTTCATAAGGTAGGGCATTACATAGCCGCTGCTGAGCACCGTTTCCAGCTTTATAGAGCTTATCCTCTGCCGCACAGAGTCCACAAGCTCAGAGGAACAGCGGTCAGCCATATAAACAATGCAGATGTCTGTCTTGCTTTTTGTACCTGTTTTAGTAAGCTCAAAGCGCAGGCAGGGGGTCTTTAGTCTGCGGCGTACAAGAGATACATTTGTACGCAAAACTTCAATAAAGCCGTCTCTGCCGCCCAAGACATTCAGATCGCTTGTAGGCTCGTCTATCGAGCGCTTGTCAAAACCCTGTATGCCGAACAGATAGCCGCTTGCAAGACCGTTTACCAGAACGAGCGCAAAGCCCGAAAACAGCTGCGTTACCGCCTCGCCGTAGTCATAGCAGGTGTGCCGCTCCGAAGAAAGCAGGCTGTATTTTGTAAGCCAGTCGGCAATATCCTGCGGCTTTGAGTTTTCGCCCAGCTGCAAAGAGGTCAGCGGCTGAAACAAAAGCTCGGTCATTATGTCGGTAGAGGTCATGTTCTCTATAGATACCACCGCGCACTTGTGACCGCTAACAACCACTTCCATAATGTTAAGATCCATAGTTCCGCCCATAATAGAGCGAAGATCGAGCAGGGCTTTTTCAAGCGAAGAAGCTATTTTTATATTTTCGTAATTAGAATAGTCGGGAAAGCAAGGCATAATTATTCTCCTTTCGATTTGTGCTGTTAATGTATTATTTGCACACTTTGCGGAAAAATACTAATGATCTGAAAGGAGCGTTTTGATTGCTTATCGTATTTTTAAGGGCAGTGCTTTTGTATGTGCTTGTGGTGTTTGCGATACGCCTTATGGGCAAAAGGCAGCTTGGTGAGCTTCAGCCCTCGGAGTTTGTTATAACCATTCTTATATCAAACATTGCAACTTTGCCTATTGAAGACCCCGGCACGCCTATGCTGCTTGGCGTTGTGCCGATACTAACGCTTGTGTGCCTTGATGTTCTGATGTCGGCGGCAACGCTTAAATCTAGAAAACTGAGAAGAATAGTGTCCGGCAGCCCGAAGATAATCATATCAGACGGTGTGCTTGACCAAAGGCAGCTGAACGAACTTCGCTATACTGCCGACGATGTGCTGGAGGCTTTGCGCTCACAGGGGATATTTGATATATCTGAGGTGCAGTATGCGGTGATAGAAACGACCGGAGCGGTAAGCGCGTTTTTAAAATCTGCAAAACAGCCGATAAACGGTGAAAAACCGCAGCCTTCGGGCGATCCTCCGCAGGTGGTGATAGACGACGGCGATGTTGTGAAACGATCATTAGCATATCTTAAACTTTCGGAAGAGTGGCTGAAAAACATTCTCAAAGATAAAAAAATATCGCCGCACGAGGTGTTTCTCATGACGGCGCGTTCAGACGGAAGTTACAAGATAATCGAAAAGGAAAAGGGGCGGTAACATGAAAAGAGTGTGGCTGTGCTGCGGCATATTAGCGGTAATATTCATATTCGGCGTGGGGTGGTCGGTCTTTCTCGGCGCGTGCAGCAGGCACATGAACGAACTTATCGACAAAGCGCAGTCGCTTGCCGAAACGCGCTCACCCGATACCGAAAAAGCTATTGAAGAACTTTGCTCCTACTGGGAGAGCATGGCTTCGACCGCGGCATTTTTTGAAAGCGCCGAAACGGTAAGCGGCATAGGTGATGCTGTGGCGCGCATTGAATATCTTTACAGAAAAGACAACGACGAGTTCTTCTCGGAATGTGAAGTTATACGCGGCGGCGTTGACAGGATATACCGCAGCAATATGCCTCTTTTGCCCAACAGATAAAAAATCACCGATGCTTTTACACATCGGTGATGATATTATATGTGCTGTTATTCGGCAGCCGTGCCCTCTTCGGGTGTGTAAGCGCCGCCGAGCGAGTAGTTTGCAAGTTTGTCGTTGAATGTAGCAAGCTCGGAGTTTATGGTGTTGTTGTACATATCTCTTACAACAGCCCATGTAAGCTGAGCGCCCTCTTCGTCGGTCTTGCTGACAGATGAATATACCAGCTGTATAACTGCTTCCTTGGAGTCGTTGGTAGCAGAATCCTGGTCGGACAGCAGCGTGGATATACCGTAGCCGGGGTCGGTTATAACGGTTATCTTGTCGTTAGCCATAGGGTTGTAAGCAAGCTCATACATCTCGTCTGTCCAGTTGGGGTTGTTTACAAAGAACTTCTGCTTATCCTGCTCTATTATAGACGGGTCGGTAGCAACTATCTTAGCGCACTCCAGCCATGTCTTCATAGCGGCAGACTTCTGAGAACCCTTTATCCACATATAAGCAACGGTATCGAGTTTAGCATACAGCTTGTCAGAGTTGGGGTCGCGCGGGATAGGAACGTTAGCCCAGTTTGCGCCATCGCCCGGTGTATGGGAGTCAATAGATGCCCACGGACCCATTGAGTAGAACAGATAGCCTTCATTGAAAGCGTTCTGCGCGCCCTCTATCCAGATATTGTCTATAAGACCGTCTTTGGACATATTGTACAGCCAGTTTGCGGCTCTTTCAAGATTTGCGCTGTTTATATTGTTTACATACTGACCTGTTGCATCATCGCGCATTACTACCGTTTCACCGGTGGAGGCGAATATAAAGTTGTGGAACCAGCCGTTGAGACCTATTCTCGGCTCATCTTCTGTAGAGGTATCTACCCACGCTCTGCATATATCTTCAAGCGCGTTCCAGTCCCATTCATCGTTGAGGTACATTTCATACGGGTCGTCAACGCCGAGTTCTTCCATTCTGTCTCTGTCGTATGTAAGTATGCCCTGGAAGTTGAACTTGATAGGCGCAACAAAGTGGCTGCCGGCAATGGTATATTCGTCGGCCTTGTCCTTAACATCGCTCCACAGCGGAGTATCAAAGTCTACGATATCGTCAACAGGCTGGAACATATTTTGCAGACAGTTTACAGGGAAGTCCATAGCCTGTTCATACCACCACATATCGGGGGGGTCGTTCGACATAAGACGGCTTGCGAGCTTTTCATACTTGGAAGATGATGAAACTCTTGAATAATGTATAGAACCGCCTTTCTGCTCAAACAGCTGGAGCTCCGATCTCTTTTCCGGGTTGCCTTCCTCCGGGTTTATATCCCAGTAAGACAGCCAGTCAAGCTCCGTAGGTTCACCTTCGGGTATATCCGATACGGTAAGAGTGCTTTCATCGTTGGGGTCAACGCTTTCGGGCAGTGTGACCTGTATCTGGTCAACGTGCGAACTGCTGGAGCTTGAAGAATCTCCGCAGCCTACTACGCCTGCACACAACAGCATAGCCATAGCGCAGGCAAGAATTTTCTTTGCATTATGCATTTTAAAACCACCTTTCATCAGTTTTTTATTATTATATTCATTGTCTTCTTCGGCACACGCCGTTTACTCACAATAAGAATAACACATTTTGCTTTAAAAGTCAATCACAAGTGAAAATTTTTGTAATCGTATACAAATAGCGGCTGATTTTTTGTATCATACAACTAAATCACAGACGGCATAGTAAAAATATTTAACACAAACAAGAGCAAAAAGCATCCCGGACAAGCGCAGAATGGGGCTTATCCGGAATGTTCATATTTTTATAATTATATTTATATTTTATGCGTTTTTCTTGCGTGCCTTGGCGCTTCGGCTGTCTTTTTTCTTCATAGCGTGGCGCTGCCATTTTACCCACAGGGTAGGAGCTATGCAGTTTGAAGAATATACACCCGATATCATACCTACGATTATAGGCAGTGAGAAGCTCATTATTGAAGATATGCCCCACAGGTAGCATACTATGCATACTGTCACCATAGCCGAAACGGTGGTAACAGTGGTGTGTATAGATCTTCCGAGAGTTTCTGTAATGCTCTTGTCGACCAGTGAGCCTATCTCAGCTTTTGTGCCCAGCAGCTTTCTGTTTTCACGTATCCTGTCGTAGATTATGATAGTCGCGTTGATAGAGTAACCCAGGATAGTAAGCAGTACGGCCATAAAGTTTGAATCTATGCTGTAGCCGAATATCACGAATGAGCCGTAAACGAATATCATATCGTGTACCAGCGCGGCAACGCACATACAGCCTGCCGACAGACCGCCGATGTTCTTGAATCTGAAGCCGATATAAATTACCATTACTACCGCTGCAAATATTACGGCAACAAGGCATTTTAAGAAGAACTCCTTGCCGTTTGATGCGGCAACATCGGTAGAACTCAGAAGCTCCAAGTTGTTGTCTGCAAATGTTTCCATAAGCTTTTCTTTAACTGCAAGCTGCTTTTCGGAGGAGATGCCCTCTCTTGAAGAGAATGTAAGCTTTACGGTAGTTGAACCGTCAGCCATGTTTTCGCCGGTGGTAACTGTAACATCTTCGCCCGAGGCATCTTTGACAGCCTGCGCGACCGCGTTTGTATCTATAGTGCCGCTGTAGTTGTATTCTATAATAGTACCGCCCTCGAACTCGACCGCGATGTTCACGCCTCTTACCAGAGTGATAACTATGAATGCGGCTATCATTATACCCGAGAATACATAGAATTTTACAGCGTGCTTGTTTACGTTAAGTGTGCGCTGCTTCTTTTCGGGGGCAACGCCGTTATACAGTGCGTGCTTTCTGAACACCTTGAACTTTGAAAGCGATGCGAGCATAAGTCTTGAACAGAATATGCCGAACACAAAGTTGAGTATTATACCGATAAGCAGCGTGTAGCCGAGCGAATATATAGTGCCTGCCGCAGATGCGCCGAACGCGAAGAACAGCGGCTTCATTATAGTGCCCATAAAGCTGTCGGTAGGTCCGAACGCGCCCATGAGTATAACAGCTACGAATACTACCGTAATATTACTGTCAAATACTGCCGACCACGCTCTCTTGTAACCAAGCTCTATTGCGCCGTTGAGCGATTTGCCGTTGCGCAGCTCTTCTTTTATTCTCTCCGCGGTGATTATGTTAGCGTCAACGCCCATACCTACCGAAAGTATGATACCTGCGATACCGGGTATGGTGAGAGTAAAGCTGTCAAACGGTGCAAAGAAGCCCGATATTGCCGCCAGTGAACCTGCAACCTGTCCGCAAAGGGCTATGCAGGCAACAAAGCCGGGCAGCCTGTAGATGATTATCATGTATATCGCGATTATTATCATAGCGATAATGCCTGCGTATACCATAGCAGTTCTTGCGCCCGTGCCCAGGGTAGGCGAAATAGTGCTTGTGCTGGTGGCTTCCATTTTGATAGGCAGCGCGCCTGCGTTTATCTTGTCGGCAAGAGATCTTGCTGCTTCATAGGTAAAATTGCCCGATATAGTGGCTCTGCCGTCGGTTATGTCTGCGCTTACTGTTGCGGTAGAAATGTTTACGTCGTCCATCCATGTTGAGATATATCCGCCGTTTGCGTGAAGCTCGGTGGTGGCATCTGCAAATGCTTTGGTACCGCTGGAGTTGAGTGTCAGAGATACTTCCCACTTGCCGGTATCGGGGTTCTGGTAGGCATCTGCACTGTCAACGGCAGTGCCAGTCATTATAAGCTCGCCGTCCATTTCCGTGCCCTTGACGAACTTCAGCTCCGCCATATCGCCCAGCTCGTTTACGGCTTCTTCGGCGTTGAAGTCTGTCTCGCCCGATGCCCAAGGGAAGGATACCATTATCCTGTCCTTAGCCGAGTCAACATACACCTCGCTGTCGGTAATGTTAAGGCTTACAAGCCTCTGCTCTATTACCGTCTTTGCCGCTTCAAGCTCATCGGCAGTGGCATCAACATCATCGGCAGGCTCAAACGTGGCGTTTACACCGCCCTGAATGTCTATGCCCCAGCGTATCTCGTCAACGCTCTTTATATATGTTTTCGGAATATCGCCGAATGTGGTATGCACGCCGAATATCGTCAGGTACGAAAAGGCTGCTATCAGCAATACGACGATAAAAAATGTTGGTTTCTTTGCGTGTCGCACTGAATTTATTCCTCCTGTTCAAGTTTTCGCTGTATATATAAAATATAAAACAGTCATTCACCTTACTATTATAGATGTAATTTGTCCAAAAGTCAAGAGTAATTTTTATTAAATCGCATAATGTCACATTTTACGGTATAAAATACATCATATTTTTAGCATTTGACTTTGCCGTTGTAAAGTGGTATAATCAATATGTACGCTTATTTACGGAGGTGTTTTTATGAAGGAGAGCGGCTATCCCGTCGGGGTATCTACCGCGTGCCTGTACCCCATGCTTACCGAGCAGGCTCTTTTGGAACTTTGCAAGCGCGGCATACAAAATGTTGAGATATTCATAAACGCCCCCAGCGAACTTGAAAAGCGTTTTCTGCGCGAGATAAAGAGTATGCTGGAGCATTACGGCGTAAACGCGGTATCTATGCACCCTTTTACCTGCGAACTGGAAACTATGATGTTCTTCACCGGCTATTCGCGCAGGCTCAATGACGGACTGGAGTACTATAAAAAATATTTTGAGGCAATGGAATACTTAGGCTCGAAAATATTCGTTCTGCACGGCAACAACAGCCGCAACCGCTGCCCGGATGAGATGTACTTCGGGCATTTTGAGCGTTTTAACGAGATAGCCTCGGCTTTCGGCGTTACCGTGGCACAGGAAAATGTTGGCAGGTGCAGCAGCGGAGATCTTGAGTTTTTAAAGAAGATGAAAGCAGCGCTGGGCGATAAGGCAAAATTCGTGCTGGACACCAAACAGGCGGTAAGGGCAGGCTATGACCCTTATGAATTTGTGAACGCGCTGGGCGAGAGCATCTGCCACATACACATAAGCGACTATGACGACACAAGCGACTGCAAACTTGTGGGCACGGGAAAGCTTGACTGCCGGGAGTTTGTTTCCTGCCTGAGAAAAAATAATGTAAATTCGGCTGTAATACTGGAGCTTTACTCATCGGGGTACAAAAGCGTGGAAGAGCTTAAAACTAACTGCGACTATATAAAAAGCTGTCTGTAACGGAGCATACGTGGGTATGCCCCGTTATTTATTTGGTTTTGTCAGAAAGTTGTCGAATTAAAAATCTATCGCAAAAGAGGCAGACTGTGATATTATGATGATGGAGATAATGAAAGTATCACGCCGCTTTGGCGGCAGGAAAGGGAGTGAAAGAACTGTTAATAACATCTGCGCAGACCGAAAAAAGGCAGCTTATTTTGTGCGAGGAGCTAAGGGAAGCGGATGTGCGCTATGAACTGTTTGCCGACAGTACGGGAAACAGCGAATATCCGTACTCTTACGGTATAGCGGTAAAATGCGGCGAGCTAAGTGCTCGCATTGCCGACATAACCGAAAAATACGAATATGCACATGAATTGTTTGAGCGCATCATGTTGTATACGGTAATGCCGTCTGAACTTGAATACATAATAGAAGATTACCTTTGCGAAAAGTACACAGTGTGATGCCGCAGAAAAAAACTTAAATTTTTAAAAAATACTTGCATTTGACCACAATATATGCTACAATATCAATAAGAGAGATACAATATTATTGATATTGACCGATAGTATAGCGGATATAATATCAATAGTCTTCAAAATAAGGGGGATCATAAAATGAGATGTCCGTTTTGCGGGTGCGAGGATACAAAGGTGATAGATTCGCGCCCCAGTGATGAAAAGAAGCGCCGCAGGAGAGAGTGTCCGCAGTGTCTGAAACGCTTTACAACGTATGAGGTAGTCGAAAAGCCCACGCTTATGGTGTACAAAAAAGACGGCAGTTTTGAGCCTTTCGACAAGGGAAAGCTGATAAAGGGCATACAGAACGCCATAAAGAAGCGCCCGATAAGCGTTGAGCAGATGAACGAACTGGTGGACGACATAGAAAATACCTATGCAAACGCCATGCAGACGGAAACTTCAACTTCCGAGATCGGCGACAAGGTGCTGGCAGGTCTGAAAAGGCTCGACCATGTTGCGTATGTGAGATTTGCATCGGTATATAAGGATTTTAACGATGTTGAAAGCTTTATACATATAATCTCCGAGCTTGGCGCGGACAGCAAGAAAAGTTGAATTTATGGTTTTTTGAACGCATCGTGGTGGGTGCGTTCTTTTTTATGCTGCAAAATATTGCAATTTACAAATAAGTATGTTATAATATTATGATATACAGAAAAATACTACGAGGAGAGAGTATGAAACAGAGATTTACATTGTTCCAGAAGATAATGACCGTTATCTTCATCGCGCTGGAGGCGGCTGTGCTTGCCTGCGATGTATACCGGCTCGTTTTCGTGGACGGCGACGGAAAGTATTATTACATAGTGAATCTGGTGCTCAGCCTGCTGCTGTTGGGCGTTTTCCTTATGCTTATTTTTGACCCGAAACTTTGCATAAGCGATGACGAGACAGACGATCCGCGGCGGCTTTTCCCTATAATATCGGCATCGAGAACGTATATGTGCTTTATAGCGGTAGATCTGGCGGCGATATTTGCGTTCGTTATGTTTGCGGCGAAATACTTTGAAAACCCTGCGCTTATAATAGTCATAGGCGGCGTGGCGGTGTTCGTTGCAGGCGCGGTGAAGTACGTTATAGATTCGGGCAGGATAGGCATAATATCGGAAGAGGACGATGAAGACCCTGACGATAAAGATGCCGAAGATACAGAAAATACAGAAGAAAATGAAGTTACAGAAGATACTGAAAATACTGAAGATACAGAAGAAACTGCCGCTGATGAAGCTGTAGAGCAAGCTGCGGCAGAGGCAGTAAGTCAGACGGAGTAGGAATGAGCGGCAATGAAAAAGCGCATCTCGGCGTATAAAAAGGATATTGCGAGAGAGATAAGACGTTCGATCGGCAGATTTATGTCGGTGTTTCTTATAGTGGCTCTCGGAACGGGATTTTTTGCGGGTATAAAGTCTACCATGCCGGATATGAAAGAATCGGCGGCAGACTTTTTTGAAGAAAACAACCTTATGGATCTGAAACTTGTTTCAAACGTGGGGTTCAGATATGAAGATCTGCAAGCCGTTGAAGGGCTTGACGGCGTGAGCGGCGTGCAGGCAGGGTATTCGAGCGATGTTTACTATAACTATGAAGGGCAGAACCAGGTAGTCAAGGTGATGTCTTACAGCGGCGGAGATGATATTCTCAACAAGCCTATTCTTATAGAGGGCAGGCTGCCGCAAAACAGCGGCGAGTGCGTTGTTGAAAACACCATGAAAACGCCGGATTCATACAGGATAGGCGAGAAGCTCACACTCTCGGCGCCGGGTAAAGACGGGGATATCCACGACTATTTCAAGCATGATACTTTTGAAGTGGTGGGCATAGTGGCATCTCCGCTTTATATAGGCTTTGAAAGAGATGCGACCACAATTGGCAGCGGCAGTGTGAACAGCTTTATGCTTATACCGGAGGAAGATTTTACCCTTGACGTTTATACCGAGCTTTATGTGCGGTTTGACGGCATGGACAGGGAAGAACCGTTTTCGGACAAATATACCGATCAGATCGAGGAGAAAAAGCAGCCTGTTATAGCGGCGTTTGAAAATTCTGTAAATGAGAGAATGGAAGAGAGCAAGCAAGACGCCATAGAGCAGCTTGACAAGGCGCAGGAAAATATAGATGCCATAAACAGTCTGCTTTCGCTAGATGAAAATGGTCTTGCAATGTATATAGCGCAGCTTGAAAGCGATATGGAGGCTTTGAGGGCGCAGGCTGAAAACGGCACCGCGCTTGACAGGGTATCGCTTGCACAGCAGGAAACTAAGTTGCAGACGGCGCAGGGGCTGTATGCGGCACGCCTTGCAGGGGATACGAGCGTTGATGAGCAGCTTTCCGAACAGGCGGCGCAGGGGCAGGCACAGGCAGATGAGATACAGGCGCAGATAGACAGTATACCCGATACTAAAATATACGATTACACGCGGTTTTCAAGCAACGATTACGCCTCGTTTGCAGGCGACAGCGAAAAGATAGATGCCATAGCAAAGGTGTTCCCGGTGTTTTTTGTGTTTATAGCCGCGCTTGTGTGCCTTACCACAATGACCAGAATGGTAGACGAAAAGCGCACCGAGATAGGCACTTACAAGGCGCTGGGGTATTCGTCTGCAAAAATAATGGCTAAGTATCTTATATACGCGCTCGTGCCCACGGTGACGGGAACGCTTTTCGGCACTGCGATAGGCTTTAAGCTTTTTCCTTACATTATATATAACAGCTATAAAATACTGTATAACATACCCTCGATAGATACGCCTTTCCGCGTTGACTATGCGATTTGGTGCATGGCGGTGGCAGTTATAGCGGTGGGAGCTACCGTTATAGCTTCCTGCTATGCTTCGATGTCTGCAAAGCCTGCACAGCTGATGCGGCCGAAAGCTCCGCCGGCAGGAAAGAGAGTTTTCCTTGAAAAGATAACGCCGCTGTGGAAAAGGCTGGGTTTTCTTACAAAGGTAACGCTGCGAAATCTGCTTCGGTACAAAAAGCGTTTTGCAATGACTCTGATAGGCGTTGCAGGGTGCACCGCGCTGATAATGACCGCATTCGGCATAAAACACAGCATAAGCAAGATAGTTGACCTGCAATTCGGCAAGATACTGCAATATGATGCTGTTACGGTCCTTGACAAGGACAGCGGCGCGACGGACGACGATATAAACGCTCTTTTAGATGAAAATGAAGATGTGGAAGATCATCTTTTAATAAGCGAGACCGACTGCACGCTTAACGCAAACGACCTTTCATACGGTGTGAGCCTTATGGTGCCGCAGCAGCCGCAGAAACTCAATGATTTTATACGCCTTGATGACTGCAAGAGCGGCGACAAGCTTACGGTGGCAGACGGAGAGGTGGTCATTACCGAAAAGATAACACAGCTTATGGGGCTGAAAGTCGGCGATGAGATAGAAATAGAGATACCCGAAAAAGACACTGTAACTCTGAAAATAAGCAGCATAGCCGAAAACTATTCTATGCACTATATCTATATTTCGCCGCAGGACTATGAAAGACTTTATGGCGAAGAACCGCAGTTCAATCAGGCGTATCTTGATATTGCAGACGGCACGGTGACGGCTGATTTTTCGCAGCAGCTTATCTCAGAAGATGAATTTCTGGGCATAGTTTTTCTTGATGAAAAGGCTGAAACTTTCTTTTCGTCTATCGAGAGCCTAAACGCAATAGTGTGGCTGCTGATAATATGCGCCGCGCTTCTGGCGTTCATAGTGCTTTACGATCTTGCAAACATAAACATAACAGAGCGCGTAAGAGAGATAGCTACCCTTAAAGTGCTGGGATTTTATGACGGTGAAACTTCTGCTTATATATACCGCGAGAACATTTACACCACTGTTATAGGCATAATCCTCGGCTGGGCGCTGGGACTTGTACTGCATAGGTTCGTCGTGCTTACAGCGGAAGTAGACCTTGTTATGTTCGCAAGGGAAATGGTGTGGTACGGATACATTCTCTCGGCTTTGCTGACTGCGGTATTTGCTGTTATGGTGAATGTGGTGCTGCACTTCAAGCTGAAAAAGATAGACATGGTAGAGTCACTGAAATCTATAGAATAAATTTTAACGGAGGTATAATTATGGAAAAATGCAACTGCAACAACTGCTGTGAGGAGAAAAACTATGTGTCTGATGCTCTGACACTGATACTCACGTTCTTGGTGGGCGTGCTGACGGGTCTGCTCATCTACATGGGTCTGAATAAGGAAAAAGAACTGCCTGACGGTCCCGACGGCGAGGAAGATTATGACGATCTCTGGGATCTTCAGGACGATGACGAGGGTCTTACACAGATAAATATCGAGGACGTAGAGAACGAGACCAATTCATACTCGTATTGAATTGTGAAAGGAGAATAGGCTATATATTATGAAACTTGGTATGGTAGGTCTGCCGAATGTAGGCAAAAGCACGCTGTTTAACGCCCTTACCAATGCAGGGGCTGAATCTGCAAACTACCCGTTTTGCACGATAGAAAAAAATGTGGGTATAGTATCTGTGCCCGATGCAAGGCTTGATAAACTCGCAGAAATGTACGACCCCGAAAAGTTCACGCCGGCAACGCTTGAATTTGTTGATATTGCAGGACTTGTAAAGGGCGCATCAAAGGGCGAGGGGCTTGGCAATAAATTTCTTGCGGATATAAGGGAAGTTGATGCCATTGTTCACGTGGTGCGTTGCTTTGAGGACGTAAACATAATACACGTTGACGGCAGCATTGACCCGAAAAGAGATATAGAAACAATTGATTTAGAGCTTATACTCTCCGATTTGGAAATGGTGGAGAGGCGTATTGACAGAACAAGAAAGCTTATCAAAGCCGACAAGAAATATCAGGCGGAACTTGAAATGCTGGAGGCGCTGAAAGAACACCTTGAAAGCGGCAAGTCTGCGAGGTCTTTCCCGTTTGACGAGGAGGGGCTGGAAGCTATAAAAACCACGCCGCTGCTCTCGCAAAAGCCTGTTATATACGCCGCGAATCTCTCGGAGGAGGACTTCACAGGGGATATAAACAACAGCGTGCATTACAAGACCGTCTGCGAGATAGCAAAAGCGGAGGGCTCTGTTGTGCTGCCCATTTGCGCGCAGATAGAAGCCGAAATATCGGATATGAGCGACGAGGACAAGGCAATGTTTCTCAGCGACCTGGGTCTTGAAGAATCAGGGCTGAACAGAATCATACAGGTGGGCTATGATCTGCTGGGGCTTATGTCATTTCTGACGGCAGGACCGCAGGAAGTGAGAGCGTGGACAATACGCAAGGGCACGAAAGCTCCTCAGGCGGCAGGCAAAATACATACCGACTTTGAAAAAGGCTTCATACGCGCGGAAGTGGTGAACTTTGACGACCTTGTAAACTGCGGAAATATGGCAGCGGCTAAGGAAAAAGGTCTTGTGCGCTCGGAGGGAAAAGAGTATGTTATGCAGGACGGCGATGTGGTTCTGTTCCGCTTTAATGTGTAGGAGGGCATAATGGCTTCATACAAAGAGTTTGATGCTAACAAAATACCGCGATATCTGGGTATAGCGTTCACAGGCGTAGGCGCGATAATGCTGATAGTATTCATAGTTATGGCGATACGCTTGCTTACGGTTACAAGCAGCTATGAAAAGATCAGCTCTGCCATCAGCAATATAACATACACCAAAAATAACGACGGCGGATCGCAAACAAAAGTAACCGTGCAGTATGAGTTTGACGGCGCGGCATACCGGCAAGTTTTGCCTAGCGCCAACAGCTCAATGAAAGTAGGGCAGAGCGTTGCAATATACGTTGACCCCGACGACCCGACAAACATACAGACCACGGAGTTTTATGTGGTGATGATGGCGTTGTTCGGCGGACTGGGCGTTGTGTTCGGCACGATAGGAATTATAATGCTGGTAAAATCAAAAGACTACCGCAAACAGCTGATAGACGAGGGCAGGGGCGAGCCCGTGTATGCTGCCGTTACATATGTGGGAAAATCAAGCGTTGAAGTAAACAGCCATGAAACATACCACGTAAAAGCAAACTGGACGGACGAGTACGGCATGGCGCATGAGTTCAAATCAAAGCTGACGTATACCGACCCGGGTTTGTATATTGCAGAGGGCGATGAGATACAAGCGTATGTAGATCCGAAAAATTATAAGCATTACCACGTTTGTCTGGAGGAGCTTGAAGAAAAGTTTGTGCAGGAGGCAGGTAACGAGCAGTGAGTTTTGTAAGCTTTAAAAACGTGTATAAGCGTTACCATATGGGAGAAGTTACCATAACCGCATCGGACGGGGTAACGTTTGATATAGAAAAAGGCGAGTTTGCCGTCATAGTAGGCGCAAGCGGAGCAGGAAAAACTACCGTGCTGAATATGCTTGGCGGCATGGATAACTGCGACGAGGGCGAAATATTTGTGGACGGCAAGAACATAGCCGCTTATAACAATAAGCAGCTTACCGCATATAGAAGATTTGATATAGGCTTTGTGTTTCAGTTTTATAATCTTGTCAACAATCTGACAGCGCTGGAGAACGTTGAGCTGGCATCGCAGATAAGCCGCGACAGCATACCTGCGGACGAAATGCTTAAAAAAGTGGGGCTGGAGGAGCGTATGAACAACTTTCCGTCGCAGCTCTCGGGCGGCGAGCAGCAGAGGGTCTCGATAGCCAGAGCGCTGGCGAAGAAGCCGAAACTGCTGCTGTGCGACGAACCCACGGGCGCGCTGGACTATAACACAGGCAAGAACATATTGAAGCTGTTGCAGGACACCTGCCGCGAGGACGGCATGACTGTGATAGTTATAACGCACAACCTTGCGATAGCGCCCATGGCGGATAGGGTGATACGGCTGAAGAACAGCAAGATAGAGAGCGTGAAGCTGAACGAAACGCCGCAGGACGTGAATACTATAGAATGGTGAGAGAATCCCCAAGAGCATAATGCTTTTGGGGTTTTTCGCGCTTACGCGCAAGCCTGCGGAGCTGTTCACCGCCCACAGTACACAAAGCTTTTAAATCCTGTCAAGAAACCAAAAGTTTTCGGTCAAGCCTTTTTCAAAAGGCTTGCGGGGGTACGGGGGCAGCGCCCCCGAAAACGCGTCAGGCGCTCCGCAAAGGGTGAATTTCAAAATAGTCCGGTGGACTATTTTGAAAGAGGGAACGCCCTGCAAGAGAGGGCGTTCCCTTGTTGGAGCGCAACGCTCTTTTGCCTGCGCGCGCTTGCGTGCGCAATAGCTATTTGTATTTTCGCTGCTTTCGCAGCACCCTGCGGAGCCGTTCACCGCTAAACTTTAATTTGGTTATCTTTTCATTTTGAGTGTGATGATACGTTTGCGCAACTCTATGCGAGGGAAAAACCATAGGGGTATAGGGAGTGTATCTGCAAGGCAGGGCGCGCGCTCCACTCCCTTCCCTAAGGTTTTTCCCTCGCGCTCTCTTTTCCTTACCCACACCTACGACCACGCGCTGAGCCTTGGCGAAAAGCCGCGACCTCTTCGCACGGAACTTTGTAGCTTTGTGGAGGAGGCTAAAGAGAGAAATACGCATCAGTTTTGTTTACAAGGAAAAAGAGGTCAGTAGTGCGGGAATTTGATTTGAAACGCACCGCATATGAATTTCATGACAGTTGATTTACAGCTTTTGTAGAAATGGCGTGAAAGTCCACCTATTTTAATAAACGGACTGTGAAAAGAATTACGGTTTTCAGCGGTTCGCAGAACCGCGCCAAAATCGCCGCCCCACTTTCGGCGGCGAAGTAATTCTTTTAAGTGGCTTGGAGGCGTAAGCCGACAACCCACTGCAATCGTTTTCTTGTGCGAGTTGCCCAAAACGGCGGCGAAAAAGTTGTGAGATATATTGAACCGAAAAGTGTTGACAAATCAGTGCGGTAATGGTAGAATATAAGATAGAATAGATATCAGTATGGCTGTATATCTCGTTCAAAAATTTAATTAAAATTGGAGGAAAATGAAATGAAGTTTAAAAAACTTTTGGCTGGCGTATGCGCTATGTCGATCGCTGCTTCAATGATGGCTGTTTCAGCTAGTGCGGCTGATGAAGTTACTGTTAAGTCAGAATATCCTGCCTGCGCACCTGTTTTGGTTGGTAAAGCTGAAGAAGGCGCAGCTGCAAACATAATTCAGGTAGATTTGCAGGCATTCGCAGGAATTGATGCTGATATTACTTCTGTCAGCATTACTTTTACCCCCACCGGCGATATGTGGGCTGCTCCTGATGGTACATGGGTAGGCGGCGGCGGCGGTTTCGGAATGAATCTTGACGCTACTAATGTTAAAGATACTACCGGTATCGATGAAAAAGGCTGGTGGAACGGTGGCGGAGACTTTGATTTTTCTCTGCCTGCGATAGTTGATGCTGTAGGCGACGGAAAAAACACGAATGCTGTTACACTGACTTATGAGCTTCCGGAAGGCGCTCTTACCCCGTATGAAACACTCGATGAAGATGAAGAGAGCGAAACATATGGCAAGTACGTTTCCAGTGGTTTGATCCAGTTCGGCTGGTGGTGGGATTCCAACTCCAATACCGTTTCTGTTGATGAATTTACTGTTAATTTCTCTGACAATACTTCGATCGTAGTTATTGATAGTGAATCAAGTACCGCTTATGATATGGCTGCTTATTCAGCTTCTATGCAGAAGATAACAAGACAGATAAAAGCTGCTGATGCTCTCGCGGCTCTTCAGGAAAAAATCGATGCGATCGGCGTTGATGATATCGTAGCAAGCACTGAAACTGCTGCTGATGCGCTTACAAATGCTAAAGATGCAATTGCTGAGATCGATGCCGCTATAAAGAACGTTGATACTCTCAACGCTGCTGTTGAAGAAGCTCAGGCTGCATTTGATGCTCTTCAGGAAGGCGATGAAGCCGATACAGAAGCATTTGAAGCTGCTAAGAAAGCTGTAGAAGAAGCTACTGGTAAACTTGAAGCTGCTAAGAAGACCCTTAACGATGCTATAGCTGCTTATGATGCTGCAACAGCTGAACAGCTTAACAAGAAGGACGAAGAGATAAAGAAGCTTGAAGAAGAAAAGGCTGCTCTCGAAGCTGAACTTGAAGCTGCTAAGAAAGACGCAGATGCCAACGCTGACAAGATCAAGGAACTCGAAGATCAGATAGCTGCTAAGGACGAAGAGATAGCTGCTAAGGACGCAGAGATAGAGGAACTCAAGAAGAATCCTCCTGCTGTAAGCGGCACTGAAAACAACGGTTCAAGCACAGGCACAAGCACTGGTACGGGCACCGGCGCAGGTACAGGCGCAGGTACTGACTTCCAGGGCAAGAACCCTGCTACAGGCGCAACCGCAGGTCTCGCACTTGCCGGTCTGGCTCTCGCAGGTGTTGCTGTAGTTGCAACCAAGAAGAGAAAGTAATTTGACCCATACATTAAAGGGAAGCTGCTTTTGGCGGCTTCCTTTTTTGTGTAATATTCTTGTGCAATGTAACTAAATTAACATAAACTTTTTCGTTATGCTTTGAACGCGAAAACGATTGACAAACCGCTTAAAATATAGTACAATATTTATATGTATTGGTGTGATTGCATACCATCTACGAAAATTTATTTTTGGAGGAAAAAACAATGAAATTGAGAAGAATTTTTGCGGCTCTGGCTGCTTGTGCAGTTGCTGCAACTATGGCTGTCTCGGCAAATGCTGCATTCGTTGCTCCTGTAACGGGCGACCTCGGCATGGGCGATGCTGTTACTCCCGGCTTAAATGATGATAGTCAGGGCATCTGGAGCCTGAATCTTGCTGCTCCCGGCGTTCTCGATGGCGTAAAGGCTGAAGACATTTATGGCGCTTCTGTTACATTTACTCAGGATTCTATCGATAACTACATCGCTGAAGCAGCAGGCGTTGGCGGCGGTCTCGTATGGAACACCACTGACGGCTGGGCTCAGAAAGAATGGGGCAATGCAGATGCAGGCAAAGAGATCACTCTTGACGATTCTACCCGCACTATAACCAGACTTGACGAAGAGCCTTGCTTTACCGCTGACAGCGTTTCAGGCAATGACGGCACCTGGGGACAGGTTGCAGTAGTTCTTTGGTGGGGTCCTACAAAGGGCATGGAGATCGAGTCACTGTCTCTGCTCGGCAAAGACGGCAGCGCTCTGAAGACATTCCCTGCTGCTGAAGAGCCTGCTGAACCCGAAGCTCCTGCTGAGCCTGAAGCTCCTGCAACACCCGAAGCTCCTAAGAACCCTGATACCGGTTCTACCGCAGGCCTCGCACTGGCAGGTCTTGCACTCGCAGGCGTTGCTGTAGTTGCTGCCAAGAAGAGCAAGTAATTCAGCTTGTGAATATCAAAAGGAGGCTGCTTTGGCGGTCTCCTTTTTATGTGCAATCGTTTACTTATGCAAAATAGCTAAATCAGCGCGATTATTTTCGTTATTTGTAGTTTGCAAAACGGGTTGACAAATCGCAAAAAACAGAGTAAAATTAAATTAGTACATCGGCATGAGATATGCCGCGTATGATGATCTATTTTGAAATATGGAGGAAAAAACAATGAAATTGAGAAGAATTTTTGCGGCTCTGGCTGCTTGTGCAGTTGCTGCAACTATGGCTGTCTCGGCTAGCGCAGATTACTCTGTACCTGCTGACAAGATCTCTCAGGAAGAGGGTAAAGAGAATTATTCTGTTGCACTGTTCGGCGCAGATGATGACGGCAATCAGATCGGTCTGTTCGATACTATTGACGAAGTTCTTACCTACAACAAGGCAAAGCTCACCGTTTCAATAGACGAAGCTGATGCTCAGAAGGCTATCCCAGGCGATGTTTGGGTAGGCGGCGGCGTTGGTCTCAACAGCGAGAGCACAGGTTGGGCTAGCACCGAGATAAGCTTCCAGGACGGCGTTAAGCCTTTGACTTGGACTAAGGTTGAAGACGGCGTTTACACTGTTGAGCTTGATCTGACATTCGTAAATACCGATACTTATGCTCAGGTATGGTTCCAGAACTGGTCTTCTGCTGATGCAAGCATGAAGCTCACAGGTGTTGAACTTATCGGCGGCGCAGATGAAACTCCGACTGAGACTCCTACAGAGACTCCGACCGAGACTCCTACAGAAGCTCCTAAGAACCCCAACACCGGTTCTACCGCAGGTCTGGCACTGGCAGGTCTTGCACTCGCAGGCGTTGCTGTAGTTGCTACCAAGAAGAGCAAGTAATTTATAGCAAATTTAAAGACCTCACTTTTCGTGGGGTCTTTTTTGTTACATATTCTCGCGGTCGATTATGCGCGATAAGTAAATACTCAGCTGTGAGAACCTGTCGCCGCTGTATACTTCCCTCGGCGAGAAGCAGTCGTTTACAGGCTCGTCGCTGTATGGCAGCCGAAGCGTTACCGTTGTGCCTTCGTCAACGTGCGAGAGTATGCCTGCACTGCCGCCGTATGTCTTAGCGAAAACGTTCGCAAGCGGCAGTCCCAGACAGCCATGGGTCTCCCCGGGCTGGCACAGCGCATACGGTGTGAATGCCTTTTCTATCGCATCAAGGCTCATTCCCACGCCGTTGTCAGTAACCGAAACGCGCACCTCGCCATGCTTGTTCTCTGCCGTAACGTGAACCTGCTTGTCTTCTGAAATGTTGTATATCAGAGCGTTTTCTATAAGGTTGAGCAGCACCGCCGCAAAACGCTCACCCTTGCACACCGCGGTGCAGCCCTGCTGTACGTCACAGGTAACTTGCCAGTTTCTGCCCGTTGCAAATGAAAGTTTCAGCGTGCACAGCCTGCATATATCCTGCGTGAGAGCGCCAAGGTCGACCGTTTTGCACTCAGGCTCTGAGGTGGTGTAGCAAAGCAGCTCTTCTTTGTTCACTATTGCCCTGAGTATCGCGTTGCAGCCCTTGTCAGAGAGCTTTCCGGTAACACCGTCGGGCTCGCCTGTCTCCTGCTCTGCAAGAAGCTTGCCGGCGTATATGCTTGCCACCGCCTTTCGCATCTCGGAAACGTTTATCATCTCAGACAGGTACGTCCGCAGACCGCCGCTGAGCCTGATGTAGTCCATGTTGTCGGTAAGCTCTATGCGGTAGTAGGTCTCTTCGCCATCGCAAAACGGCGTTACTGTCGCGGCATAGAACATCCCACCCAGCACAAGCGAAAGCACCGTCTTTTCCTTTATCGGGAATATGCCTTGGTTGTCCATGGGCGCAATGCTGCTGCGGCAGAACATATCTGCCGTCACATTCTCGACCAGCGAGGGGCAGCTGGAATATACGGTCGCAAGTTTGCTGTCGGTCACTATTACCTTTGAATCGTCTCCGTACAGCTTTTTTATTACATCTAAAAATTCTTTTTTCATATTCTTCACCTTTGGGTAAATTATCTGCTTGTCTAATTATATCATTTTGTGTCGTAAAATATATGAACTTTTTATAAATTTTGCTGTCGCAAAGCCTGCGGAGCCGCTGTGACTTATAAAATTTGCGGCAATATATATTACTGCCCCAATTGTGGTAAAAAATACATATATAACTTTCCTGAAATATATAAGAAAATTTTCTGAAAAGACTTGCAAATGTAAAGCAAATGTTGTATAATATTTATATAAGAATTTCTCTAGGAGGTAAACTATATATGTCAGTTAAAGTTGCAATCAATGGCTTTGGCCGTATCGGCCGTCTCGCATTCAGACAGATGTTTGGCGCTGAGGGTTACGAGGTAGTTGCTATCAACGACCTTACCAAGCCTTCTATGCTCGCTAACCTGCTGAAGTATGATACCGCTCAGGGCGGTTACTGCGGCAAAATAGGTGATAATCTTCACACTGTTTCCGCTGATGACGAAGCAGGCACTATCACTGTTGACGGCAAGACACTTACCATCTACGCAAAGGCTAACGCTGCCGAGCTCCCTTGGGGCGAAATAGGCGTTGACGTTGTTCTCGAGTGCACAGGTTTCTACTGCTCTAAGGACAAGTCTATGGCGCACATCAATGCAGGCGCTAAAAAAGTAGTTATCTCTGCTCCCGCAGGCAACGACCTCAAGACCATCGTTTATTCCGTAAACGAAAAGACCCTTACCGCTGATGACCAGATCATTTCTGCTGCATCATGCACCACCAACTGCCTCGCTCCTATGGCTAAGGCTCTTAACGATTATGCTCCTATCCAGAGCGGTATCATGAGCACTATCCACGCTTACACCGGCGACCAGATGATACTTGACGGTCCTCACCGCAAGGGCGATATGAGAAGAGCAAGAGCAGGCGCTGCTAACATAGTTCCTAACTCTACAGGTGCTGCTAAGGCTATAGGTCTTGTTATCCCCGAGCTGAACGGTAAGCTTATCGGTTCTGCTCAGAGAGTTCCTGTTCCTACAGGTTCTACCACTATCCTTACCGCTGTTGTTAAGGGTACCGATGTTACTAAGGAAGGCATCAACGCTGCTATGAAAGCTGCTGCTTCCGAGTCTTACGGCTACAACGAAGATCCTATCGTTTCTTCCGATGTTATCGGCATGAAGTACGGTTCTCTCTTCGATGCTACTCAGACCATGGTAGCTAAGGTTGCTGACGATCTGTATGAAGTACAGGTAGTTTCTTGGTACGATAACGAGAACTCCTATACTTCTCAGATGGTAAGAACTATCAAGTATTTCGCAGAACTCAACTAATTAAATACGCGAATAGCAACGCTCCGATGATAAATTCATCGGAGCGTTGTTTGTATCATAAATTAAGATTTGTGCTTGCGTGCACCCTGCGGAGCAACTCACTATTACACAGTACGCAAAATTTTAAATTCCTGTCAAGAAACTAAAAGTTTTCGATCGCCCCTTTTGAAAAAGGGGCGTCATGGGTCACAGCGTATGCAAGCATACGCCGGGCGGAAAGCCCTTTGTCGCCTGCGTTCGCTTGCACACGCTACCGCAGCACGGCGAAATCCTCATACGGCGGGCGCTCCGCAAATGGGTGTAGCGGTCGTAAGCGACCGCGGGGGAAGAATTTTTCGCTTTTATTTTTGGGGGCGAAAAATTCTTCGGGCGTTCCCTTTGGGAACGCTACGCCCATGCAAGAGAGGGCGTTCCCTAGTAGTAGTTATATCAAACTTTCCGCGTTCCATTCTGGAACGCCGTACAATATGAGAAGTTCATAATCGAGTACAGTGTAGTTGAATAGTTTCACATATGGCACATAAGCGCGAACTTTTATAAAGCAATTGCGCACGCAAGCGCGCGCAGGCAAGAAAGTCAAGACCTTCTCAAAGGGGAGGCTCAGCTTTTAGAAGCAAGATAACTAGAGGCAAGAGGCAAGACGAGCGTTTGGAAAAATTCGCGCTAAACTGTAAAAAGAAATTTCTTGCCTCCTGCTTCTTGTAAATTGCAGGTATGGAAGACTGTCGCAAAGCCTTAAAAACCGTTTCTAACTTCTGACGTCTCACTTCTAACCTCTAGCAGCGGCGCGCACGCTGTGTTTGTGGGGCTCTGCCCCACGCCCCGCAAGCCTTTTGAAAAAGGCTTGATCGAAAACTTTTCCTTTTTTGACATGAATAAAGAGTTTTGCGTACTGTGGTGCGGTGAACGCGTTCAAATAAATCTTCGTTTGCGGTACAAAAAATCGGACAACGCATTTTGCGCTGTCCGTTTGTATTTTGCTGTTACATATCCGGCAGGTCGTATTTAACAAGCAGCTTCGAGGCTTTTATTATAGTTGAGTTTGCCTTGTCAAGCGTTTCAGAGATAGTCTTGTTGTCAAAACTGCCCATCATCTCTTTCGCCTGAACGAACGTGTTCCTGCCAAGCTCTATCTGGTGGTTGCAAATGCCCTCCAGCCGCGCCACCGCCTTCGCTTCAAGATCCTGATACGCGGCTTTTATGTCCTTGACCGTGTTGTTGCGTATGTCGTCATAGTTTTCAAGCGCAATGTCGATTATGTCGGTGCGCTTTTTCTTTTTCAGAATGTTCTTGAACGACGACATCGTGCCCGACGGGAAAGTCTCGCTCGTGCCCGTCTGTGCAACGTTCATTACCGAGTGCGCAACTTTTTTCTTAACATCGCTGAGTATCCTGTCAACAGAATTTGCGTGCGATACTTCTGCAAGCTCTGAAATTCCCAGTTTGTCGGCAAGCTGCTCGCTTATCCTCTCGATAAGGTCGTTCATGCGCGAGCTGTGTATTTCAAGGCAGGTGCGGTAAGCCTCGCCCACCTTGTCCATAAGGTACGAGTAAAAATACTTTTCAACGTCCTCTGCCGCAATATCGTCCTCCGATTCGGTAGGTCTGCATTCCAGCACGCTTTCACGCAGCTTTGCAAAGAACTCATACATCCAAAGCTCGGCTTCCTGCTGCATTTCAAGAATGTTCAGATGAATGTCGGGTTTCTTCGTATCAAGAAAAGCCGAGATAGTGCTGCACTGCTGCTCAAAATCCTGAGTCATCTGCTCAAACTTTTTCTGATCGAGCGCAGACATATCTGAGAATATATGTATTTTTGCGTGCGTTTCGCGCAGCATCTGATCGAGCATCGCCAGCACTCTCTTCTTGCGGATAATGTCTTTTTGCAAGATTATATCACGTTTCAGCGATACCTCAAATTTCAAAAATTCCGCTTCGTAATAGTCCGAAAAATCGTTCTGTACGTTAGATTTTATACCGCACTTGCGCCGAAATTCTTCTTCCGCGCTTATACCGTAAACAAAAGCATTCGGCACTATAGCCTCGCTCTTTTGTGAGATGCGCGCCATGATCTTTTCAACGTCTTCACGGGAACTCAGCGCGTCAAGCATATTTACAAGAACATACAGCATACCGAACCTTTGCGGCTGAATGTGGCTTGCTAAGTACAGCTGCTCACTCTCAGAGAACGGCAGAAGCGCACTTGCCACGTAAATTATGGCATCGGCGTTCATAAGATAGCTTGTTACCTGCTCATCGAGGTCTTCAATATCAGAAAGTCCGGGCGTGTCAACAATGCGTATCTCTTTCAGTATCTCGGCGTTGTCGCGAATATCAAGGTGGTCTATCGGCGACTCAAGCGTGGGTATCAGCTTTTCAAGAGATTCCCTCGTTATCTCATACTTTTGCAGCATCATTCTTTCGCCGTTTTTAAGTACTGCGTTTATGCTCGGGCTGCCGTATGATATCTCGTTTATTGTGTATGTTTCGGGGGCAACGTTCACGGGGGCAAGCGGTCTGCCCAGAAGTGCGTTTATAATGGTGCTTTTGCCTCTCTTGAAATCACCCAGTATGACCAGCGTAAACGGCTCGTCACAGCGCCTGCTTATAAGCTCTTTCCATACGTTGAGACCCTCTGCAAAGTCGCTGCCAAGAATATCGCTGAGCTCTTTGTTTGCAATAAGCTCGTCAAGGTGCTTTCTTACGGCGGTTATGTCACCGTCGGCGGTCTTGTAAATAGTATTATTTATAGCCATATCCCATTACACCCCCGCACTTGAAGTTCCCAAGATGATATTGCAGCGCACATCACAAAGCTGACCATTTATAACATTCAGACCCTCGCTTGAAAGCTCGCTGCGCCAGTTGTAAAGCAGGTCGCAGTTAAGAAATTCAACCGCCGCAAGTATGCGCTTTTCCTCGTCGGTAACGTCTCTTTCAACGTATATATCTCTCGCCGCCGTGTAGTGTATCACCTGCGCCATATTAACTATGTGCTCAAAGTTAAGGTCTTTCATTGTCCTGCCGTAATAGTCAACATAGCCTTTCTGATACAGCCCCGCGATTATCTCGGCATAGCGTTCGGGCTCGTCACAGCATATCATTCCTGCCCTGTCGGCGGTGATATCTGCAAGCTTTACCCACTGCGACAAAGTATATATAAGCTGGTTGCTTACCGGCTGCTGATACGACTGCTCCACCGGCATAAAGCCGTTTTCATCGGCGTTGAAATATTTATACGCCAGATTGTATGTGCAGTGGTGGTTCTGTATCCTGCCGCACTCGCTGCCTATAAGAACCTGTATTTCCTCGGCGGTGCACATTTGTATAAGATCTTTTGTTATTACTATGCACGGCTCGATGATATCGCTTGCTATCGAGTAGATCATTTTTTTGTTTGTGTCATCTCTTACAAACACCGTCGGCAGATTGAGTTCCAGTCTTTCGGCACATTTTTTGGCTATTTCATACACCTCGGGGTATTTGAGCGACCCTGCCTGATTGGTTTTCAGAAACAGCAGCTTCGCTTCTTCTGTAACGTCCTGAGAGTTTATAGCTTTTGAAAGCTTAGCCCAGCCCGAAAGTCCCGTTATCTTCTGCCGCAGGGAAAAATCCGCGTCAAACGCATAGTCAAGCACCCCGTCCACAACGTGATTGCTGAACGAACGCGTATACGCCAGCAGGTACGAACGGAAACTGGTGTCTATTTTAAGCAGCGGATTTTCGCTTTGGTTTTCTGTTTCAACAGCAAGTTTGCTGTTGAAACGTTCTTCATTCATATTCACACCTGTTCCTCCTAACAAAGTAAACTGAGCGTTTTATTACGCCGCGTTATTTATTACGCTGGCGCGGTCTCGGCTTCGGCGTTTTCGGCAGCGTCGGTATTTTCGCTGTCCGTCTTTTCGCCGTTCTCATCACTCAGCGCCTTGTGAAGGATATAAGCATCAGAAAGGATATTGCTGGTGTGCGCCACAACGCTTTGCAGTCTTTCAGCTTCTTTTTCGGAGACTATTTTCTTCTCCTGTTTGAGCTGGTTCAGATTGTTAAGAGTTTTCTGTGTGTCTTTAAGTATGATCTCTGTTTCTTCCTCGATCTTGTCTTTCAGCGTTTCAAATGCATTGAATACCTGCTTACGTACAGACTCGGAGAAGTCGGTGTTGAGCTTCATTTCGTGAAGCTGCTTTCTTACCTGGGTCTTGAAATCAGACTTGTATTTTTCTATCTTCTCATTCGCCAAGAATTTATCAACGGCAAATTTGCCCGTAAAGGTGCTTGCCAGACCTGCAAACGCCACGATACACAGCGTTATAGGCGATAGCAGGGTAAGTCCGCCTGCGATAGCGCTTGCCGCAAAACAGGTCGTCCAGAAGCTTGCCGCGCCCGTGCCGAAGCCCAGCAGCGCGCCTTTTATGCCTGCTTCTCTGAAACCTATGAACAGCGCGCCAATGCCCGAAGCGCCTATCGCAGAGCCTATTACCTGATCTACAGCTCTGCCGCTGTTGTTTACTCTGTCGTTGATGTCAAACATCTGCTGAATTTTTTCAACATTGCGGAAGAACTCGTCTTCAAACGACTGCAATCTTTCAGCCTCGTCGGAGAGGGCAACGTTTATCGAATTCTGTATCTGCTCGCATATCAGCTGAGCCCTTGTTTCAATGTTCTCTCTTATCTTGTCTATTATCTTTCCGTGAACGACTTTCAGCTTATCTTTCTTCAGATCGTTGGGGAATATCTGATATGTATCTATTACCTGCATAGCGCAGTTTTCTATCTGCGTCCAGTAGTCGTCAAGCAGGGGGCGCAGACCGTCATAAACGGTGTTTGCGGCATCGTTTATCTTAACGAACTCGGCACGCTTTTTGTTTCTTATCTCCTCTATCTCCTCGATAGCGCTCTTGTAACGCACCATGAATTCGTCGTTTTCCATCATCAGGGCGTTTTTGCGCAGCGCTACGGAGTTGAGAACTTCGGTACCGCTGTTGATTATCTTGTTGGCAAGTATTTGCAGCGAGATAGTGCCCCTCTCTTTGGTGAGCATATTTTCAAGAACTGCCTCAAACTGCGGGAAATTACTCTCCTCCAGCGCCTGCTTGTCGCCGTTCATCTTGGCAATAAGAGCTTTCTTGGCATAAACGCCTATAACTCTCGGCTTGCCTATCTTGCGCTGATATACCTGAAACTCTTTTGAGTTTTCGCCCATTACCTTCTTAGCCTTATCCATAACGTACTTTTCAATGCGAGTACGCACAGTATCGACTATCCTGTCCTCGTCCTCCTTGCTGAAAGTACCGAAGCAGTTTACTATAAAGATAATTCTTCCCACATCGCTCGAGAGCATCTTCTTTTCAAGAAACTCTTTCTCAAACTGCGAGAACGGCGAATTTGCGCTTATTACAAACACGGCGGCATCTATCTCTGGCAGGATAGAGAGGGTAACATTAGTCATCTGCTCGTCGTCGTTAAGACCCGGGGTGTCAATAATATCTACATTATTCTTACAAAATTCGGTATCGTAATAAACGGTGGCTTCTTTTACCGTTTCCGCTTTCTGCTCCGACTCAAACGTCAGCTTGGTAACGTAGTCCTGAAGATTGTCTATCGGAACTTTCTCGGTGCTGCCGTCTTTATACTCTACCGAAACATAGGGAGTATCGTTATATGTAACTCTGTTGAGCGTTGCCGTTGCAGGCAAAACATCGGCAGGCAGTATCTCCTGACCGAGCAGAGCGTTTATAAGCGTACTCTTGCCGCGCTTGAACTCGCCGACTATAGCGACCTCGAAATGCTCATCAGCCACCTTGTCAATGGTATCTCTTATCGACACGGCGGTGTTTGTCAGCGAAAGGTCATAGCTGTACTCCAGCAGCTCATGCAGATGTTTAGAGAGCGTTTCGACTGTTTCTCTGTATGCCGAATAGCTTCCGTAATTTAGGATATTTTCTTCCATGATCCATCCAGCCCCCTGAACTTAAAATAATACAATAAAATGGCGTATGCACATAATTTCTCATTGTAATTATACAATATATAGTATATTTATTATAACACATTTAACATTCATTCGTCAATAACGTTTTTAGCGCTTTTTCATATCGCTCTATAGAAATATCGCGCCAATTTTTGTGCAACTTGCAAAAAGAACGCCTTTCCTTAGTGGAAAAGCGTTCTTAAAACTATCTGCAAATATCAGAATATGTCTTTCTTGCTCTTTATATACCGCCTTACAAGCACGAATATTATGATAAGCAGGCAAATTATCAAAAATATCGGCACGAGCCACTTGTTCACGCCATCTTCCTCGGCAGATTTCATCTCTGTCCACAGAGTCTGCATAGTCATATTCGCCTCGTCGGAGAGGTTTACAAAAACGGTCATGTTTGCTTTTACCTCATCGCTGGGGTAATAGGCAGGGTCGTTTTGTATCTCGGGGTCTAGCATCTTAAAAGCAGCCGAGTGCGGCGTTGAATAGCAGATGTAGTCGATGTTCGCATAGGCAATATCGGGCTCGCACATAAAGTTTATGAACATCTCTGCGGCTTCCTTGTTCTGCGAAGAATTGGGAATGCACATGGCATCTATAAACAGATTCGTGCCGCTGTCGGGAACAACAAAATTCAGCGAGTCGTTGCTTTCCATAATGGTCATGGCATCGCCTGCGTAATAAGGCGCGATAAGTGCTTCGCCTGCGCCCATTTTGTCGAATATCTCGTCCATTACATAGCCCTGAACTATCTTCTTCTGCTCTTTCAGTTTGTCGGCAGCCATTTTAAGCTCCTGAGGGTCTTCTGTATTGAGTGAAAGACCGCACACTATCTCTGCAATTGCGAAAGCATCACGGGGATTATCAAACATAAGTATCTGGTCTGCGTAGTCTTCGTTCCACAGAATATCCCAGTCTATGTCCTTCTCGGGTATGTCTACCACCGTTTCGTCGTAAATTATGCCGACCGTTCCCCAAGTATACGGCACAGAATATTCATTCGTGGGGTCGTAAGCCTGATTGCGGAAATCCTCCATGATATACTTGAAGTTGGGTATGTTGTTATAGTCCAGCTTCTGTATCATGTTTTCCTTTATCATCTTGCTTATCATGTAGTCTGAGGGGATTATCACATCATAGGTAACTCCGCCGCCTTTGAGTTTTGCATACAGCTCCTCGTTGGTGGCAAAGGTGGTGTAGTTTACGCTTATGCCGGTAAGGTTTTCAAACTCGGTGATAACGTCAAGAGTTCCCTCGTCCTCGCCTGTGCAGATGTATTCGCCCCAGTTGTACACGTTTATTGAAACGTCTTTGCCCTTGAATCTTGTATAATACTCCTCATCCTCAACGGTAAGTGTCTGATACTCTGTTTCTTCGGTATCTTCTTCTTCGGCTGTATCGCCCGAAGAACATGAGGTCATCAGCGATGCGCCCAGAACGGCGGCAGCCAGCACCGAGAAGACCTTTTTTGAAATACTTCTCATCAGATCTTCTCCCCCTTATATGAGTTATTTCTGGCAGCCTTGTTCTCAAATACGTTCTTCACTATAAGTATAACGAATACCACAATAAATATTATGGTAGACAGCGCGTTTATCTCGGGGGAGATCTTGCGCCTTGTCATAGAGTATATAGTTATAGGCAAAGTCTGCGTAGTCGGGCCGCTGGTAAAGTAGCTTATTACAAAGTCGTCAAGCGAGTATGTGAAAGCCATTAAAAAGCCGCTTATAACGCCGGGCATTATCTCGGGCAGTATTACTTTGCTAAAAGCCTGCATAGGGCTGCAACCGAGATCCTGCGCCGCCTCAAAGAGGTTTGGATCCATCTGCTTGAACTTTGGCATAATGTTCAGTATGACATACGGCACATCGAACGTTATATGCGCTATAAGCAGTGTTACAAAGCCGAACTCAAAATTCATTCTTGCGGTAAAGAACACGAACAGCAGCATAAGCGATACGCCCGTTACTATCTCTGGGTTGATTATTGGCATATTCGTAACGTTCATTACAAAGGCTTTCGGCACTTTTTTCATGCTGTTTATGCCAATGGCAGCGAATGTGCCAAGCACCGTTGAAACTATACTTGCAAGCGTCGCTATAATTATAGTCTTCATCAGTGATGATATGATTATCTTGTTGTGGAACAGCTTTACATACCATTCAAAAGTAAAGCCGCTGAGCACGCTCCTGCTCTTTGTTTCGTTGAAAGAAAATACTATCAGCACGAATATTGGAACATACAAAAAGAGCAGTATAAGAGCGAAATATATTTTTCCGAACTTTTTCATATATCTCACCCTCCCTTATATAAGCACCTGGTCGTCGGGGCTGAACTGGTTCATAACGGTCATGATAACGAGTATTATCACCATAAGTACCAGCGATATAGCAGCGCCCAGCTGCGGATTGTAGGAGTTGCCCAGAAACTGCATTTCGATAAGGTCGCCGATAAGCAGGTTAGAGCCGCCGCCCAGCATACGCGAGATTATAAACGTTGATATTGCAGGCACGAACACCATGGTAATTCCCGATGTTATGCCCGGCAGACTGAGCGGTACTATAACTCTCCACATAACAGATGCAGAGTTGCATCCAAGGTCGGAAGCTGCCTCGATAACGCTTTTGTCTATCTTCTCCATTACCGAGTAAAGCGGCAGTATCATGAAAGGCAGGTAGTTATACACCATGCCCAGCACCACCGCGCCCGATGTGTTTATAAGCTTGTAAGGTCCCAGACCGAAGATGCCGAGAATATGATTTATAACGCCGTTGTTTCCCAGCAGTGTCATCCATGCATATGTGCGAAGAAGAAAGTTCATCCACATGGGCAGCATGACTATTAAAAGCATAGTGCCCTGCTTGTGTTTTTCCATTCTTGAAAGAAGATATGCCACGGGGTATGCCAGAAGAAGGCACACTGCCGTTGCAACAAGCGCCAGCCAGATAGAGCGAACAAAAATGTTCGCATACTGACCTACGTTTGAGATATTTCTTATAGTAAATTTGCCGCTGTCGGTCGTGAAAGCGAAGTATGCCACCATAAGAAGCGGCACAAGTATGAACACTATCATCCAGACGAGATACGGCGCGGAAAATACTTTCAGTTTTTTCAATTTGCCTTATCCCTCCTGTACCTTTTTCATTATATGTATGTCATACGGGTCGAAGGTCATGCCTATCATAGCGCCGACAGGTTCAGCCTTTGTAGAGTGTATTATCCACTTGTGGTCAACGCCGTCAACCACCATTTCGTAGTGTACCCCCTTAAACACTACCGACTCAACTATTCCCGTCAGTCTGGCGTTCTCCGCGGGAATTATCTTTACGTCTTCCGGTCTTATAACAACGTCTACGGTCTCATCGGGGTCAAAGCCCTTGTCAACACATTCAAACTGTCTGCCTGTAAACTCAACAAGGCAGTCTTTTGGCATACAGCCGTTTACGATATTGCTCTCACCTATAAAATCGGCAACGAATGCGTTCACGGGTTCGTTGTAAATATCTATCGGCGAGCCTATCTGCTGTATAACGCCGTTGTTCATAACAACTACCGTGTCAGACATCGTAAGCGCCTCTTCCTGATCGTGCGTTACATATACGAACGTAAGCTCCAGCGCCTGCTGTATCTTTCTAAGCTCCACCTGCATTTCCTTTCGCAGTTTCAGATCGAGCGCGCCCAAAGGTTCATCGAGCAGCAGCACCTTCGGGTGATTTACCAGAGCCCTTGCTATAGCAACTCTCTGCTGCTGTCCGCCCGAAAGCCGGTTTACAGTGCGCTTTTCAAAGCCCTTGAGGTTCACCATTTCAAGCATTTCGCCCACACGGTGAAGTATCTCCTTTTCGGGCAGCTTCTTTACCCTTAGCCCGAACGCTATGTTTTCATACACGTTCAGATGGGGGAAAAGCGCGTATCTTTGAAATACAGTATTGACATTTCTCTTATGCGGGGGAACATCGTTTATCCGCTGTCCCTCAAACAGAACATCGCCGCTGGTAGGTTCCAGAAAACCGGCGATAATGCGCAAAGTGGTCGTTTTTCCGCAGCCTGAAGGCCCTAGGAAAGTGACGAACTCTTTGTCCTTGATGTCAAGACTGATGTTTTTGAGGATCTGGTCGCCGTCCTCAAATTCAACAACAATGTTTTTCAAACTCACTATGTTGTCCATATCCCAACAATCCTTTCCTGTTTCATTTAATACAGACCCATACACCCACTGCCGATCGCCATATCGGCTGTTGATATACAAGTCCGTAAATTTTGAGGAATATTCCTCGAAATGTAAATGATTTTGCAGGCGTTCCGTTTCAGAGCGTGACTTTCGCCGCTTACTGCGTCATAGCTTAGCCATAGCGAGCAGTGGATAGCCGAGCACGAGCCGCCTCACGCCGGTGCTTTTGGGCTCTTTTTGCCCCTTGCTCTTTGACAGGCGCCAGCCTGCCTGCATCACAAGGAACAAAAAACCGCCTCAAAATCCCTCGGTGTGAGGTGCGAAGCAGTTTTTACAGAGCAGATTTTCGTCAAGACTAGGCGACCGACCGCAGGCATACTGACGTATGGCAAGGGAGGGCAACGACGTATTGGCGGAAATATGCCTGCAAAAACCGACTTGTGTTCGGCTATCCACTGCTAGGGGGTCAATGTTTCCGCATTTGCACGCATTAAATTAAATAATAAAGTAAAATACACCGTTTGTCAATAGTTTTTTGTGCGCCGAAAAAATTTTGTACAATATATATAAATTCGGCTGTTGTATCTGTATATTTTGCAATTTTAGAACATAAAAAAATAAGGCTTCAAGGTAAATTTTTCCTAGAAGCCTCAACCTGTTTGTGAACTGCGCTATTTGTCATATTTTTCAAACATTCTGTAATACTGCACTATGTTGTATTCCAAAAGCACTTTTTCATACTGCGAGCTGTCGGTGATCCTGTACCATTTGCCGTCATCGCCTTTGTAGCCGAAAGAGCTTATAGACGGCAGTTTTTTCATAACATCGTCAAGATACAGCTGAAAGTCTGTCTTTGGCATACCGCACACCTCAACAAGCTTGTTTGAAAGATAGTTAAGGCTCATGTGCATATCTGTCTGCTCGTCGATATCATAATTTGCCCATATGAAAAATGGCGTAGAATGTATTCTGGCATTGTCTTCTATCGACATAGTGCCCAGCGTTTTGCCCAGCAGGTGCTCGGAAAACTGCGGTATGTGAGGGAAGTGGTCGCCGAAGAATACTATAACAACATCTTCATCGACCTGCGAAAAATATTCTACCAGGTTTTCTATCGCCTTGTCTGTCTCATACGCCGCCGAGAGATAAAGCTCTGCCTCGCGGCTATCAAAGCTGTCAAGCGTTATTTCGCAGGTCTTTTGTTTGTTTTCATAATACGGCGAATGGTTCTGCATGGTCGTCAGGAAAGCAAACATAGGTTTGTCTTCCGGCTTGTTTTCATACTCCTCTTTAAGCACCCCGAACATCGTTTCGTCTGAAAGCCTGCCGTTGACGACCTTCATGTTACCCTCGCTGCGTTTTGAAACGGCATCGGAATACATGGTCTTGTCAAATCCCAGATAGCCGTAAGCCTCGCCTATATCCCACAGATTCGGCGCACAGCCTGCTATAGCCTCGGTAAAGTAGCCGTAGTTTTCAAAGTAATTTACCAAAGAATCCTGCGGCGTTTTCACATACTGCGTGTAAGCGGCGCTGCCCATAGGGAAAAATCCCATGCTGTTGCCCGAGAGAAACTCAAACTCTGAGTTGCAGGAATAGCCGCCGTATGCAGACACAGTAACATAGCCTTTTACAGTGTTTTCACTCATGCTGTGGTAAAAGGGCATATAGTCTTTGTTTATGTCAAGATCGCCCAGCAGCGAAAAGTCAGCGAAAGATTCGTCCATCACCGCTATTACGGTAGGCGTTCTCTGCGGTGTTTCGTCAGATGTCTCATAGCGCGAGAGTATCTCCAATGCCTTTTCATCGGAATACCCCGAGGGCTTTGAAGAGCCGCTGTTGAGCATATCGAGGTAGAACATCAAAGCGTTGCCCGTTACCTGAAAGGAACTCAGGTCTTCGCCGCCGGAAAAATTCAGCCTGATAACGCGGTTTTCAACGCCGTATCTGTACATACTCATGCCAAAACCGCCGAATACTATAACAAATGCTGCAAACACGGGCAGAGCGCAAAGCCTTATTTTCAGCCGAAAAGGCGTTATTTTTGTAAATGCGGTAAGCGTTATGCACATACCCAGGCTAAAAAGAGTAAGGCACAGCAGAGCTATGGCAAGCGGCTCAAAGAATGAGTAGTCTTTTGCAATGGTGGCTGACTTTATGCTGCTCAGGTCAGACACCCTGAGGGGTGAGCCGCGGAACTGATACAGATAAAACTGCGCCAGCCCGTAAAGGTGAAATATCACGGTGATCACTATGAAGTATATCTTCGGCTTTTTGAAAATAATGCTTCCAAGAAGATAGAAAGCATACACAAAAAGCGGCGCGGCAAAAAGCATTATAATGTCGTCTTTAAAGGGAAACGCGCCGGTGCACGCCTCGGTGAAAATATATGTGCAGAATGAAAGCGTAAAGCCCAGCAAAAAGCCTCGCGAGTGAGGTCTTTTCTTTTTTATAATGCCTATGATCACCATTACTATGCTGACTATCACAAAAAAGGCAAACACGGCGAGGAGTATTACCAGCGGTTTTTTCAGGTGCAGCCCCTTGGAGTCGCAGGCATCGTTTATATATGCAATGGCAAAGCATATACACAGCATCGCGATCATCATGGGAGCGCAGTAAAATATCAATGTATCTAAAATTTTTTTATCGCGCAGTTTTTGCATTATGCGTGACATTTTTATCTACTTCCTTTTTATTTTTTGCTGTCAGTCAGCGGTCAATAATTTTGTCATAATATTTCATCAAAAATCTATTGACAAACTGCACAAAAAGAGTTACAATATAAGTAGTATTCTTGTAGACTTATCAAGAGGGAGGAATGTTGCATGAACAGAAAAGCTATAGCAGCCTTAGTTTTCTCTGCTGCCGCGTGCCTGTGTTTTACAGCCTGCGGACCGAAAATAGAGATAGGCAATGTCAGCAAAAATTCCTCAAAGGTAGATAACAAGAAGACCGATGATAAGTCGGATGGCTTTTTTGCCGACATACTTGACAAAGGCTACACCGCCGATGATGAGGGCGAAAAATACACCATTGACGGCGATTTTGCCATGAAAGATCTGTATGAACTTGATGAAATGTATGCAGACGGCTGGGCTGCGTCAAGTGATGAGCAAAAGCGTGAAATATCGCTGAATTTTCTCAACTTCTGGGCGTTTTACGGCGACGATGCGAGCATAAGATTCAAGCCGAATGAACTTGTAGATGCGATAACTTCCGCGATAGAGGAAACCGAGCTTTCTGTTCTTGATGCAGCGCTGCAAACTGCCGTTCCCGAAAAAGCTGATACATATCTGGCTATTATAGGTATTGAGGAAATACCCGAAATTACCGAAGACAGCAGCGAGACGGAAGAAATCAGCGAGACGGACAGCGAAACTTCTCAGCCCGAGGTTGCCGATGTTACCGATACTGATGAAAGCAGCGAAACTTCCGAGCCGGAAACATCTGCCGAAAATATATAAGTTTAAAATATCTGACAAATATTAAGGAGGACACTTCAAATGAACGTATTGATTGTTTACTGCCACCCCTCAAACAAAAGCTTTACCTGCAAGCTGAAAGATGCCTTTATAAAGGGTCTTGCAAAGGGCGGTCACGACTATGAGATCTCTGATCTGTATGACATGGGCTTTCACCCTGCCATGACGGAGAGCGAGTATCTTTTTGACAGCGTGGGCGACCGCGCAACATACCGCCTGAGCGGCGATATTGCAAAAGAGCAGATAAAGATACAGACGAGTGATGCCGTTGTATTTATCTTCCCGATGTTCTGGTCGGCATCGCCTGCAATGCTGGTGGGCTGGTTTCAGCGCGTTATGACAAAAGATTTTGCATACGGCACGGACGCGCAGATGGATAAGCTGAAAAAGGCAAGTTGCCTGGTTACCATGGCAGATGATAAGACCACCGCGCAGGGCAGCGCGCACATCAATGCGCTCAAAGCTACGATGATAAATTCAAAGATATTCACAAACGCCGAGCAGACCGAGATAAACGTGTTCGATAAGCTGGCAAGCGACAAGCTTTCTCAGCAGGAGAGGGAAGCGCTTATGGAAGAATATCTTAAAATGGCGTTTGATCTGGGCGAAAATCTCTGATATTCTGATAATACATAATGCAGTCGGCAGGCTATTTGTGCTTGCCGACGTGTTTTTTTATTGCCTGAAATGTTTCGTCGCTGATGTCGTGCTCTATCTTGCAGGCATCTTCGGCTGCGGTCTTCTCGCTCACGCCCAGATCGATAAGCAGGCTTGTAAGCAGCTTGTGGCGTTCGTAAATTTTGTTTGCAACTTCGCTGCCTGCCTCGGTAAGCAAAAGGTGACCCTCGCTGTCAAGCGTGACAAAGCCTCCGCTTTTCAGTATGTTCATTGCGCGGCTTACGCTGGGTTTTGAAAAGCCCATGTATTCGCCGACGTCTACAGCCCTTACCTTGCCTGTTTTTTCGGAAAGTATAAGTATCGTTTCAAGATACATCTCGCCTGATTCCTGCAAAGCCATAATGATATCCTCCCTTTTTGTCTGATTGTCTAAAAGATATTGTAGCACATTTGTTTTTATTTTGCAAGAAAATTAACTTAATTTTAAGAATTTTGTCTGAAGTTGGTTATTCACCGAGCCACATGAATTCTGACATTATCACTCTGCCGTTTTCGTCAAACTTTACGCCCTCTGCCTCAAGCATCTGCCGCTGAACATCGCAGCCGCCGAAAGCAAAAGCCTTTGCGGTCTCGCCAAAGCGGTTTACCACCCTGTGGCAGGGGATAACGGAATTATCGGGGTTTACGTGCAAAGCGTAGCCCACCACCTGCGACCACCTCGGGTTTCCTGCCAGAGCGGCTATCTGCCCATAGGTGCACACCTTGCCTTTTGGTATGCGCTTTACAGCCTCGTATATTTTTTCAAAAGTATTCATTTTTATCACCAAAAGTATTATAACACATAAAGAGAAATATATCAATAACAAAAGACCGTTGGCACGCCGTGTATGACTATTTAACGAAAAAACTGAAAATGCGGCAAGAATTACGGTTTTGTTTTCTGAAAGGCTTCAGACTTTCAGAAAGCAAAATTGCCGACTGCTTTAGCAGTCTGCAAATGTGTGGCAGCGGTCTTTATATGTCACTTTTTGTAAACTGCCTCCAGCCTGTATATCGGCAGACCCTGTGATGAAAATCGCTCCTCATATTCTGTAACGATATTGCCCTCGAAATCGCTGTGGTGCAGATCAAGCGATACATTCTTTATAACAAAACCCTCCTGCGAGAGCTGCTCTATAGAAAACTCAAAAAAGTGCATATTATCGGTCTTTTGGTGTATCTCTGCATCGGGAAGCAGCAGCTTTTTGTATATTTGCAGAAACTTGTGGTGCGTAAGCCTGTGGGAGGCATAGCTTTTCTTCGGGAACGGGCAGCTGAAGTTCAGATAAAGCCTGCCTATGCTGCCGCGCGGTATGTAACATTCAAGATACTCCGCCGCGCCGCGCAGAAAGATGAGGTTTTTTATATCCTGCTCAATGGCGGCTTCGCAGGCGGTGACAAGCACATTGCTGCTTTTTTCCACCGCGAGGTAGTTTATATCGGGGTTTTGCCTGGCGATCTCGCAGGCAAACTGACCCTTGCCGCAGCCTATCTCCATATGCACGGGATCATCATTTCCGAAAAGCTTTTGCAAATCGAGCAGAGAGTCGGTATCGATTTTTTGAAAATTTCTGTCCTCTCTGTCCATATAAATTATCTTGTTGCCGCAGTTTTTAAGGCGTTCTTCAAGACCTTTTTTTCTTCTCATCCGCATAAATTCTGCCTGCCTTAAAGGTATTTTGTAAGAGATGAAGCATCGCTGCAAGCATATATCCACTTGCTGGCTGCACCCTCTAAAATGTTGTCATAGGGGTAGACGGTAAGCATTATTTCGGCATCTTCCGGCAGGGTATAGCACGGCACAAAGCTGAATTTCAGCTGGCTGCGCATTTTGTGGTCAAACGCCTGCTCGTCGTCCTTGTCTTTTGTAATGCCGCTTTCAAGGTGCAGCCCCTTGAATTTTGCCTGCAAAATTTTCTTGCCGTCGTTTTTTGTGGCAGCCGTCAGCTTTTTGGTAAGCTTTGTCTGCTTGCCGTTTATAAAGCAGTCAAGCTCTATTTGTGAAGATACCGTAAAACTGCTGTTTGCGACCGCATCGCCCGAAAGCGAAACGCAAAGCCCCTCGTCGGTGCTGCTGCCTATGTTATCTATAACGAACGAAAACTTCAGCCCGTTTATCATAGCCGCGCCGCTTGTGCAGAACGCCAGATGCGACATATCACTTTTTACGCCGTACTGTTTTTTTATTTCTGCGGCGGTCTTCTTAAAAAAATTATTAAGTGTTTCTTTCAATTTCCGCACCGCCTATAGGTCTTACCGACAGAACATAGCAGCTGCCCTTGCCGAAGGCATTTTCCATAGCCGCTGTAAAGCTGTCGAGTTTGTTTTCGGGAACGAACGCTTGTATAGTGCCTGCAAAGCCGCCGCCGTGAACTCTGTATGCGCCATCGTCTCCGAGAATGTTTTCGGCAAGGTACAAAGCCACTGAAAGCCCCTGCTGAGTCGGCTGTGAAGCAGCATATATATTTTGCAGATATTTATATGAGCTTGCGCCCGAGCGCTTTATAAGTCTGAAAAATTCGTTTAAATTACCCTCGCTCAAAGCCTTTGCAAGCTGCGGAACTCGTTCGTTTTCATCAAAGTAGTGCAGTGCGCGCAGCACAGCCCTGTCGCCGCAGGAGGCACGCACCATTGCAAGGTTTTCTATAAGCTGATCTTTGCTTATCTCTCTGAGCACTTTCTTGCCGAAAAACTCTGCAACGCTTTTCATCTCTTTCGGAATAGCGGCGTATTCGGGGGTAAGGTCGGCATGGCTGCCCTTTGTATCAACTATGCAAAGAGAATAGCCGCTTTTTGCAAGGTCGAACCGTATCTCGTTTATAACGGGCGCGGCGGTATCTTTGAAATCAATGGTTATAAATCCGCCCACCGATGATGCCATCTGATCCATAAGACCCGAGGGCTTTCCGAAATACTCGTTTTCGGCATACTGAGCTATCTGGGCTATCTTCACGGGAGAGACCGATCCGCCGTTATAAAGACCGCTGAGTATAGTGCCTATAAGCACCTCAAAAGCCGCCGACGACGAAAGCCCCGAGCCTTTCAGAACGTTTGAAGTGGTGTATGCCTTAAAGCCGCCGATTTTCAGGCTATTTTTAAGAAAGCCTGCCGCCACGCCGCGTATCAAAGCCGCCGAGGTGTTGTATTCGTCTTTGTTTACATCTAGCTGCGTGAGCGAAACGCTGTCGGCATCATAGCCTTCCGACTTTACTGTAATAATGTCGTCGTCGGTCTGCTTTACCACGGCTATAACGTCAAGCGATACTCCTGCCGCAAGCACCAGACCGTTGTTGTGGTCGGTGTGGTTGCCGCCTACTTCACTTCTGCCGGGCGCGGAAAAATATCTGAAACTGCCGTCTTTCTCGCCGAAGAACTCGCAGTAGCCCTCTTCAGCCTTTGCAAAGCGCTTTGCCTGAGCCTGAGCAGCCTCGCCGTATATTTCTTTTAATGAATATCCTGCCATGTCGGTCGTCCTTTCAAAAAATGCGGAGAATAAGTCTCCGCATTTGTTTGGTTTTTGTACATCGGTATCTTATATATCCGAATGTGCCGCGTGAAGCGTCTGTGAATGTTTTGCGGCAAAATCGTCATACTGCCCCTGAAGCCACTTGATCATATCCTCGCGCCCCTGCTCGTCAAGAGAAAATTCCTCTACAGCCACAATGTCTGCTTCATCAAGGCAGTCTATGGCGATATCCTTGTGCCACACTGTGCAGGAAAGCTTTTCGCCCGGCGCTGCCTTGTAGCGGAATATCTTATCTTTCGAGCCCGAAAACTTGTTGCCCTCTTTAAAATAGTGAAAGGGCGGTATGCCGAAAAAGTTTCTTTCTGCTTGCTTTATCTCCATAATATATCAGAATCCCAGTATGCGTTTGAAGTCTTCCGAGATCTTTTCTTCCAGAGCCGCGGCAGCCTCGCGGGTATCGCCTATAGTGGTGTAATATGCTTTGATCTTAGGCTCTGTGCCCGAGGGTCTGATTATTACCGAAGCGTCGCCCTCAAGGAAGAATGAAAGCACATCGGACTTAGGCAGCGTGATAGCCGTTTTCTCGCCGGTGGCAATGTCGGTCTTCTCGCTTGCTATGTAGTCGGCAGTGGCAGTAACTTTCAGACCGCCTATCTCCTTGGGAGGGTCGTTGCGCAGATCTGTCATTATCTCCTTCATGCGCTCCATGCCGCTTGCGCCCTCGCACTGGAAAGACTTCTGCGTGTGAACATAGTTGCCGTACTTTTTGTAAAGAGCCTCTCTCGCATCGAGCAGCGATATGCCCTTTGTGCGGTAAAATGCAGCCATTTCGCATATCAGCATGGAAGCTACAACGGCATCTTTATCTCTTACATAAGAGCCTGCAAGGTAGCCGTAGCTTTCCTCAAAGCCGAAGATGTATCTGTTCTCCTCGCCTTTCTTTTCAAGCAGACCTATCTGTTCGCCGATGAACTTGAAGCCTGTGAGGACTTCGATCATCTTCACGCCGTATTCTTCGCATATCTTTCTTACTATATCTGTGGTAACTATAGTCTTTACCGCTATCGGGTCTTTCGGCATAGTGCCGTTGGCGGTGCGCTCGGCGCATATGTATTCAAGCAAAAGTGCGCCCACTTCATTACCCGTAAACAGAACATACTCACCGTTCTTGTCGGGAACTGCGATGCCCACTCTGTCGCAGTCGGGGTCGGTGGCAAGCAGCAGGTCGGGCTTAACGGTCTTGCAAAGCTCCAGACCCTTTGCGAGAGCCTCTTTTATCTCGGGGTTGGGGAACGGGCAGGTAGGGAAGTTGCCGTCGGGGTTCTCCTGCTCGGGAACAACGGTGACTTCTGAGATGCCTATCTTTTTAAGTATGGCTCTTACAGGCTTGTTGCCAGTGCCGTTGAGCGGCGTATACACCACTTTAAGACCGCTGTCGGCTACCAGCTCGGTATGAACGCCGTGCTTTGAAACCTCATCAAGATATGCATCTATAACTTTCTGATCTATGTATTCTATCATGCCGCTCTTAACGCCGTCTTCAAAAGGCATCTTCTTTGCGCTGTATTCGCCGAACATAGGAACATCGTTTATCTTTCCAATAACGGTGTTTGCAACGTCGAGGGTTATCTGGCAGCCGTCCTCACCGTATACCTTGTAGCCGTTGTATTTGGCAGGGTTGTGCGATGCGGTCACTACTATGCCTGCGCTGCACTTGAAGTACCTTACAGCCCATGAAAGCATAGGTGTAGGCATAAGCTCTTTATAAATATAGACCTTTATGCCGTTCGCGGCAAGAACGCTGGCAGCCTCTTTTGCAAAAACGTCAGACTTTATGCGGCTGTCGTATGCTATAGCTGCGCTGCCCTTTTCAAAAGAGCCTTTTATATAGTCCGCAAGACCCTGCGTAGCTCTCCTTATCGTGTAAACGTTCAGTCTGTAAGAGCCTGCGCCTATAACGCCTCTCAGACCGCCCGTGCCGAATTCAAGATCGCGGTAAAATCTGTCTTCGATAGCATCTTTGTCGCCGTTTACAGACAAAAGCTCCTTGCGAAGATCGGGGTCGTCCACCGCTTTTTTGCACCACAGTTCGTAAAGTTCCATAGAATCCATAAAAATAGCCTCCCTGTTATTATTACGGCTAAGCCGTTTTGAAATTTCAGTATAAAAACACCTACTTACATTATAACAGCAATCTTCAAAACTTGCAAGAGGATTTTTAAATTTTAGGTGATATTTTTGCATAAGACTTGTAATGCGGTGAAAAATGCGCTACAATATATATGTATGGAGGTACGCTTATGGAAAAATGTTACAAAAAGACCACAGGCAGCTTTAAAAGCGCGAACGGCATATCAGATATAGCTTATTATATATACACACCGCCAAAAGAGGCACGGGCGGCATTGCAGATAGTGCACGGCAAGAGCGAATTTATTGAAAGATACGAAGAATTCGCAGACTTTCTGTGCTCAAACGGCATAGCGGTGTTCGGCTGCGACCATATAGGGCACGGAAATTCTGTAAAGAAAAGCGAGGACAAAGGCTATTTTTACACCCCGAACGGCTGGCGCGATATGATAGCCGACTGCCGCACTATGATGAACATCGGCAAAAGTAGTTTTCCGCACCTGCCATATATTATGCTGGGGCACAGCATGGGAAGTTTTGTTGCAAGGGCGGCGGCTGTCAAGTTCGGCTCTAAAATTGATGCGGCGATATTTTCGGGCACGGGCACGGGTATGCCTGCACTTACGGCGCAGCTTGCGTTTTTAGAGACGATGGCGGCTGCAAAGGGCGGAAGATACCGCAGCAAGCTGGCAGAGGACTTAGCTTTCGGCAAGTATAATTCGCATATTGAAGACCCTAAAACGCAGTCAGACTGGCTGACACACGACCATGATAAGATCATAGAGTTTCTATCTGATGAGAAATATGTTGATATGTTCACGCTGAACGGCTTTCAGAACCTCGCTAAACTGAGCGGCTATGTGAACAGAGACGAGTGGTATGTGAGTGTTCGCAAAGATATGCCGATATTTATGTTTTCGGGAAGTGAAGACCCCGTGGGAAACTGGGGAGAGGGCGTTAAAGAGGTATACGAAAAACTTCTGGCGTGCGGCTGCAATGTTTCTTTGAAACTATATGAGGGCGGCAGGCACGAGATGCTAAACGAGACAAACCGCTTAGAAGTGTACAAAGATGTGCTTGACCGGATAAACACCATAGCTGAAACGGAGTGAGTTAGAATGTTTGCAAAAATAAACAGCATAGGGCTTCTGGGGCTTAACGCATACCCCGTGTATGTTGAGATAGAGGCGAGCAGGGGGCTTGAAAGCCTTGATATAGTAGGTCTTGCGGACGTGGCTGTAAAAGAGAGCCGCGAGAGGATAAAGAGCGCGTTTCGCTCAACGCAGATACCGTTCCCAAAACAGAGGATAATGATAAACCTTGCGCCTGCCGATGTGAAGAAATCCGGCTCGGTGCATGACCTTTCCATCGCGGCGGCGATAATGACCGCGCAGGGGCTGTTTTCAGAAAGCAGGGTGGAGAAGTCGGCGTTTATAGGAGAGGTATCGCTGGGCGGCGAGATAAGGGGCGTAAACGGTGTTCTGCCGATGACTATACTTGCCAAAAGCATAGGCATGACGGAAATTTATGTGCCTGCCGCGAACGCATTTGAAGCATCTGTAGTTGAAGATATAAAGGTGTACGGCGTGAGCTCTTTAGGCGAGCTGGTCATGCACCTGTGCGGCAAAGTTACGCTGAAACCTATGGACAAGTATGAGGCGAAGGACACCGACTATTACTCAGACCTTGATTTTGCAGATGTAAAAGGTCAGCAGACGGCAAAAAAGGCTTTGGAGATAGCTGCGTGCGGCGGTCACAACGTGCTTATGGTGGGCGCGCCCGGCGCAGGCAAAAGTATGCTGGCAAAGAGAATGCCATCGATACTGCCGAAGATGACTTTTGAAGAAAGCATAGAAACCACGAATATCCACAGCATTTCTGGAATACTAGACCCCAAAACACCGCTTATAACCAAACGACCTTTCCGCTCGCCGCACCACACTATTTCGCCTGCGGGGCTCAGCGGAGGAGGCTCTGTGCCGCGCCCGGGGGAGATATCGCTGGCGCACAACGGTCTGCTGTTTTTAGATGAACTAGCGGAATTTTCACGCGCGACGCTGGAGATACTGCGTCAGCCGCTGGAAGACCAGAAAGTCACCATTTCAAGGGTATCGGGCAGCATAACCTACCCGTGCTCTATAATGCTGATAGCCGCCATGAACCCCTGCCCCTGCGGTTATTACGGTCACCCGACGAAAAAGTGCATATGCACGCAAAAGCAGGTGGCGAATTATCTTTCAAAGGTCAGCGGCCCTGTGCTTGACAGGTTTGACATACATATTGAAGTTGCGCCGGTAGATTATGAAGATCTTTCATCGGCGGCAAAAGAAGAAAGCTCGTCTGCCATTCGCGAAAGGGTGCAGAAAGCGCGCGAGATACAAAACAGGCGTTACAAGGGCACGAGCATAACCTGCAACGCGCGGATAACTTCGGATATCCTGCACGAGGTGTGCCCCGTTACGGAGGACGGCAGTGAACTTTTGAAAAATGTGTTTGACAAGCTGGGACTTTCGGCAAGAGCGTATGACAGGATACTGAAAGTTGCGCGCACGATAGCGGACATGGGGGGCAGAGATGTTATTGAAAAAGATCACATAGCGCAGGCTGTTCAGTACAGAAGTCTTGACCGCAAATACTGGAATTGAGAAAATCATATAATCAATTTACGAAAATTTTACAAAATCTTGATTGTGCAAAATTTCTATGCGACCATACTTTCCGAGGGGGAAATATGGTCGTTTTGCTAATTCGGCGAAAAATCATGTCTTTATTGCTTGACTTGAAATGGGTATTATTATATAATTGTACAATGTATCATAATGGAAAATTAGCACCCTGCGGCGAAAAATATGCCGCGGTCTAAACCATAAATCTTATGTAAGGAGTGATCAGCCTATGGTGAATGTCAAGGACGTAACACTTGGCAAGAATGTGCGAAAAAGCTTCGCTAAGATCAACGAGGTACTTGAAATGCCCAACCTTATCGAAGTGCAGAAAAATTCGTACAATTGGTTTATTACGGAAGGTCTGAGGGAGGTATTCCGCGATATGCCCGTTATAACGGACTATAACGGCACTTTTGAGCTTACCTTTACAGGTTTCCGCTTTGACGACAAGCTGAAGTATACCATAGCGGAGTGCAAGGAAAGAGACGTTACCTATGCCGCAAAACTTATGGTGGAAACACAGCTGAGGAACACCGAAACGGGCAGCCTTATCAAGTCGGAAGTATTCATGGGCGATTTCCCTCTGATGACCGACAGCGGCACGTTCGTTATAAACGGCGCGGAGCGTGTTGTGGTATCGCAGCTGGTGCGTTCGCCGGGCGTGTATTTTTCGTGCGATAAGGATAAGTCGGGAACGGATCTGTTCAAGTCGCAGATAATACCTAACAGAGGCGCATGGCTGGAATATGAAATGGATGCCAACCGCTGCACGTGGGTGCGTATAGACAAAAACAGAAAGATACCCCTTACCGTATTTATAAGGGCGCTGGGATATGGCTCTAACGATGAGATAGCAGAGCTTTTCGGAAATGACGAAAGGTTGGAGCAGACCATTTTGCAGCGCGATGCTGAGATATACCCCGATTCGGAGACGTTCCGCAACGAGGCTTTGCTGGAGATATACAGAAAGCTTCGCCCGGGTGAGCCGCCTACGGTTGAAAGCGCTCAGACACACCTTAATAATCTGTTCTTTGATGCCAAGAGATACGACCTTTGCAGGTTCGGAAGATACAAGTACAACAAAAAGCTCGGCATAGCGCAGAGACTTGCAGGCAAGAAGCTTTCAAGACCCGTTGTAAACAGCATGACGGGCGAGCTTATGGCTGATGCGGGCGACACCGTTGACAAACAGCTTGCACAGGAGATAGAGCAGGCAGGCGTTATGGAAGCGTATGTAAACGTTGAGGTAAAGGAATACTACCCCAACGCCGCAGGTGAGCTGGTACTGAAGACAGAGACCAAGGAAGTAAAGATAATAGGCAACGGCATGGTCGATATAAACGGCTATGTTGAGGGCGATCTTGAACCTTACGGTATAAATGAAAAGGTATCCTTCCCGGTGCTGAAAGAGATACTTGAAAACACCGAGGCGGACGAGCTTATAGACGAGATAAAGAGACGTGCTGACGACCTTGTTCCCAAGCACATAACGGTAGACGATATTATTGCTTCTATCTCTTATTATCTCAACCTTATAGACGGCGTGGGCGATGTTGACGACATAGACCACCTGGGCAACAGACGTATAAGATGCGTGGGCGAGCTTTTGCAGAATCAGTTCAGGATAGGCTTTACCAGAATGGAGAAAGTAGTTCGCGAAAGAATGAACATTCAGACACAGGACGCAGTCTCACTGACCCCTGCATCGCTGATAAATATAAAGCCCATAACAGCTGCGATAAAGGAATTTTTCGGATCTTCACCGCTCTCGCAGTTTATGGATCAGACAAATCCCCTTGCAGAGCTTACTCATAAGAGAAGGCTTTCGGCACTGGGTCCGGGCGGTCTCTCGCGTGACAGAGCAGGATTTGAGGTTCGTGACGTTCACTATTCTCACTACGGAAGAATGTGCCCGATAGAGACCCCGGAAGGCCCTAACATAGGACTTATATCTTATCTTGCTTCGTTTGCAAGGATAAACAAGTACGGATTTATTGAAGCGCCTTACCGCCGTGTTGACAAGGATACGGGCGTAGTTACCGATGAAGTTGTTTATATGACAGCCGATACAGAGGATAACTACATGATAGCGCAGGCTAACGAGCCGCTTACCGAGGACGGCAGGTTTGCTAACGACAAGGTAAAGGGACGTTTCCGCGACCAGATACTTGAAATAGACAAAAAAAAGATAGACTTCATGGACGTATCGCCGAAGATGGTAGTATCTGTTGCAACGGCTATGATACCGTTTCTGGAAAACGACGATGCGAACCGTGCGCTTATGGGCTCTAATATGCAAAGGCAGGCAGTGCCTCTGCTGAAGACCGAAGCCCCTATAGTCGGCACGGGCATGGAGTATAAAGCGTGCCTCGACTCGGGTGTTGCGGTGGTTTCTACCGCGGCAGGCGTTGTTGAGAGCGTAAGCGCTGACAAGATAGTAGTCCGCGAGGACAGCGGCGAACAGCACACCTATGACCTTATCAAGTTCAAGAGGTCTAACGCAGGCACCTGCACCAACCAGAGACCTATCGTTGACAAGGGCGAGAGGATAGAGGCTCATCAGGTAATAGCTGACGGCCCTGCCACCTGCAACGGTGAGATCTCTCTCGGCAAGAATGCTCTTATAGGCTTCATGACATGGGAGGGTTACAACTACGAAGACGCTGTTCTGCTGAATGAGAACCTTGTAAAACAGGATAAGTATACTTCTATCCATATAGAAGAATACGAGATAGAGTGCCGCGACACAAAACTCGGCGCGGAAGAGATAACGAGAGATATACCGAATGTGAGCGATGATGCTCTTAAAGATCTCGATGAGAACGGTATAATCAGAATAGGCGCAGAGGTAAGAGCAGGCGATATTCTGGTAGGTAAGGTAACGCCTAAGGGCGAAACGGAGCTTACCGCAGAGGAAAGACTGCTTAGAGCGGTATTCGGCGAGAAGGCAAGAGAGGTAAGAGACAGCTCTCTTAAAGTGCCGCACGGCGAGGCAGGCGTTATTATAGATGTAAAGATATTTACGAGAGATAACTGCGATGAGCTCGCACCGGGCGTAAACAAGCTGGTAAGGTGCTATATCGCGCAGAAGCGTAAGATATCTGTCGGCGACAAGATGGCGGGTCGTCACGGAAACAAAGGCGTTGTTTCACGCATACTGCCGCAGGAGGATATGCCGTTTTTGGAAGACGGCACACCGCTTGATATATGCCTCAACCCCCTCGGCGTTCCTTCGCGTATGAATATCGGTCAGGTGCTGGAAGTACACCTCGGCATGGCTGCAAAGAAACTCGGCTGGAATATCATGACACCTGTATTTGACGGCGCGCATGAGGCCGATATAAGAGAATGTTTCCGCGAGGCAGGTCTGCCCGAAGACGGCAAGACGGTGCTTTACGACGGAAGAACGGGCGAGAAGTTCGATAACCGCATAACTGTAGGTTATATGTACTATCTTAAACTCCACCACCTTGTTGATGATAAGATACACGCGCGTTCTGTAGGACCTTATTCGCTGGTAACTCAGCAGCCGCTCGGCGGTAAAGCACAGTTCGGCGGACAAAGATTCGGTGAAATGGAAGTTTGGGCTCTGGAAGCTTACGGCGCGGCTTACACGCTTCAGGAGATACTGACGGTGAAGTCGGACGATACCGTGGGCAGAGTAAAGACCTATGAAGCTATAGTCAAGGGTCAGAACGTGCCCAAGGCAGGCATACCCGAATCGTTCAAGGTACTGATAAAGGAAATGCAGTCGCTATGCCTTAACATGAAGGTTCTTGACGAAAACAACGAGGAGATCGATATAAAGCAGAGCTTTGATGACGATGATATTCCTCCGCGTGAGTCAATGATAAGCGATGAGGTATCGTTTGTAGATGACGGCACGGGCGATCAGTACGTTGATGCCGACGATCTTGAAGATTTCGATGACGGACTTGAAGATTACGACGATGCCGATGTCGATGAAGATTTTGATGACGACGAAGACGAAGCAGACGATTTCCTTTCGGACGAAGATGACGGTCAGGACGGAGATATTGACGACGAATAATATCATAAGCACGACGTTATGTCGATGATCAGATCAGAAAGAGGGTTCGCAATTTGGAGTTCAAAGCATTTGATTCAATAAGAATAGGTCTTGCCTCACCCGAGATGATAAGAGATTGGTCTTACGGCGAGGTAACAAGACCGGAAACGATAAATTACCGTTCGCAGAAGCCCGAAAAGGACGGACTGTTCTGCGAGAAGATATTCGGACCGACCAAGGACTGGGAGTGCCACTGCGGAAAGTATAAGAAGATACGTTTCAAGGGCATGGTATGCGAGCGCTGCGGCGTTGAAGTTACCAAAGCCAAGGTGCGCCGTGAGAGAATGGGTCACATAGAGCTTGCCGCGCCCGTATCTCATATATGGTACTTCAAGGGTACTCCTTCAAGAATAGGTCAGATACTTGAAGTATCACAGAAAAGACTTGAAGAAGTTCTGTATTTTACAAAGTATATAGTTATAGACCCCGGTTCTACGCCGCTTGAAAAATGCTCGCTGCTGAGCGAGACAGAGTACAGGGCTGCCGTTGAAAAGTATGATGAGAGCAGCTTTCGCGTGGGCATGGGCGCTGAGGCTATTCAGGAGCTTCTGAGAGAATACAGCAGCGACAGATATGATATGTTCCGCGAAAGGCTGGAAAATGACGGAAGACTGTCGTTTACAGACGAGCAGAAGAAAAAGTGCGAGATGTGCGCAAGATGCTCCAACGAAGAAAGAGCAATGTGCGCAGGCTGCACCAAGTCAGACAGCGAAGAAGGCTGCGACGACTGCGAGTTTACCGACCTGCATGACAGCGACCTGCTTGATATAAGACAGTGCGACTGCAAAAACTGCCCTATGTGCGAGAAAATACCCGAAGATGAGTGGAAAGACAACCTCGAGGTAGTTGCAGACGATCTGAAAGAAGAGCTGAGAGATCTCTCTTCGGGTCAGAAGAGGCTGAAGCTGCTTAAAAGGCTGGAGATAGTTGAGGCTTTCAGACTTTCGGGAAACAAGCCCGAGTGGATGATACTCAACGCCATACCGGTAATACCGCCCGAACTGAGACCTATGGTACTGCTTGACGGCGGCAGATACGCTACCAGCGACCTTAACGACCTTTACAGACGTGTTATAAACAGAAACAACCGTCTGAAAAGAATGAAAGAGCTGGAAGCCCCCGAAATAATAGTAAGAAACGAAAAGAGAATGTTGCAGGAAGCCGTTGATGCCCTTATAGACAACGGCAGACACAGCAGACCTGTTACAGGACCTAACGGAAGGGCGTTCAAATCGCTTTCGGATATGCTTAAAGGCAAGCAGGGTCGTTTCCGTCAGAACCTGCTGGGCAAGCGTGTTGACTATTCGGGACGTTCTGTTATAGTTGTAGGTCCGGAGCTGAGAATGTATCAGTGCGGTCTGCCCAAGGAAATGGCACTGGAGCTGTTCAAGCCTTTCGTTATGAAAAGACTTGCGGATACAAATCAGAATATCAACATAAAGTCTGCCCGTAAAAAGGTAGAAAGAGCAGACCCCGAAGTGTGGGACGCTCTTGAAAATGTTATACAGAGCCACCCGGTAATGCTCAACCGCGCGCCTACTCTGCACAGACTGGGCATTCAGGCGTTTGAGCCCGTGCTTGTTGAGGGCAGAGCTATAAAGCTGCACCCTCTGGTATGTACGGCGTTCAACGCGGACTTTGACGGCGACCAGATGGCAGTGCACGTTCCGCTTTCGGCTGAGGCGCAGGCAGAGGCAAGATTTCTGATGCTTGCCGCGAACAACCTGCTCAAACCGTCTGACGGCAAGCCTGTTGCAGTGCCTTCGCAGGATATGCTGCTGGGTTCTTATTACCTTACGCTGCTGCGGCCTCTCGATAACCAGCTCGACAAAGAGATGGAGAATATGAGAGATGAGTATAACGAGATAAAAGAAGAACTCGATGCTCTTAAAAAGAAAAAGCAGCCTACAGATGAGGACTTGCAGGAGATAGCCAGACTTAAAGCAGAGACGGAGGAGCTCTCCGCGAAGCTTGTAAGAAAAGACGGCTTCTCGAAGAACGACCCGTATATAAAGATGATAGACGAGAACGGTCAGCTTACCGTAAAGGTGTTCCGCGATGTGAACGAGGCGAGAATGGCATACGATGCCAAAGCCGTTACACTGCAAGAGCCCATCAAGGTGAGAATAAGCAAAAAAGCAGGCGAAAAGCAGGTCTCAAAGCTTATCGATGCGACCGTAGGCAGGCTTATCTTCAACGAGATAATACCGCAGAACTTAGGCTACGTTGACAGAACCATAAGCGAGAAAGAGCTTGACCTGGAAATATCGTTCCTTGTTAAAAAGAGCGAACTTTCAAGCATTATCGAAAAGTGCATAAAGATACACGGCACAACTACCACTTCCGAGGTGCTAGACAAGATAAAGGCGCTCGGTTACAAGTATTCTACAAGGTCGGGTCTTACCGTTGCGGTGTGCGATGCGGTAATACCTCCTCAGAAGCAGGCAATTATTGCCGAGGCTGACGAAAAGGTAGCGAAGATGTACAAAAACTACAACAGAGGTCTTATCTCCGATGAGGAGAAATCAAAGCAGTTTGCAAACATCTGGAACAAAGCGACAGATGATGTTACCGATGCTCTGAAGAAGAATCTTGACAAGTACAATCCTATAAACATGATGGCGGACTCCGGCGCTCGTGGTTCTATAAACCAGATGAGACAGCTGGCAGGCATGAGAGGACTTATAGCAAATACCTCGGGTTCGACCATAGAAATGCCTATCAGAGCCAACTACCGTGAGGGTCTTAACATTCTGGAATACTTCATTTCCTCCAGAGGCGCGAGAAAGGGTCTGGCAGATACCGCTCTGCGTACCGCTGACTCGGGCTACCTGACAAGACGTCTTGTTGACGTTTCGCAGGACGTTATAATACGCGAGGACGACTGCGGTTCGGAATCGGGTATTGAAGTGTTCGATATAAAGAGCGGCAATGCCGTTATCGAGCCTTTGACCGAAAGACTTATAGGCAGATATCTTGTTGAGGATATAAAAGACGCCAAGACGGGCGAGATGATCGTTTCCCACAACAAGCTGATGGACGACAAAGATGCCAAGAAAGTTGTTGCCATACTTGAAGAACAGGGCAAGAACAGCATCGAGATAAGAAGTGTGCTGCAATGCAAGGCTAAACACGGCGTTTGCGCTAAGTGTTACGGCGCTAACCTGGCTCACGGAAAGACCGTTACGGTCGGCGAGGCTGTAGGTATAATTGCGGCGCAGTCTATAGGCGAACCGGGCACACAGCTTACCATGAGAACGTTCCATACGGGCGGTATCGCCAACGCGGAAGATATCACACAAGGTCTGCCGCGTGTTGAAGAACTTTTTGAAAGCAGAAGACCTAAGGGCGCGGCTACTATTACAAGAATAGCGGGCGTGTGCAAGATCGAAGAGATCAAGAAGATAAATCAGATAACCGTTACCAGCGAGGAACTTGACGTTGACAGCGAAGAGCCGAGGAAAGAGGTATATACCATTCCTTACGGTCAGAAGCTGAAAGTTATCGACGGTCAGAGAGTCTCTGCCGGTGAACCGCTTACCGAGGGTTCTATCTATCCGGGCGATATACTGGCTGTAAACGGCATAATGGCTGTTCAGAACTATATCATCACCGAGATACAGAAGACCTACCGCTCACAGGGCGTTGACATCAACGACAAGCACGTTGAAGTTATAGTCCGCCAGATGATGAAGAAGGTAAAGGTAGAGGACAGCGGAAGCAGCTACCTGCTGCCGGGTTCGCTGGTGGATAAGAACGAGATAGCCGAGATAAACGCGCAGATACAGGAAGAAATAGATGCAGGCGTTGAGGGCGCGGCTCTCGTGACGACTGTGCCGGTGCTTCAGGGTATCACAAAGGCTTCGTCCAACTCCGACAGCTTCATGTCGGCGGCTTCGTTCCAGGAGACCACAAAGGCTCTTACAGATGCCGCTATCAGGGGCAAGACCGATAAACTTTCGGGCCTTAAAGAGAACGTTATTATCGGTAATCTTATTCCTGCCGGTACGGGAATGGATATCTACAACGACGTTGAGATAAGAAAGAGCGAAAGCTATATCGACCACGCAGCACAGTTCAATAACTAAAATCTGAGGTCAGGGGGCGTTCATCGTGCGGTGAGCGCCCCGTTTTTACGTATTTGTGCAAGGCGGCGGCTATAAAACTTACATTTTTATGCAGGATTTCGGGAATAAATGTATTGACAAAAGCCAAAAACTATTATATAATAATAAGGTATGCTGACGTATTGTCTGCTTTTGCAGGCAAGGTGCGCATAAATTTTTGAGGAAAGGAGAGAAATTATGCCGACCTTTAATCAGTTGGTTCGCAAGGGAAGAGACGTACTCGCAGTAAAGTCTACCGCTCCCGCACTCCAGAAGGGCTACAACTCAAAGAAGAAGATAGCTATCGACCAGAGCTGCCCCCAGAAGAGAGGCGTTTGCACAGCGGTAAGAACTGCTACGCCGAAGAAGCCTAACTCTGCTATGCGTAAGATCGCCAGAGTAAGACTTACCAACGGCAACGAGGTGACGGCGTATATCCCGGGTATAGGTCACAACCTTCAGGAGCACTCTGTTGTTCTTATCAGAGGCGGACGTGTAAAGGATCTCCCCGGTGTGCGTTATCACATCATAAGAGGAACGCTTGACGCTCAGGGCGTTGCCAAGAGAATGCAGGCGCGTTCCAAGTACGGCGCAAAGAGACCTAAGGCAGGAGCAGCCAAGTAAAATGCTCAGAGAAATATCATGAGAAACTCATTGCCGCGTTAAAAGCGCGGAGACCACAGTGAATGTGGAGTGTTGATATATATTGACCTCTGCAAGCGCTGACGGGGCGGCTATAAGCAGAAAAGGGCTGTGAGGAGCCGAGCGAGTACCTATGAATTCATCATTTAATGAAGGAGGGAATTATAGTGCCAAGAAGAGGTAAAGTTGCAAAGAGAGACGTTCTGCTCGATCCTGTATACAACTCAAAGCTCGTTACAAGACTTGTAAACAACATAATGCTCGACGGCAAGAAGGGCGTTGCACAGAAGATAGTTTACGGTGCATTCGAGATAGTTGAGGAAAAGTCGGGCAAGCCTGCTCTTGAAATGTTTGAGGCAGCTATGGAAAACATCATGCCCAGCCTTGAAGTAAAGGCACGCCGTGTAGGCGGTGCAACATATCAGGTACCTATGGAGGTGCGTCCCGAAAGACGTCAGACCCTGGGACTGAGATGGATAACCAAATATGCGCGTCTGAGAAACGAACAGACAATGAAAGAAAGACTGGCCAACGAGATACTCGATGCTGTAAACGGCGTCGGCGGCTCAGTCAAGAAACGTGAGGATACTCACAAAATGGCAGAAGCCAACAAGGCTTTCGCACACTACAGATGGTAATAACAGGAGGAAACTATGGCAAGAGAGTGTTCATTGCAGAATACCAGAAATATCGGTATTATGGCGCACATCGATGCCGGTAAGACTACTACTACCGAACGTATCCTGTTTTATACCGGTATCAATCATAAAATAGGTGAAACACACGACGGCGCAGCCACCATGGACTGGATGGAGCAGGAGCAGGAAAGAGGTATAACAATTACTTCGGCTGCTACCACCTGCTACTGGAAAGGCCACAGACTGAACATAATAGATACCCCGGGTCACGTTGACTTTACTGTTGAAGTTGAACGTTCGCTCAGAGTTCTTGACGGTTCGGTAACAGTGCTTTGCGCTAAGGGCGGTGTTGAACCGCAGACTGAAACGGTCTGGCGTCAGGCTGATAACTATAAAGTTCCCAGACTTGTCTATGTAAACAAAATGGACATCATGGGCGCTGACTTTTACAGAGTTCTTGAAATGCTTCACACCAGACTGAAATGCAACGCTGTTCCCATACAGCTCCCTATCGGCTCGGAAGATACTTTCAAGGGTATCATAGACCTCGTTGAGATGAAAGCGTATGTTTATTACGACGACCTCGGCAAGGATATAAGAGTTGAAGAGATACCCGAGGATATGAAAGAGCTTGCTCAGAAGTATCACGATGAAATGGTAGAGCACGTTGCAGAGCAGGATGAAGCACTTATGGAAAAATACTTTGAAGAAGGTACACTTTCTATAGATGAGATAAAGACCTGCATAAGAAAATCTACTATTGCTAATACAATGGTACCCGTTACCTGCGGTACTTCGTACAGAAACAAGGGCGTGCAGAAGCTGCTCGATGCTATAATCGACTATATGCCCGCACCTACCGATGTACCCGATATAAAGGGCGTTGACCCCGAAACAGGCGAGGAGTGCACAAGACCGTCTTCAGACGATGCACCGTTTGCAGCTCTGGCATTCAAGATAGCTACAGACCCGTTTGTTGGTAAACTGTGCTTCTTCAGAGTTTATTCGGGCGTGCTCGATGCAGGCAGCGGCGTTTATAACGCTACTAAAGATAAAGAGGAAAGAATAGGACGTATAGTTCAGATGCACTCAAACCACAGAAAGGATATCGAAAGAGTTTACTCGGGAGATATCGCTGCCGCGGTAGGTCTGAAAAATACCACCACCGGTGATACGCTGTGTGATGAGAAAAATCCCGTTATCCTCGAATCTATGGAATTCCCCGAGCCTGTTATCCAGCTGGCTATCGAGCCTAAGACCAAAGCAGGTCAGGAGAAAATGGGTATCGCGCTTTCAAAGCTTGCAGAAGAAGACCCGACTTTCAGGACATGGACTGACGAAGAAACAGGTCAGACCATTATTGCAGGTATGGGCGAGCTTCACCTTGAAATAATCGTTGACAGAATGCTGCGTGAGTTCAAGGTAGAAGCAAACGTAGGCGCGCCTCAGGTTGCTTATAAGGAAACTATCACAAAAATGGCTGACGTTGACCATAAGTACGCCAGACAGTCGGGCGGTAAAGGTCAGTACGGTCATGTTAAGATCAAGGTTGAGCCTAACGAATCCGGCAAGGGCTATGAGTTTATAAACTCGGTTGTCGGCGGCGCTATCCCCAAGGAATATATCCCTGCTGTTGACAAGGGTATTCAGGGAGCTATGAAGGCAGGCGTTCTGGCAGGCTATCAGGTAGTTGACGTAAAGGTTACTCTTTACGATGGCTCTTACCACGAAGTTGACTCGTCCGAAATGGCGTTCTCTATCGCAGGTTCTATGGCGTTCAAAGAGGCTATGAGAAAGGGCGCGGCAGTTATACTCGAGCCTATAATGAAAGTTTCGGTATTCGTTCCCGAAGACTTTATGGGCACGGTAATAGGTGACCTCAACTCAAGGCGCGGTCAGATCCTCGGTCAGGAAGTAAACAATGGCACAGCGCAGGTAGACTCGCTCGTTCCGCTTTCTGAAATGTTCGGTTACTCAAACGACCTCAGATCCAAAACGCAGGGCAGAGGCAACTATACTATGGAGCCGCACAGCTACACGCAGGTTCCTAAGAACATCGCGGAGAAGATAATCTCTACGAGAAATAAGGGCGACGAAGAATAATTTTCAATTCGGACTTGCTTTTTGTAAACCAATCTGTTATAATGTAGATAATGTATTTTATCGACAGAGATCATAAACTTGAAATTTAAGGAGGAAAATCCAATGGCAAAGGCAAAATTTGAACGTACCAAGCCGCACGTTAATATTGGTACTATCGGTCACGTTGACCACGGCAAGACTACTCTTACCGCTGCTATCACAAAGGTTCTCGCTATGCAGGGCCTTGCAGAGAAGAAGGATTATGCCAACATCGACTCTGCTCCCGAGGAGAGAGAAAGAGGTATAACAATCAACACCGCTCACGTTGAGTATGAGACCAAGAACCGTCACTATGCTCACGTTGACTGCCCGGGTCACGCTGACTATGTAAAGAACATGATCACCGGTGCTGCTCAGATGGACGGCGCAATACTCGTTGTTGCTGCTTCTGACGGACCTATGGCTCAGACAAGAGAGCACATACTGCTCGCTCGTCAGGTTGGCGTTCCTGCGATCGTTGTATTCATGAACAAGGCTGACCAGGTCGATGACGACGAACTTCTCGAACTTGTTGAGATGGACATCAGAGAGCTGCTTGACAAGTATGAATTCCCCGGCGATGATACTCCTATCATCAAGGGTTCTGCTCTTCAGGCTCTCGAATCCGATTCCAACGATCCTACCGATCCCGTATATGCTCCTATCGTTGAGCTTATGGATGCTGTTGACAGCTTCATTCCTACCCCCGACCGTAAGTCCGATCTTCCGTTCCTTATGCCTGTTGAGGAAGTATTCACCATCACAGGCCGTGGTACTGTTGCTACCGGCAGAGTTGAGAGAGGTCAGCTCAACAACGGCGATGAAGTTGAGATAATCGGTCTTACCGACGAGAGAAAGAAGACCGTTGTTACAGGTATCGAAATGTTCAGAAAGATACTCGACTATGCTGAAGCAGGCGACAACATAGGCGCACTTCTCCGTGGTATCCAGAGAACCGAGATCGAAAGAGGTCAGGTACTTTGCAAGCCGGGTTCTATTCACCCCCACACCAAGTTCAGAGGTCAGGTTTACGTTCTGAAGAAGGAAGAGGGCGGACGTCATACTCCTTTCTTCAACAACTACAGACCGCAGTTCTATTTCAGAACTACCGATGTTACCGGCGTTATCACTCTTCCTGCTGACAAGGAAATGTGCATGCCCGGCGACAACGTTGAGATGGACGTTGAGCTTATCCAGCCGATAGCTATCGAAGAGGGTCTTCGTTTTGCTATCCGTGAGGGCGGCAGAACCGTTGGTTCAGGCGTTGTTATCGCTATCAACGAATAATTTTTGCTGATCGATTTAAACGCAGTGTGATGAAAGTCGCGCTGCGTTTTTATTTTGCCTCTTGAAAATGTTCAACGAATATGATATAATGATATAAATTGAGAGTTAGCAACACTGACGTCATTTCACTTTGCGCAAAGTTTTAAGTCTTGTCAAGAAAAGAAAAGTTTTCGGTCAAGCCTTTTTCAAAAGGCTTGCAGGGGTACGGGGGCGGCGCCCCCGAAAACACAGCGTGCGCTCTGCAAGAGGTGAATTAGAAAACAGTTCGGTGAACTGTTTTCTAAGAGGAGAGGCTCTGCAAGAGAGAGCCTCTCCTTTGAGAAGACCTGAGCTTTCTCTCCTGCGCGCGCTTGCGTGCGCAATTGCTTTACAAAAGTTTGCACTTACGCGCCATATGTGAAACTATTAAACTACACTGTATTCGATTATGAATTTCTCATATTGTACGGCGTTCCAGAATGGAACGCGGAAAGAGAGCGTTGCGCTACAGCAAGGGAACGCCCTCTCTTGCAGGGCGTTCCCTCTTGAAAAACAATCCACAGGATTGTTTTTCAATTCACCCTTTGCGGAGCGCCTGCCGTAAGGGGATTTCGCCGTCTGCGGACGGCGACGAGGGGCTCGCCCCTCGACCTGATGACCCTTTTGAAAAAGGGTCAATCGAAAACTTTTAATTTTTTGACAAGACTTTAAACTTTTGTGCGCTGTGGCGGTCAGCGTGTGCGCTCCTGCGCTGCGCGTAAGCGCAAATTATAAACACTTGTGTATGAATATACATTTTACAAATGCATAAAATTGTGATTTGTTGTATAAATTCTGTAAAATATAAACTGCATTATGTATAATTAGCTGAAATTATGCATAAGCACTTGCATATCGGGCGGAAATGATGTATAATCATAATAACATATTATCAATTGTTGAAAAGAGGTATTTGCTATGGCAAAAGAGATCAAAAAAGTTGTGCTGGCTTATTCGGGAGGACTTGACACGTCAATTATAATCCCGTGGCTGAAAGAAAATTACAACAACTGCGAGGTAATTGCGGTTTCGGGCAACGTAGGTCAGGGAACGGAACTTGACGGTCTGGAGGAAAAGGCTATCAAAACAGGCGCTTCAAAGCTGTATATTGAAGACCTGACGGAAGAATTTATAAACGACTATGTTTTCCCGACGGTGCAGGCAGGCGCTATCTATGAGAACAGATATATGCTCGGCACATCGTTCGCAAGACCGATAATCGCAAAGAGAATCGCTGAAATAGCTTTGAAAGAGGGCGCTGACGCTATCTGCCACGGCTGCACCGGCAAGGGCAACGACCAGGTCCGTTTTGAGTTGGCTATAAAGGCTTTCGCACCCGATATGGAGATAATCGCACCGTGGAGGATATGGGATCTGAAATCGAGAGATGAGGAGATAGACTACGCCGAGGCGCACAACATACCTCTTAAAATAAACAGGGAGACCAACTATTCAAAGGATAAGAACATATGGCACCTCTCGCACGAGGGTCTTGATCTTGAAGACCCTGCGAACGAGCCGCAGTATGAAAAAGAGGGCTTCCTTGAAATGGGCGTGTCACCCATTCAAGCACCCGACAAGCCTACCTATGTTACCATACACTTTGATAAGGGCGTGCCTACCGCTATTGACGGCGTGCAGATGAACGGCACAGAAATAGTAAGCACCCTGAACAAACTGGGCGGCGAGAACGGCATTGGTCTTGCTGACCTTGTTGAGAACAGACTTGTCGGAATGAAGTCAAGAGGCGTTTATGAAACCCCGGGCGGAGCGATACTCTACCACGCACATGAAGTGCTGGAAACAATAACGCTTGACAAGGAAACAGCAAGGGTAAAGCAGTATCTTTCGATAAAATTTGCCGATATAGTTTACAACGGTCAGTGGTATACACCGCTGAGAGAGGCAATGTCGGCATTCGTTACCGAAACGCAGAAGACCGTTACGGGCGACGTAAGACTGAAACTTTACAAGGGCAACATAATAAACGCAGGCGTGACCTCGCCGTATACGCTTTATGACGAACAGGTGGCTACTTTCTCGGCTGATGAAGTATACGACCAGAAGGACAGCGCAGGATTTATCAATCTGTTCGGTCTGCCGATAAAGGTACGCGCCAAACTGGAACAGCAGAGAAAAAACGGCAATAAGTAACTGCAGCAGCGATATAAACGATATATTTTATAAGGAGGAAATCACAATGGTCGACAACATAAAGTATGAGCACGAACTGGACAAAAAGGTGGCTATATCATATGACAGCCTGCCTAACTCTTCGTTTGAGGACGTAAACCTCGGCGATACAAAATTCAGCAATGTAAACCTTAAAGGCGCAGTGTTTGATGACGTAAATATGGAGAACGTAAAGCTCAACAACATAAACATGAGCGGCGCGGACATTACCGACATTTATATGGCGAACACAAGATTTCTCGGCGTTAATATGACGGGCACGAGATTCGGATGCAGCGTTATGAACAATGTAGAGTTCAAAAACCCCGTTATGCGCGGCGCTACGTTTGCTTACTGCGACCTTACCAACGTTGAGATAAACGACTGCATTATTGATGGTCTGAAGATCAACGGCATAGATATCTCAAAGCTTATAGAGCAGCACCTTAAGGAGACCGAGGGCAAGTAAACTGCTTGTTTGAGAATATCAAGGGGCAGAGCGGAGCGTGATGTTTCCGCTTTGCCCATAAGTTATTTATGTGCAAAATAAAGTACGGAACGGAGAAATACTATGGCAGATATGATGTGGGCAGGCAGGTTTTCAAAGCAGGTAGACGACAGGGTCAACGACTTTAATTCGTCTGTTTCGTTCGATGCGAGAATGTACAGGCAGGATATTCAGGGCTCTGTAGCTCATGCCACGATGCTCGGAGAGTGCGGCATAATAGACATGAAAGAAAGCCTTGCTATAGTCGAGGGCCTGAAAGGCATACTCGCGGATATTGACAGCGGAAAACTTCAGATAGACCCCGGTGCCGAAGATATCCATATGTTCGTTGAGGCGGAGCTTACCAAACGCCTTGGCGATACCGGCAAAAGACTGCATACCGCGCGCAGCCGCAATGATCAGGTCGCGCTGGATATAAGAATGTATCTGCGAGATGAGATAACGCAGATCATATCGCTTATTGAGCAGCTTATAAATACCATAGTAAAGCTTGCAGAGGATAACCTGACGACTATCATGCCCGGTTATACGCATATGCAGAGGGCTCAGCCGATAACTTTTGCACACCATGTAATGGCGTATGCGCAAATGCTCCTGCGCGACAAGGGCAGACTTGAAGATACATACAAGCGCATGAACGTTCTGCCGCTGGGCAGCGGTGCGCTGGCTTCTACCACATACCCGATAAACAGGGAGAGAGCGTGTGAGCTGCTCGGCTTTGATGAGGTATCGCAAAACTCGCTTGACGGCGTTTCGGACAGGGATTTCTGCATTGAGCTTGCAAGCGCGCTTTCAATACTGATGATGCACCTTTCGCGCTTTTCGGAGGAGATAATACTGTGGTGCTCGTGGGAGTTCAAATTCATAGAGCTTGACGATGCCTTTGCAACAGGTTCTTCAATAATGCCTCAGAAGAAAAACCCCGATGTTACTGAGCTTATCAGAGGAAAAACAGCGCGCGTTTACGGAGACCTGAACACACTTCTTACGATGATGAAAGGCACGCCGCTTGCATACAACAAGGATATGCAGGAGGATAAGCCTGCTATATTCGATGCCATTGATACCGTAAAGCTGTGCCTGAAAACATTTATACCCATGCTTGATACCATGAAAGTTATCCCCGAAAATATGAGAAACGCCGCGGCGAGGGGCTTTATAAACGCTACCGACTGCGCCGACTATCTTGTGAAAAAGGGTATGCCATTCAGAGATGCATATAAAATTACCGGTACGCTTGTTGCAAAGTGTATAGAAAAAGGCTTAACGCTTGAAACGCTGCCGATTGAAGAATATAAGGCTCTTTGCGATGTATTTGACGAGGGCGTGTACGATGCCATAAGCCTGGATAGCTGCGTTATGCTGAGAAAGGCAAAGGGCGGCCCTGCGCCGGAGCGCGTTAAAGAGCAGATAGAATACGTTAAGAGGAACTTGCAAAAATGAAGACGAAAATTTTTATAGACGGCAAAGAGGGTACTACGGGGCTTCAGATATACGAGAGGTTCGCTAAAAGAGACGACCTTGAGATACTGCTGATAGATGATGACAAGCGCAAGGACGTAAACGAGAGAAAAAGGCTTATAAACGAGTCGGACATAACGTTTTTGTGTTTGCCCGATGCGGCGGCTGTTGCGGCCGTAACGCTTGTAGAAAACGACAGCACAAGGATCATAGATGCCTCTACCGCGCACAGAACGAACGACGACTGGGCATACGGCTTTCCCGAGCTTTCACAGGCGCACAGGGAAAGGATAAAGACAGCAAAAAGGGTGGCGAACCCCGGCTGCTATGCCAGCGGATTTATAAGCATTGTGTACCCCTTGGTACAGGCAGGCGTGCTGCCGAAAGACTACCCGGTTATATCGCACGCGGTATCGGGCTACAGCGGCGGCGGCAAGAAGATGATAGCCGCTATCGAGGGCGGCGGCAAGACAAAAGAGATGTGCTCTCCGCGCCAGTATGCTTTAACGCAGTCGCACAAGCATATACCCGAAATGCAGAAGATATGCGGTCTTGAATATCCGCCGATGTTCAACCCGATTGTTGACGATTTTTACGCAGGCATGGTGGTAAGTGTTCCGCTTATTGCGAGAACTCTGCCAAAGAAATATACACCAAATGATATACACAAAATACTGAAAGATCATTATGAAGGTCAGCGGTTTGTAAAGGTTATGGAGCTTGGCGGCGGCGATACGCTTCCCGATGGTTTCCTGCCTGCAAACACGCTGGAGGGCAGCAACGATATGCAGATATTTGTCTTTGGAAATGATGACAGGATACTTATCGCCTCACGGCTGGACAATCTGGGAAAAGGAGCAAGCGGAGCAGCCGTTCAGAATATGAATATAATGCTCGGTCTTGACGAGGCGACGGGGCTGTAATACCTTATCGTTGAAAGAGAGAAAGATCATGAAAAAGAAAAGGTTGGCTGTTGCGGCAGCGATAACGGCATTTGTTATGCTGTGCGGCTGCTCAAACAACGAGACATCTTTTGTGACGACATCTGAGACAACAACGCAGATCACAACAACGCAGATCGAAACAAGTATTACAAGTACTACAGAAAATACTGCTGCTGAAACTACTGCGCAGACCACAACGCAGACCACCACACAGACAACTGTACAAACTACTACACAGCACACAACGACTGCAACAACAACCACCACAGTTGCGCCAAGCACGCAGACAACTACCGCGCCGACGGCTGCGACGGCTCCAAAGCCGCAGACTACCGCGCCGCCGAAAACTACAACAACGACTACGACAACGGCACCGGCGCCAAAGCCGCAAAAGACGGTCGAAGAAATATTGCAGGGCATGACGCTGGAAGAAAAGGTGGGTCAGCTTTTTGTGGTAAGACCCGAAAAACTGGGCGGCTCTGCAACGCAGTGCGACAGCGGCGACAAAAACGGCATAAGCAAATATCATGTTGGCGGCGTGTGTATGTTCGGACAGAATATTCAGTCTCCGTCGCAGATAAAAAGCTTTATAAACGGTTTGCAGTCGGCTAGTGAAATACCGCTGTTCATAGCTGTTGACGAGGAGGGCGGCAGAGTTGCGCGAATTGCAAACTGCGCAGGTTTTGCGGTACAGAAGTTTGCAAGTATGCTCTCTGTAGGCAATACGGGTGACACGTCGCAGGCTTATACAGTCGGCGAAACTATAGGCGCGTATCTTAAAACATATGGTTTTAATGTAGACTTAGCGCCCGTTGCGGACGTGAACACCAACCCTCAGAATGTCGTTATAGGTGACAGGGCTTTCGGCAGCGACCCCGAAAAAGTTGCGCAAATGGTTGAAAGCGCGGTAAAGGGCTTTCACAGCAAGGGCATGATATGCTGCCTGAAACATTTTCCCGGTCACGGCGACACAACGGAAGATACCCACAAGCAGAGCGTTACCGTTTACAAAACATGGGAGCAGCTGAAAGGGTGCGAAATGCTGCCGTTTGAAAGCGGCATAAACGCAGGCGCAGACATGGTGATGACAGCGCACATAAACCTGCCGAATGTAACAAGCGACGGGCTGCCCGCATCGCTTTCGTATGAAATAATTACCGGCAAGCTGCGCGGCGAAATGGGATTTAGCGGCGTTGTTATAACAGATTCGCTTGAAATGGAAGCTTTAAGACAGCAGTACGGTGATGCAAAAAGCGCGGTAATGGCTATAAAAGCAGGCGTTGACATAGTGCTTATGCCAAATGACCTTGGTACTGCTTACAATGCGGTTCTAAATGCCGTTAAAAGCGGAGAGATAACGCAGGAAAGGCTTGACGAGAGCGTGCGCAGGATATTGAACTTAAAGAGAAAATACGGCATTATATAAGGAGTGAGAATATGACACAGGTGTATCTGGTGCGACATGCGCAGTCTGACAACAGCGTACACGCAAGCAGAGAAAGACCGCTCAGCGACATAGGGCAGCGCGACTCAAATGCGGTAACATGGGTGCTTAAAGACAGAAACATAACTTTTATAGCATCGTCGCCGTATAAGAGAAGCTGCGACACGGTGAAAGACCTTGCCGACATGCTTGGGCTGCCGATAGTCACCTATGAGGATCTCAGAGAGCGCACAAGCGGAAAATGGTTCGAGAGCGGTTTTTTCGACTTCGCAAAAAAGCAGTGGGCAGATTTTAGTTATAGTATAGAAAACGGCGAGAGCCTTGGCGAGACACAGGAAAGAAATATACGCGCGCTGAAAAAGCTGCTGAAAGAGCACGGCGGCGAAAATATCGTTATCGGCACGCACGGCACTGCGCTAAGCACGATACTGAACTACTTTTATCCGCAGTTCGGGTTTGAAGAATTTAAGAAGATAGTCAATTTTACGCCGTTTGTAATAAGACTGGATTTTGAGGGCGAAACGCTTTTGGGCGCACAGGTGGAGCTTGTAATGCACAAGCTTTACAAGGAATAGGGGAAAACTATGGCAACATGGCTGATACATCTCATTTTAGCCGAAAAATGCGAAAGAAGTTTGCCGATACGAAGTATTGACGATTATATAGTCGGTACTCTCGCTCCTGACAGCGGAAAGGCGTTAGGTCATGGAAAATATTTTCCCGATTCCACTGTTACACACTGGGCTGCTGACGGTCACAAGCGAAACAGCGATCACCGTAAATTTTACGAGCAAATGCTGAAAGGCAGACAGCTTGCCGCAGACGAGGAAAGCTTTTTGTGGGGATATTTCGTTCATTTGTTATGCGACCGTATGTGGAGCAGTTTTATGCGCGGCGTTTACGCCCGTGAAGGTTACACCGAAGAACAAATGCACGCAGACTATCCGCTCAGACCCGAAAACAGTATGTACGAGAGAATAAAGCTCTTGCAGGGAGAATGCTCAGAGTACATTAACAGGCTCAGAAATATAAAGCATTATGAATGTGATATATTTGACTATCTTGACAGCGATATGATAACTGACAGACTTCGCGGAGCGGCAGAGTATTTCGACTATATAAGGAATAACGACATCGGCGAAATGAAGCATATGACGATTGAAGAAATAGACAGTGAGATACTTGCAATGCGCGATGCGGTGTGTGAGTTCGTGAGGGCAGACATACGCCATTACATGAATTTAGCGCCGCAGCCGTTTGAAAAGATAAAGACAGGCGCAAAGACTATAGAGCTTCGGCTTTATGACGAAAAGCGGCAGAAAATAAAAGTCGGCGATGAGATAGAATTTACGCAGATACAGACGGGCGAGAAGCTTGCGGCAAAGGTGTGCGGTATGCATATTTTTAAAGACTTTGCTGCGCTGTATTCTTCGCTTGACCTTTTGAAATGCGGCTACGACGAAACAACTGTGAAAAGCGCAAAGCCGCAGGATATGAACGAATATTATTCCGACGAGGCGATAAAGAAGTACGGCGCGGTAGGAATAGAAATACGGAGGATAAATATGAAAGAGATAACACTAAAGCAGTTTAACGGATATACTTACGTTGAGGGCGGTGTGTGCTCAGCAAAGGGCTTTAAGGCAAGCGGCGTATACTGCGGTATAAAAAATTCCGCAAAGCCTGACGGTAATGAGCCCAAAGCTCACAAGAACGATATAGCCATGATGCTCAGCGACCGTGTTTGCAGCGCGGCGGCGGTGTATACGCAAAACAAGGTAAAGGGCGCGCCTATAACCGTTACCAAAGCAAATCTTGAAAAAACAGGCGGCAAGGCGAGAGCTGTCATAGTAAATTCGGGCAACGCAAACACCGGCAATGCCGACGGCATTGAAAAGGCTATGCAGATGTGCAGCCTTACTGCTACGGCTCTTGGCATACAGCCGCAGGAAGTTATAGTTGCCTCAACAGGGGTAATAGGTCAGCCGCTTAATATAGATGCCGTAAAAAGCGCGATAAAGCCCCTTGCAGATGGTCTTTCATATACCGGCAATGCAGAGGCTGCGACAGCGATAATGACAACCGATACGGTAAAGAAAGAAGTCGCGGTGCAGTTTTGCATAGGCTCAAAGGTATGCCGCATAGGCGGTATGGGCAAGGGCAGCGGAATGATACACCCCAACATGGCTACCACGCTGAATTTTATCACTACCGACTGCGCTGTATCAGCCGAAATGCTGCAAAAGGCTCTTTCTGAAGTTGTCAAGGTAACGTATAACTGCCTGTCCGTTGACGGCGACCAGTCTACAAACGATATGGTGTGCGTTATGGCGAACGGCATGGCTGAAAATGATGAGATAGCGGCTGACGGAGAGGACTTTGAGGTATTCAAAAAGGCGCTTTACATAGTTATGATGAACATTACAAGAATGCTTGCCAAAGACGGTGAGGGCGCGACAAAGCTGCTTGAATGCACCGTGACTGGGGCGGAGAGTGACGACAGCGCGATAGTTATTGCAAAGAGCGTTATTTGCTCATCGCTTTTCAAGGCGGCTATGTTTGGCGAGGACGCCAACTGCGGCAGGATACTTTGCGCGGTGGGCTATGCTGACGCGCAGTTCGATATTGCAGATGTAGATGTGTATTTAAGCTCGGCAGCCGGCAGGCTCATGGTGTGCGAAAAGGGAAGTCAGCTTGCTTTTTCGGAGGAGAAAGCCGCCCAGATACTTGCTGAAGATGAGATATACATTGACATCTCGGTGGGAGAGGGCAGCGGCAAAGCTACTGCATACGGCTGCGACCTTACATATGATTACGTCAAGATAAACGGGGATTACAGAACTTAAGACTTCGCAAATAAAATACAAAGGACAGATGAAAATGGAAATCAGCAATGTGACGAGGGGCAGTATACTGATAGACGCCCTGCCTCATATACAGAGGTACAACAACAAGGTAGTAGTTATCAAGTACGGCGGAAACGCCATGACAAACGATGAGCTGAAAGAAAGCGTTATGACCGACATAGTGCTGCTTACCGCGGTGGGCGTAAAGGTCGTTCTGGTTCACGGCGGCGGGCCCGAGATAAACGCTATGCTTGGCAGACTGAACATTGAAAGCAAGTTTATCGGAGGACTGCGATATACAGACAAGGAGACTATGGAAGTTGTTCAGATGGTGCTTGCAGGAAAGCTGAACAAAGACTTGGTCGCAAATTTGCAGTTGTACGGCGGCAAGGCGCTTGGTCTGTGCGGCGTTGACGGTCAGATGATAATGGCTAAAAAGCTGGAGGGCGAGAATGACCTCGGCTTCGTGGGGGAGATAGTAAGCGTTGCCACAAAGCCTATAATAGAGGCTCTCAACGGCGGATATGTGCCGATAATCTCTACCGTTGCCACCAGTGAGGACGGTCAGACATACAACATAAATGCCGACACCGCAGCCGCTAGGATAGCCTCCTGCCTGAGAGCGGAAAACCTTATACTTATGACGGACATTGCAGGACTTTTAAAAGACAAGGACGACCCCGACACACTTATTCCTACAGTGAATGTGAGCGAAGTGCCGTATCTTAAAAAGCAGGGCATAATCAGCGGCGGCATGATTCCCAAAATAGACTGCTGTGTTGAAGCTGTAAGGCGCGGCGTTCACAAGACCTGCATAATAGACGGCAGGATACCGCACTCGATACTGATAGAGCTGCTCTCAAGCGAGGGCATAGGCACGCAGTTCATATAAGGGCAAAGATATGGATAAGATATTATTTGAGGCGCAGGGCGTGTGCTCCGACAAGCGGCAGTATTTTGAGCTTATTAAAATGCAGAAGCGGCACAGGGACAGAAAGCTAAGACCGATACTGCTGACCTGTGCGGCAATAAGCGCGGCGTTTTGCATATACGATATTATAATAATAGAATACGCGCTGGCAACAATGTCGATAGGCTTTGTGTTTTTGCTGACGTATTCTTCGACTTTTTCGTATATATTCGATGCGCAGAAACTTTATGAGACCGACAAAAATAGACTGCTCAACGTTACACTGCGGTATGTGTTTTATGACAACCGCTTTTCGGTTACTATGAAAGGCAAAGAGAGCTTTTACAGCTACAGCAGGATAAACGACGTGAGGCAGTCAAAAGAGAAGATATATTTCTTTACCGAAGATAACTTTTTTTACATTGACAAGAAAAGGCTTGACGGTATAACAGCCGCCGAGGTAAAAGAGCACCTGAACAAGATGCGCAAGAAGTGAGGGAAAAATATGAGTACGATAGAAAGGTTCAACGAGCACGTTATGCCCACCTACGGCAGGTACGATCTGGTGCTTGAAAACGGCGGCAGCTGTGTGGCTCAGGACGAGAGCGGCAAAAGCTATGTTGACTTCGGCTCGGGCATAGGGGTGAATTCGCTCGGCTTTTGTGATGAGAAGTGGGCAGACGCGGTGTGCGCCCAGGCAAAGAAGATACAGCATACTTCAAACTACTACTATACAAAGGTTCAGGCAGACTTAGCCGAAAAGCTGTGCGGAATTACGGGGTATTCAAAAATATTTTTCGGCAACAGCGGCGCGGAAGCCAACGAGTGCGCTATAAAGCTTGCAAGAAAATACAGCTTTGATAAATACGGCAAGGGCAGACATAATATAATAACCCTTGTGAACAGCTTTCACGGAAGAACGCTGGCAACGCTTTCGGCAACGGGACAGGAGGTCTTTCACAACTACTTTTTCCCGTTCGTTGAGGGGTTTGTGAACGTTGAGGCGAACAATATCGATGATCTGAAAGCAAAGCTGGACGACACTGTCTGCGCCGTGATGCTTGAATTTGTTCAGGGCGAGGGCGGCGTTATTGCCCTTGATAAAGAGTTTGTAGACGCGGTTTTCAGCCTTTGCAAAGAAAAAGACGTGCTTGTGATAGCCGACGAGGTTCAGACGGGCGTTGGCAGAACGGGAAAATTTCTGGCGAGCGAAAACTTTGGCGTAAAGCCCAACATAACCACCCTCGCAAAGGGCATAGCGGGCGGGCTGCCTATGGGCTGCTGCCTTGCTGATGAAACTTGCTGCGATGTTCTCGGCAAGAGCACGCACGGCTCGACATTTGGCGGCAACCCCGTTTGCTGTGCAGGCGCTGTGGCAGTTCTTGAAAGGCTTACAGAAGACGGCTTTATGCAAAGCGTTTGCGAAAAGGCAGAGTATCTGCGTGATAAGCTTATGAGCCTTGACGGTGTAGAAAGCCTTTCGGGAATAGGTCTTATGATAGGTATTACCCTAAAAGACAAAACCGCCGCGGACGTGTGCAAAGCCTGTTTTGAAAACGGTCTTTTAGCGCTTACGGCAAAAGAAAAACTGCGGCTGCTCCCTCCGCTGACTATAACAAAAGCGGAGATAGACAAAGGCATTGAAATACTTGACAAAGTATTGAAAAATAATACATAATATATTACGGGGGTAACAACATGGAACATTTGCTTAAACTGCTGGATCTTGACAAGGAGGAGATCATAGATATACTCAACCTTGCAGATCAGCTGAAGTATGAAAACAAAAACGGCATAGAGCACAAGCTGCTTAAAGGCAAAACGCTCGGCATGATATTCCAGAAGTCCTCAACAAGGACGAGGGTATCGTTTGAAACCGGTATGTATCAGCTGGGCGGTCAGGCGCTTTTCCTCTCCAATCGCGATTTGCAGATAGGCAGGGGAGAGCCCGTTCAGGACACCGCGCGCGTGCTTTCAAGGTATCTTGACGGCATAATGATAAGGACTTTCGAGCAGAAAGAGGTAGAAGACCTTGCTGAGTATGGAAGCATACCTATTATAAACGGTCTGACAGATTTTTGCCACCCGTGCCAGGTGCTTGCCGACCTTATGACGATAAGGGAATACAAGGGAACGTTTGACGGGCTGAAACTGTGTTTTATCGGCGACGGCAACAATATGGCAAACTCTCTGATAGTAGGCTGTCTTAAAGTAGGCATGAGCATATCTGTTGCCTGCTCCAATGGTTACGAGCCCGACTCGCAGGTGCTTGAATTTGCCAAGGGTTATGGCGACAAGTTCACGCTTACTATATCTCCTGCCGAGGCCGCAAAAGATGCTGACGTTGTTTACACCGACGTTTGGGCTTCTATGGGCGAGGAAAGCGAGGCAGAGGAGCGCAAAAAGGTCTTTGCAGGCTATCAGGTAAATGACGAGATCATGTCTGTTGCCAAGAAAGATGCAATGGTGCAGCACTGCCTGCCTGCTCACCGCGAGGAAGAAATAACCGCCAAGGTGTTCGAGGCTCACGCTGACGAGATATTCGATGAGGCAGAGAACCGCCTGCACGCACAAAAGGCTGTTATGGTAAGGCTCATGGCTGAAAAATAGTACGAAAATACGCCAAAATAAAAAATTTTAAAATTTTTTCAAAAAACTATTGCTTTTTGAAAACAAGTGTGGTATAATATATACGTAAATGAAATTTACATACCCGTTTTAGGTTCTTTATGAAAGGAGAATACTGTATGGCGGATTACGCGTATATTATCCTGTGGGCGGCGGCATTTGTGTTTTTCCTCGTGTTTGAGGCAGTAACGGTGCAGCTGGTGTCGGTATGGCTGGCTCTGGGCTCGCTGTTATCGCTTATAGTGGCGATCTTTTTCCCCGAAGTGCCGCTGTGGGTACAACTGCTGATATTCCTTGTGGCATCGGTGGTTTCGCTTGTGGCGACAAGACCTGCTATCAAAAAGCTTGTCAAGTCTAAGCCTGAAACGAACGCCCAGCTCGATGTCGGCAAAACTGTGGTAGTTACAGAAACTATCAACAACGAACTTTCTCAGGGCAGAGCCAGGCTGAACGGCTCTTACTGGACGGCGCTTTCTGTGAACGGTGATATCATCGAAGAGGGCGCTACGGCAAAAATAGTCAGCATAGACGGCTCAAAGCTGATAGTTGAAAGATTAGGGTAAGGAGGAATTTTATATGCCCGATAATTTTGGTGTTATAATACTTATTGCGATTGCGATAATCGCTGTGATATATCTTATCACAAGAATAAAAATAGTTCCGCAGGCGTATGTATATATAATCGAACGCCTCGGTACGTTCAGCTCTGCAAAGGGTACGGGTGTTATATTCCTGTGGCCTTTTGTAGACAGAATAGCGCAGAAAGTTTCTATCAAAGAGCGTGTTGTAGATTTCAGACCGCAGTCGGTTATCACCAAAGATAACGTTTCAATGCAGATAGATACCGTTGTGTTCTTCCAGGTAACAAACGCAAAGCAGTACACCTACGGCGTTGAAAGACCTATGTCTGCTATTGAGAACCTTACCGCTACCACTTTGCGTAACATCATAGGCGGTATGGAGCTTGATGCAACGCTTACCTCGCGCGATAACATAAACACGACCATTACTTCTATACTTGACGAAGCTACCGACAGGTGGGGCATCAAGGTGCTTAAAGTTGAGCTGAAAAACATTCTTCCTCCCAGAGAGATACAGGACGCCATGGAACGCCAGATGAAGGCTGAACGTGAACGCCGTGAGAAGATACTCCAGGCGGAAGGTGAAAAGAAGTCTCAGATACTTGTTGCAGAGGGTGAAAAGGAGTCCAAGATACTCCGCGCCGAGGCTGACAAGCAGGCTGCGATACTCAGGGCGGAAGCAGAAAAGCAGGCACTCATACTCAACGCAGATGCCGTTCGCGAGAAGAAAAGACTTGAAGCGGAAGGTGAAGCGCAGGCTATCGAGCTTGTTCAGAAAGCGCTCGCCGATGCTATCGTTAAGTTGAATGAAGCTAATCCTAACGATCAGGTAATAGCCCTCAAGAGCCTCGAAGCGTTCCAGAAGGCCGCCGACGGCAAGGCTACTAAGATCATTATCCCCAGCGAGATACAGAGTTTTGCAGGTCTCGCGGCAAGTCTTAAAGGCGTGCTTTCGGACAGCGCCGAGGGTGCGGCTAAGGCAAAGTAAGAAAAGTAAAATAATTTTGGGCGGTCTTGCCGCCCAACGAGGTGTAACTCAGTTTGGTAGAGTGCTTGGTTTGGGACCAAGATGCCGCAGGTTCAAGTCCTGTCACCTCGACCAGCCGAATAAATTCGGCTTAAAGAAATTTTCTTCGCCGACAAAAGGTCGGCGATTTTCTTTGAAAACCGAAAATTTCTTTCCGCGCTTTCATCTTTTTCGTTAAATAGTCACAGCAGCGTGACGCTGCACCCAATTCCGGGGCACAGAGTGATGTGTCCCGATTTTGTTCCCGTGAAAATAGTTTTGTGTTATCTATAAATAAGATGGCATTACCTCGGGGTAAGTGAGTGGTATTGTCGTTTTTTCTGCTTGTTCGTCCCAAAAAACAAGGTGCGATTCTTAGAATATGGGATTTGCAGTTACAAAAAAATTTTGAAAATGTATTGCTTTTGTACGCACAAAGGTGTATAATATATTTAAGAAAACAGAAAGGGGTGTCGGATATATGGCGACACGAACAGCAAATCTTTATGCAAGAATAGAACCGGAGGTAAAGCAGCAGGCTGAAGAAATACTGACCTCGCTTGGCATTCCGGTCTCAAACGCAATAAATATGTTTTACAGACAGATAATCCTTCAAAGAGGACTGCCGTTTGAGGTAAAACTCCCTGTTGAAAAGCCGTTATCTGTCGGCGGCATGAGCGAGGAACAGCTTAGCAAAGAACTGGAAAAGGGTCATGCGGATATTCTGAACGGCAGAGCAAAGCCTGCAAAAGAAGTGTTTGATTTGATAAGAAAGGAAAACGGTATATGAACTACACTGTGTACATCTCTGATGAGGCAGCTGAGGATCTATAAAAAAATATACCGTTACATTCGTTATGAATTACTTTCTCCGATAGCCGCCGAACAGGTGCTGGATGAACTTCAAAGCGAAATATCCGATTTGGATACAATGCCGCGAAGGTAGCAGTGGAGAGCCGAACCCGAGCCGCCTCACGCCGGTGCTTTTGGGCTCTTTTTGCCGGCGCATTTATGCGCTGTTGACAAGGCGCCAGCCTGCCTGCATCACAAGGAACAAAAAACCGCCTCAAAATCCCTCGGTGTGAGGTGCGCAGCAGTTTTTGCAGAGCAGATTTTCGTCAAGACTAGGCGACCGACCGCCGGCATACTGGCGTATGGCAAGGAAGGTCAACGACGTATTGGCGGAAAGATGCCTGCAAAAACCGACTTGGGCTCGGATCCCCACTGCTTAGAAAATATTCGACTGAGCCTTGGAAATCAAGAGGGCTGAGGCAAATGCCCGTGGGCAACTTTGTTGTATTCTATATACCTGACGAAGAACATCTTTCCGTAAACATAATAAGGGGTTATGTATGGCGGACGGGATATTGAAAAAGAATTGCAGAGCACTAGCGTTAGCAGTAAAGACAAACAAAGATAATATTTATACAAAAAACGGGACACATCAAAGTGCCCCGCTTTTTATGTATGCGACCTTATCAAGCCGTGTTATGTATATACGCCACCTCGCCGGTTTTGCAGTCTACCAGACCTATTACAGACGGGTCAAGGTAGAAATAAAATGTCCGGAACGGTGTGAGCTCATATACTTGTGTTGTTTCTGGGTCTGCTCCCTCAATTCGTGGTTCGGCTTGTATATCGCCAACATAATACGGATAATACGAAAGCCCCATGCCGACTATTTCATTATCCTGCAAATTAGGTACTAGATGCTCTGAGAGCAGTTTTGCAGCCTTATCGGGCGCGACTATCTTGTCATATTTCTCTACAGTTTTGTAGTCTGTAAACTGCGAATGGATATAGATATACTGAATAGTCTGCCCGTTTGTTGTTAGGGCATACTGAGTGGGCACAATACCATGATCAGATACTTTAAGTATACATTCTGAATTTGCCGAACCGGACGACGGCAAAGAGCTGCATATCGGCAGCGACTTATAAAAATTTGCAAATTTGCTTGTAAGCATTACAGTGCCGCTTTGATCTTTTTCGGCAATTATCGCAAGCTGACCGACGTTACCTTTGTAACCCAGCAAGCTCAGCATATTGTCAAGGCTGTCATCTGCTATTTCGGCAAACTGTGATATACTCATATCATTTTCGCCTGCAAGTTTGGGATAATTGTGCGACTTGTAAATATCAACATTCTCTTTATTAGCAGTGTCAACACTGTTTCGGTAACGCTGTCAACAGAAGAATTTTCCTCAATGCTGACAGATGAACTTTCGGGCAGGGTGCTGCTGCCGTTGTCGCAGCTTTTGAAGATAAACGTCAGCGATACCCCGATGCCTGCCGCCGCCGTGCACGCCGCACTTGCCATAACTTTTTCTTACTTCTTTTCATTATAAAGACCTCCTTGATTTTATATTGCTTTTGAACATAAACTTCCCCTCAAAAAGGGATCTTTCCTTTTGAGAAGTGTTTTAAAAAAAGCTTTCACTAATAAGTACACTTCAAAAGGGGAAAATGTTACAAAAAAATATGAAATTCGGCGATATATACAAAGAAGATTCTTTGCTTTTGTACAAGCTGACGGACTACTGTCTGAAAACAAATAATGATCAGCGCTTTACAAATTCTAAGAAAAGTGTTATAATGGGTATATCATGATCTTTAAGAAAGAGGAATAGCTATGGAAGATACATATACAAAATTTTCAAAGCAGGAGCTTGACAGCGACCTTGTAAGACCCGTGCTGATAACTTCGATAAGCGAGGCTCAGGCAAGAAACGGCAAACCGTTTTTGAATATAAATATGCTTGACGGCGAAAGCGAGATACAGGCAAAAATGTTTGATATGACCGCCGCGGCTCTTAAAAACAACGGCATAAATGACGGCATGGTGGTAAAAGCAACACTGCACAAAAAACTGTTCAATGGCGCGCCCAGCTATACGGCAGAAAAAATCGAGCTTGACAACTGCGGTATGACTGTGGAAGACCTTGTAAAAATGCCCCCGGTCGATATAGATGAGATGTACGGCAAGGTGTGTGAGCTTCTGGAAAGCACCAAGACCGAAGGCGAGTTTACGCCGCTTGCCTGCCTTGCGCTGGAGATACTGGAGGAGAACGAAAAGCGTTTTAAAACCTCGTCGGCTTCGGTGTTTATGCACCATAATCTGCGCGGCGGGCTGTTGTATCATACATACAGAATGATGCTGTCAGCCGATGCGCTGTGTACGGTCTATACAGACCTTGACAGAGAACTGCTGCTGTGCGGCACGGCTCTGCACGATATAGGCAAGATATGGGAGTATAAAACTTCGGTCGTGGGCAGTGCGGAGTATACCAAACATGGGGTGCTGTTCGGGCATTTGTATATGGGCGCATCGCTGATAAAGGAACATTCGCAAAGCGGCGATTATAATAAGGAAAAGATAATGATGCTAACGCATATGATACTTTCTCACCACGGGCTGGCAGAATGGGGCGCGGTGAGAGGACCCGCTTTCGCAGAGGCTTATGTGCTGCATTATATAGACAATATAGATGCTAAAGTATATGCCTGCGAAGATCTGACAGTATCTGTAAAAGAGGGAGATATCAGCGAAAAAATGCCGCACGGGCTGTATAATAATCTGTACAGACCGACGGATACGGAATAAAAATCGCGAGAGAAAAGAAAAATTTGAAAAAAGTGCTTGACAAGTCGCTTTGAATGTGTTATAATATACCTTGCTTGTTTAAAGCGGAGGCTGATTTGATGCGGCTTGTTAGCTGTAATGCTGGTGTAGCTCAGTCGGTAGAGCAGCTGATTTGTAATCAGCAGGTCGGGGGTTCAAGTCCGTCCACCAGCTCCAGCAGCACTAAGCAAGGCAGGGCTATCGCAAATTTGTATTCTAACTTCTAACTTCTTACATCAAACCTAACCTTACCTATCAAACTTTTGATCTCCAACTAAACCTCTTGCCTCTTGCTTCTGAATTTCTAGCATCTAATGGGAGAGTTCCCGAGTGGCCAAAGGGGGCAGACTGTAAATCTGTTGCTTTTCGCTTCGATGGTTCGAATCCGTCCTCTCCCACCAATGACGTAAAACGTCACCGAGAAACGACAATTTTCGTAATGGGAATTGTCGTTGCTTTTTGTGTGTTGAAATTGATAAAGGTAAAAACGGAGGAATATATATGCAAAGAGAAGACCTGAGAAATATCGCTATTATAGCCCACGTTGACCACGGCAAAACAACGCTCGTTGACCAGATGCTCAAGCAGAGCGGTACTTTCAGAGAAAATCAGGCAGTCGACGAAAGAGTTATGGACTCGGGCGATATTGAGAGGGAAAGAGGCATAACCATACTTGCCAAAAATACGTCTGTAGTCTATAAGGACGTAAAGATAAATATAATTGATACCCCCGGTCACGCGGACTTCGGCGGCGAGGTAGAGAGAATACTTAAAATGGTGAACGGCGTTATTCTGCTGGTAGATGCCGCGGAGGGTCCTATGCCGCAGACAAGGTTCGTGCTGCAAAAAGCGCTTGAAATGGGTCATAAGGTAATTGTTGTTATAAATAAGATAGACAGACCCGATTCGCGGCTTAATGAGGTAGGCGACGAGGTCCTGGAGCTGCTTATGGATCTCGATGCTACCGACGAGCAGCTTGACAGCCCTATACTTTATTGCTCCGGCAGAGACGGCACGGCTTCGCTTTCGCCAAACAGCATGGGCAGCGACTTAGTTCCGCTTTTTGATGAGATACTTTCTTATATCCCTGCGCCCGAGGCGGATAACGACGGTCCTATGCAGATGCTGGTTTCTTCTATAGACTATAACGACTATGTAGGCAGAATAGCCATAGGCAGAGTGGAGCGCGGCGAGATAAAGGTAAACCAGGAAGTGACGATAGGTGACTTCCACGAGAGCAAAAAGCCGTATCGCGGAAAGATAGTTACTATATATCAGATAGAGGGTCTGGAGCGTGTGCCCGTTGAAAGCGCAAAAGCAGGGGATATAATCTGCATAAGCGGCATTGACGGCATTACCATAGGCGATACGATATGCGAGTTTGGCAGCTTTGAGCCGCTGCCGTTTGTGAAGATAAGCGAACCGACCGTTGAAATGACCTTCTCGGTAAACGATTCGCCGTTTGCAGGCAGAGAGGGCAAGTATGTTACATCGCGTCAGCTCAGAGAGAGACTTTTCAAGGAGCTTCTGAAAGACGTTTCGCTCAGAGTTACGGAGACCGACAGCACCGACAGCTTCAAGGTGGCAGGCAGAGGCGAAATGCACCTTTCTATACTTATTGAAAGTATGCGCCGCGAGGGCTACGAAATGGGCGTTTCAACACCGCGCGTGCTGCTCAAAGAGATAGACGGCAAACTGTGTGAGCCGATAGAGCGCCTTGTTATAGATGTTCCAGAAAACTGCGTTGGTGCGGTAATGGAAAAGCTGGGCAGCAGAAAAGCCGAAATGACACAGATGACACCAGTTGGCAGCAGAATGAGGCTAGAGTTTCTTATCCCGTCAAGAGGTCTGTTCGGCTATAGAAGCGAGTTTCTGACCGACACCAAGGGCGAGGGAATAATGAGCTCGGTGTTTGCAAAGTATGCGCCGTATATGGGCGATATACCGAGAAGAAAGACAGGCTCTCTTGTGGCGTTTGAAACGGGCGAGGCTATCACTTACGGTCTTTATAACGCGCAGGAGCGCGGTGAGCTTTTCATAGGCGCAGGCGTGCCGGTGTATGAGGGAATGATAGTGGGTTCATCACCCAAAGCCGAGGACCTTGTTGTGAACGTGTGCAAGAAAAAGCACCTTACCAACACCAGAGCCAGCGGCAGTGACGATGCTTTAAGGCTTATACCGCCGAGGATACTTTCACTGGAAGACTGCCTTGAATTTCTTGCAGATGATGAGCTTCTGGAGGTAACGCCGAAGTCGCTGAGAATAAGAAAACGCACGCTTTCCAACACTTTAAGAGCCAAGGAAAGAGCCAAGATGCAGTAAAAAGTTTTCGCCATAGTGCTTGTGATCATCGGTCAGAAGTGCTGTGGCGTTTTTGTTTGCTAGAGGCAAGAGATTCAGAAGCAAGAGGCAAGAAGATGTAATTTCAACTTTTGTTCGTAATAATGTTGCTGCTTTCGCAGCGCGCTGGAGCGCACTAACGCTTCACAGTACGCAAAGGTTTTAAACCCTGTCAAGAAACTAAAAGTTTTCGGTCAAGCCTTTTTCAAAAGGCTTGTCAGGTCGAGGGGCGAGCCCCTCGTCGCCGTCCGCAGACGGCGAAATTCCCATACGGCAGGCGCTCTGCTGCTAGAAGTTAGATGTTAGATGTTAGAAATTAGAAATGGTTTTGCGGCGTTAGCGCGTGCTTGCCATACCTGCGGTTTAGAAAGAGGCAAGAAGCAAGATGAGCGTTTTGAAAAATTTGTGCTAAACTGTAAAAAGCAAATTCTTGCCTCTTGCTTCTAATTTTCTTGCTTCTAAAAGCTGAGCCTCTCCTTGTTGTAGCGCATATCACTCTTTCCGCGTTCCACTCTGGAACGCCGTGCTAGGTGAAAAAGTCACGTTTCTTGCCTCTGATAATCTTATATCCAGTACCCACCCACTCACCACTCAGCAGAGAACGCTGGCAGAATATTCTTCCAACTATGCGAGGGCGGAGAACCATGGCTTTTGGGGGTATATATAGGTTTGGTTGATATGAAATTATATTCTTTCGCAGTAAGTTATAAATCATGTTCCCGCACTACTGACCTCCGTTTCCTTACAAACAAAACCTATGCGTATTTCGCTATTTAGCCTCTACCACAAAGGCACGAAGTTCCGAGCGAAGAGGTCGCGACTTTTCACCAAAGCTCAGCGCGTGGTCGTAGGTGTGGGTAAGGAATGAGGAGCTCGAGGGGAAAACCTTAGGGTAGGGAGTGGAGCGCGCGCCCTGCCTTGCAGATACACTCCCTATATCCCTATGGTTTTCCCCTCGATTAGAGTTGCGCAAACGTATGGCACACTCAAAATGAAAAGATAACCAAATTACAGTGTGGCGGTGAACAGCTCCGCAGGCTGCGCGTAAGCGCAATTTTACGTATCGAACTTATGCATGGTAGTTTTTGTTTTTGGTACTTGCAATATATGCAGAAATGTTGTATAATTAAATTGTATATATATTCTGTACGGAGGTCATTGTATGAACGCTGAGATACTGAAAATAGTTGAGAACATAGAAAAAGTAATTGTCGGCAAGAGAGATGTTATAGTAAACCTTATTGCCGCCATGCTGTGCGAGGGTCACGTTCTTATTGAGGACGTGCCCGGAGTGGGCAAAACACAGCTGGTCTCTGCTCTTGCAAAGTCGGTAAAGGGCAGCTTTAACAGAATACAGCTAACGCCCGATGTAATGCCCTCCGATATTGTCGGCTTTTCAATGATAAACAAAGACACCGGCGAGCTTGAATACCGCAGCGGCGCGGCTATGTGCAACTTCCTTCTCGCGGACGAGATAAACAGAGCATCACCGAAAGCGCAGTCGAGCCTGCTGGAGGTAATGGAGGAGCACCAGATAAGCCTTGACGGTAAGACATTTTTTCTGCCTCACCCGTTTATGACTCTTGCAACGCAAAACCCCGTTGAAACATACGGCACATACCACCTGCCCGAAGCGCAGATGGACAGATTTATCATAAAGATAAGCATAGGATACCCCGAGGTGGGCGAAGAACTGGAGATACTTACAAGGGCTGAACACGGCACGGAGGCTGCACAACTTGAAAGCTGCTGCACAGTCGAAGATATAGAGCGTCTTCAGGAGCAGGCAAAGACAGTGCGCGTTTCTGACGAGGTGAGAGACTACATACTGCGGCTTGTAACAGCTACTCGAAACAACGAGTTTTTAAAGCTCGGCGCAAGCCCGAGAGGCAGCATAGCACTGCTTAAAATGTCAAAGGCTATAGCGTTTACAGAGGGCAGAGATTTTGTAACGCCTGATGACATAAAACGCGTTTCAACAAGCGTTCTGGCGCACAGGGTGATACTCTCGCCAAAGGGCAAATCAAAGTTTGAAACGCAGGAAGATGCGATAGAGCATATCACTTCATTTGTGAAAGTGCCGATAGGATAAGCAAAAAAATAAATCAGACAAAGGGCGGTGAAACAGCGGTGGCGGAAAAATCTGAAAAGCAAAAAAATGCTGAGCACAGAAGCGGCATACGGGTAAATATGAAGCACTTTTTAAGTATGCTTATGTGCATAGCCATAATGGCGCTGTTTTGCTATCTGATGAACGGCAGGCTGGGGCTTTATGTAGCGCTGCTGCTGGTGCTGGCGATGGTTATATCGGCAGTTTTAACTTGGGTAACGATAAAGCAGGTGGAGATATCGTTCGCATCAAGAAACGAGATCGTAAACAAGGGCGACACGGTCAAAGTTGACTTCACCGTTTCAAAAAAGACTTGGATACCCACGCCGTTTATTGAGATAAGTTTGTCATCGAAGGGGAATTTAGAGCCCGTAACGCCCGAAAAATTCAGGATAGCCATGGGCTTTTCAAAGAAAAAGAGAAGCTACAGCGTAAAGTATCTTGCAAAATACTGCACAGCTTCAAAAGTTGAGCTGAATATGCCCGAGATAATCGACTATATGGGAGTGTTTACGGCGCACGTGGGCAAGCTTATGATATCGGGCGACGGCGTTTGCAGGTTCGGCATAATACCGATGATACACGACATAAATCAGCAAAATGAGCTTCTGAGGATATGCTGCGATGCCTCGGCTTATGATGACAATGCAGAAGAAACGGACGAATCAGCGACGATAGGCAGCGGCGTGCCGGGGTACGAGCACAGAGAGTATGTTCCGGGCGATCCGATAAAAAGAATAAACTGGAAGCTTTCAACAAAGCGCGATATTTACATGATACGCCTTGATGAAAAACTTGCCGCGATGAGCCAGGGTATACTGTTTGAGCTTTCCGATGAGAGAAAGGAAGACGGCAGCTACAGCGAAAGCAGCGATATCGTTACCGAGGCGGCGCTTTCAATGGCGGCGGTAATGCTGAAACAAGGGCTGCGGTGCGATATTTACTGCAAGAGCGGCGGTTGGCAGTGCTATGAGATAACTAATGAGGGCGAGCTTACACAGTTTCAGACGGCACTTGCTGACTATGAGCCTGATAGTGAAACATCTTCGCTGCCGATATCGGAGCTTGAAAGCAGGCATCACAGGGTGGTAATGTATTTTACAAACAGAAAAGGCACGCTGCCGCAAAAAGTAGAACAGCTGCGGCAGGCAGGGTGCGAAGTTTATACGGTAGGTGCATCGCAGTATGCCGATGATATGGAGACCGACTGTTGCTACAGCGTAAACAGTGATATCGATTTTACAAGGATAAAGTGATAAAAACTATGATGAAAAGTCTGAAAGACAAACTCAGCCGATTTTTACTGCCGCTGCTTTTTGGCGTGGCAATAATGTCGTCTATCATATATGACTACCGAACCGTCAGCGTTGTGCCGCTTACCGTGCTGTCTGCCGCTGAGGGTCTGGGTACGTTTGTCGTTCTTGATATTATGTATCACAGAAAGCATAAATTTTTGAGCGGCCTTTTGTATCTGGTATTGCTTTTTGGGGCGATCATAGTCTCTTTTAATATGGTGTATGCAGGCTACACGGGCAGCCATATAGATTTTAATTCGTGGTTTTATCTGGCGACAGACTATGTTCCTATGTATCTTTATGCGCTTGTTTTCGGCGGAGGATTTTTGTTCTACTCGGCGCTGTATTATTTTACGCAGGTGCGGTACAGAGGGATTTTTACTCTGCTTCTGGTTTTGTTCCCGTTTGCGATATATGCCAAAAGGCTTGATGTTATGTCTGACAGCTATCTTGCAGCGATACTGCTTTTGTACCTTTTGGTCATGGTACACAACAGGCAGACCGCCGCAGACAGCGGTATAGAAGTAGTGCCAGACAGGTCGTATGCCGTTTCGATAGCGGTGTTCGGCGCTGCGGTGGTGAGTATATTGTTCATAATGCCAAAGCCCGAGATAGAATCCGTTCAGGAAAAGGATTCAAGCGTTTTTGACAGGCTGGGACTGTTCTCTCAGCAGGGAGATATACAAACGCTGAATGAATTTCAGGATTCTTCCGCAAGACATCACGGAGATACCCCCACGGGGCAGGAGCTTTTTGCCGTAAACACAACGCAGGACGGATATGTGTATCTTAAAAGCCAGGCGTACAGCTATTTTGCGGACAACAACTGGCATTACGGCACCGATAAATATGAAGATGCAGATTATGTGTGGTCGGAGCCGCAGACGACTGTGCCGGGGCTTTTGCCTGACAGAAAGTTGGAGCTTTTGTATACGTATGCTAAGTATAATGAAGATGCTGAAACCATGGAGCTTATAGACGACTACTGGCAAAACTCCGAGAACAAGTTCCTTACCGTGTATCCAATGGAGGACATAAGGTTTTCGTATCTTCCGCTGCCCGAAAATACTCTCAGGGTGTTTTTGGGATATAACGGAGAGATCTTTCCCGATAATGTACAAAACGGCAATGTTTACTGCAACGGCGAGTGGCAGATGAGAGGCGATACATATCAGTACAAAGCCGAATATGCCGACAACGAAAGTGTAAGAGAACTGGCTGAAAAGCTGGGTATGACTACCGAAGACTGGGACGGCATTATGGACTGGTATCTGGAGAGGAGAAATGACGGGGGCTTCAGCAGCCAGCTTTACAGCGATGTGAACAGTGACAGGAGTTTTTCAGATAAGATAGACAGCGGCGAGTATGACGAATATGACGACAGCATAAGGCAGCTTGCACAGCAGATAACGCAGGGGTGCGATACAGATTATGAAAAAGCTGCGGCACTGGAGGAATATTTTACTCAGGCGGGTTTTACATATGATATGACTTATGATCCCGATGATGAGAGCATTGAGTATTTCATATTTGAAAGCAAAAGAGGGCTGTGCTCAGACTTTGCAACTGCTATGACGCTGATGGCAAGGTCGGTAGGGCTTAAAGCACGCTACTGCGAGGGCTATATTGCATCAAACCCGGTGACTTCGGAGCAGCTGAGAGGCAGGATGCCGTATCTAAACTACGACCCGAATGTGCCTTTCGGCGAGAGCTGGTATATGGTGACTGATGCTAACGCCCACGCTTTTGTTGAAGTTTATCTGCCTGCGGTGGGTTGGGTGGTATTTGAACCTACCGTGCCGGGCTTTGAAGCAATAATGAACACACCACCGGCACAGACAGGCGGTACGTTTGATTTCCTGACGCAGTACGGTTTTTATATAAGAGTAGGTATAGTGCTTGCCGCCGCGATATTGCTGCTTGTTTTGTGGAGACCTGCAAGCGAGGGAGCGTTCAGGGTGTATGTAAGAAACTGCGATGCTGCAAAGGCTGTATGCCTTATGTATAAACGCATAGTAAAGAGGTTTGCAAAGAAGACCGACACAGACCTTTCGGCGTATACAGTAAAGCAGGTGTGCACATTTGCGCAGGAGCGCGATGCTGATATAGGCGTACTGGCAAATGCGTTTGAAGAAACGTTTTACGGAAAACTTACGCCCGAGGAGGCTAAGCGCATAGCGGCTTATGAGCAGTATAAGACGGCAAGAAAAGCTAAACTTAAAAAAGCCGCGATCAACAGCGGACAGTAAAAATGCTAAAATAATATAAAATATATTGAAATGGAGAGATGATGTATGCTGCCACAGGATATGCTCACGCTGGGAACAAAGCGCAGCGTTATAAGAGAGCTGTTTGAGTACGGCAAGATGAGAAAGGCGATAGTAGGCGATGACAAGGTGTATGATTTCAGCCTTGGCAACCCCAGTATACCTTCGCCGAAAGAGGTAAACGAAGCGGTTAAAGAGCTGCTTGACACGCAGGACCCGATAATCCTGCACGGGTATTCATCGGCACAGGGCGATGCTGATGTAAGAAAAACAATAGCAGAGCACATAAACAAGCTGCACGGCACGAACATAAACGCCGATAACATCTATATGACCTGCGGCGCGGCTGCATCGCTTTGCATATCATTAAGGGCGCTGCTTTTGCAGGGCGAGGAAGTTATAATCTTTGCGCCGTTCTTCCCCGAGTATGTGGTGTTTGCAGAGGGTCAGGGCGGCAATGCTAAGATAGTTCCGCCAAGAGCAGATTTTCAGCCCGACTTGAAGGCATTTGAAGAAGCTATAAACGAAAACACAAAGTGCGTTATAATAAACTCGCCGAACAACCCCTCGGGCGTTGTGTATTCGGAAGAGACGATAAAAGCCGTTGCGGAGATAATGAACAGAAAGTCGCAGCAGCTTGGCAAAGAGCTTTTCCTGATAACGGACGAGCCTTACAGAGAGCTGGTTTACGATAAAGAGACCGTAGTTCCGTATGTTACTAAGTATTACAAAAACACGCTGGTGTGCTATTCATACAGCAAGTCGCTGTCGCTGCCGGGCGAGAGAATAGGCTACATAGTCGTTCCCGATGAAGTGACCGACAGCAAGAATGTGTACGCATCTGTATGCGGCGCAGGAAGAGCTCTCGGCTATGTGTGCGCGCCGACGCTTTTCCAGCAGGTGATAGCAAAATGCGTTGACTGTGTTTCGGATATTTCGGCTTACAAGAAAAACCGCGATCTGCTCTATAACGGGCTTACAAAACTGGGTTATGAGTGCGTAAAGCCCGACGGTGCGTTTTATCTGTTTGTAAAGACGCTGGAGGAAGACTCGGTGGCGTTCTGCGAAAAGGCTAAGGAATACGACCTGCTGCTTGTTGCAGGCGATGGCTTTGCCTGTCCGGGGTATATGAGGATATCATACTGCGTGGACGAGAAGACGATAGTAAACTCGCTGCCTGCGTTCAAAGCGCTTGCGGAAAGTTATAAGAAGTAAGTGGTATTACGCAAAGGCTTGAAATCATGTCAAGAAAATAAAAGTTTTCGGTCAAGCCTTTTTCAAAAGGCTTGTCAGGTCGAGGGTGAAACCCTCGTCGCCCTCCGCAGAGGGCGAAAGACCCTACAACGTGCGCTCCGAAAAAGGTGAATTGTGAAATAGTCCAGTGGACTGTTTCACAAGAGGAAAATCCCTGCAAGAGAGGGATTTTCCTTTGAGAAGCCATATCTCTCTTTCCGCGTTCCATTCTGGAACGCCGTGCAAAGTGAAAATTCCCAACATCTTGTCTCTTGCTTCTAGTAGCCCACCCATAACTCTCCCAAAAGAAAGCATCTAGCAGAATATTCTTCCAGCAACGCGAGATTGTGATTTATGATTTGAGGGAGTTATGGTGTTTAGTTGGGCGTTGAACAGCTTCAGCAGGTTGGCTGCGACAGCAGCAAATTTTTAACACTGCTGCTTTGCAATAACTGCAAATAACCTAACAACATACCACACCCCCAAAAAGCCATAGCTGGAAGAATATTCTGCCAGCGGTTCTTTCTTGGGGGTGGTTAGTGGGATGGAGGAGTTTATTGGTATATAATTATGGAATATGTAAATGTAGACGTTGAACAGCTCCGCAGGTTAGCTGCGACAGCAGCAAAAATAAATCTTGCTTCTTGCCTCTATCTAAACCGCGCAAAAAACGGTCTCATTCAAAACGAGTAAAACCGTTTCTAACCTCTAACAGCAAGAGGTTTGTTGTTTTACATCTTCTCAACGGTGTCGATAGCCAGCACGTCAAGATGTTTTATAAGCATTCGTTTTACCAGTCGGCAAAGGTTTATCCAAGCCGACTTTTTCTTTTCATCGCTCTCGTTCATAATGTGGTTTTCCTGATAGAATTTTGAGAACAGCACCGCCAGCTGATAGGCGTTCTCGCAAACGTAATTCGGCGCGCGCTCTGTGAATGCGTGCCTGAACGTTTCGTCTGTCAGCAAGATGTTCAGCATAAGTTCGCGCTCGCTTTCGGTGTATATCTCGCCAAGCTCTATCTCGCCATCATCTTCAATGCCAAGCTTGCGAAGCACAGAGCATATGCGCGTTACCATGTAAAGCAGGTACACTCCCGTTTTGCCATCGGCAGAGAGAAATTTATCTAGGTCAAAAATATAGTCTTTCGAGCGGTGGTTTATAAGGTCACCAAATTTTATTGAGGCTATGGCTATTTTACGCGCGGTGTCATCAAGCTCTTGCGAAGTGTCAAACTTGTCTGCTTGCATTCGCGATCTAGCTGCATCAAAGGCGGTATCCAGCAGCATTTGCAGCTGCATAACGCCGCCGTCACGCGTTTTGTAAGGCTTGCCGTCTGCGCCGTTCATAGTGCCGAAGTCCATATATTCAAGCTGAGTTTCATCACGCATGATGCCGGCAAGCTTAGCACACCTGAAACACTGCTCAAAGTGCAGAGTCTGCCGCTTGTCTGCAACATACCAGACGTTATCGGGCTTGAAATCTTTCTCGCGCTGTATAAGCGTTGCAAGGTCGGTGGTATCATAAAGTACCGAACCATCGGTCTTTTTTATCATAACGGGCGGCATAGGGGCTTTGTCGTCCTCCTGAGCCACATCTACCACCATAGCGCCCATGCTCTCATGCATAAGACCCTTTGAACCGAGCACGTCAAGAAGCTCGGGTATAAACTCGTCAGCATCGCTTTCGCCGTACCAATAATCAAAATCAACATTGAGCTGCGAGAATATTCTTTTAACATCGCCGACCGATATGCCGACGATCTTTTTCCACAGGTCGTAAATGCCCTTTTTGTGAGATTGCAGCATAAGCGTCATGCCGTGAGCCTTTTCTTTGAAAGCCCTGCCCTCGTCGCTGTCCTCTTTTGAAAGCTTGCTTGCCGCAGGGTATATCTCGTTGAGCTGTGCCACGTCAAGATCGGGAATAACGTCTTTTTCTGGGTCAAAATCATCACTGAAGCATTTCCAGTCGGGGTGAATCTGTGAGAGATACGCAATAACAAGCCCCATAGGCATACCCCAGTCGCCAAGGTGTGCATCGCCTATGACGTTATGACCACAAGCCCTCGCAAGCCTTTTCAGCGATTCGCCGATTATCGCGCTGCGCAGGTGCCCTATGTGAAGCGCTTTTGCAACGTTGGGTCCGCCGTAATCTATAACTATGGCAGAGGGCTTTTCAGCCTGAACAACGCCTAAGTGCTCGTCTTTTGCAATGGCGCGGCACTGCTCGGCTAAAAATTCGTCTGTCAGCGTTATGTTTATGAAGGCAGGCTTTACAGCCTCGACCTTTGCAAAACGCTTGTCCTCTTTCAGTTTGTCGGCAACTTCCTGCGCTATTATGGCAGGTGATTTGTGATAAAGTTTTGCGCCGCCGAACGCCCCGTTGCACTGAAACTGGCAGATATCGGGTCTGTCAGACACAAGAACCGTGCCCAGCGAGGGGTCGTAGCCGCAGCTTTCAAACGCCGCCGATACCGTTTCGGTAAGCAGCGAAGTAATATTTTTTGTACGTTTATTTTCCGGCATATTATTCATTCCTTTTAAAGATCTGCATTTATAATTATAGCACATAACTTTCGCAAAATCAAGAAGAAATAAAAACGCCTGCGCGCTCTTGAAAATTTATCGGATATGTGATACAATAAAAATGACTAATCTAATTTTGACGGAGGTAGGATAATGAACCGCTGGACTGTGGGAAAGCCCGATGAAGCCCTTGCAAAAGAAATAGAAAAGCAGTGCGATCTTTCACCGCTGTGCATAAAGGTGCTGCTGTCAAGGGGTTGTAAAGATCTTGACGATATTGCTGCGTTTTTTGAAGATATGCCGCTTGAAGACCCGTTTATGCTCAAAGATATGCAGACAGCTGCGGATACTATAAACAAGGCGATAGACAGCTTTGAGCCTATATGCGTTTACGGCGACTATGACTGCGACGGCGTTACGGCAACTGCGGTGCTTTATAATTATCTTGAAAACAGCGGCGCAAATGTTACTTATTATATACCCGAGCGCTCAGAGGGCTTTGGCATGAACGCTGATGCTGTCCGCAGGCTGGCGGAAAGCGGCGTAAAGCTTATTATTACCGTTGACAACGGCATTTCGGCGGTAGAAGAGGCAGAGCTGACAGAGCAGCTTGGCATGAAGCTGGTAGTTACCGACCACCACAAGCCGCCCGAGGTGCTGCCAAAAGCGGTCGCGATAGTAGACCCCCACAGAGCTGATTGCCCGTCTTCTTTTAAAGATATTGCAGGAGTGGGCGTTGCGCTGAAGCTGTGCGCGGCTCTTGACGGCGGCAGTTATGATGCGGTCTTAGAGCAGTATGGCGATCTGGTCGCTATAGGCACGGTGGCAGATGTTGTTCCGCTGAGGGGCGAGAACAAAACGATAGTCAACACCGGCATGAGGCTTTTAAAAAATACCGAAAATCAGGGTCTTTTAGAGCTTATGGAGCTTAGCGGCGTGGGCGGTGAAAAGGCGCAGAAAATGACTTGCACAGATATAGCTTTCAAACTTGCGCCGCGCATAAATGCCGCAGGAAGATTCGGTTCGCCAAAATCGGCGGTGGCGCTTTTGCTGGCAGAAGACGAAGAAGCACAGCTTAAAGCGGAGGAGCTGAACGCTCTTAACAGCAGCCGCAAGGCAAGCGAACAAGAGATCATCGCGCAGATAAAAGAAACGATAGACAAAGACGCAAGTCTGCTCTCGGACAAAGTGCTTGTAATAGACGGCAAGGGCTGGCACCACGGGGTGATAGGCATAGTTGCCTCGAAGATCATGGAAGCATACGGCAAACCGTGCGTGCTTATTTCAGTAGATGAAGACGGCATGGCAAGGGGCAGTGCAAGAAGTATGCACGGGTTCAATATCTTCAAGTGCTTTACATACTGCGAAAGCCTTCTGGAAAAGTCGGGCGGACATGAATGTGCAGGCGGTCTTTCTATAAAAGAAGAAAACATCAAGGCTTTCAGGCAGATGGTTCGCGAGTATGCCGACAAGGCGGAAACCATGCCGTACACAGAGCTTAACGCCGACAAGCTGCTCACGCGCGAAGATCTTACCTGCGGTCAGGTGCAGTCGCTTGAAAGGCTGGAGCCGTTTGGTGAGAGCAATCCAGAGCCGCTGTTTGCAATGGTGGGCGCAAAGGTGCAAAGGATAGTGCCGCTCTCGCAAGGCAAGCACACAAAGCTCGAGGTCTCTTACGACAGCACGGTGCAGGACATTTTGCTGTTTGGCAAAGAGCCGGCAAAAACAGGTATACGGCAGGGCGACAGGGTAGACATAATGGTAAGAGCGGGCATAAATGAGTTTAACGGAAAAAGGTCGGTATCGCTGAGATCAGAGGATATACGCCTGAGCGGCATAAAGCAGCAAAAGGCGTTCGCGGCGATGAGGTGTTATGACGACATTGTGTGCGGAAAAAACGTAGAGCCAAAGCTTGCCTCTCTGATAATGCCCGAAAGGAAAGAGCTGCTGGCGGTATACAAAGCTATAGGAGACGGCACAAGTATAGATATGCTGATGCAGAGAATGTATCTTGAATATAACATAAACTTTGGCAAAACGCGCGCCTGTGCTGATATTTTCTGCGAGGCAGGGATAGCAAGGCTCTCTGACGGTTGCAGATATATCGAGACCGTTAAGACGCAGGGCAAGGCTGATCTGTCGGCGACAAATACCATGAAAAGGCTGGCGGCTTTGCAAAACGCATAATACAAAAATTTTTAAGAAAGGGTGTTTAGGGTATGCCAGAGGAATATACTAAAAATTATCTGGAACAAAAACTTAAAGACAGTGAAAAGCAGTACGATACCAAGAAAATATTCGCGGCATATGAGTTTGCAAACACCGCCCACACAGGTCAGAAGCGCGATTCTGGCGAGCCGTATATCATTCACCCGATAGCGGTAGCCTGCATACTGATAGACCTGGGTATGGACACCGATACTATCTGCGCGGGGCTGCTGCACGATGTTGCGGAGGACACCGAGTTTTCTATAGATGATATATCTAAGAAGTTCGGCGCCGATGTTGCTATGCTGGTCGACGGCGTTACAAAGCTGAAAAAGATACCGCTGCTTACCAAAGAGGAGCAGACCGCCGAGAACGTGCGCAAGATACTGCTGGCGATGAGCGAGGATATCAGAGTTATGATAATAAAGCTTGCCGACCGCATACACAATATGCGCACGCTGAAATACCGCGCACAGGATAAGCAGAGGGCAACGGCTCTTGAAACGATGAACATATACGCTCCGATAGCCCACAGGCTGGGAATACGCTCTATAAAAGAGGAACTGGAAGATCTGTCTTTTATGTATCTCGACCCGTATGCTTATGAGGAGATAGAGCGGCTTATTGCCACACGCAAGGCTGACAGGCAGCGCATTATTGACGGCATTATGGCAAAGATCCGCGCGCGCCTCTCGCAGGATTTTGACAAGGAGTTTATAATAGAAGGCAGGGTAAAGAGCAACTACGGCATATACAAAAAGATATACCGCGACGGCAAGGAGTTTGACCAGATATTTGACAGGTACGCGGTGAGGATAATAGTAGATACGGTGAATGAATGTTACAATGTTTTAGGTATAATTCACGATATGTTCAACCCGATACCAAACAGGTTCAAAGACTATATCTCAACGCCGAAAGCGAATATGTATCAGTCGCTGCACACAACAGTTATAGGCAACGAGGGTTCGCCTTTTGAAGTGCAGATACGCACCAAAGAAATGCACCGCACCGCCGAGTACGGAATAGCAGCCCACTGGAAGTACAAAGAGGGCATAAACACCAAGTACACAAAAGACGACAACCGTCTGGCGTGGGTAAGGCAGATACTTGAAACGCAGCAGAACACCAATGATGTTGAAGATATTGTAAGGTCAATAAAGAGCGATCTATCTACCGAAGATCTGTTTGTGTTCACACCGAAAGGCGACATGATAACGCTGCCCAACGGCGCTAACGTTATTGACTTTGCGTATGCGATACACACGCAGGTGGGTCACAGAATGTGCGGCGCAAAGGTGGACAAGAAAATGGTCTCGCTCGACCACAAGCTGAAAACGGGCGAGATAGTTGAGATAATAACAAACCCCAACCACACCCCCAGCAGAAGCTGGCTGAAAATGTGCGTCACCAACGAGGCGCGCTCAAAAATACGCACGTGGTTCAAGCGCGAGAGGCGTGAGGAAAATATTTTTGAGGGGCGAAGAACGCTTGAAACGGAGTTTCGCCGCAACCTTATAAGAATACCCGAAGACGAGCTGGAAGAGTTTCTCTCGGCGGATATGAAAAAGCACAACTGTGAAACGCTTGACGACTTTTTTGCCGCCATAGGCTACGGCGGAATACAGGTATCAAAACTTATGCAGCACCTGAAGACCGCCTACAGCAAGCGCGTTCAGGAAAAGGAGATGCCCGAGCAGCTAAGAGTTTTAGAGCAGGTAAAAGAAAGCAGCGTAAAAAACAAGTCGGGCGTTATAGTTGACGGCATACCCGACTGTGAGATAAAATTTGCGCAGTGCTGCAACCCTCTGCCGGGCGATGATATTGTAGGCTTTGTAACGCGCGGTCACGGCATTTCGGTGCACAAGACCGACTGTGCAAATTATCTCGGTCAGATGAGCAGCGAGACGCAGAGAGAGCGCTGGATAGCGGTAAGGTGGGCAAACAGCAGCGAGGAGAACAGCTATTTCAAAGTTACACTGGATATTCTTGCAACAGACAGGATAGGTCTGCTTGCTGATATATCGGTAGAGCTTTCAAACATTCGCATACCCATGCACGAGGCAACGGCGAGAGAGCTTAAAAACGGCAATGCCAGCGTTATGGTAACGATAAGCGTTGCAGGGGTAAATCAGCTGAACAACGTTATACAAAGACTTAAAAAGGTGCCAAGCGTTTTGTCTGTAGACAGAACTGGCAAATAAGGTGATAAGATGAATATTTTTATACTTCCGCCGATGGGACTGTGCGGAGCTAACAGCTATATTATAGCTTCCGAAAAGGGTTCGGCGGCTTTGGTAGATGCGCCCGCAAACGCTGACTTTGTGCTGAGCGAGATACAAAGGAGAGGTCTTTCGCTGAAGATGCTGCTTCTTACCCACGGGCATATTGACCATATCGAAGCCGCGGCGCAGCTGCAAGAAAAGTCGGGCTGCAAGGTGTATATACACTCGGGTGATATGGCAATGCTTACCGACGGCAGGCTAAACCTTGCAAACAGTATGACGGGCGGCGTTTTTGAAAGAGTGGAAAACGCTTTGCCGCTTTCTGACGGAGACGTTTTGCAGCTAGACGAAGTGCAGATAAAAGTCATGCACACGCCCGGTCACACGCAGGGCAGCGTTTGCTATATTGCAGGGGATAATATGTTCAGCGGCGATACGCTTTTTCGGTGCAGCATAGGCAGAACGGACTTTCCCGGCAGCGATATAAATGCAATGTTACAGTCGCTGAAAAAGCTTGCGGCGATAGACAAAGATTACACGGTGTATCCCGGTCACGAGGACATGACGAGCCTTGACTTTGAGAAAGAGAACAATTACTATCTTAAAAGACTATAAACAGAAAGAGAACAGGAGCACAAAATGAAACTGATACTTAGTTCACTGGACTTGAAATACGAGCTTGAAGCGGTGGTGAAGCTTTTTTTGCCTGCGCAGAGCTTCAAGCTGACGGTCGCTTCTACCCATGAGGGGCAGGAGGGCGACATATGCTTTGTAAAGCGCGAAAAGAAAGCGCTGATGACCAGCCTTTTCGTATATTGCAGACTGGACGGTCAGGTCGCAAATGAAGCAGGCGTTATACTCAGCGAGAACGAAAGCGAGTGCGAGCTTACTCTGGCGGCATACTTGTATCGCTGTCTTTCAAAACTCACGGGCAAAAAGCCGCAGTGGGGAATAGTAACAGGCATACGCCCCGTAAAGCAGATAAACGCGATGGCGGCGGCAGGGCTTACAGATGAGCAGATACGCGACAGGCTGAAAGAGGTCTATCTTTGCTCGGACAAGAAAATAAACATGGCTTTTGCTGTGGCAAAGGTGCAGGAGGATATCCTCGCGAGCCTTGATGACAACACGTTCAGTCTGTATGTTTCTATACCGTTTTGTACTTCGAGATGTTCGTATTGCAGCTTTGTTTCGCAGTCGGTCGAGAGCAGTCTGCCGCTGATACCCGGCTATGTTTCAAACCTCTGCGCCGAGATACGGTATACAGGGCAGCTTATGCAAAAAACAGGCAAGCGGCTGGATACCGTGTACATAGGCGGCGGCACGCCCACGGCTATTGACGCGGCGTATTTGGAAGCTATAATGAAGACAATCGGCGAAAGTTTTGATATGTCACAGGTGCGCGAATACACCGTTGAAGCAGGCAGAGCTGACACGGTGACGGAGCAGAAACTTCGCGTTATTTATGACGGCGGTGCGCGGCGTATCTCTATAAATCCTCAGACGCTTAGCGATGATGTTCTGAAAGCTATTGGCAGAAAGCACACGGTGGAGCAGTTTTACAGTGCTTATGAAATGGCGAAGGGCTTTGGCTTTGATGTTATAAATACCGATATAATCGCAGGGCTGCCGACAGATACTTTTGATAGCTTTAAGCGCACGGTCGATGGCATTATAAGCCTTGCGCCCGAGAATATCACGGTGCATACGCTTTCTATAAAACGCGCCGCGAACCTCAATCACAGCGGCGGATATGACCTTAATGCCGATGCAGAGAAGATGATAGACTACGCCTCCGACAGGCTGATAGTTTCGGGGTATTTTCCGTATTATCTTTACAGGCAGAAAGATCAGCTTGACGGTCAGGAGAATATAGGTTGGGCAATGCCGGGGCACGAGGGATTGTATAACGTATACATAATGGAAGAAAACCAGACTATAATCGCCGTAGGTGCTGGGGCATCAACAAAGCTTGTAGACCGCATCGGCGGCAGGCTGCAAAGAATATTCAACTACAAATTTCCTCTTGAATACAACAAGCATTTTGACCTTATGATAGAAAAGAAAAATGAAGTCGGGGAGTTTTTCGGTATTGAAAGAGCTTAGAAAAAATGACATAATTTCGCTGCAAATAACCTCTCTTACAAGCGAGGGCAGCGGCATAGGCAGAGCTGAAAACGGCATGGCGGTGTTCGTGCCGTTTACTTCTGTCGGCGATAAATTGCAGTGCAGGATAGTTAAGGTATGCAAAAGCTACTGCTACGGTAAAATTGAGCAGCTGACAGAGCCGTCACCGTTTCGTATAAAAGCAGACTGCGGCGCTTACGGCAAGTGCGGCGGCTGCGTTTACAGACATATTTCTTACAAAGCAGAGCGCGAGGCAAAGCTGAAAACAGTCACCGATGCTTTTGAAAGGATCGCAGGCGTAACACCGCAGTGTGACGGCATTACCCGGGCAGATGAAACAGACCGCTACCGCAACAAGGCGCAGTACCCCGTAACGCAGTCAGGCGGCAAACTTGCCTGCGGTTTTTATGCCTCGCGCAGCCACAGGGTGATACCGATAGATGATTGCCCCTTGCAGCCAAAAGTGTTTTCGGATATTGTGAAAGTATGCCTTGAATGTATGGAAAAAGCGCATATAACGGCATACAGCGAAGAAAGCGGCAGGGGAGAGGTGCGCCACATTTATCTGCGCCGAGGATATAACAGCGGAGAGATAATGCTGTGCATTGTTGCCGCGCGTGATATTTCAAAAAAGCTTATGCTGATGTGCCGAGAGATAGCGCAGAGTTTTCCCGAGGTAAAGAGCATTGTGCTGAATATAAATCCAAAAAATACGAATGTTATTCTGGGCGAAAAGTGCGTGACCCTTTTTGGCGGTGACACTATAACGGACACCATGTGCGGAAACGTGGTGGAGCTTTCTCCGCTGTCGTTTTATCAGGTGAACACCGCGCAGGCACAGCGGCTTTACGCCAAGGCTTTTGAGTATGCCGCGCCACAAAGCGGCGATGTTATCGCAGACCTTTACTGCGGCACGGGCACGATAGGTCTTTCAATGGCAAAACGCGCTAAAGATGTGAAGATCGTAGGTGTTGAGCAGGTGGCGCAGGCGGTAGAGAATGCAAAACGCAACGCCGCTCGCAACGGCATAACAAATGCCGCATTTTACTGCGGCGATGCAGGCGAGGTCTTTTCTCATCTGCGAGAAAGTGGCTGCGCGCCCGATGTGATTGTTGTAGATCCGCCGAGAAAAGGCTGCTCGGAGCTGACGATAGAAACGATAGCGAAAGCCGCCCCCAAAAGAATAGTAATGGTCTCCTGCGACCCTGCCACAGCCGCGCGCGATGTAAAGCGCCTTGCGCAGTACGGCTACACCTGCCAGAGGCTCTGCGCTGTGGATATGTTTCCCCGCACAAGCCATGTGGAGTGTGTGGTGTTGATGTCAAGGACATCTTGTATATAGTTATTACGTGCTGCACAATATATTGTATTTTTAGACAAACAGTAGATTAAAACAGCCTATCTGTCATTCGGCTTATTGAGTGATATATTTAGGCTAAATTAAAACCTTAGAAAGGAGTGCCTGAAGTGGAATCAAAGATATTCTATATACCAGCTAAGCCGGATAAGATCGTAAAGAATGTAGGTATATATTGCCGCGTCAGTACGTCTGAAAAGGACCAGTTGAATAGCCTTTCCGCCCAAATTTCCGCTTTAACAAAAGCGGTATCGCATGTTGAACAATGGAAACTTTGTGATACATTTATAGATATTGGGTCGGCAAAATCAGGCTCACCACGGGGTGAGTTTGAAAGGATGCTAAAGGAATGTGAACTTAATCATATTTCTGTAATTCTGACAAAGAGTATTAGCCGTTTTGGCAGAGATACCGTGGACACGCTAAATGCGCTCCGCCGTTTAAAGGCAGCAGGTGTGCGAGTAATTTTTGAACAGGAAAACTTGGATACTGATGATATCGACAGCGAAATGATGATTTCAATTATAGAGTCCTTTGCTCAGGCAGAAAATGAGAGCAGAAGCGATAATATACGTATGGGATTAAGCTTTAGAGCTGCCAGTGGTACATCGGGTTTATATAAACGCAGATTATATGGGTATGACAAAAATAAAGATGGCGACCTTGTGATCAACAAAGAACAGGCGCAAGTTGTCCGTGACATTTTTCGCTGGTACATTGAGGGCAAGAGCGTACTCGGAATAATTAAAGAATTAAAACAGAAAGGTATATCTTCCCCGGCGGGAAAGCCTCAATGGAGCAAACGGGCAATTGAAAATATTTTGACAAATGAAAAATATGTTGGTACAGTAAGACTTACAGACTCATTTACCAAGGAATATGAATATTTGGTTAAGGACAACCATCCACCCATTATTACAGAGGATGTTTTCCAAAACGCGCAGGAAGCTAAACAGCGTAGATCCAATATTGTAACGGATGAGAATGGTACTCATAGAAGCAACAAGAAATATAGTTCAAAGAAAAAATAAACTATAAAAAGGAAGTGAATAGATTGGATGGTTCATCGAAAGTGCCGGAAGGAACAGATAAAATAGCTGTCCGTAAAATGATGAATAAGTGGCTTTCTGAGGCAAGAAGTGTGACAAAATACTCTTACAAAATTAGGATAACCCTTTTAATATAATAATTATCTCAACAGGAAAACAAGAAAGAAAGGAGATGACATTAAGTGAATCCTATCAAGCCTATAGTAGGTCTTGAGCCGACCGACCCATACGAAAAAGCAAAGCAAGACATATTTACCGCGATGAAATCTGTCAGCGTTCTCTCGTCAACACAACGTGAGAAACTTGCAAATGAATTATTTCAAGCTGTTGATGTGTCGGCTGCATTGCGCTTGATGCAGTATCTGCTTAGTGGAAGATAAACATATTTTGAAGATTGAACATTAAAGAAATGCGAAATGTTGTATTTGAATATACTGAAAATTATTTTATTTCAAAGAAAATTCAGCAAGAAATTAAAACTAATGAAGCCTTGCAAAAACTGAGCAGAGAAAACAACGGATATCCTGAAATGGGGATACTTAACATATCAAATAATTTTGGTAATGGATACACGCCC